>PHAE01000007.1 GCA_002840285.1 Firmicutes bacterium HGW-Firmicutes-11
GTTTGTGTGTTGCAACTCTATTTTACCAAACGGCCTCGCCCATGTCCTTTCTATTTTTGGGCTCGAATTCTAATTTGCGAAACTAATTGTACATTATCTGCATCTGCTGCGCATCTGCCGTCCTTGACCGCGTGGCGCTCTGCGGACCGGCTCAGGAAAAGCGCTTGCGCGCTTTTCTGTTCCTCGCTGCCCTTTCGGGTTCGAATCCCTCCGAGCGCGCCACAAAAAAACCCACCTTGCGGTGGGTCGTTCTGTGGCACGCCCGGAGGGATTCGAACCCCCGACCTACTGATTCGTAGTCAGGCACTCTATCCAGCTGAGCTACGGGCGCATAAAATCGTGACAAGTGATATTATACCCATGGGGGCATGGGATTGCAACCCTTTTATCGTTCTGGCGGGAAATAATTCGGATCTTAGAGTTTTTCCAGCACTCGTGCTAGAAAGAGTTCGATGATCGCGGGGTCAAATTGTGTTCCGGCGCCGAGTCGAAGCTCTTCTGCCGCCTCTTCTTTGGTCAGTGTCCGCTTGTAGGTGCGTTCGGTTGTCATGGCGTCGAAGGCGTCGGCGATGCAGATGATCCTGGCCGGCACTGAGATTTCTTCTTCCTTCAGGCCTTTCGGGTAGCCGGTTCCGTCCCATCGCTCCTGATGCTCCAGCACGTACTCGGCCATCTCCGCAAATTCGTTGACTGAGCTAAGGATCCGGTATCCGATCTCGGAATGCCGTTTCATCTGTTCCCATTCTTCCTCGGTCAGCTTGTTTGTATTGTTTAAAATCGACTCGTCGATGCCTATTTTCCCGATATCGTGCATGACGCCGGCGACACGAATCTGGTTCACATCGTCTGTGCCGTATCCCATGCTGTCGGCAATGGCTTCGGCTATTTCGCCGACCCGTTTGGAATGGAGCATTTCCCGCTTGTTTTTTTCATGCAACGTTCCGAGGATCAGGTCGACGGTCCTGCTGCGCATACTTACGCTTTCAAAGAGTTTGTGACGATACAGATGATCTTCGGTCAGCCGGAGCAGTTCCTTGATGTCTTGGCTCACACTTGTTTTCGTTTCGTACCCAAAGGACACCGACAGGGTGATCGGTCCGATGCGATGGCTGTTCAATCCGCTTTTCAACCGCTGGACCAGGAGGGCCGCTTGCGTTTCGTTGGTCTTAGGAAGCAATATGACGAACTCATCGCCTCCCAGTCGGGCAACGATGTCATCCTCCCGACATTCTGTCGCGATGACCTCTGCGGTTTTGATCAACAGTTCGTCTCCGACTTCGTGACCAAAGGAATCGTTGATCAGCTTCAGGCCGTTGACATCTCCCATGATGATGGTGATCGGCAAATTGCGTTCTGTGTCAAGTCTATCGATCTCTTCTTCAAAGAATCTTCGGTTATACAATCCGGTGAGATGATCATGGTAGCTCAAGTACTCGATTTCATCGATTCTCTTCTGTTTTTCGGTGCTGTCGCTGAACACGATCACCGCTCCCGATATTTCGTTCTGGTCCAGCAAAATCGGAGCGGCACTATCTTCGATCGCCCGTTTGGTTCCGTCTGCTGAGACCAGAATCGCATGCTCATCCAGTTCGATCGTTCTCCCATAGGTCAGGATCTGGTCGAAAAAGCTCTCGCCGATTGGCTCCGCCTTCTCATTTTCAATGCGAAACACATGGTTGAGCGGTTTTCCTATCGCTTCCTGGTTGGACCATCCGGTGAGTTTTTCTGCCACCGGATTCAAAAATGTGACCTGTCCATTTTTGTCGCAGGCAATGACTCCATCTCCCACGGATTTCAACGTTGCTTCCAGTATTTTTGTTTCTTTGGCAAGTTTGAGTTCCATTTCCTTTCGCTCTGTGACGTCAAGAAAACTGACAAGACTGGCCCATATCTTTTGATTGCTGTCTTTCACCGGAGATCCATAGATTTCCAGATACCGTTTTGTTTTATCCGGCCGTATCACGACCATATCATCGATGTGGGACACCTCTCCATTCATGCCCCGAAGGATCGGCATCTCTTCCGGCGGGTAATGATCCTCACCGTTCATGCGATATGCCTGATAGACCTCACTCAGGTTCTGCTTTGTGGCTGATGGGAGGATGCCTTGCCCCAGGAGTTCTCTGGCTGCCACGTTTGCCAATATAGGGGTCCCCGAAGGGGCATCTACCATAAAAACGCCCACCGGCATGATGTCAAGGAGCGTGTTGAATAAATTGTTTTGACGCATTAACTCGTCGCGGCTCTGGACCAAAGCTTCTTCTGATTGAACCCGATCAGAGATATTTCGGGCAAAAGCCGTCGCGCCGATGATTCGATCGTCATCGTCCCGGATCGGATTGTAAAAGGTCTCATAATAGCTGATAGCCTTGTCCCCGTACTGTTGTACTGTGCTGTGGGAGATCCCCTGCATCGCCATATCGTAATTCATTTTTGCGTTTTTACGGTCAGATTCCGATGTGATACAGTCAAGTAGATTCATGCCCATCGCAACGTCTATACCATAGGCATATTTCATGGCTGCCTTATGGGCTTTGTTGAAATAGTAATAATCGTAGTCCGGATCGATTGCAAGGATGATCATGTCCCTTGGACTTTCGAGGCAGGAGTGTAAGAGAAGCTGAGATTTTTTCCAGTCGTGCTGTCGTAATTTGTTGCAATCTTCCATCGTTTTTCTCACCTGTTTGGCTTCCTACGCAAGAAGGATCGATATTTATTTGATTCATTATATCATTGTTGTATAATGGTGTCACACAAAGAAAGGACATCGCATATGGATTTTATTAAAAAAACCGCCATCATCGGCGGCGCAGTGGTTGGGGGAATCGTCGGCGGAACGATCTCCATTATCGGTCACGTGACAAAAATCAAGATTCTGGATGAATTGGGCGACAGCATCATCGATTCAACGATACTGACAGGGCAGATCGCGGGACAGGCGGTGAGTGGCGCCACGGATATGGTCGTGGGTGGTGTTTCAAAGAAACCGAAGCGGCTTCGCCAGGGGCGCGACGATCTTCTCGGCGCCGGTGGCCGTGTCGTAAAAAACTACATCAACAATGCAAAGCTGGTCATCGAGAATAGCGGAGAAATCATCGATGGCGTGAAACAGCGGGACGGCAAGAAGATAATGAACGGAGCCAAGACGATGGGGAAAATCGCTGCCGTCGGTTTCATCACCGTCGGCGCGATCAAGGTCAAGTCCTACAAGGAGGAAACGGATCAGAACAATTCCAACTGATCGGTTTCCGGCAGGTCAGAAAGCATCCCTGCCTGTCGCATGGTCTCTAATGCAGTCTTGTTCAGTTTGGTCCGGCACCGCAGGTCGTCAATGGAGAAAAATTCGCCTTTGCTTTGTTCCTCTGAGAGCTTCTTTGCGGCGTTTTCTCCGACGCCGTTGAGCGCCATAAAAGGAGGCCGAAGCTGGCCTTCTTCGATCTTAAACCGTGTCGCATCGGACTTGTGCCTGTCATAGGGCAAAAATCCAAACCCTCTTCCATAGCATTCCAGCGCAACCTCAAGGACGATCAACTCGTCCTCTTCTTTTTGTGTCGTGCTTTTTCCCTTTTCTTCGATTTCCCGGATCCGCCGCTTCACGCCGTGGAATCCTTCCATGATGACGGTGCTGTTGAAGTCGGTGATTTTCATGGAAAAGAACGCTGCATAAAACGCCAGCGGGTGGTAGACCTTGTAATAGGCGATCCGGTAGGACATCATGACGTAGGCCACCGCATGTGCTTTGGGAAACATGTACTGTATGCGGCGACAGGATTCGATGTACCAGTCGGCGACACCATTCTGGGACATGATCTTTGCTTCCTCGTCGGTGACACCCTTCCCTTTTCTGACGCTTTCCATGACCTTGAACGCTACCTTGGACGGTACGCCCTTCGCGATCAGGTCGTTCATGATGTCGTCTCGTGTGGAGATAGCCTCGGTGATCGTCGCTGTTCCGTTTCGAATCAACTCCTGGGCATTGTTGATCCACACATCGGTGCCGTGGGAAAACCCGGAGATCCGTATCAGGTCGGAAAAGCGGCTTGGCCGGATATCATCGAGCATTTGCCGGACAAACCGGGTTCCAAATTCCGGTATCCCATAGGTTCCGTGGGTCCCAGGATAGTCTTGTACAACGATGTCCAGTCCCTTTGTGCCGACAAAGATCGTATCGACTTTGGGGTCTTTCAATGGAACGGACAACGGATCGACGCCGGTCATATCCTGTAGAAGACGAATCATTGACGGCACGTCGTGGCCGAGAATGTCGAGCTTCAAGAGGTTTTCGTCGATGGAGTGGTAGTCGAAGTGGGTGGTTATGATGTCGGTGTCCATCGCATTCGCCGGATGCTGGACCGGACAGAACTCATAGATCTCGTGACCCCGGGGCACGATGATGATCCCTCCGGGATGCTGGCCTGTGGTTCTGCGCACTCCGGTGCAACCGCTGACCAGACGCTCGATCTCCCACTTGTTGACCTCAGTGCCTTTCTCCTCGTAGTACTTTTTGACGAAGCCGAAGGCGGTGCGCTCTGCAATGGTTCCTATGGTTCCGGCACGGAAGACGTTCTCTCTTCCGAAGATCTCTTCTAGAAATTTATGGGCAGTCAATTGGTACTCGCCGGCGAAGTTCAGATCGATGTCCGGCTCCTTGTCTCCTTCAAATCCCAGAAAAACTTCGAAAGGAATGTGGAAGCCCTCCTTGCTGCAGTTGCTTCCACAGACCGGACACAGATAGTCCGGCAGGTCGACACCACAGTCGACCCCCGGGGATTCCGGAAAGTGAGAGTGACGGCAGGCAAGGTTTTCGCAGATGTAATGGGGCGGCAAGGGATTGACTTCGGTGATCCCCGCCATGGTCGCGGCAAGAGATGAGCCGACGGATCCTCTGGATCCGACCAGGTACCCGTCCTTGAGGGAACGCTCCACTAACAGCTCTGCAGATACGTACATGACAGCATAGCCGTTGCTTATGATCGATGACAGTTCCCGCTCCAGTCGCTTTGCGACGATCTCCGGCAACGGCTCGCCGTAAAGCGCTTTGGCATTGGCAAGACAGCGGGAGCGGAGCTTCTCATCTGCGTTTTCTATTTTGGGAGGAAATCTGCCTTCCGGTACCGGAGAGATGCATTCGATCTGGTCGGCGATTTTGTTTGTGTTTTCGACGACGACTTCTTTTGCGGTGTTTTCACCTAAATACGCAAACTCGGAGAGCATTTCTTCTGTCGTGCGCAAAAATAGGCCTTCTCCGTTTTCCGCGTCCTTATACCCTTGTCCCGCCATGAGTATCCTGCGGTAGAGGCTTTCTTCGTTGCTGCCGTAATGAGCGTCGCAGGTGGCCACCACCGGCTTGCCTGTCTTCTCGCCCAGCGCTACGATCCTACGGTTGAATTCTCTGAGTTCTTCGTCATCCTTTGCTTTGCCGGCTTCGATGAGAAAGCGGTTGTTGATGATCGGTTGGATCTCGAGATAATCATAAAAATCGGCGATGGCAACCAGCTCTGACTCCGGAAGACCGGAGACGATTCCTTGAAACACTTCCCCCGCTTCGCAGGCAGAACCGATCAACAACCCCTCCCGATACTGGGTAAGCAACTGCTTTGGTATTCTAGGCTTGCGATAAAAATGTTCCAGATGGGACAGGGAAACGAGCCGGTACAGATTGGTCAGGCCGGTTCTGTTTTTTGCAAGAAGAATGATATGGTTGGATTTTTTACCTTTTTCGTCGGTCAGATATCCTTCCATTCCGTAAATGACTTTGAGGTCCAGCTTCTTCTTTTTTACATGGCGGGCGGCTTCCGGGAAGGACTGTACTACGCCGTGATCGGTGATTGCTATAGCCTTGTGTCCCCATCCGGCGACCGTATCCAGCATCTGGTTCACGTCGTTGAGCCCATCCATTGCGCTCATCTTGGTATGGGAATGAAGCTCTACCCGTTTTTTCGCCGAACCGTCCTGCCGACCGATGGCATCGACTCTTTGAATGTCTTTTGCCATCAACACCGCAGCTGCCTCATAGGTGTCGTGATCCGCAAGGCCTTTGACCCGGATGCGGTTTCCTTCTCTGAGTTGATCTTCCAGCTCTTCCCACTTCGCTTCCGACGTGAACAGCTTGATACAGGCGGAGTCGGTGAGATCTGTGATCAGTAGTGTCACCATTTTTTTATTGTTCTTCAGCGAGCGGGCTTCCTTGCGAAAGATGGTCCCTTCGATGACCGCCGTCTCTCCGGAGGCGACCATATCGGCGATGGAAACCACTGGTTCCTTTATAGCCTTCCCGAGAATCTGCTTTCCCGGCTTTCCCTGGGCGGATTCTTTTTGCAGAAGAGGTTTGAGTTCTCTTGCTTCCTCCGGCAGGTCCTCCAGAAAGAGGATCTCAAGGTCGATCGCGGAAACATCGGAAAACTCATGCAACAACTGGCTATTGATCTTGTCTTTGTCTTCGTTTGGGATGTGAAAATTGAGAAAGACCTCCAGTTTGAGGGTATGGCTTTCCTCTTCGATGGCGGCCCTTCCGATGTGGAAACGATAGGATCCTCCGGGACGCTTTTCAATACGGTCCCAGTTTATGTTGTGTTCCAGTACTGCTCTCACTTAGTAGTCGCTCCGTTTTCTTTCATATCATCTAAAAGTCGAAACAATGCTTCGGTCACTTCACCGGGAGAATACCGCCCGACGATCTCTCCCTTTTGAAACAACAGGCAGCGATCCTTGCCAAAAGCGATCCCTACATCGGCTTCTCTTGCTTCTCCCGGGCCGTTGACCTCGCAACCCATGACCGCAACGGTGATCGGCGGTTTGTCTTCTGCTTCCCAGCGTGGTTCCAATGCCAGGATCCGTTCTTCTACTTGTGCTGTGATCTCTTGAAGATCAACCCTGGTCCGTCCGCAGGTCGGGCAAGATATCAGATCGATCCTTTTTTTTCGAAGGCCGGCTGCTTGAAGGATCTCTTTGGCAAAGAGCACTTCTTCCACCGGGTCTCCTGTGAGGGATACCCGCATCGTATCGCCGATCCCCGCAAGAAGCAGCGCGCCGATCCCCACCGCGGACTTCACCTTTCCGCTTGTTATGGTTCCCGACTCGGTGATCCCGATGTGCAACGGGTACGGCATCTGCTCAGCGATGCAATTGTGAGCATCGAAATTCAGTTTGGCGTTGGAGCCCTTGATGGAGACAACTATGTTGTCAAACCCGGTTTCTTCCACTTGTCGTATCGCATTCAAGGCGCTTTCTGCCAGGGCTTCCGCTGTCACACCGCCGTATTTCACTAATAGTTCGGTTTCAAGAGAACCGGAATTCACCCCGATCCGGACCGGGATCCCCCGCTCTTTGGCGGCAGCAAAAACGGCGCGGACCCGTTCGGGCGATCCGATGTTGCCGGGATTGATCCTGACTTTGTCCGCGCCGTTTTCGATGGCGGACAGGGCAAGACGATAGTCAAAGTGGATGTCCGCCACCAGGGGCAGATCCGACAGCTTCTTGATCTGCCCGAAGGCTGCCGCCGCTTCCACATCCGGGATGGCGCAGCGAACGATCTGACAGCCCGCCTCGGCAAGCCGCTTGATCTGATCCACAGTTGCTTTCACATTTCTCGTGTCGGTATTGGTCATCGATTGGATGGAGACAGGAGCGCCGCCGCCGATGGCCACGTTGCCGCACTGCACCTGTTTTGTGTGTCTCCTCATGATCACTCTCCTCTGTTATACAAAGAAACGCCCGACATCCTGGATCACCAGATAGATCATCAATGCGAACAGCAAAAGAATGCCTCCGAAATGGATCTTTCCTTCCACTTCATCGCTGATGGCTTTGCCGGTCACCTGCCGGATCAGAAGAAATAAAATTCTTCCTCCATCCAGCGCAGGGAAGGGCAGCATGTTTACGATCGCCAGGTTCAGGCTGATCAATGCGGTCAAATTAGCGATGTAGAGCAATCCCAGCTTCGCCTGGTCACTGATCATGCTCACGATGCCGACAGGACCCACCAGATCTTGCATGGAGCCTTTTCCGGTAAACAACAAGCCAAGATAAGAGAGCATCTCCACCGTCCAGCGCCAGGTGCTGTCCACACCGGCGATCAGTGAGCGAAATACGTTATGTTCCCCTCTTGAGGTGACGCCGATGATGCGTCTTCCATCTTCTGCTTTAACCACACCGCTGGTCAGGACGAGCGTCTCTCCTGCCCTTTCCACTGTGATCTTGATCGTATCTCCGGTACCGGACCCGATGGTCGACAACACTTCGTCCCACTCTCTTACCTGGGTCTGGTCGATTTGTACGATCCGGTCTCCGGGAAGCAAACCCGCCGCCTCCGCCGGAAATCCGGGGCTGACTTCGTCGATGATGTTGGTCGCGAGACCGGCGATCAAGGCCATAAGGGTAATGATCACAATAGTGGTCAGGACGTTCATCACCGATCCGGCGATCACGACCAGGCCCTTTTGCCAGATGTTTTTGTAACCGAAGGAACGGGGATCTTCTGATTCCTCGTCTTCCCCTTCCATTTTCACAAAGCCGCCGATGGGAAACAACCGTAGCGAATACTCTGTTTCACCTTTTCCAAAGCGAAGGATCACAGGACCCATCCCCAACGCAAATTGGTTGACACGGATCCCGACCGACTTGGCGGCGATGAAATGACCAAACTCATGAACAAAGATCAAGAGACAAAATATCAATACTGCGTAGATAAACGTTGTTCCCACTATGCAAGTTCCTTTCTCGTGTTGCGATCCGCTTCCAGAATGTCCGGAAGAGTCGGATCATACATTGGATCATGTCGTTCCAGGATCCGTTCGATTCCATTTTGTATGTCGGTAAAGCCGATCCTGCCTGCGAGGAACTGTTCCACCAGGACTTCGTTGGCGGCATTCAATGCCACCGGATAGGT
Source organism: Firmicutes bacterium HGW-Firmicutes-11 (assembly GCA_002840285.1). Taxonomy (GTDB): domain Bacteria; phylum Bacillota; class Clostridia; order Peptostreptococcales; family Anaerovoracaceae; genus PHAE01. The sequence continues at coordinate 8,888 of PHAE01000007.1, forward strand.
TCCGCCGCTTCGCAGCGCTTCGTATGCCAGTGCAAGGCAGCGAAACGCTTGAAGATCCGGAGCCGCAAAGGTCAGTTTGCCAATTGCGACGAGATCCAGGGGAGCAACCTCATTTCTCACTCGATTCGGGTAATGCAACGCATAGCTGATGGGGACCCGCATGTCCGGCACTCCCATCTGCGCGATGGTCGAGTGATCCGAAAACTCCACCATCGAATGTATGATGCTCTCTCTATGGATCACCACTTCGATTTTGTCCTGAGCCAGGTCGAACAGCCAGTGAGCTTCGATGACTTCCAGCCCTTTGTTCATCATCGTTGCTGAATCGATGGTTATTTTCTGCCCCATGACCCAGTTGGGGTGTCGCAACGCCTGTTCTCTCGTAACGCTGGCCAATTCCTTACTTGTATACCCAAAAAACGGTCCACCCGAAGCAGTCAAGAGGATCCGGCGCACCGGTTGTCCTTGATTTCCTTGCAGTGCCTGGAAGATGGCGCTGTGCTCGCTGTCTACTGGGAGTATGTTCACGCCGGCGACTTGCGCCGCGTCCATGACGATCCCGCCCCCAGCGACAAGGGTCTCCTTGTTGGCCAATGCGATGTCTTTTTTGCTTTCGATCGCTTCCATCGTGGGAGACAGCCCCCGCATGCCCACAAGAGCGTTGAGAAGCAGGTCGTACTCTGCCGTCTCGGCAAGCTGACGCAGGCCGTCCTCGCCCCATAAAACCGTAAGCTCTTTGTGACGTCGTTGCAGTGCGCCTGCATCGGATTCAGTTTCCACGCAGACGATCCCGGGCCGATGGACCAGGATCTGTTGTTCCAGAACATCCAAGTTCCGTCCGCAACTCAAAGCCGCGACGGACAAGGATTCAGGGTTTCTCTTTATGATATCCAGAGTCTGGGTGCCGATGGAACCGGTGGAGCCCAGAATGGCAATTCGTTTCATGCTTAGTTTCCTCGATCATAGGATCAAACTGCAAAAAGAACAAAATAGTACACGAAGGGAGCTGCAAACAGCACGCTGTCAAACCGGTCCAGAACGCCTCCATGTCCAGGGATCAGATCTCCATAATCCTTGATGCCCATATTTCTCTTGAACATCGAAGCCGTCAGATCGCCAAGCTGGGCTGCCACGCTTCCCAGAAGTCCGATCAGCGCTGACTGCAGGATCAGATCCGGCATCATGATATATCCGGCAATGGTACACAAAACGATGCTGCCGATGGTTCCGCCGATGGCTCCTTCCACTGTCTTCTTCGGACTGATCTTGGGAGACAACTTGTGCTTTCCAAAAAGGTATCCGCTGAAGTATGCCATGATATCGGTTCCAAAAGCAGCAAAAAGAACCAACCAAATCATGAGTGGGGCCTGGGACCGGTCGATCAAAACCATGTGGTAGGAGAAGAATACGACGTAAAGAACACTGATCAATGTCGCCATCCCATCCGCCAGCTTTTTTCGTTCCAATTGAAACATGGAAAAAAAGCTCGCTGCCATGACAAGAACGATCCAAAGGAGCAGAAAATCCGGTCTCGGGAAGAAATATCCTCCGATGTACAGGAGCACCGCAGCACCATAGCCGATTTTGATATCGACCTTAACATCGATCTTTTCAAACCCTCCGGCAAATTCCCGAAAGCCAAGAACGGCGATCAGAAAACAAAGCGCCCAAAGAAGCGGTCCGCCAAAATACACCACGACCAGCAGGGGAACCAGGAGCAATCCGGAAATCACTCTTGTCTTCATTTTACGCCTCCGAACCGGCGGGATCGTCCCTGATACTCTTCGATCGCCGCGCACAAATGCGCCGGTGTGAAATCCGGCCAATACACATCGGTAAACACAAACTCGCTGTAAGCGCTCTGCCACAGCAAGAAATTCGACAGTCTCTTTTCTCCGCTTGTCCGGATCACCAGGTCCGGATCCGGAATTCCTCTCGTATACAGGTGGTCTGAAAGCTTCTGCGCGTCGATGTCTTCGATCCGCAATCTTCCTTCCCCGACTTCCGTTGCCAAGGATCTGACTCCCTGCAAGATCTCGTCTCTGCTACCATAGTTGAGAGCAATGTGAAAGGCAAGTCCGGTATTCTCTTTCGTGCGATCCAGCGCTTCATCCAGTTTGATGACCGCCTCCCGGGGGAGAGCGCTGTAATCGCCGAGCACGGTCACTCGAACGTTGTTCTGATGAAGTTCTGCCAGTTCCTTTTCCACATAGGCGACCAGAATACGGAAAATACCTCCGACTTCGTCTTCCGGGCGTTTCCAGTTTTCCGTCGAGAATGCATAGACGGTCAGATGACCGACGCCGAGGGAGGAACAGCTTTTCACGATTTCCTTCAGTACGCCCATGCCGGCATTGTGTCCGGCCAGTCGAGGCAGAGACCGCTTTGCCGCCCAACGCCCGTTGCCATCCATCACGATGGCAATATGCAAAGGAATTCTTTCCTTGTCCAAAGGATTGTCACCTCAATTCAATACAGGGACGGTTTTCGTTGAAACCGTCCCCTGTCTGCCTGTTATCGGAAGGAATCCGGCACCCTACATACCGTCAAGCGATAGATGCCGTCACGGATCTCCTGACGAATGACCTTTTCGATCCCGTCGGGAGGGTCTCCAAAGGGCGTTTTCGTCATCAGTATTTCGTACTCTGCTTCCGCTTCCTGTAGCAGTTTTATAGCGATCCTAAGATCGGTGCCCAGAAGATCGATCATCAAACCTCCAGGATCTCTTTTTCCTTTTGTGCAATGATATCGTCGATGTCTTTGATACAGGCATCGGTTTTCTTCTGCACTTGATCCAGATCGTGCTTCAAATCGTCTTCCGTCAATTCTCCGGCTTTTTCCTGCTTTTTCAGTGAATCGTTGGCATCCCGTCGTTCGTTGCGGACGGCGACTTTTGCGTCTTCGCCCATTTTACGGATCAGCTTTGTCAGCTCTTTTCTCCGCTCTTCGGTTACCTGAGGTATGACCAGTCGTATCGACTTTCCATCATTGGAAGGATTGATCCCCAGATTTGCCATATTGATCGCTTTTTCGATGTCCTGGATCGACTTGGGATCAAAAGGAGCGATCAGAAGGGTCCTCGGCTCCGGTGCCGAGACGTTTGCTATGTTTTTCAAAGGTGAAGGAACGCCATAGTAGTCGACCATGACCTTGTCCAGCAAAGCGGGATTGGCTCTCCCTGCACGTACTGTGTTCAGGTCTTCCTTCAGCACTGATTTTGTCTTTTCCATTTTTGTGGTGAGATCAGAAATTGTATCTCTCATGTTTTGATCCTCCTTACTTGTTACGTCTACTCAACTATGGTGCCGATTTTTTCGCCGCACACCGCTTTTACCACATTGTTTTCGCCAAAGAGACTGAACACGTGGATCGGGATGTGGTTGTCCATACATAAGGATGCTGCAGTGGAGTCCATGACCCCCAGGGCTTTGTCCAGCAGGTCCTTGTGATTGAGGCGTTCAAAGGGTTTTGCATTTTTATTGGTCTGTGGATCATCATCGTAGACTGCGTCGACATTCTTTGCCAACAGTATGACATCAGCTTCGATCTCCGCTGCCCGCAATGCCGCTGTGGTATCTGTCGAAAAGAACGGATTTCCGGTGCCTGCCGCGAAAATGACCACGATGTTTTTTTCCAGATGGCTGATGGCTTTTCGACGGATGTAGGGTTCGGCCACTTCTTTCATTTCGATGGCAGTTTGAACTCTCGTCGGGATCCCCAGGGTTTCGAAGGCATCCTGCAATGCGAGAGCGTTGATGCAGGTCGCCAGCATCCCCATGTAGTCGGCTGTCGCTCGGTCCATGCTCTTGCTTGTGCGGCCGCGCCAGAAGTTTCCCCCTCCAACGACCACAGCGATCTGTACGCCGAGATCCAGAACCTGTTTCACCTGCTCGGCTACCATGTTCAGCATGGTCTCATCCAGCCCGAATTTGTTTTCTCCGGCCAGCGCTTCCCCACTGATCTTCAGCACGATCCTCTTGTATTTTGGCTTCATAGTCCCTCCTCGCTAAAAATTGACTTAAGAAAAGGACACTATGCGCAGTGTCCTCTCATTATACCATATTCGCTTTTTAGTTGTTCATCTGTTTTGCAACTTCTTCTGCAAAATTTTCTTCCTTCTTTTCGATACCTTCGCCTACTTCGAATCGTATCATCTCTACGACCTTGATCGGTTTCCCGAGGGTGTTTGCGGTCTCCTCGATGTACTGACAAACGCTGACGTCTCCGTTTTTAACAAACTTCTGCTCGATCAGACAGGTCTCTTTCAATTCCTTCTTCAGACGACCGGCGACCATTTTTTCTACGATCTCCTGTGGCTTGCCTTCGTTGAGCGCCTGTTGGATCAAAATGTTCCGTTCGCTCTCGATGTAGGCAGGATCCACTCCCGACTCGTCGATGAAACGCGGACTCATTGATGCAACCTGCATAGCGACATCTCTGCCCATGGAAAAGACGTCTTCTTTGGAAGCTTCGGTTTCAAACCCTACGACGACACCGATCTTACCGTTGCCATGGGTATATCCCACGTAAACGACGCCGGGGTCGCTGCATTTGACGAATCTTCGAATGCTCATGTTTTCACCGATCTTGGCGATTTTTGCATTCAGCGCGTCGGAAACGGTTCCTTCGTTCTGGAACGGTGTTGCCAGCAGTGCATCCACATCAGCGATGTCGTGAGCAAGAACCATCGTAGCAAGATCGTTGACAAAGGAAACAAACTCTTCGTTTTTCGCAACGAAGTCGGTTTCTGAATTTACTTCAATGATCGCTGCTTTTGTGCCATCTTCAGCGAAAACCGGCTGAACAAGTCCTTGCGAAGCGACTCTTCCCGCTTTCTTTGCAGCTTTCGCCAGTCCTTTTTCCCGAAGCAATTCGATGGCTTTTTCGATATTGCCATCGGTCTCGGTCAGAACGTTTTTACAATCCATCATGCCTGCGCCGGTTCGTTCGCGCAGCTCTTTTACCATTCCTGCAGTAACAGCCATACGATTGGCCTCCTTCTCTTTACTCTTCGGTTTCGGTTTCTTCGTCTTCAACAACGTCATCGGAAGCAACTTCCGCAGCGGTGGTCAGAGGGCCTTCGTCGAAGGATTCACCCTGCTTTGCTTCAATGACAGCATCCGCCATTCTGCCGGCGATCAACTTGACTGCGCGGATCGCATCGTCGTTGGCGGGGATGATGTAGTCTACATCGTCAGGATCGCAATTGGTATCTACGATGCCGATGATGGGAATTCCAAGGATACGGGCTTCTTTCACTGCGATTTTTTCCTTCTTGGGATCGACGACGAAGATTGCGCCTGGCATACCCTTCATGTCTTTGATCCCGCCCAGGAACTTTTCGAGACGGTCTCCTTCTGCGCGAAGTTTGAGGACTTCTTTCTTCGTGAGAGCGCTGAACGTACCGTCGGTTTCCATCTCGCGGATCTCTTTCAGTCTCTTGATCCGAAGAGAAATGGTTTTATAGTTGGTCAGCATGCCGCCGAGCCATCTTTCGTTTACATAGAACATCCCGCAGCGCTTTGCTTCATCAGCGATTGCCGACTGCGCCTGCTTCTTTGTTCCGATGAACAGGATCGGTTTGCCGCTTTCGGTGATTTCTTTCATGAAGCTGTAAGCTTCGTCGATTTTCTTTACGGTTTTCTGGAGATCGATGATGTAGATCCCGTTCCGTTCCGTGAAGATGTAGGGAGCCATTTTCGGGTTCCATCTTCTGGTCTGATGACCAAAATGGACACCGGCTTCCAATAGTTGTTTCATAGAGATGATTGCCATTTTTGATTCCTCCTGGTTTTTTCCTCCACCCTGTGTTCCCTTTGAGCAACCCGATGGGCACCGGCTCGCAAGTGACAGGATGTGTGTATTGATCGTCTGCAGTTTGTCTGCAGACCACGAAATACTATACTATATTCCTTTGCAGAATACAAGCATTAATGTAAAAGATCTTTCACGATTTCTGCGGCGAGAAGCAACCCGGCAGACGCTGGTACGAAGGCGATGCTCGCTGGTGTCACCGGTTCCCCTTCGAAGGTTTCCGATCGAACCGGAGGCTCGTCGGAATACACAACTTTAAGATCCTTGATTCCGATCATTCCAAGTTCCTTACGCATTTTTTTTGCGAGCGGGCAGGTGTGGGTCTTGTCGATCGTCGTGATCCGTAATCGTCCCGGATCCACCTTGTTTCCGGTTCCCATGGACGAGATCACCGGGATGCCCAGTCGCTTAGCTTCTGTGATGACTGCCAGTTTCGCCGGCACGTCATCGATGGCATCCGCAATGTAATCCCAGTCTTGCAGATGGAAGCCGGAAAGGTTCTCTTCTGTGACACAGAGCGGAAAAGTCCGGACATCGATCTCGGGATCGATATCAAGAAGGCGTTCCTTCATGACTTCCACTTTTGATCTTCCGAAGGTACTATGCAGTGCGATGATCTGACGGTTGCAATTGGAAGGATCTACGACATCTTTGTCAACGATCCCCAATGTCCCGATCCCCGATCTGGCCAGGGCTTCGATCAGATGACCGCCAACACCGCCGATCCCGAATACGAGTACACGGCGTTTGGCCAGTCTTTCCAGATTGTCCGTTCCGATCAGGCGCTCCGTACGACGAAATATCTCTTTCACTATTCTCCCCGTTTATAGGTGATCAGGTCCTCTGCGATCTCATGGACGGCAATGGAAACGGGTCGCTCGACGTCGATATCCACAAGGCTCGGTTTTCCTTCGATGATGTCTCTTGCCCGTTTCGCGGCCATCATGGCCAGGGTGTACCTGCTGTCTGCTTTTTGCTTCATCAGGTTGATGGATGGTTCCAGCATATTCGTTCCTCCTATGTTTGTTTATAACTCTTTTCTGTACTGTTCGATGAGTTCGTAAATGCTTTCCGATACCCGGGAATGCTCTGCTTTTACGATGGCAGCCACCCGGGACACTGCCTCTGAGAGGTCGCCGTTCACAACGCAGTAATCGTATTTATCGATATAGGACACTTCCTTGAGCGCTTCTCCCAGTCTCAGGTTGATGGATTCTTCCGATTCCGAGCCGCGGCCGGTGATCCGCTTTCGCAGTTCCGACATCGACGGAGGGAGAATGAAGATAAAAATCCCGGCGGGATAGTTTTTTCGAATTTGGAGGGCTCCCTGTATGTCGATCTCAAGAACTACATCTCGCCCCATCTCCAGTTTTTTCATCACAGCATCTTTGGGTGTTCCGTAATGTTTGCCATAGACTGTGGCATATTCCAAAAATCCCCCTTTGTCTCTTACTTTGAAAAACTCTTCTTCCGAGACAAAATAATAACTGACACCGTCTTTTTCAAAAGGTCGCGGATCCCTGGTCGTCATGGATACCGACAGATCGATGTTGCTGTCTTTCGCAAGTTGTTTGCATATCGTGCCTTTGCCGGCGCCCGAAGGTCCGGAAACCACAAACAGCAGGCCTTTGTACATGGGCGGCTCCTTCCAGTGGATCTGTATTCTTGAAACTTTATTATACCCTAAATAAGGGTTGAAATCAAATGCTATTCAATGTTCTGTACTTGTTCTCTGATTTTCTCGATCTCGCTTTTCATTTCGACGACCCAGTTGGTGACTTCCACATCGTTGGCCTTCGATCCGATGGTGTTTGCTTCCCGGTTCATTTCCTGTACCAGAAAATCCAGCTTCTTGCCGTCGGGCTGGTTGCTTTCTGCGAGAATCTTATGCAGCTGCCGTATATGGCTCTCCAGACGGACCACTTCCTCTGTGATGCTCGCCTTGTCTGCAAAGATCGCTGCTTCCAACAGGATCCTGTCATCCGGGACCTCGATGACCCCCTTTACCAACTCACTGATTCGTTCCCTGAGCTTATCCGCATACACGGCTGCCATTACCGGCGCTCTGTCGCGGATGATGGCTGCCAAATCAAGAATATGCGATCCGCGCATCAGGATGTCCTTTGCCAGTTCTTCCCCTTCCAGTATCCGCATTTCGTTCAATTGCTGCACCGCCGCCGTTACCGGAACGGTCAGGCTCTGGATCACTTCTTCTTCCTCTTCGATGTCGGAGACCGTACGAAGAACATCCGGCATGGAAGCCAGAAGCGACACGGTGATTTCTCCCTCGAGGCCCAGTTCTCGTTTCAATTCAACAAGATTGTCATAATACCGTTTCGCTGCCGGCGTGTTCAATCGAACTGCAACATCGTCACCGGCGACGGATTCGATCATGATCGAGACTTCGATCTTCCCTCGTCTTGCGATCTCCTTGACGATTGCTTTGATTCGTTCTTCTGCGAAGGAATACCGCCTTGGCATCTTGATGGTGATGTCATTGAACCTGTGATTGACGGATTTGATCTCAACCGTGATATTGCGTTTTCCATCAGTAAATTCGCTTCGACCAAAGCCGGTCATGCTCTTGATCATCCTGCTCTCCTTCTCTTTCCAAAGAATCCATGGTATCATATGGTATTATACCTTGGGTCCTCACAATTGGCTACTGCAAAATCTGCCGGTGCAGGACCGGAGAGGAGCTCTGAATGAATTTTGATGGATTTGTGACCGGTGCGGTCGTAAATGAATTGCATAAGGAACTGGCGGGCGGGCGGATCGAAAAGATATACCAACCGGAGGCCGATGAACTTGTTTTCCACATCCATTCCGGAGGAAACAAGCACCGCCTCTATCTTTCTGCAAATGGCGGCCATGCCCGGCTGCATCTTCTCAAGGAGAAGGAGTCCGGTAATCCACAAACGCCTTTTTCCTTCTGCATGCTGCTTCGCAAACATCTGCAAGGGGGACGCATCGCAGGAATTCGGCAAGTCGAGTCTGAGCGGATCGTTCAGATCGATGTGAACCATCCGGATGAAATGGGCTATTCAGTGGACAAACGCCTCATTGTAGAAATCATGGGCAAGCACAGCAATATAACTGCCGTGGAGCTTCTCAACGGCAAGATCCTCGACAGCATACGCCGCATCGGCATCGATGTGAACCGATATCGTCAGCTGATGCCCGGGCTTTCTTATCTGCCACCCCCTTCCCAGGGGAAAAAGTCGTTTTACGAGTTGTCTGAGGATTCCCTTTCCGCTTTGCTCAAAGGCCATGCCGGGGATCCGGCGAAAGCGCTTCTTTCCGGCATCGAGGGCGTCGGGCCACTTTTGGCCGGCGAGATCGTCGAACGGGCTGTACTTGCATCCGCCAATGAAGATGTCACTGCAGGTGATATATATCCGGTACTGATGGAAATGGTGTCCTCCATCCGCAGTGAAGCTGTGTCGCCTGTCGTGTACACAGATGAGGGCAACTCACCGATCGCCTATCACATGTTTCCCCTGGCGCTCTATCGATCGCAAGGGACTCCGGTCTCTTTTCAAAGCCCCAGCGAGGCAGTAGAGTACTTTTACTCCCATCGGACGGCCACCAACCGCACCCGGCAGAAGGCGACTGACCTTCACAGAACAGTCGATACCGCTTTGAACAAGCTCTACTTGAAAAAACAACGGCTGGCGGAAGACTTGCTTGCAGCGGAAGACGGAGACTCCTTCCGGATCTTCGGAGAACTTCTGACTGCCAATCTTCATCAACTCTCCTCCGGCGAAGCGTTGGTCGAGGTTCACGATTATTACACAGATCTGCCGGTGGCGATCCCCCTGGATCCCCGGCTGACACCTGCGCAAAACGCTCAGAAGTACTATCGCCGGTATACCAAAATGAAGACGGCAAAATTAGAGAAAACCATCCAGATGGATGAGACCGGTACCGCGATCGCCTATCTGGAGTCGGTCACGACGTTTCTTCAGCAAGCAGAAACACCAGAGGAGATCGATGCGATCCGTGACGAATTGACAGAAGGCGGCTATCTTCGCCGGCGGAAAGCGGGATCACGTCTGCCCGCCTCACGACTGAAACCGATGACCTTCCTTTCCAGCGATGGATTTCACATTCTTGTAGGCCGCAACAACAAGGAAAATGATCAGCTGACGTTCAAGACGGCAGACAAAAGAGATATCTGGCTGCATGTCAAGGACAGTCCCGGGTCTCATGTGATTCTGGCTGTTGAAGGAAAACCGCCGACGGAAGTTGCCATCCTGGAAGCAGCTGCCATTGCCGCCTATTACAGCAAGGCAAGACAGTCCGCCAATGTCCCGGTTGATTATACAAAGGTCCGATATGTAAAAAAGCCTTCCGGCGCAAAACCAGGTATGGTTATTTTCACCGACAACCGAACGGTTTTCGTTGATCCGCACCCGGGAACGCCGCTATAAAATTTCCATTATTTAGTATTTTTTATTGTAAATGTAAATTTATTCCTGTATACTTTACTTATCGCCTCACCGCATCTGTCACAGGGTTCATGATACTGTGTAAGAGAGGGAAACACATGGCAAGAAAAGCAAAGGATACCCGTTATACACGCATCGACAGTATGAACGATCCTACCTGCGCCTTGTGCGGAACAGACGGTGGCCTCTTGTTCAAAGAAGCCACCGTCTGTGAAGATTGCCTGATATACGTTAAATCTCTGGATTGAAACAGGGCAGACCGTAACGGTCACGGAGCCATCCCAAGCGAAGGATGGACCCTGCAACAGATGCGGCGAGACTCCGCTGGTTCAGACTCGTTTTGAGCCAGCGGCTTTTTTGAGCCGTTTTTTCGTTTTTGGTTTCATGACGGAAAAACCGAATCGCCCCAGGGTCTCCTGCTTTACGCCGAAGTATCCGCCATGGCTGAAGCATAAGAGTCCGGCTTTTTCCAGTTCAAACTTGTCTTCCCGATTGAAAAGATCCTCTCCTGCATGTACCGCAACGATGTCTGCGAAGAACACATCATGAGAAGGGAATTCGATCACATCCCGGACGCGACATTCGATATTGACCGGAGATTCGCCGATCATGGGGCAATTGACGACCGATGCCGGCAGCTTGGTCAAAGATAGTGTTTCAAACTTGTCCAGATCCCTGCCGGATCGGACACCGCAAAAGTCTGTCGCCGAAACGAGAGCTTCCGTGGTGAGGTTGACTACAAATTCCCGGCTTTTCTCTATGATGCTGTGGGACAATCTGGATTTTCGTATCGATACTGATAGGATCGGCGGTTCGGAATTCACGATGCCGGTCCATGCTACAGTGATGATGTTGTCCTTGGTCCCGTCACTGCAACTGACCATCACCACCGGCACCGGATAGAGCATCGTGCCGGGTTTTCCCAGCAGTCTTTTCTTCATCTTCGCAACCTCTCCAATACTTCCTCAAACTCTTTCGGCAAAGGACTGTTGAACTCCATATACTCTTGGGTGGATGGATGGGTGAAGCCCAACGTTCCGGCGTGAAGCATCTGTCCTTTGATGTCCATAAATGGCTTCTTAGGACCATAGACCGGGTCGCCCAGGAGCGGATGGCCGATATATGCCATATGCACCCTGATCTGATGGGTTCGTCCGGTTTCCAGCTGTGCCTCTATGAATGCAAAGCGGTCGAACCGCTCCAACACCCGATACCGGGTCACCGCCGGTTTGCTGTTGACCGGCGTGACTGCCATTCGCAATCGATTTTTGGGATCCCTGCCGATCGGTCCATTCACCGATCCTGCATCTGCGGACGGTAAGTTGTAAACGATCGCCTGGTATTTCCTGGTGATCGTATGGTTCGACAACTGCTCCGCCAAACTCTTATGGGCTTTGTCGTTTTTCGCTATCATCAAAAGGCCGCTGGTGTCTTTGTCGATGCGGTGCACGATGCCTGGTCGAATCACCCCATTGATCGTGGAAAGCCGATCTTTGCAGTGGAACAGGACGGCATTCACCAAGGTGCCGTCCGGATTACCGGGGGCAGGGTGAACGACCATGCCTTTTGGTTTTTCAACGACAAGAAGGTCATCGTCTTCATAAAGAATCTCAAGCGGGATGTCTTCCGGTGCAGCAGAAAGCATTGCCGGTTCGCCGTAGCGGATCTCGATCCGATCACCGGCGGCGATCCGATAGTTTTTATCCATGATCTGTGTTTCGTTGATCAGGACTTCCCCGCTTTCGATCAGCTTTTGCACATGGCTTCTTGTTGCGACTTCAAGCAAAACGACCAGCGCTTTGTCCAGTCGTTCACCAAGCACTTCTTCTTCTGCGGAAAACGAATATGTCTTGACGTTATCCAAGCGGCAGTTCCTCTTTTTTGATCCTTGGTTCAAAATAAAACATGTGGATCAACAGCATGCCACAACCGGCTACCACACAAATGTCTGCGATATTGAATATCGGCCAGATCTGAAGATCGAGATAGTCGACCACATAGCGAAACCGGATACGATCGATCAGATTTCCGATCCCACCGCCACACAGCAAAGCCAAAGACAACAGCATGGACCAGTGTCCGTTTGTTCGTATCCGATAAAGGTACACCAGCACTGCAACCAATGTGATCGAAGTGACCAGGATCAGAAAGCCCTGTTGTCCCTGGAGCAAACGAAACGCTGCGCCATCGTTGTGAATGTAGGTGATATGAAAGATATCCCGGATGACCGGGATCGATTGATGAAGTTCCATATTGCTGCTGATAAAATATTTAGCCAGTTGATCCAGCAGAACGATACCGGCGATCAGTAAGAAGTAAACCATGTCACTCCTCGTTGTCTCCCCGGAGATTGACCAGGGTCTTTTCCGCAAAGTCAGAAACATCCGGCTTGTATGCAGAGTGCTCCAACATGCGTTTGATGTCTTCCATATCCTTGTCGGCAAAGAGCTCTGTGCTGAGGGTGTCGAATTTCTCAAGTTCTGCTTCCAGCAAGGTCCGGTAACGAGTGCGAAAGACGTTCAACCGGTTTTTCAGTCCCAGGATCTCTTCGTTGAGTCGTTCGACTGATTCTCTCGCTTCTCTAGTGATCCGCTCCGCGTCCAGCTCTGCGTTCTTGAGCAGAATCTCCGCCCGACGTTCGGCGCTGGCTGAAATGTCACCCATGAGCGCTTTGGCAGCTTCCAGTGTTTCCAGAACCATGTTCTCCGTCTTTTGATACCTCGCAAGTTCAGTACTCATGTTTCTGGCCTGGTCCTTCAACCTCTGGTTGTCCTCGATCAACTTTTCAAAATCAAGGGTCAGCAAATCCAGAAAGCCATCTACTTCCTCTTCCTTGTATCCTCTGACGCTCTTGGGAAATTCTTTTTGTTGAATGTCTAAGGGAGTGATCATAAGTTTCCTCCAAGCAAAATGGGCGATAATATGGATATCAGTATCCGATTGGCAATGCTAAGCAGTAGGAATGCAACGATCGGGGAAAAGTCGACCCCGGATGCAAGCCCGAACCTGGCTAGAAGCTTCCTGCAGGGTCCAAGCATCGGCTCGGTCACCTGCACCAGCAAAAGATACGCCGGATACAAACGGTCTCCGGGACGGACAAACCAACTCAGGATCGCCCTTCCCAAAATGAGATAGATCAGGATTTGAAAAAAGCCATTGATGGCTCTGAGTATGATCATGCATTACCTCCAGGGATTTTTGATGCCATCCAAATAGCCGTTCTTTTGGTCGATATTTGCGGTCACATCAACGTTCTCCGGCGCAAAAACGAATATGTTATTGGCAACCTTCTGAACGTTTCCGTTGAGCGCATAGGTCGCACCGCTGAGAAAGTCAAAGATCTTTCGTGCGGTTTCTGTTTCGATCTTTTCCAGATTGATGATCACCGGCTTCTTGGCTTTCAGGCTGTCCACCAATCGCGGACATTCGTCAAAGGCCTTGGGTTCGATGATGATCATCTTGAGCTGGTTTGGCCCGGTGGCTTTACTGGCCATGGGAACGACCCGTGTGTCCTTGCTGTCCCGGTTGTCGCCCTTTGCCTGCGGAAAGGAACTTCTGGGTTCCATCGTCCTGCGTTCCATCACCGGCTCGCTGACTGCTTCCGGCTCTTCGTCATCGATTTCTTCGATGCCGACCAGCACCTTTAGTTTACTAAAAAATCCATCTCCCATGCTGCACGCTCCTTTTGTTTTGCTATATCGATTGCTTGTATATGTACTATCTTTCACCGAATATGGCGGTGCCGATGCGAACAAGATTCGATCCTTCTTCGATGGCTACCTTGTAATCGTTTGACATCCCCATGGATAACCATTTCAGATCCAACCGTGGATGACTTGTTTCTTTCAAGGTTTCGAAGAGTTCTCTCACCATGCGGAAGTAGATTCTGACCATCTCCGGATCATCCTCGAAGGGAACGATGCTCATCAAGCCCCGGATCCGAAGGTTTGGACACTGGTCCAGTATATCAGCAGCGAGTTGACGGGCTTCTTGTGTTCCCAGCCCGAATTTCGACTCTTCTCCCGCTGCGTTGACTTGCACCAGGATGTCCATCGTGATTCCATGTTCGCCGGCTCTCCGGTCGATTTCCGCGGCTAGCTTCAACGAATCCACCGAATGGATCATGCAAACCTTGTCAATAATGTATTTTACCTTATTCGTCTGCAGATGTCCAATCATATGCCACCGAACCGGTGCCACCTTGTCGTGTTTTTCGGTGATTTCCTGCACTCTGTTTTCACCGATGTCGGTGATGCCGGCTTCGATCGCGCGGTTGATCTCTTCCGCACTTCTGGTTTTCGTTACCGCCACCAGAAGAACATCCGACGATCTGCCCTCGGAACGTTGCTCTGCGCTTTTTATGATTTCTTTGATTTCTCTTATATTATCGGCTATGTGGGACATGGCTATTTCCTTTCCGGATCGTTCAATATCTCGTCGTAGGCTTCCACTGTCGCTACTTTTTTTCGTTCCCCATCGATCGTCTGGTAGAAAAACGAATGCTCCACCAGGGAAAATCGTCCGTCACTGGCAATGACCGAGACTGGACGGAAGACAAAGTCTCCTCCAATGTCTTTCACGAACACGCCGGGTTGTCCGTCTTCGGTTGCGATGCTTTCATTGGCAAGAAGCAGTCCTTCATAATCGGATGTGACCACCGTCACGGCTTCCTTACGGAGTTTTGGCAGGTCTGCATAATAGCGGTCGGATTCCAGCAGGATCAACCACTGTCCCTGGTCGTCTATGATGTCCAGGGTTCTGCACCTGACATCTCCCTTGGGGAGCTTCAGAGTGACGTAGGTTCCTTTTGTATACTTGACCGTATCTTCCTGGTCGACCCAAAACGCAGCGTACCAGCGTCCGTTTTCAACAGTTTTGTAAAGGGCTTCTCCCGCGACGGCGGTTTCCCTTTTTGTGTTTGTCATCTCGATCTCAAGTTCCTGGATCTGTTCTTTTCGTAGCGTCTGTATGGTTTCCGGTGTGAACCGTTCTTCATGGCCATCGATGTAGTAACTGATGATGTAATTGTCATCGGTGAAATATGCGCCTCCGTCGGGGATCACTTCTGTGACCTTTGATCCCTTTCGCACCAATTCTCCTTCTTCGAAATAGTATTGGATCGTTCCAGGGCCGCTGGCGGTCACCACGGTTTCGCTGCGAATGAAGTAGCAGGTCACGTCATCGGTCACGCGAAGTGTGCCGTATTCCACCAGAGAAGTTCGTGCCAAAGCCCCGGTCAGGACCGGCAAGCCATAGAGCACCGCAAAGAGACCCAGCAGCGTCACTAAAAATAGTAGCAGGAGTATTCGTTTCATAGTGTCATTATACCTGTGTCTTCAGAAACTCTGCAAGGTCTTTGCGTTCCTCTTTGGTCAACGTTTCCTGATGCTCCAGAAAGGATGCCAGCAGTTCAGGGCGCCGCGCAGAGGTGAGCGCAAGGGATTGAAGAAACTGCCATCGCCTGATTTCTCTATGATTTCCGGACACAAGAACGTCAGGAACTTCCATGCCGCGGTACTCCCTTGGTCGCGTATATTGAGGGTATTCCAACAGTCCGGATGTGAAGGACTCGTCCTGGTGGGATTCCTTGCTGCCAAGTACCTCGGGAAGCAGCCTTGCTACGCCATCGATCAATACCATAGCGGGAAGCTCCCCACCGGTCAGGATGTAATCGCCGATGGAGACTTCCTCGATCTCCCAGTGATCAAGGATCCTCTGGTCGATGCCTTCGTAGTGCCCACAAAGGAGCACCAGTTCCGGTTTCGATGACAGATCCTCCAGCAATTTTTGGTCCAATACTTTTCCTCTCGGTGACAGGTAATAGATCGGCTTCCCCTTGGCCTTGATCTCCTCAAGACAACGAAAGACAGGGTCGGCGGACAGAACCATTCCTGCGCCACCTCCAAAGGGAGTATCGTCGACCCGATTGTGCTTGTCTTGCGTATGATCCCTGATGTTGATGGTCTGTATCGTCAGCAGATTCTTTTCTCTCGCTTTGCCAAGAATGCTGCTGCCGATCACAGGCTCGAACATCTCGGGAAACAACGTGAGTACTTGTATGATCATTCTTCATCCAACCCTTCAATCAGGCTCATGGTGATCGTTCCCTCTGCAAGATCGATCTTTCGAACAAAGTCTTCCACCGCCGGAACGAGAAATGTC
The DNA here is from genome assembly GCA_002840285.1 of Firmicutes bacterium HGW-Firmicutes-11. GTDB lineage: Bacteria > Bacillota > Clostridia > Peptostreptococcales > Anaerovoracaceae > PHAE01. The sequence goes on from PHAE01000007.1 coordinate 25,315, forward strand.
TTGCCGCTTTTCTTGGTGATTTCGTATAGGTCCTGTGCACTGTGCTTGATCACGTTGGTAAGACGTCCTATCTCGTTTCCTTCCGGATCGATCGCCAGCAATCCGGTCAAGTCACTGACATAGTAGGTGTCCGGAGGAAGCGCTGGCAGGTCTTTGACTCTGATGTGAACTTCTTTCCCTTTCAAGGTTTCCGCCGCATTGCGATCATCAACGCCAGACAGCTTGATCACCATCATTCCTTTGTGTTCCCGTGCGGACTCTATCTTCTTTTCAACACCTGAGATCAAAACGTAGCCGGACCGAAAGAAGATCTCCGGGCGATCCGTGGTCAGATACACCTTGAGTTCTCCCTTGATTCCGATGGGTCCGGCGATGCTTCCCAATCTTCTTGTTTCCATTGCTACCTCTTTAAATGGGTGAAGGCACATACACGCTGTATGTGCCTTGTTTGTATTCTGTGTTACTGGACGATCTCCACCGTTACCTTTTTGTTGGATTTGGCGGCTGCGGCCTTCACCACAGTGCGGATCGCTTTGGCGATCCGTCCCTGCTTGCCGATGACCTTGCCCATGTCCTCCTGTGCCACCCTAAGTTCGATCACTGTCTCAGTCGGTCCTTCGACCGCAACGACCGTGACTGATTCCGGATGTTCAACCAGCGATTTTGCAATCGCAAGAACGAGTTCTGTCATTCGAATTCACCGCTTTCTTATTCCGCAACCTCTGTCGTGACTTCTGCGCCGGCAGATTTTCCCGGTTTGGCGATTCCCGCTTTCTTCAGCAGGGCCTTCACAGTTTCGGTGGGTTGCGCGCCATTCATCAGCCATTTTTCTGCTTTTTCCGCATCGATCTTGACTTCTGCAGGATCAGTCAACGGGTTGTAATACCCCAGTTCTTCAATGAATCTTCCGTCTCTCGGTGCGCGGGAATCGGCTACGACAACTCTGTAGAACGGCTTCTTTTTTGCGCCCATTCTCTTCAATCTGATTTTAACTGCCATTTTCTTTCCTCCTTGGATAACTGAATATTGTTTGTTGCGTTCTATGTCAAGGATTGATACCTCTGAACATCTTGTTTTTTTTGTGCTTTGGCGCCATATTGAATTGCTTCATCATCTTCTTCGTGTCTTCGTATTTCCGGATCAATTGATTGATCTTTGCTACCGTAAGTCCGCTCCCCGCGGCGATCCGCTTCCTTCGACTGGCATTGAGAAGCGATGGATCCTTGCGTTCTTCTTTTGTCATCGACTGGATGATGGCTTCCATGTGGCGAAACTCCCGTTCGCTCTGTTCCATGTTCACGTCCTTCATCTGTTTGCCCCCCATGCCCGGGAGCATATCCATCATTTTGGAAAGCCCGCCCATGAGCTTGATTTGTCCAAACTGCTCCAGAAAGTCTTCCAGCGTGAACTCATTCTTTCGCATTTTCTTTTCGAGAACAGCAGCTTTTTCCTCATCGTAGGATTCCTGCGCCTTTTCGATCAGGCTCATCATATCGCCCATGCCCAGGATCCGGGACGCCATTCGCTCCGGATGGAAGGGTTCCAACGCATCCATTTTTTCACCGACACCGATGAATTTGATGGGTTTGCCGGTGACTGCTTTGGCAGACAAGGCAGCTCCACCTCTGGAATCGCCGTCAAGCTTGGTCATGATGATTCCATCGATCCCCAGAGCTTCGTCGAACCCCTGGGCGACGTTGACCGCATCCTGACCTGTCATGGCATCGACGACCAGCAGTATCTCGTGTGGCTTGGTTTTCTTTTTGATCCGAACCAGTTCACCCATCAATTCCTGATCGATGTGAAGCCGTCCCGACGTGTCCAGGATCAGTACATTGTATCCTTTGCGTTCTGCTTCCTTGGCGGCTTCTTCTGCGATTCGTTCCGGATCTTTGCTGTCCCGCATCGTGAACACAGGAACGCCGACGGATTTACCCACGATCTCCAGCTGATCGATCGCCGCCGGCCGATAAACGTCGCAAGCCGCCAGCATAGGATTTTTTCCGTTTTTCTTAAGGTATGCAGCCAGTTTGCCACAGGTCGTCGTTTTTCCCGAACCCTGAAGGCCGGCGATCAATAAAACAGTGAAGCCCTTGGGAGAATATGTGATTTTGCTGTTGGTGCCTCCCATCAGAGAGATCAGCTCGTCATTGACGATCTTGACGACCTGCTGTCCCGGGGTGAGGCTTCCCAGAACCTCTTCGCCAAGTGATTTCGCCTTGACAGTGGCAACAAAGTCTTTGACGATCTTGAAGTTGACGTCGGCTTCCAGCAATGCGAGTTTGACTTCGCGCATCGCCTCGTCGATATCGGTTTCCGTCAGTACGCCTTTACCTCTGAGTTTCTTGAATACTCCCTGTAGTTTTTCCGAAAGTCCTTCAAATGCCATGTGCGTCTTTCCTTTGCTTATCGTTCCAATCCGTCGATCGCCTGTTTCATGTTGTCCAGCGCCCGATGGAATTCCTTGTCATTATCATACAGGGCCGTGAGAGCGCCGATTTCCTGCCGAACCGTATTGAGTGCCTGCTCTGTGTCGGAAAATCGTTTGACCAGGCCCAGTTTTGCTTCGAAACCCGCCAGTTTTTCCATTGCCCGCTTCAAGGCTTCGTGAACGCCCTGGCGAGTGATGTCGTATTCCTGACCGATCTCTGCCAGACTGTAGTTGTCTTCGTGATATAGACGAAAAATCTCCCGTTGTTTTTCCGGCAACAGATCGCCGTAAAAATCATATAGCATGCTGATTTCTTTGACCTGTTCAAGCATTGTTTCTTCCGCCTCTCAACCAAATCAAGATATCACAGGCAGTGACCGGTGTCAACTATTTTTATTTACATCTATTGTCCTCAGAAATCTAACGATGCTCTTCTCTTGTCATGGAATAACAGGCCACATCTCTCACTTCCCCATTATAGACTGTATGTGCCCGGCGCAAGGTACCTTCGTATGTGAATCCGCTCTTGTCGATGACTCTGCCGGAACGTTGATTTCTGGGATCCCGGTAGATCGCGATCATTGAAAGCTCCAGTTCGGAGAATCCATAACGGATCGCCGCTTCCACAGCTTCGGTCATGAATCCTTTGCCCCAGTGCTCCTCAGCGAGAGCATACCCCAATTCCATGCAGGTCGGCACGTTTCTCTTCGTGTCTTGTTCAAACCCAATGGATCCGATGACTTTGCCGCTGCTCCGCTCCACGATGGCCCAGCAACTGTATTTATCTAGAAAGAGATCCCGAATGATGTCCTTGGATTCTTCCACCGTCTCGTGAGGCTTCCAGCCGCCATGGGGTCCCACGTTGGGATTGCTTGCATAGTCGAAAAGATCCTCCGCGTCGTCGAAACACCAGCCGCGAAGAAGCAAGCGCTTCGTTTCTATTTGTTTCATTTCCTGCTTTTGATTGTTTTCTTCCATTGTCTGTTCTCCCTCTTCTTGTTTTTTAATGTATCAGAATCGGCCGATCTTGTCCATGCCACAGCGCGGAAGCCCAAAACAGAAGGAAAAGCTCTTGCGTTCATTTTCATTCGGGTTATAATGGATGTAATAATCGACATACCCAGTCAAAGGAGCTTATTGCTATGAAGATCGCCATCGTTGGGGCAGGAAAACAGGGAATTACCATAACGGAATCCCTGCTGGGTTGCGGATATGAGGTCACTCTGATCGACAAGGATCCAGAACTGCTGCAGAAAGTAGTCAGTCAGATGGATCTTTTGACTGTCAGCGGCAATGCAAAAAACATTGCGCTCCTGAAAGAGATCAAAATCAATACCTATGACTATCTGATCGCAGTAACAGATGACGATGAAAAAAACATCGTGATCTGCACCCTGGCGAAAAAACTCGGCTGCGGCAGCGTCATCGCCAGAGTCAGAGGACCGGAGCACGTGAACCAAATGGAGTTTATCAAAGAAACGATGTCCATTGACTTCATCGTCAACCCGGATCTGGCGATCGCCAATGAAATTTCCAAATACCTGGTGGAAAAGTACACATTGTCCGACGGCTACTTCTCCATCGGTAAAATATCGATCATCGAATTCACTGCTGACCGTCTGCCGGTGATCCTGCACAAGAAGATCTCCGAAGTGGCAAAGATGTTGGACAACATGCTCGTCGTTGCCATATCCCGCAGTGGAAAGATCATTATCCCCGATGGATCAGTCCAGGTGCAGGAAGATGATATTTTATATGTCCTTGGTGAAGACGGGCCGATCCAAAAGATCAATGCCATCGTTCACGAGAAGAAAAAGTTCACCGATCTGCAACGAGTCATGATCGCCGGCGGCGGAAAAATAGGATATTATCTGGCTCAGCAGCTTGCTGCTCACAACATTGCAGTCAAAATCATCGAAATCGACAAGGCCAGGTGCCAGTATCTTTCGGAGCATTTGGATAACGTGATCGTTCTTCACGGCGATGCTACCGATCCTTCGCTTCTGGATGACGAAAATATCGACGAGATGGATGCCTTCGTCACTGTCACAGGATTTGATGAAGAAAATCTTCTTCTTGCACTGATCGCCAACCAGAAGAACATTGAAGATGTTGTCGCCAAGGTGAGCCGGAAAAGTTACGCGGACCTCATTGAAAAAATGGGAGTGAGCATGGCTCTCAATCCTTTGGATATGACGGCCAACACCATTCTCCGATTGATACAAGGGCCCAAAAAAGTCATCTTTTCCAAGATGATCCAGGGTCAGGCAGAGTTCATCGAAATTCTCGCGGATAAGAGCATGAAGCTGGTTGACACTCCCCTGTCCCAGTTGAATCTTCCAAAAGGCATCATCATCGCAGCGATCCATCGTGGAGATCAGGCGATCATTCCCAAAGGTGATACCACTATTAAAGAGGGAGACCAGGTCATCATCCTCTCTCTGCTGTCCCAGGTCTCAAAGCTTGAGAAATACTTCCAGGCAAAGATGTGGAACTTTTCATTGTAACACCCTGTCGGAAATGAGGCGCGTTGTCAGATGGCATTCAACTACAGATTGATTTTTCGCGTTACCGCTATGGTCATTTTGCTATTGGCCGTCGCCATGGTTCCGGCTATGTTCGTCAGCCTTCTTTATGGTGAGCGGGATACCGCTCTCGCATTTCTTGGCGCCATTCTTCCCACCGCCGTGGTTTCTTTGCCCTTCGTGATTTATCTGAAACCCTTAAAACCAACGATCCATATACGGGACGGGTTTCTTATCGTTTCCCTCTCCTGGATCATTGGATCGCTGTTCGGTGCATTGCCTTTCCTGATTTCCGGAGCGATCCCCGGTTTTGCTGATGCATTCTTTGAAAGTGCATCCGGCTTTACCACGACCGGTGCTTCTATACTTTCTGATGTGGAAGTTCTGCCTCGTGGCATTCTTTTTTGGAGATCCTTCACCCATTGGCTGGGAGGAATGGGCATCCTGATCTTTGCGATCGCTCTCTTTCCGTCCCTTAAACTGGGAAGTTTTTTGATTGCGAAAGCAGAGGCTCCCGGCCCCTCTCTGGATAAACTTACACCAAAGCTCTCCGATTCTGCAAAACTGCTCTATTACGTTTACACGGGAATGACGATCGCAGAGGTGCTTCTTTTGATGCTTGGCGGACTCGACCTGTTCGATGCCATGATCCATACCTTTGGAACCGTTGCGACAGGAGGTTTTTCAAGTTACAATGCCAGCATCGCTCACTTTGACAGCCTCTATGTTGAGATGGTCGTTGTCGTGTTCATGATCCTGGCAGGAACCAATTTCAACCTGTATTTTCTCTTGCTTCGTAGAAATATGAAGGGTTTTCTCGCAGACAGGGAGTGGCGCACCTATATGGGAGTGATCGTTGCGTCCTTTGTTTCGATCACATTCCTTTTGAACCATTTTAAAATAGACGCAAGCATTGGAGAAAGCATGCGGCTTTCCATATTTCAGACGGTCACGATCCTTACTACCACGGGATTTGCTACTGCAGATTTTAGCTTTTGGCCAACCACCTGCCTGGTGATACTGCTTGTGTTGATGTTTATCGGCGGCTGCTCCGGCTCGACCAGCGGAGCAATGAAATCCATCCGGTTCCTCGTACTGTTCAAGTTGATCAAGCGAGGGATCAAGAAACGCCTCCATCCAAACGCTGTTGTGCCGATCAAACTCGCAGGAAAAAATGTAGCAAGCGATCGGGTCTCCAACATCGCCAGCTTTATTTTCACCTATTTGCTCTTGTTTGTACTTGGCGCTCTTGTCGTTTCCTTGGAAGGGACGGATCTGGTGACTGCGATCAGCGCGTCTGCCGCATGCCTCGGCAACATTGGCCCAGGTTTTGGCGAGGTTGGCCCCATGGTGAACTATGGCTTTTTATCCGCTCCCACAAAGCTCTTCCTTTCTATGATGATGATTGCAGGTCGATTGGAGCTTTTCACGATTCTGCTTTTATTTACTCGCACGTTCTGGAATCCGGACCGGTAGCCAGAGAAAGGGATCGCACCGATGCATTTGAATCATCGTATCGTACTTAATATCTTAGGAATCATATTGGCCATCTTGGGCTTATCTATGGTGCCATCGGCTATGATCTCGATTCTTTATCGAGAATACCGTGTTGCTGTTTCATTTTTTCTGATCCTTGTACCGATGGTCGTGTTCGGATTGATCCTACACCGGGTCGTCAAACCAAAGTCTCCCAAATTAAAGGTTCGCGAGGGATTCGTGGTCGTTGGCGCCAGCTGGCTGATCGCTTCCTTCTTCGGCGCTCTTCCTTATCTGATGTCCGGCGTTTTACCCACCTTCATCGATGCATTCTTTGAATCCACTTCCTCTTTTACTACGACCGGGTCTTCCATCATTCAAAACATCGAATTTTTACCTCGTGGTCTTGTTTTTTGGCGATCCTTCAGTCAATGGCTGGGCGGCATGGGGATACTGGTTTTTGCTGTTTCACTGCTTCCCGCTTTAGGGATCAGTGGTCAGCAGATCGCAAATACTGAAACACCCGGGCCTTCCTTGAGTAAACTGAAGCCCAAGATGGCGGATTCGGCAAAATTGCTCTATGCCATTTATGGCGGACTCACTTTGTCAGCGATCGCATTGCTTCTTCTAGGTGGGTTAAGCCTGTTCGATTCCTGCATCGTTGCTTTCGGAAGCGTCGCTTCCGGGGGTTTGATCAATTACAGCGCAGGCGCAGCCCATTTTGACAGTGCCTACATCGAGTTCGTCATCACCTTATTTACAATTCTTGCCTGTACCAATTTTACGCTCTATTACAGTTTGGTTCGAGGGGAAATACGGCACTTTCTCAAAGATCGTGAGCTTCACACCTTTTTAGGTCTTCTCGGGATCGGCTTCCTACTGGTGTCTTTGAATTTATGGCTATCTGATACAACCACATCATTAGGAGAAGCTCTTCGCTTTGCCATGTTTCACACTGCAAGTTTTGCAACTACTACCGGCGTTTTTAGCGAAAATTACGATCTTTGGCCTTCCTTCAGCAAAATGATACTGTTCATACTGATGATGGTAGGAGCCTGTTCTGCATCTACCGGAGGCGGCATCAAGATCATTCGGGTCATGGTTCTCGTTAAGCTGATTTTACGCGGTTTCTTCATCCGGCTTCACCCGCGGGCTATCGTGCCGATCAAAATCCAAAATAAAGTAGTGACTTCAGACAGCATGGCAGGTATCATGTCATTTCTGTATCTTTATCTGTTAATCTATATCATCAGCGTTTTTGTGCTTTCGTTTGAAAACATGGATCTGGTCACGACCCTTAGCGCAACAGGAGCGATCCTGAACAACATAGGAGCCGGCTTCGGGTTGGTTGGACCCGGCGGCTCCTTTGCTGTATTTTCTCCATTTTCTAAACTTTATATGAGTTTTCTGATGATCACAGGCAGATTGGAACTCTTCACGATCCTGCTGTTCTTCATGCCTTCCTTCTGGAATCCGGATCGCTGATCAAAGGATCCAATCCAGTCCCAGTCGTTTTTTGGTTTTCTCGGTAGGGATTCCCGTCTTCGGATCCCAACCCGCAAGCATATAATAGTCATCCAAAGCGGCTTCAAATGCTTCTTTTGTGATCCCGACTCCGGCGTTGGGTCCATCGGGTATGGGCAGGAACATCCGGTCAGGAAGAACATCATGTTCCCTTCCAAAGCCTTCTCTGGCATTATAAAGACGCATCATGTTGATCCGACGCTCGCCGATCTCCTGAAGTTCGGCAATTGAAGTCTCCCAACCGGTCCCGAATCTGCAAAACCGAATAAGGTCGTCTGGTCCGTATAACTGCCACGCAGGACCCCAGACGAACTGGCAAAGACATAGACTGTCCATCATGGAATAGTACTTTTGGGTCTCCAGTGCAAATTTGGCTTTGTTCTTGTCAAGAACCCCGTAATGCTCGACTTTTTCAAAATCTGCCAGTTGATTGGACCAGATCCAGTCGTTGCTGTCTTCTGGTGCCATCAATGCCGGGTCATGCTCGGAAGACTGGTGGTCAGCGCCAAAGTTGTTCACCGCATAATTGATTGCCAGGTTCGGCTTCATCTGGACCATGTGCGCCGGAATCTCCTGTCGTTTGCACGCCATGACAAAGTTCAGCGCCTCTCCTCCAATGAGTTCCGCAGCTCTGGCGCTGCCCTGTGCCAGAAGCTCTCCGATTCCTTTTTCCTTATAAGCGATTTTCTTGATCAATGGAGCAAAGGCCTTGCCATTTCCAAATGTCAGCGAAATCCCATCGGTATCTTTTAATGTGAGCAATTCCTTTTCAAAGCATTCCATGGCAAACGCGATGGTAGCACCACAGGATATGGTGTCGAGTCCGTACATATTGCAGAGCTGGTTTGCTTCACAGATATCCGCTAGGTCCGCATTGCCGCAATAGGAACCAAAGGTGGAGATCGTCTCGTACTCCGGCCCTCCATATTCAGGATCTGCTTTCCCAGGGATATCCACTACCCCTTTGCAGCGGATCGCGCAGCCGAAACAGGTGTCTCTCTTCGCCAGCACTGTGCTGGTCAAAGTGGTGCCACGGATCTGATCCATGCCTTCCATGGTTCCCCTCGTCCAATTATAACTGGGGAGAAATCCTTCATCAGCGTGAAAATCAACAACTCCGGCTGTTCCGTTCAATGCAGTATCTACGATAGCAGCATTCGCTTCCATGCGTTCCTTGACATTCCCGGTAAGAACTTTTAAGCCCTCCGGATCTGCCGGGCGTACCGGCGACTGGCGTTTTACAACAAGAGCTTTTAGATTTTTGGATCCCATCACTGCTCCTACACCATTTCGACCGTTTGCACGGCTTCGCATGTGAATGATGGAAGAGTAAGGCACACCCAGTTCGCCGGCGGGTCCAATGATCGAAGATTCCACCTTGCTGTCACCCAAATCATTTTGGATCCATGCTTCTGCTTCTCCAGTTATCTTCCCCCAGACAGGAGTGGCATCTTTGATCTGCACATTTTCCTTGTCGATGTAAAGATATACCGGGCGTTCTGATCTTCCGTGGAAAACGACGGAATCATAACCGTTCGCTTTTAGATGCGCCGGTATAAAACCTCCGACTTGCGAATCTCCAGCGGTCCCAGTCAGGGGGCTTTTCGTCGTGACCGTCATTCGGCTCTGTCCACTGATCGGAATTCCCGTCAAGGGAGATACGGAAAAGATCAACTGGTTTTGCGGGGACATGGGGTCTGCTCCAGGAGCTCCATCCTGAAGCAAAAGATACATTCCCAGCGCCGACCCTCCCGGATAATATCGGTAGATGTCTGCCGGAAGAACTTCGACTGTATGTGTTTCATTCGTGAGATCCACGTGCAGAATTTTTGCATCACTTATCATGAAATCACCTTCCTGTTTACTACAGCATCCGCTACTAACTCAAAAAATTCCAGCATTTTCACGCATTCTTCCGGTTTTAGTTTGATCAAATGCATTACCGGCGGGATCAGGATCCACGTTGTCGATCCGACCAGCGTGCGGTTGCTTATGGCCCAGCTTTTCTTCGCCGGTTGGTAGACGACTTCCACATGGGTCATGTCAAGACTTACGATCCGGTCAATGATGAGTTTGTTGTTCAACAATTTCAAGTACTCGTCCAGTTCTTCTTCACTGCACTGGCTTCCTCCGTCGAGCCATACCGCATCTGTGATCCCCAGCTTTCCGATATTTTTTACGATGAATCTGCAATAATTGGTTTCCGGAAGACCAGGCATGGAATCGATCACTGTTTTATGGTACAGATTATAAGCAAATGACCAGAAGCGATTTTCATAGGTATAGCCAATATTCAAATGCTTTAAATAATGAAAACCCTCACAATACAATGTCTTGTTATGAAGTTCCGAGGTGCGGCGCTTAAGCCGTTCCCCCATTGCCATTCCGTAAAGGTCTGCAACATAATCGAGCTTTCTGTCTGCTCTTCGGTTCAATATGTGTCTTGGGATCTGCTTTTCTTTCACCCACTGATTGCCGATTCTCTCGTCGTCTCTTTTCCCTGGAAGAAGACCCATTTGCATGCCCCTTTCACTTTGTAGAAATCCGGAGGCGATCGATCGAACGCCTCCGGCACATAACAACAGTCGATAGTTTGATCCGTTTTTATTTTCTGCTTTCCAGCCATTTTTCAACGGCTTCGTCCCAGACTGCCAGATATTCGGATCGATCCCTGATATCCATCACCAAGGCTTCCAGCGGAACGATATTGTTGATCGGCAATTTATGCATCACGTTCCAGACGACGGCATATATTGCAACGATCACCATCATGATGAGGGCATAAAGAAATACATAAGACAAGGTATAGATCGCATACAATGCTCCTAGTATCCCAATTGGCAAAGTGATCCAAGCAGCTGGAGTTTTCCATAGTCTTGGGAAGTCGGGATACTTTTTGCGAAGAACCAATACGTCTACCATCGCTATGATATAAGCGATCAACCAGGTGATACAAGCGGTGTTGATAAAAATCAAGATCAGTTCAGATGTCCCTCCATTAAGAGAAATATACACCGTTGTGATCAAGATCAAGAATACGGTAAAAGCGATTCCGTACATCGGAACTCTGTATTTTGGATGGATTCTTGCAAATATAGCTGGCACAAGGCTTTCTCTGGCCATACCGTACAACATTCTGGGAAGCGCTGAAATATAAGCATTGCCTGTGGTAAAAGATGCGGCAATCGTCAATCCTCCCATTACGATCCCGCCCCAGAAGCCCAACGTGGCTGTTGCCGCGTCGACGTGGGGAACCGAGGATGACGCCATCAAACCTAGATCGGTATACTTTACGGCGCCGGCGACGAAAATGATATCGACGATATAAATCGTGATCAGTCCAAATATCAAGCCATAGGGTATGTTCTTATATGGTTTTTTGTTTTCTTCTGCCATTGGACAAGCAAATTCAAAACCGATAAAGAACCAAATGGCAGTACCGACTGCTCCGAACACCGTGTTCCATCCTCCCTCCGGAAGCAACCCTGCATTTTCCGGAACGACTGTAGCAACACCCAAAGTTTCGCCAACACCAGCGGTTCCCATGATCGCCAGGATGAAGAAAACGACCATCATGATGATCGTCACCGTCGCTTCCGATCGCCCATAAAATTCGACACCTGTTACGTTTACCAGGATAATGATCAGAAGCAGCACCAAGGATACCGCCAATTGGGGCACTCCGACCATCTGTTCCATCGCGAGGCCACCCATAACCAGTTGGGTTCCACCGTCTGCGGCTATCAGGACAACATAACCGCTTAACAACGCGAATGTGGCCCAAAACCTTCCTAACGCCGGCGCGGTGTAATCTGAGATCATACCGCCTCCCGGGATCATAGCTGTCAATTCACCAAAGGCGAAGGCCGTCGCCATCATCGGTATGAGTGCGATCGCTGCGCTGATAAAGGTAGCGTTCCCGGATATGGCTCCGACATTGCCTACCGAGAACATCGCTGTTCCGGATACGACCAGTCCCACGGCTGCTCCGTAAGAGGAAGGAAATCCAAGAACACGTTTTAGTTTCGTATGCTGACTCATGTTTTACCTCCTTCAAGAATAATGCGGGCTCTAAATAGTATAAGCTTTTTTAAATAGTTCGAGATAATCTTTTGCTGTGATCGGTCTTGGATTGCTTGGAGTTGAAACGTTTCGTTCGGAAGCCTCGGACAGCGCCTGGAAATCTGCAGGATCGATTTCGGGTATATCTTTCATCTTGGGGATCCCTACATCCTCACAGAGCCGTTGCAGTCCATAAACCGCTTCCATAGCCGCGTCTTCCGTCGACATACCGGCTATGTTCAAACCCATAGCCCTGGCGACGTTTGCATGCTTCTCAAAATCCGATGACAGATTGAATTCGGTCACCGTTGGCAACAGGATCGCATTGGCGACGCCATGAGCCAGATCATACCTTCCCCCGAGCGCTTCCGCCATACAATGGACAGCGGCGACATCCGCATAGCCAAAGGCAATGCCGGCAATCGTACTTCCAAGCATCATTCCTCTGCACGACTCTAGATCCGGTGCTGTCACTGCTTTTCTAAGATTTCGTTCGATCAGATCGATCGCGTACAATGCGTATGCATCCGTGTGAGGATTTGCGACATTGCAGGTGTATGCTTCCACTGCGTGAGTCATTGCATCGATCCCGGTGGAGGCCATGATGTGAGATGGTAGTTTCAGCAGAGTCGTTGGATCGACCAGCGCCACCTTGGCTGCTGCTTTTGGATCAAAAACATTGAGTTTGATGTGTTGTTCTGAGTCGGTGACAACGGCAAAGGGCGTCACTTCGCTTCCGGTACCGGCAGTCGTTGGAATGGCTATCAGTGGAGTGATTTCCCGTTCCAATAGCTGAAACCCGCACCAATCTTTGATGTTTCCTCCATGGGTCAGCAACACGCCGATCGCTTTTGCAGTGTCCATGGAACTTCCGCCGCCGACGGCGACCAGAAAATCGACTTGTTCCTGCTTCGCTAATTCATAACCGCTGTGACAATCCTTGTCTCTCGGATTGGGAACGATGCTGTCGAAGACAACGAAGGGAATGTCGCTCTCCTTCAAACTTTTCTCCACTGCTTGCGTCAAACCGGCTTTTATGACACCTTTGTCTGCAACCAGCATCACCTTCCCGGCTCCCATCAATCGTGCTTCTTTCCCGACGTTTTGGACCACTCCTTCTCCAAATTCGATCCTAGTTGGCAATGCAAACGAATACGTAGCCAAAGTCATATCTTTCTCTCCTTTCTTCCTTAATTACAATTATGATCGACAGTTTGACCGATCAAATCATCATACCCATTTTACATAAGCAAAGATTATGCCAAGCAGCTAAATGTTGCAATTTGGGGCTTCGATAGGGAATTAACAAAATGACAAAAAAATAAATGTTCATTTTTGAAACACTCCAAATCAAATGCGTCAAAATTGAACATTTTGCTATGTCTGCTGGATTTAAATGGGATAATCTCCGTGTTTTTATGTATTAAAATATCACACGCTTGGCCGGATCAGTGTTCCACTGTGTGAATTGTCTGTCATTTTTCCCTTTTCAACTGCAACCTTGCCATTTATCAGCACAAAATCGATCCCGACCGGTGGTGCGTCCGGTTGTCCTCGCCCGATGAAATCCGCCTTGTCTAAAATTTCTTCATACCGAAACAGTACCAGATCTGCGTTCTTTCCTTCTTCGATCGAGCCAATATCATCCAAGCTAAGACGCCTCGCAGGAAGGATCGTTATTTTTCGGATCGCATCCATCAAAGACAATTCTTTTCGATCTCTGACGTAGCGTCCGATCAGGCGGGGAAACGTGCCTGACACTTCCGGCGCTCCCATCCCTGGATAATGTGGACCGTCAGCGGCATTGGTCGATACGTAAACGTAGTCCTTCTGAAGCGCCATTGTGATCGCATCAGAATCACATACAAATGCGGTAACGAGTGTTCCCGGGGATTTCTTTCGGAGCTGCTCAAACATTTCTTGCGTACAGTGTTCTCCCACATGTATGCCGGACGCAATCAGAAGATCCTTAACGGATGCGCCGTTATACTCTTTTTCCCATCCCGGATCGAAGATATTCGTCCCGATACAAGCGGAGTAAGCGTCATAGACCCCACTGTCTGCCGTGATGTCCAAACCGTGCTTTCTGGCTTTTTCTATGATCTTCAACGCCGGGCTCATCGCCCCTCCGATGCCTACCATATACATCAACTGTAGTATCTGAACTTTTACACCGGTGGCTTCTGCGACTCTTAAAATCTCGTCAAAAAACTGCAGGGCCTCTCTTCCATCCTTCCGAAGATGTATCGTGATCGGTCGTTCGTATTCCTTTGCCACTTTGGCCATTGAAAGAATCTCGTCATAAGATGTTCCCGGTACAAATTCCAGTCCGAAGCAGATCCCAAAAGCTCCATATTCAAGAAAACTCCTCGCCAAATCACTCATCACCATGATTTCTTTTTCCGATGCCGGTCGGTGCATGTCCGTGATCCCGACTGCATTGCGCAGCGTAAATGACTGGGATACAAAGAATCCCTGATTGACGATAAAACCTTCCTCTTCGATGGTTTTGATCGTTTTGCTGTTGATGTTGCGTTCTCCACCCAAGGTAGTCGTTCCGCCTTGACGAATCAGACACTCTGCCGAGTAGGGATTCCCATCCACATGAGAATGAAAATCCAGAAATCCGGGCGATACCATAAGTCCCGTAGCGTCGATTTCTTTTGACCCGCGCAGCGGTACATCGGCGATCCTGGCTATCTTGTCGCCGTTGATGCCAATGCATTTTTTTGTGATCTCCTCGCCAATAACATCGATCACAGTTCCATGGTTGATCACAAGATCAAACAATTGATCTTCCTTTTGCATCATAGAGACCTCATGTGTTTTTCTGCTTTATCGCTTCAATGCCCTGTATACGGTAGCCCTGCTGATTTTCAGCAGGTCGGCTGTTTTTTTGATGTTTCCATCACAGCTTGACAGTGCCATCTTGATGTAGTTATCCGTTACTGTATCCAACGGCTCAAGACCACCAGAGAAGGGAATGCTGGGAATCGGCTCACTTGCAGCAGCGCGAATCTCGAGTGGGATCAGTTTCACTGTCAGAATCTCTTTCTCCGCCATCAGCATCATCCGTTCGACCACATTATTCAGTTGTCTGACGTTTCCCGGCCAATCGTAAGACATCAATACCGACATTGCTTCATCGTCGATGCCCTTGACTTTGTTTTGAAATTGATTTTTATTTCTCTGGATCATGTGGTTCACCAGTGTTACAATGTCGCTCTTTCGATCCCGCAGCGCAGGCAACTTTATATATACCGTATTCAATCGATAAAAGAGATCTTCCCGGAAATTGCCGTTCTCTACTTCGTGGTTCAAATCACGGTTTGTGGCTGCAATGATCTGGACATCGACAGGAATCGGAAGATATCCGCCAATGCGAAATATTTTGTTTTCCTGCAAGACCCGAAGCAGCTTGGATTGCATATCGATGGGTAAATTGATGATTTCATCCAGGAAAAGTGTTCCCCCATGCGCAATTTCAAACTTGCCCCTGTGTCCCCCTTTTCTTGCGCCGGTGTATGCTCCCTCCTCGTATCCGAAGAGCTCGCTTTCTAGCAGTTCTCTCGGGATCGCTCCGCAGTCGACGGCAACGAAGGGGCTCTTTTTCCGGCTGCCGCAGTTATGTATCGCCTGGGCGAACATTTCCTTGCCGGTGCCGCTCTCTCCTTCGATAATGATACGAACGTTGTGTTCTGCCGCTTTTTGCGCGATCTCGATCGCATTGAGCAGCTCAGCAGATTTTCCTATGATATCATTGAAGGTGAAGAATGCCCGGTTTTCTTGATTCATCTTATCTGCCAGTTCCTGGATCTCTTCATAGCGGATAAAGAATAAAACCCGACTGCTTTCATTGGTGTGTTGGTTGACGATAAACTGATAGCTCACCACACAGTTATAGCTTTTCCGTTTTCCGACTATTTTTGCCTTTCCGATACTCTCCCCTCGCAACGCCGCCGAGATGATCCCATTGATTTTCGGATTGGTCTGGATCAGATTGATGTTTTTTCCAATCATATCTTCCCGGTTCAAACCGGTCATCTTTGCCATTTCCTGATTGACCTGTGTTATCATGTTGCTTTCATCGACATAAATGATACCGTCAGTGACCGCATCCAAAATGTTCTTCTGATCTTCGTTTTGTCGAATCAGTTGCAGATGTGTCTCTTGAAGAAGAAACTCGTTCTCGATCGCCTTCGCTGTTGCTGTGATCATTCCCAGCATATAACGATTCGATTTCTCAAGTGGTACGGTCATGCCCACCGCCGCGACGATCTCACCGTCCTTGTTTAGGATCGGCGCTGCGTAGACCGCCTGCTTCTGCAAGATCTCACAGTAATGTTCCGCACCGACGACACCGATAGGCTTTCTGTGTCGAATCGCCAGATCGTATCCATTGGTTCCAATATTCGATTCTTCGAGTTTGCAGCCGATGCGACAATTTAGGTCCATTTCCAGAAGCATGCTTCCCTTGTTGATATTGTTCAATATCATACCATAACGATCCACGACCTGGACGCTGATATCTGTCTCATCGACGATGTCGATCATCATCTCCATGATCGGTGTTGAAATATTCAAAAGCTCTGTATTTTCACGGATCCTTCGCAACACTTCTGCCGGTTCGATGTCTTGCTCTGGCAGTTGGCCCTGCAACGCATCCACTTTTGCCGCCTTACACCGTATCCATGATTCAACGATTTCGTCAGGTATAGTATTCTCAATCAATATATCGTTCTTAATAAAGTTCACCCAGACATGCTCATAATGCATGAATTCCGGGTTCTCTAAATAATAAAACGGATTGAAGCGCATGAGAACCTCCTTGTCGGCTATTTGTAACTACCTTTTAGCACAGCTTCCCCTAAAATGTGTCCTTGCATTTTTTTACGGAGTTGATTGAGGTAGAATCCAGACTGTAAATTCACCGGAGAATCAAGTGCATATAAAACAAGCTCGTACTCATGGGGTGTCGTAGGAGCCGGACCTCCATAATAGTTGGTCCATTCCGGGCCGAGCCCATATGGTCCAAGCGGAGTCATCCAACTATTGCTGCCTTGGATCAAGTTGGGATTCTCCCGGCTCTCGTTCTCCCGCAGTTCCATAGCAGTCCCTGGAATGTCCGCCACCAGCCAATGGATCCAGCAAAAACCTTCCTCCGGAATGTCGTCGTAGTCTAAAAATGTGACGGCAAAAGCAGCTGTTCCCTCAGGAGGATCATACCACCGCAGAGGAAACGAACGCAAGGGAACACCTTTCTCCGACTCTGAAGATCGTATCCCGTATTTTTCAAGGATCCAGCCGTCGACAAATCCATCACTTTCCACACGAAACATATCTGTCTCCTCACGCTGATCAAATCAGATCAAAATCGATCTCACGCTTTGCGATATCCACTGCTGCTGCGCGCACCCTGACCTTGTCGCCAAGGGTGTAGGTCTTTCTTGTTCTTTTACCGTAAAGTCGATACAATTCCTGCTCATAGATGTACTCATCGTCGGTCAGAGACTGGACTCTCACAAGACCCTCTATCGTGTTGGGGATCTCAGCAAAGAAACCGAAGGAGGCGATTCCACTTATGATCCCGTCGAATTCTTCTCCAAGCCGATAACTCATGTACTCTGCTTTTTTAAGTTTTTCCACTTCCCGTTCCAGTTCTTCTGCTTTTCGTTCTGTGACAGAGGCGATATCAGCTGCTTCTTTCGTCTTGGATTCCAGCACTTTTCTCCGGCTTTCTCCCATCGGCTGACGCAGTGATTCCTTGATGATCCTGTGAATGATGAGGTCCGGATATCTTCGGATCGGGGAGGTGAAATGGCAGTAATAGGTTACGCCGAGGCCAAAATGTCCTTTGCAGATCGTATCATAATACGCCTTCTTCATCGATCGAAGCATGACGGTATTAACGACGTGTTCGATTTCCGTTCCTTCGACCTGCGCAAGGACTTCATTCAACGCCTTTGGATGTACATGCTCCGTACTTCCCTTGAGGCGAAGGCCCAGCGTGGATAGAAAACGCTTGAATGCATCGATCCTTTCCAATGTCGGTTGCTCATGGATCCGATAGACAAACGGCAGCTGAAGATGGAAGTAGTGCTCAGCAACAGTTTCGTTGGCGACCAGCATGAATTCTTCGATCATCCGGTTGGCGACACGTCGCTCGGATGTTTCGACGGAAACCGGGATCCCACCTTTATCCAGTATGATATGGGCTTCGTCAAAGTCGAAATCGAGACTGCCCCGTGCCTGCCTTCTGGTTCTTAAGATCTGCGCCAATTCCTGCATCATCTTCAATTCCGGATGAATGCGTTGATATTTCTCCATGAGTGCAGGCGTTCCTTCTTCAAGAAGATCGGAAACGTCGGAGTAGACCAACCGCTCTGTGGAACGGATCACACTTTCGAAAATCCGGTGTTCCACCACCTCTCCAGCCGGTGTGATGTCCATTGAAACAGACAGCGTCAAGCGATCCGCACGGGGATTCAAGCTGCAAATGCCATTTGACAAAACCTTTGGTAGCATCGGAAGCACGATATCAAGAAGGTACACGCTGGTCCCCCGGTTCATTGCTTCCTTGTCAAGCGCTCCCCCCTCCTTGATGTAATGGCTCACATCTGCGATGTGGACCCCCAGTCTGACATTCCCGTTTTCTAATCGTTTGATAGAAATCGCATCATCCAGATCCTTTGAGTCCGCGCCATCGATGGTCAGGACGATCTCCTGACGCAGATCCTCACGCTGTTTGATTTCTTCCTCTGTGACCGGAAGTGCTGCATATTCTGCCTCTTTCTCCACCTTTTGAGGAAATGTCTCACTCAGTTGAAATGTGCGGACCAATGCCTTGATATCTCCCAGGGCCTCTCCCTGTTTGCTTAAAATCTCTACGATGCGACCTTCAGTTCGATGGCCTCTGGACGGCCATTTCGTTATTTTCGCTACTACTTTGTCACCATTCTTTGCGCCGTTGAAGTCTTTCTTCTGGATCATGACTTCTTCAACGAGACGACTGGATTCCGGGACTACATATCCCACTCCTCTCATGGCAGAAAAGGTTCCCACCACTTCGGTCGCCGAGCGGGCCAGAACATTGTCGATCCGCCCTTCGAGCCTCCGTCCGTCTTTCTCTGAAGAAAGTATTGTGACGGTGACTTGGTCTTTGTCCATCGCGGATCGTATTTCATCCGGCGGGATGAACACATCAAACCCGCCGGTTTCTTCCTTGTCCTCCGGAATGACAAAGCCAAATCCCTTCCTGTGCTTTGACAGGATCCCTTTGATCTTGCGTCCTTTCAGCTTGTTCATGTTCATTCCTCCATCGCAGTTCTTTGCTTACAGTGTAGCACAGAAAGAGAAAAAGACAAATATGGGCTGTCTCAATGTTCATTGAGACAGCCCTGCTCGTTCTGAAGCTTGTATTGATTTCGATAAGACTGCCAGTCTAGTATCTTGATTTGATTAAAGCAGGCTGCCGAAAGAAACAAAGAGTGGCGCGAACACGACGGCAACGATGGTCATCAACTTGATCAGGATGTTGATGGAAGGGCCGGAGGTGTCTTTGAACGGATCACCGACGGTGTCTCCAACAACAGCGGCTTTGTGTGTATCGCTGCCTTTGCCGCCGTAGTGGCCTTCTTCGATGTATTTTTTAGCGTTGTCCCAGGCGCCGCCGGCGTTTGCCATCATGATCGCCAGCAAAACGCCGGCTGACAGTGCTCCTGCAAGCATGCCCCCCAGCGCTTCCGTACCCATGATCAGGCCGACGGCAAGGGGAGCGATGATCGCCAGAAGACCGGGGGCCATCATTTCTCTCAAAGCTGCTTTTGTGCTGATATCGACACAACGAGCATAATCCGGCTTTGATGTGCCGGCCATTATCCCTGAATCTTCCCGGAATTGGCGGCGAACTTCTTCGATCATCTGGTTCGCTGCTTTTCCGACGGAATTCATCGTCATAGCGGAGAATAGGAATGGTAGCATCGCGCCGATGAAGAGTCCGGCAATGACCAGGGGATTGAGCAAACTAATTTGGGAAAGGCCTGCCAGCTGTGAGTAGGAAGCGAAGAGAGCCAACGCTGTCAAAGCGGCAGAGCCGATGGCAAATCCTTTTCCGATGGCGGCGGTCGTGTTGCCGACTGCGTCGAGTTTGTCGGTGATCGCCCGTACTTCCTTTGGAAGTTTGGACATTTCTGCAATGCCTCCTGCATTGTCGGATACCGGGCCGTATGCGTCAACGGCTACGACCATTCCAGTTGTAGATAGCATTCCAACCGCAGCCAGAGCGATGCCGTACAGTCCGGCAAAGGCATTGGCGATCAGGATCCCTGCTGCTATGAAGAGGATCGGCCACACGGTTGACAGCATACCGATCCCAAGCCCGCTGATGATCGTCGTCGCAGGGCCGGTTTGGCTTTGCTCGGCGATCTTTTTTACATGCTTGTAATCTCCGGAAGTGTAGATCTCGGTGATTTTACCGATCGCAGTTCCAACCAACAGGCCGGAAATAACAGCGATCGCGGGATTTAAATTCTGGAAAAAGAGTTGACTGAGTATCAGAGAGACCACGATAACGATGGCTGCGCTGATATAGGTTCCTGCGTTCAGTGCTGTCGCAGGATTGCCGTCTTTCTTGCCACGGACCATCATGATGCCGATGATCGATGCAATGATGCCTGCTGCTGCCAGTAGCAGCGGAAACACCGAGCCACCAACCGGGTCAAGCTCAAAGCCAGCTCCGATCAGAGGATTTACGAAAGGAATGACAACTGCCAGCGTGATGGCTGAAATCAACGATCCTACATACGACTCAAAGAGGTCGGAGCCCATACCGGCGACGTCACCTACATTGTCTCCAACATTGTCAGCGATGACCGCCGGGTTTCTCGGATCGTCTTCTGGAATCCCTGCTTCCACTTTTCCGACCAGGTCGGCGCCAACATCGGCTGCCTTCGTATAGATGCCTCCTCCGACTCGGCCAAAGAGAGCCATCGATGATGCGCCCAAGCCGAAACCGGTGACAACGGAAGCGCTTTCGACTCCCATCAGGACAAATATGCTACCAACACCCAATAGTCCAAGGCCTGCGACACAAAGTCCCATGACGGCTCCGCTGCGGAAGGCAACCTTCAGCGCTTTGCTCATTCCATCAACTCTGGCAGCATTGGCGGTTCTTACATTGCCCTTTGTGGCGACCTTCATGCCGAAGAAACCGGCTAGAACGGAGAATAATGCCCCAACCACGTAGAGTCCTGCGGTCGTCCAGTCGATGAAGAATCCCAGAATCAAAAATAGAGCGATGATAACGAATACCATCGTTTTATATTCTCTTCGCAGGAATGCCATTGATCCCTCGCGGATAAATCCGGCGATTTCCTTCATTCGTTCCAGACCTTCGTCCACCTTGTTGATCCATGCGGAGAGCGCATAGGCGACCACCAGTGCGGCGATGGCACAAACAGGCGCAATAATCGCTAATGTTTCCATTTCTTTCGTTGTTCCTCCTTTTAAAAACCTTCAAAAAATTCAGATTTCATCATAACGCACGAAGAGGCGCTACGCAGCACCTCTTTGTGTATTTTCAAATCAATCGTTTGCGCGATCGATTGAACCGATCATCCTATTCGATCGCTACCAGTGCTAGCGAGCATAAGATAAAACACACGGCACCGACCACACTTATTTTGCTTAGGATCGCTTCGTATCCTTTGCTTTTCTTTTTACCGAACAGTTGCTCCGCTCCGCCGCCAATGGCTCCGGAAAGACCAGCGCTCTTGCCTGACTGTAGCAATATGCTTGCTATCAGTACAAGACTGGCCAACGACAACACAATCATCAGGAATATCCTCAATATCGCACCTCCTTTATCAGATTTGCACAATGATTCTATCACACCGGTTCCTGCGAATCAAGAAAAGTTGTGACAATTTGAAAACAATTTCTATTTTAGCGCTTTCATCTCTATTTTATGCTGTAAAATGCGTTGCTTCCCGCATATTCAGCGCTGTCATCCAATTGTTCCTCGATGCGAAGCAACTGATTGTACTTTGCCACCCTGTCTGTGCGGGATGGTGCTCCGGTCTTGATCTGACCGGCGTTTACTCCCACAACAAGATCTGCAATGGTCACATCTTCGGTTTCACCGGACCGGTGCGACAGGATCGCTGTGTATCCCGCTTTCTTTGCCATATCGATGGCATCCAGCGTTTCTGTCAGTGTGCCGATCTGGTTGACTTTGATCAGGATGGAATTGGCGATATTTTCGCGGATGCCCCTGGCCAGTCGATCGGTATTGGTAACGAAGAGATCGTCACCGACCAGCTGCACTTTGCCACCCAGCACTTTGGTCATTTCCTTCCACCCGTCCCAATCGTCTTCTGAGAGACCATCTTCGATGGATGCGATCGGATATTTTCCGATCAGCATGTCGTAATAAGCAATCATTTCCTGTGCGGTTTTTTTGACTCCTTCACCAGCCAGGTCGTAAAGCTTTGTTTCACTGTCAAACATTTCGGTCGCAGCTACATCCAACGCAAGGACGATGTCTTCACCGGGACTGTATCCGGCTGCCTTGATTGCTTCCAGTATCGTGATGATCGCTTCTTCGTTTGAGGAAAGATTTGGAGCGAAACCGCCTTCGTCGCCGACGGAGGTAGGTAATCCCTTTTTCTTAAGAACGGCTTTCAAATGATGGAACACCTCTGTTCCCATCCGCAGTCCTTCCCGGAAACTGGATGCTCCAACAGGCATCACCATAAATTCCTGTATGTCCATGTTGTTGTCTGCATGTTGTCCGCCGTTGAGGATATTCATCATCGGCGTTGGCAGAAGCTTGCTGTTCACTCCACCAATGTATTGAAACAGTGGCAATCCAAGAGAGTTTGCGGCAGCGTGTGCCGCTGCAAGTGACACCGCAAGGATCGCATTCGCTCCCAATCGTTCCTTATTTGGTGTTCCATCCAATGCATTGAGAAGCCGGTCAAGACCGACCTGGTCAAAAACGTTCCAGCCGATGATCTCGGGAGCAATGATCTCATTGACGTTGTCCACCGCTTCCAATACTCCTCTGCCCAGAAAACGCTCGTCGTCTCCGTCACGCAGTTCCACTGCCTCATGGGCTCCAGTCGATGCGCCGGATGGAACGATCGCCTTTCCCATGGCACCGTCTTCCAGATACACTTCTACTTCAACGGTCGGGTTTCCTCTGGAATCCAAAACCTCCCGGCCGACGACATCTTCGATATAGCTCATGGTATCTCCTCCTAAAAATCAATAATGGCCAAAAAGTCGACCGGCTTCAAGCTTGCGCCGCCCACAAGGGCGCCGTCGATCTCGTACATGTCCATCAGTTCTGTCGCATTGTCCGGCTTCACACTTCCTCCGTATTGGATCACGACTTTGTCTGCCGTTTCTTCCGAGGTGAGTTCTTCGATGATGCTACGAATGTGTCCGCACATTTCATCTGCCTGCTCCGGTGTCGCGGTCCTTCCGGTTCCGATCGCCCAAACAGGTTCATATGCTACCGTCAGCAATTCCACCTGTTCCGTGGCAAGGCCAAGCAACGCTGCCTTCATTTGCCGTTCCACGACTTCCATCGCTCTGCCAGCGTCACGTTCTTCCAGCACCTCTCCCACGCAGAGGATCGGCAGTATCTCGTGTTCGAAGGCTTTGTGCAGCTTTTTATTTACCGTCTCATCGGTTTCATTGAAATATTGTCGCCGCTCGGAATGGCCAATGATGCAATAGTCGACTCCGATCTCCTTCAGCATCGCAGCAGAGATTTCACCAGTATATGCTCCATTTTCCTCAAAATGCATGTTTTGTGCACCGATCTTGATTCCTGTCCCGCGAAAGGCCTCTGACAAAGCAGATAGTTGGGTGAAAGGAGCACAGATCGCCACCTTGACGTCAGACGGCTTATAGATCTCAAGGAATTGCACCGCAAAGTCCAGCGCCTCCTTTGTCGTCTTGAACATCTTCCAGTTTCCTGCTATAAAAGGTTTTCTCATCGTCATCCTCCTGTTTTCGTTTCCACATCCTGTAGCACGGCGACACCTGGCAATGTTTTGCCTTCCAGGTATTCCAGAGAAGCACCACCTCCGGTCGATATGTGGGTCATCTGCTCCGCCAGCCCGAATTGCTGTACTGCTGCTGCCGAGTCACCCCCGCCGATGATGGTCGTTGCTTTGCTTTGGGCCAGCGCTGTTGCTACGGACAAGGTACCTTGAGCGAACCGCGGCATTTCAAACACACCCATCGGTCCGTTCCACACGATGGTCTTCGCATTGCTGATTTCTTCTATGAAGGACTTGATCGTTTCCGGACCGATATCGAGCCCCATGCGATCTTGCGGGATATGATCCGCAGAATATATCTGGGCGGGCGCATCTTTGTCGAAGGCAGTTGCTGCCATCACGTCGACGGGCAGTATCAATGTCACACCCTTGTCGATCGCCTTTTGCATCAGCTGTCCGGCCAGCTCCACCATCTCTGATTCCAATAAGGATCCACCAATTTCATATCCTTTGGCCTTCAGGAACGTAAATGCCATCCCTCCGCCAATGATCAAGCTATCGACTTTATCAAGGAGATGGTCGATCACCGGTATCTTGTCGCTCACCTTCGCGCCACCCAGGATCGCAAGAAACGGGCGATCCGGGTTCTCCACCGCATTCCCCAGAAAACGGATCTCTTTTTCCATCAGGAACCCGGAGACCGACGGGAGGAATTCTGCGATCCCTGCAGTGGAAGCATGGGCTCGATGAGCGGATCCAAAGGCATCATTGACATAAATGTCGGCCAGTGAGGCGAGATCTTTTGAAAAACCCGAGTCATTCTTTGTCTCTTCCTTTCGGAAGCGCACATTTTCCAGTAGTACGATCTGTCCCGGCAGCAAGGCCTCTGCAGATTTTTTGACGCCGTCGTCGACGACCGACGGAGACGCCAGAAAGGCGACTTCACGCTCTAAAAGCGCAGCAAGCCGCTTGGCCACCGGAGCCAGCGTGAAGACCGGATCCGGTCCATCCTTGGGTCGCCCGAGATGGGACAGAAGAAGAATGGATGCACCCTGTTCCAACAAATAGTGTATCGTCGGTAAAGCAGCCTGGATCCTGGTGTCATCGGTTATCAATCCATTTTCGTCCTGAGGGACGTTAAAATCACAACGCACGATGACGCGCTTTCCGTCAACGTCGATGTCCCTGATCGTTTTTTTCATTGCAGTGTACCCGTTAGAGTCCTTTTCCGACGACATACTCCAATAGATCGATGGCACGGTTGGAATAACCCCACTCATTGTCATACCAAGATATGATTTTTACCATCGTTCCCTCGACGACCATGGTCGATAATGCATCAATGATCGATGAGCGTTCGTCCATCTTGAAATCGATGGAAACCAGAGGTTCTTCGCAGTAGCCCATAATGCCTTTGAGTTCATTTTCTGACGCATTTTTCAATGCCAGATTGACTTCTTCTTTTGTGGTCGCTTTTTTTACTTCAAACACGATATCCACAACAGATACTGCCGGTGTCGGAATACGGATCGCCATCCCGTTCAGTTTCCCTTTCAGTTGCGGCAGCACCAGCGAGACCGCTTTTGCCGCGCCTGTGGTGGTCGGGATCATCGAAATCGCCGCTGCTCTTGCTCTTCTGAGATCAGAATGTGGAAGATCCAGTATTTTTTGATCGTTGGTATAGGAGTGAATGGTCGTCATCAGGCCGCGCTCGACACCGAACACCTGATCGATGACCTTCGCAAAGGGAGCCAGGCAGTTGGTGGTACAGGAAGCGTTGGAAAGAATGTGATGCATGGAAGGATCGTAAGCCTCTTCATTGACTCCCATGACCACTGTAATGTCCTCGTCGGTCGCCGGTGCGGATATGATGACTTTTTTTGCGCCGGCATGAATGTGCTTTTCTGCATCTGCTTTTTTTGTGAACAGTCCGGTGGATTCCAAAACCACCTCGACGCCCAGTTCTTTCCATGGCAGCTCTGCAGGATCGCGAAGCGCAAGAATCTTGATTTCTTTGCCGTTCACCACGATGGCGTCGTCTTTTGCTTCAACGGTTCCATCAAATTTTCCGAAACAGCTGTCGTATTTCAGCAGATGGGCGAGAGTCGCCGGGCTGGTGATATCATTGATCGCAACGATCTCAAAGTTGACATCTTTGCCCATCGCTACCTTGAATGCGTTGCGCCCGATCCTGCCAAATCCGTTGATTCCTACTTTTGTTTTCATTTTCTTTCCTCCTTGGGACAATACTATTGTGATTTATCAGTAACGTTTCCGTTTGCTTGATGAGGGCAAGTTCATCTCATCTCTATATTTTGCGATCGTACGACGGGAGATATCGATACCCTTTTTCCCCAACGTCTCGGCGATCGTCTGGTCCGACAAAGGCGACTTCGGGTCTTCCGTTTCTACCATTTCCCGTATCAGGGATTTGACGCTCTCCGATGCGATCCCAGTGCCATCACTGCCGGAGACACCGCTGGTGAAGAAGAACTTGATTTCAAACAGGCCTCTCGGGGTCTGCATGTATTTGCCATTGATCGACCGGCTGACGGTGGACTCATGGATCCCGACTTCTTCTGCGATCTGTTTCAGTGTCAGCGTCTTTAAATGCTTCGTTCCGTGTTCAAAGAAATCGATCTGGTAGCGAACGACTGCGCTGACCACATTGTAGATCGTCTGACGTCGCTGTTCGATGCTTTTGATCAGCCACAATGCTGAGTTGAACCGACCGGTCAAAAACTTCGATAAGCTGGAGTCCTTCTCGGATTCCGTCAACATCTTCTGGTAAAACGGGCTGATGTTGAGACGAGGCGCCGTGCAATCGTTCACAATGACGATGTACTCACCGGCGACTTTTTCCACAGTGACGTCCGGTACGATATATCGGTTGTCTCCCGGACAGCAGTATTGACGGCCGGGCTTTGGTTCCAGCGTCTTGATCATGTCACTGATTTCCTGAACCTCCTTGATGGAGATCCCCACCGATTTTGCGATGTTTCCCATCCGGTTGGCGGCGATATCTTCCAGATGTTCTTCAATGATCGTGCGGACCTCAGGAGCATCGTATCCGGAATGAACCATTTGGATCAGGAGACATTCCCGGATGTCTCTTGCTCCCACCCCTACCGGATCAAATCCCTGGACGACCCGCAGCGCTTCGATCACTCTGGATTCTTTGATACCGAACACCTTTGCAACTTCATCCACTGTCGATGTCAGGTATCCGTTTTCATCCAGTGCTTCGATCAAATAGCGCGCGACCTGTTTGCAGGCAGGGCGCATATTTGCAAGCTGGAGCTGCAGCAAAAGATGTTCGGTCAAAGTGACGTCCGAAGAGACAAACTGCTCAAAGGTATAATCGTTGGGTTCTTTCGGGCTGGTCCACTGTTGATAACTGATATCGTCGTATTCCCGCTCTTTGAAGTGCTCTGCCCAGTCGTATTCCGGTTCTTTTTCCACCGGCTCGTTTGGTTCCGTGGGCTCCTGTGGTTCGACAGACTCCGTTCGTTCGACCTTTTCCAGAACCGGGTTCGTCAGAAGCTGCTCCTGGACAAAATGATCCAGCTCCTGTGTATTGAACTGCAGGATCTGAATCGCTTGAATCAGCTCTGGTGTCATCACCAGTTTCTGTGTCTGTTCAATTGTGAGTTCGTAGCCCAGTTTCATTGCAACTCCGTTTATCTGCTATAACGACCAAACTACATTATATCATCAATACTTGGATATCTCTATTACAAATTGGCCGATTTTCTTCAGGTGCTGGGCAACATGCTCCATACTGTTGATCAGATCGATGAACATGACACCGGATCCCGGATGACATTGCCCTTGGGAAAGACGTTCGATATGGCGCTCCCGCATGGAGGTTTCGATGTCTTTGATCTTGATCTCGGAGGATAGAATGCTGTTGGCCATCATCCGGTCTTTTTCTTCCATGGCTTTGGTCAGTCCGTCGATCATTCCACAGATGCGCTGGTGAAAGTCAACGATGTCCTGTTGGGCGTCGATGCTGAAGCGGATCCCATTTTCCTTTTTGCTGATCGAAAGTTCGGCAAGATTGATGGACAGGTCTGAGATTCGTTCGATGTCACCGGTCACTCCCAACATCAGATTGAGCATTTCATGTTGCTCTTTGGTAATATTCTTTTGAGCTAATTTCACAAGATAGATCTCAATGTCCTTTTGCAAACGTATCAGCATCGCTTCCCGTTCCCGAAGCTGCCCAAGATCCCTGTCATCTCCCTTGTCGACACAGTGGCAGCTGGTGCGAAAACTGTCAAAGGACATTTTTGCAAGTGTGATCACTTCATTGTACGTTTGGGCCAGCGCCAAACCAGGTGTTTCCAGCATTCTTACGTCCAGATTTCCGGTATCCTGCTCTGCCTTCTTTTTTGCCGGCACCAACCGGTCCGATACTCCAACAAATACCCGGATCAAGGGTAGGCAAATGATGGTCGTCCCCAGATTGAACAGTGTATGGGCATTCGCCAGTTGTCTGGGCAGATGGTCTGGTGACAGCATCACGAGAAAGTCAACGATAAAGTACTGAAAAATAAGGACGACCAGCACGGTGCCGAACAGATTGAACAGCAAATGGATGACTCCCGCTCTCTTAGCAGTCCTGCTGGCGTCTCTGGTTTCCCAGATCGCAGACGTGCACTTCCCGACATTGATACCCATGATAAGAGGAACTGCCATTTCCAATGTGATGAGACCCTGTGCAGACATGGCGATCATCACGCCGATCAAAAGACTGCTGCTCCGAACGAGACTGGTCACAACAAAGCCGATCAAAATAAGTATGATATATTCTGACATTCCCGGCTGACCGAACGCAAGCAGTATATCCATTGTTGTATTCATGTCGCGCAGCGGGCCCATTCCCATTTCCATGAAAATCATGCCAATGAACATGATGCCGAATCCGACAAAAATCTCTGCAGTATACTGCACACGCTTGGTTTTTGAATACTTCCAGAAAATCGCGGCAACACCTACGATACTTGGAGCGAGAAGCTCGAATCGGAACGCCAGAAGCTGTCCCGTTATGGTCGTTCCGATATTGGCGCCCATGATCACTCCTGCCGCCTGTACCAGAGACATCATGCCCGCATTGACCATGCCAACCACCATGATCGTCGTAGCGCTGCTCTTTTGATTGATGCCTGTTACTACGATCCCTGCAAGTATGCTCATGAAGGTGTTTTGGCCTGAGGCCTCGAGAAGTCGCTGCCCGCGGTTTTCCGAGACCCATTCCAGGGAATCCTTCATGACCTCTATTCCATACAGGAGAAGTCCGGCACCTCCCAGAATCTGAAAGAGTATGATCCACATTTCGTTGACTGTTTCCTTTCTATGCTTATATCCGACCTGTCAGACTAATTCAGGAAATCCTCGTTGCCGCAATGCTTCATATACAACGATGGCGGCTGAATTTGCCAGATTGAGAGAACGAAGCCTCTCATTGTCTCCCATGGGGATTCGTATGGTACGATCCCAATGTTCTTTGATCAATGCTTCGGGAAGTCCTGCTGTTTCTCTTCCAAACAAAAGCATTGCATTTTCCTCATATTGCACATCTGTGTGGCGTTGTCTGCCTTTGGTCGTGAGTAAATACATCGGACGGTGCCGGTGATCCTCCAGGAACGACGCCAGGTCTTCATAGATCTCAAGGTCTACAAAGTCCCAATAATCGAGTCCTGCCCGTTTGACTGTCGCATCATCCACTGAAAAACCCAATGGTTTAACGAGTATTAGCTTCGTCCCTGTCGCAGCGCAGGTCCTTGCGATATTGCCTGTATTCGGCGGGATCTCTGGTTCTACGAGGACGACACAGAGTTTGCATTCGTTGCTTTCCATAATAATATTTTTCGATTCCTTTTGAAAGACTTTAAAGACAATTATTGTTTATTATAATATAATATCGTGATAGATACTACTGGAGGTAAAAATATGATAAAAAAACAGATCGTGGTTGGGCTCCTGGGATTTGGCAATGTTGGCACAGGAACGTATCAGGCGCTGGAAATGAATCGGGAAGCCATCAAAGAACAAAGTGGCCTTGATATATCGATTGGAAAGATCCTTGTGCGGGACCCGCAGAAAGACCGCAGCATATCTATTCCCCCAGGCGTTTTGACCGATGATGCAGGGTCCATCCTTAACGATCCAACGATCGATATTGTCGTCGAACTGCTTGGAGGCCTCCACCCGGCAGGCGAATTGATGCTACAAGCGATGAACAATGGCAAGCATGTGGTAACAGCCAATAAGGCGGCGCTCGCCGCCAATTTCAAAGCATTGGAAAAAGCCGCCATCGACAATGGGGTTCAACTGCGTTATGAAGCCAGCGTCGCAGGTGGGATTCCGATTCTCAACGCGATCCGCACAGCGCTATGTTCCAATCAGATCCTGGAAATCAAAGGCATTCTCAACGGCACTACAAACTATATGCTGACGCAGATGACCGATCACGGACTGGCGTATGACGATGTGCTCAAGACCGCCCAGGAAAAAGGATTCGCGGAAGCCGACCCGACCGATGACGTTGAGGGCTATGATGTAGCAAACAAATTGTCCATCCTGATCGCTCTCGCTTTCG
The DNA here is from genome assembly GCA_002840285.1 of Firmicutes bacterium HGW-Firmicutes-11. GTDB lineage: Bacteria > Bacillota > Clostridia > Peptostreptococcales > Anaerovoracaceae > PHAE01. The sequence continues at coordinate 55,948 of PHAE01000007.1, forward strand.
GTACGATAGTATCTCCAAAAGATATCCCGACGAAAGGAATCAGCGGCATCACGAAGGAGTTTATCGGCGAGGCAAAGTCCAGAAACAATAAAATCAAACTGATCGCCACCGCGCGAAACAACGGCGCAGGGCTTGAATACCGGGTCGAACCGGAGGAAATACCGTTCCATCACCCTTTGGCTGGCGTCAACAACGAATTCAACGCCATATTTATTGAAGGAAATGCAGTTGGCGAGTTGATGTTTTATGGAAGAGGCGCAGGTCCTTTACCGACCGGCAGCGCCGTCTTGGGCGATATCATCGACATCGGAAAAACGATCGTCCCCGGACGCGTATAATGCTAGCAAACAGGAGGAATAGAAATGAATCTATACAATGATTGGAAAGAATTGATGGAAAACCAGACCGACGAAAGCTTTGAATCGTTTTGGGAAACCTACAGTTCTGCGGAAACCAGGATCTATAAATCAATTTTAGAAAAGAAAAGCGAATTGGTCACCGGTATCGTATCAGAACTGGCTGCCCAAACCGAAACCGACCTAGTCATTTTCGCCGGTTTTCTCGACGGGATCAACGACAGCCTTCGCGTGCCCCTGGTTCTTGACACCGTGACCGCAGATACCCAATTGAACCTGTCGATCGATTTTGAAGCCCTCTATCTCAATATGATGAAAGCAAAAGCCGATTATTTGTTTACGTTGGACGAATGGGGCGACATCCTTTCGGAAGAAAAACGGCAGCAGATCGCAGACCTCTACCGCCGTTCCAGAACCGTAGTCAAAGAGAAAACACCAGGCAGAAACGACCCTTGTCCCTGCGGCAGCGGCAAAAAGTTCAAGAAATGTTGTGGCGCAAATCAGTGACCCGCTATCTGGCTGCGATCGCTTCGATTTCTACGCCGACTCCTTTCGGGAGATCGCGGACGGCAAAACAGGATCTTGCCGGATAGTCCTTTTGAAAAAAGCTCTGGTACACTTCATTCACTGCTCCGAAATCACCGATATCCGCCAGTAATATCGTGACTTTCACCACATCCTCCATGGTAAACCCACCGGCTTCGACGATGGCCTTCACGTTTTTCATGGACCGCTCTGCCTGATCAACGATATCTCCGGTCACCAATTCTCCGGTTTCCGGATCGATCGGAATCTGCCCCGCTGTATACAAAGTCCCACCAACGAGGATGCCCTGGGAATACGCTCCGACAGCTGCCGGGGCTTTTTCTGTCTTAATGACCTGTTTCATTTCATTCTCCCTTCTAAGCTATAAAGAAAGTATTGATAACGCATTACGCAATTGCTCGATCCGGATCTGCCCTGGAGCGGATGGATCGTTGCCTGCCGCAAAGGTGACGCAAGATCCAAACTGACCGCCGGCGATGCGGCTCAGCCGTCCTTTGTCACCCATCGAGATGGTGATCAACGGCGGCATTCCGTGTTTTTTCCAAATGCGTTCTGATGCTGCAAGCAGACGAAGCACATCGTCGTCCTCCACCGCCATGACCGCAAGTTTGGGCAAATCGGCCCCATAAGTCAACATGTGTTCGAGGATCGCTTCCATTTTTCTTTGCGATGGCGTTCCGGTCAATCGATGGCTGGACAAAACGCTGATGATCCCATTGGATGCGCTCTCTTGTAGGAGTATCCGGATCCTCTCTTCTGCACAACTATATTCGACATCCACCAGATCGACCAATTTCGATCGGATCACGGAGCTGACCAGATCCATGTAGTCTGATTCCGAAAGACTGCCTTCGCCTCCTTCTCTCTTGCTTCGGTAGGTAAAAAGCAACGGGGTCTGCTGCATTTTTCCCCGCAGGTCTTTGAGAATTCGAAGAAGTTCAAGAGGCTCTTTTGAAAAACACAGATCCGCCCTCCACTCAACCAGGTCCGGAGTTGCTGCTTTTACGGCTTCGACTTCCTTCCATAGCTCCATTTCTGTAGTGGCAACGAGAGGAATGCAGATCTTGACTGTTCCGCTCCCAAGCTTGAGGTCTCCGATTTCTATCGCTTTTGTTGTTGTGTTCTTCGTGTTCATCGGCTCCAACCCGTTCCTTCTGCACCAAGGCAATAAAACGCAGTTCTGGCACTTTGGGTTTCTGGCACTGCAAATACTTCGTCCGTGCAAAATCAAAGAGTGATGCATCATGATCCAGTCGGCGACAGGAATAGCAGTCATCAGAGCTTCTTCGGTTTTGGTGACATCGGATTCTTCTGTCAGACCGATCCGATTGGACAGTCGGAACACGTGGGTATCGACTGCGATCCGTGGTACTCCGAAGCCGACAGCCAAAACCACATTGGCAGTTTTCCGGCCAACGCCGGGCAGCGAAAGCAATGTTTCATACTGCTCCGGGACCTGACCGCCGAACTTTTTGGAGAGAATGCTGCTCAATTCGATGATGTTCTTTGCCTTCGTCCGATACATACCGATGCGGCGTAGAATTCCCTCGACCTCGACGGGATCCGCTTCTGCCAATGCTGTAGCATCGGGAAACCGAGAGAACAGAATCGGCGTGATCTGGTTGACGCTCTTGTCCGTAGTCTGGGCGGAAAGAACCACCGACACCAGCAGCTGGAACGGATCTTGGAATTCCAATGCACAGTCAGCATCCGGATACGCCCGTCGCAGTACTTCAATGATCGATCGTATTTCGCTGGTTTTGACCTTTGCCATGAAACTCCTTGCGTTTGGGCCAGTGTTGATAAAAGTTATTATAAAGGAAAGCCAGAGCAGAGACAAGAAAAAGAAATGACCCACGGGTCATTTTCTATTGACTTTTCGTATGTCTCCTTTTACTATTAAGGTTGCTAGAAATTGACCCGCGGGTCATATACTGAACTACCGGAGGATTGGGCATTGGAGACGCAGAAAAAGAGCAAGAAAAAGTGGATTCTCATCGTTGTTTTATTAGTGGTGGCAGTCTTGGGCGGTTATCGCATCATGGAAGCCATCAAACCGCAGGCCACTGCGGAAACGGTACCGATCAACGTCACTGTCGGGACAGCATATATCGGTTCCATCTATGCGACATCGCCGTTGACCGGCAGGATCGACCCCATCGCCTCAGCATCGGTCGTTCCGATGGCTGCAGGAGAAGTGACCGCTGTCTATGTCTCTCTGGGAGATCAGGTTCAGAAGGGAGATGTGCTTTTTAAGATGGACAACACACAGATGGCTACATCCTACCAACAGGCGAAAATTGCATATACTTCAGCCTCTTTGGACTTTGAACGCATCTCTGTGCTTTATAAAGAAGGTGCGGTTTCTCTTCAACAGTACCAGGGAGCAAAAGCACAGCTGGATGTCTCTGCTCAAAGCTTGGCATCCGCTTCCGATGCAATGAACAACTACACTGTCACCTCCCCTATCGATGGTTTTATCACCTCTGTCAATGTTTCAACGGGTAGCCTTGCCTCCCAGGCGATGCCTTCCGTCACTATTGCCGACACCAGCCAGTTGGAGATCAATACCGGCGTTTCGGAATATCTGATCAGCCGTGTGAAACCTGGCGACAACGTCGATATCTTCATAAAAACACTTTCGGAAGCACCCTTCACCGGCATCGTGAAAGCGATTTCTCCCGCACCGGTGGCCGGAACATTGACGTATCCGGTGACCATCTCTGTGGAAGATCCCAGCGGCACGGTCAAGGCTGGTATGTTTGCCGAGGTACAGGTCGTCTCTGAGAGGAAAGATGACGTTCTTTGTATCCCATCAGGAGCTGTGTTCATCAAATCGGGAGAATCAAGAGTCGTCGTGCTCAAGGATCGGATCCCCTCGATCATCACAGTAAAGACAGGTTTGGACAACGGAACGCTGGTCGAGATCCTGTCCGGACTATCCGTAGGAGATGTGGTGGTTACCACGGGTCAGCAATATGTGACCGATGGCGAAGTCGTCAATATTGTCGGCGAGTAGTGGGGAGGCGCAAATGAACATATCAAAAATCTCCATCAATCGACCGGTCACGACGATCATGCTAGTGTTCGTGATCCTCCTTGTTGGTACGGTGTCACTTTTGGGATTGCCTATGGACCTTTTGCCCGAGATCGAACTGCCCATGGCGATCGTAATCGTGGATTATCCTAATGCCGCTCCGGAAGAAGTTGAGACCATGGTGACCAAACCGATGGAACAGGCTTTGGCTTCCGTCGAAAACATGGATTCCATAACTTCTATGACCACGGAAGGCCGAGCGATCGTCATGGTTGAATTCACGATGAAAACCGACATGGATTTCGCGACGCTGGACATGAGAGAAAAAATCGCCATGATCCAGGGCTTTCTTCCTGCAAGCGCAACAGATCCCATGGTGCTTAAAATGAGTATGGATTTCACCCCGGTAGTCGCCGTCTATGTCTCAGGAGACAAGCCTCTCGCTGAGCTCAATCGGGAAGTGGAAGATAGTATCCTTTCCTATTTTGAGCGTTCAGCCGGCGTCGCATCGGTAGATCTGTTCGGCGGTGTCACGGAAGAGATCGCTATCAATTTCAATCAGGAAACCCTCAGCGGGTACGGACTTTCCCTTTCAACCGTTAGTCAGCTGCTGGCAGCGGAAAACGTCAATATGCCCGGAGGCGATGTATCGAAAGGGACGACAAAGGTCATCGTACGTACTCTGGGAGAGTTTCGTTCCATCGATGAGATCATGCAGATGCCGATACCATTGGCAGACCGAAGCGTGATCCGGCTTTCCGAACTGGCAACGATCGAACGGGGATACCAGGAACAAACATCCATCAGTCGTGTAGATGGAGTCACTGCCATCGGTATCTCGGTCAGCAAGCAGTCCACAGCGAACACGGTTGATGTATCCGACGGCATTGCCAAAACACTTGACACGTTAAGGGAAAGGTATCCCGATCTAACGTTCACTGTCGGCTTCGACCAGGCGGATTATATCAAAGGATCGGTCACTTCTGTAGCTCAATCGGCATTGATCGGAGCTTTGCTCGCGATACTGGTGATCTTCTTCTTCCTGCGCAGCATGAGCTCGACCATGATCATCGCGATATCGATACCTACCTCATTCTTTGCAACCTTCGCCTTGATGAATCTGACCGGAATGACGTTGAATCTCATCACCCTTTCCTCCTTGACCCTTGCTGTCGGAATGCTGGTAGACAATTCCATTGTCGCGCTTGAAAACATTTACAGGGTCAGTCGCGAGGAAGGCGGCCGATCTTCAAAAGAAGCCGCGCTGATCGGAAGCAAGCAGATCGCTTTGGCCGTTTCCGCATCGACGTTGACCAGCGTCGTGGTTTATCTGCCCATCGCTTTGAGCGGTGGCATCGCGTCAGTATTGTTCGCTGATTTTTGCTGGACCTTTATCATTTCTCTGATGGTCTCTCTCCTGGTCGCCATCAGCGTCGTCCCCATGTTGAGTTCCCAGCTTTTGGACCGGACCGCATCTCCGGACTATTTGAGGATAGGAAAGCACCATTATCGTTATCGTTTTGTACCCTACTTCACGAAATTTATCCAGTGGCTTACCGATGCTTACGTCGAATTGCTTCGCAAGACCCTTATTCACAGGAAGAAAGCGGTCATCATCTGCCTTGTCATCTTTTTGGTCTCTTCTGCTTTGGTTGGCGTCGTCGGCATGGAATTCATGCCGGCAGCCGATGAAGCTGCGTTCTCTGTCAATGTAAGCACTCCATACGGAACTTCGCTTGAAGAAAAAGATCGGTTCATGATGCAGGTCGAGGATTACATTTTAACTCTGCCTGAGTTGGAGCACTGTTCTGTCGACATTGGACAGGCGGGCTTTTCTGGCATGGGTGGAGGAGCCGATGCCACCATGAGTGTGACCCTGGTTCCCAAGCAGGATCGAAAGCGTACTATCTGGGAAATCATGGATGCCACAAAGAAGGAATTTGAAGGTTTTGTAGGCGCGGAAGTCACTCTTGTCGAGACCGCTTCCGTCAACGCGCTTCTCGGTGGCAGTGATATATCTCTCTCCATCCGTGGGCCAGAGCTTCCAGTGCTGCGTGAAGTGGGAGAGGATCTGGCGGCGGCCCTTCTCCAGATTCCCGGAGTGAAAGAAACCAGTACCAGCATACAGGAAGGCAATCCTGAGGTTCGTGTCATTCTGGATCGTAACACCGCTTCCTTCTATGGTGTGAACGCATACCAGCTTGCCACCGGCCTTGAAAATTCTCTGAACGGAACCACCGCGACGCGTTTGAAGATCGATGGGGATGAGATCCAGGTCAATCTTTCCTTGACCGATGCGTACGGAGCGTCTATCGACAATATGAAGCAAATTTTGATACCCACCATAACCGGAGGATCTGTTCCGGTCGGCCAGATCGCTACCCTTGAGTTTGGCAACTCGCCGACGAGGATCGACCGCATCAATCAGGAGCGCTATCTGACCGTCGATGTCGCCATCGAAGGTGATGATCTTGCCGCGGTCTCGAATCTGGTGTTCGCGCTGGTCGACGAGTATCCCTTCCCTGCGGAGTATTCCTATGTAGAAGGAGGATTGTACGACCAGATGATCGAAGCCTTTGGTGATCTCCTACTTGCCTTGGTTGTTGCGATACTGTTGGTCTACATGGTTCTCGCCTCCCAATTTGAATCACTGACCCAACCTTTCATCGTCATGATCGCGATTCCCTTTGCCATGTCCGGTTCCTTTATCGCCTTGTTCCTGACCGGAAAAACACTCTCCATCACTTCGTTCCTTGGTCTCATTATGCTTGTCGGGATCGTGGTCAACAATTCTATCCTGATCATCGAATTTATACGTCAAAACAAAGACACGATGGATCGCGATCAGGCGCTGGTCCAGGCGGGAAAGACGCGACTTCGACCCATCCTGATGACGACCCTCACGACTTGCGTCGGCATGATTCCCCTCTCTTTAGGATTCAGCGATGGAGGAGAGATGATGTCGCCTCTGGGTGTTTCCATCATCGGCGGACTTTTAGGCTCGACTGCCGTAACTCTGCTTCTCGTGCCGGTCCTGTATGCTATCGCTGATGACTCCAGGAACAAACGGATCGAGAAAAAACGTCGCCGGGAAGCAGAGATCCATCAGCTGATCGAGAAATGGAACGAGGAGGGATCTCATGGTCATGCTTAAAGAAGCCAAACAGGATAAAAGGGATCTGATTCTAGCAACTGCGCTTCAACTGTTCATCGACCGAGGCTACCTGGAGACGAAGGTCATCGACATTGCCATCGCGGCAGGGATCGCCAAGGGATCAGTCTATGCCTATTTCCCCAGCAAAGAGGCTTTGTTTGTAGAACTCCTGAAAGAATACGTCGTTGTCCCATATGCCGAATTCAAGGATAGTTCTGAACGAACCGATGCGACTTGCAGCGATAAATTACGTCAATTCGTACAATTTGAACAGAAAGTTGCTCTTCGTTTTGGCAATGGAAAAAACTTCATCGATCTGCTCTATGCTGAAAAAGGTCTTTCCCGCCAGCCTGAGCTCGAATCGGTGATGCGGCAGTTGATGCAACTGCGATTTACCCTTGTCTATGGCATCGTTGACACAGGCATCCGCAAGGACGAGTTTTCCGGTAAAGATCCTCACCTCCTCACCCTGTCGCTCATGGGTTCCATCGCCATGTATATCAGCCACCAGTGTGGCCTGTTGTCGCATGCTGCGGAATATGTCCCTGCCGGTTCTCGATCTGGGGACATGGCAGAAGACGTATTTTTCGAGTTCCTCTTTCATGGGTTACGTCGTTAGAAACAGCTAAAATTTGAACTGGTTACAAAGTCCCGATCGTCTTTGGGTGAGCGCCGGTTTTTGAGTGATAGGAGCATTGAAATTTCAATGCTCCTATCACATTTACCGAATAGTTAAAAAATTTGAAAAACCTCTTCCCAAAGGTCGTGTTTCTATTGTATAATGAATGCGTATTATTTCCCCTATCTTTTATTATGGAGGTGTAAAATGGCACAATTCACACAGAAGGAAACAGGTGGGTTGTACGAATTGACCGATGAGGCTCGTGTCTTATTGGCCGGTTCAAAGTACTTCAACGACGACTTGGCACCTACTTCCGTCTCCCAACGGACTTGGACGACGTATCACATCGCGTCCCTCTGGATCGGTATGTCTATCTGTATTCCGTCCTTCACAATGGCATCATCTTTAGTATCTCTCGGACTTTCTCCCTGGCTTGCTGTTTTCAACGTAGCATTAGGAAACTTGATCATCCTGATCCCGATGCAGTTGAACTCCCACGCAGGCACCAAATACGGTATTCCTTTCCCTGTATTTGCAAGAATGACCTTCGGATCGATCGGCGCTCATATTCCTTCCCTGTCCAGAGCCCTGACCGCTTGCGGATGGTGCGCGGTACAGGCTTGGATCGGTGGCGCAGCCATCGTAACCATGATCGCAGTATTCGCTCCTTCCTTTGGCGGAATGACCGCAGCTCCCTTCATTGGATTTGGACTATTCCTGGTTCTCACTCTTTGGATCTCCCTGAACGGCTCGGAAGGTATCAAATGGATGGAAGCTCTTGGCGCTCCGATTCTTGCCGTCCTTTCCGTCGCACTGTTCATCTGGGCGATCGTGATCGGCAGCAACGCAGGATTCTCCTTTGGCGACATCCTTAATGCCACAACTGACCCGGATATCGTAGCAGCAAACGGTGGGTTTGTCTATGTTTTCCTGGCAGGCCTCACAGCAAACATCGCGTTCTGGGCCACCATGGCTTTGAACATCCCTGACTTTTCCCGTTATGCAAAATCCCAAAAGGCGCAGTTCAACGGTCAGTTGCTCGGTATGCCGACTGCTATGGCGTTCACCGCTTTTGTCGGTGCTTTCTTTGCACAGTCGACGAAACTGGCGCTCGGCGAAGCGATCTTTGACCCAACCGCTGTTCTGCCTTTGATCGGTAGCCCGATCATCGCATTTGTAACCGCTGTCGGTGTTATCATCGCAACTCTGACGACCAACATCGCTGCCAACGTGGTAGCTCCGGCCAACGGATTTTCCAACATTTCACCGACGAGGATTTCCTACAAGATGGGTGTTTGGATCACTGTCGTCTTGGCGATCTTCTATCGTCCATGGTGGATCTTCGGTGGAGCCGGCGCATACATCTTTGGCTGGCTGAGCACCTATGGCGGAATCCTGGCTCCTGTTGCTGCGATCTTCGTTGCTGACTACTATGTAGTGAAAAAGCGCAAGATCGACGTCATGGCTCTTTTCCAGGGCAAAGAAGGCAGATACTGGTACAGCAGCGGCTGGAACATCAGAGCGATCATCGCCTGGGTCTGCGGATTCATTCTTCCGACCCTCGGCAACTTTGGCGTCCCGTCCCTGCACTGGATCGCAGCCAATGGCTACATCTTCGGATTCATTGTCGGATTCATCGTATATGTGCTCTTGATGAAAAAAGACATGGCCTCATTTGTTACAGACGAAGAAGCAAACGCCATGACAATGGTAAAATAGCACTTTGATCGTTGGACCCTAATACCAATACTATTTTGGTCACTAACAAGTAGAAGCTTTTGGCAACCAAAAGCTTCTACTTGTCTCACGAAAGGATTGGAGGGATAGAAGCAAATGGATTTTATCATTAAAAACGGAACGATCGTCACCGCCGAGACCACCTTTAAAGGTGATATCCTCGTCAAGGGTGAAAAGATCAAGGCGATCGGTCAAAATCTCGATACTTCAAAGTGCAAAGACGTGGAAGTCATCGATGCCAGAGGCAAACTCGTTCTGCCGGGAGCCATCGACGGTCACACGCACCTGGCGATGCCCTTCGGTGGAACCATTTCTGCCGATGACTATGAGTCGGGTACAAGAGCTGCCGCATGTGGAGGAACGACGACAGTATTTGATTTCGTATTGCAGGATTTCGGTGAAAACCTCGTCGATGCAGTCAAGCGCCGCGATGCGATCTGCGCCCCCCAGGCGACCATTGACTATGCCTTTCACACCGGCGTAAAGGATCTGTCCGGTGATCTGATCGACAGCCTTCAGGAATCCGTCAAGTACGGCGTTTCCAGTTTTAAGGTGTTCATGGTCTACGATTTCGGCGTCACCGACGGTCTGTTCTATCAGGTCCTCCGGAAGGCAAAGGAAGTAGGCGCTTTGATCGGCGTCCATGCAGAAAACAAAGAGATCATCAATACGTTGGTCAGTGAATTCAAAGCGGCCGGAAAATTATCCGCATGGTACCATTATGAAAGTCGTCCCGAATTCGTTGAGGGAGAGGCAGATTTTCGCGCGGTTCAGTGGGCGAAGAGTCTTCGCGCCCCCATGTACATCGTTCATCTGGCAAATGCACAAGGGATGGAAGTCATAACCCAGGCCAGAGATGAAGGGTATCCGATCTTTGCAGAAACCTGTCCACAGTACCTCCACTTCACCAAGGATGTATACAAGAGAGAAGACGGCAGAAACTTCGTCTGTTCCCCGCCGATGAAAGGCAAAGAAAGCCAGGATGCTCTTTGGGAAGGAATCAAACGTGGCGACATCACCACCGTTGCTACCGACCACTGTCCGTTCCAGTCGTATGAAAAAGACTGGGGCAAGGATGATTTCACAAAGATTCCCAACGGTTGCGCCGGCATCGAAAACATGTTCCCCTATATGCTTTCGGAAGCAAACAAAGGCCGCATCACCTTCAACAAAGCGGTTGAGGTTTGCTGTACCAATCCGGCCAAGCTCTTTGGCTGCGCTCCGCAAAAGGGTGTCCTTGTGCCGGGTGCGGATGCGGACATCGTGATCTACGATCCTAAAAAAGAGTTCACTGTCAGTGTCAAGAATATGCATTCCAACTATGATCACACCATCTGGGAAGGGACCAAGCTGAAGGGCTATCCCGTCGCCACTTACAGCAGAGGACGCCTCGTTTATAAGGATGGCGAATTCCTTGGCAAAAAGGGCGAAGGCAAGTTCGTCAAATGCAAACCGGTCCGTCACACCACTCCAAATCTATAGAGCATGAGTCAAACAAAGGGCTGTCTCAATTCATCTGAGACAGCCCTTTTCTTTTCGTTCGATTCGCTTCATTTTTCCACTTGTTGTTATATCGGTTCTCCGGTTCGGGCATGGATGTAATCCAGCAGAACTTCGATGGCTTGATTGAAATCGATCTTTCCCACATCCATCGCAAGATCGTAGTTGCGCAGATCCAGCATATCTTTTCCCGTTACTTTATGGATATAGCGTTCGGTTGCCAGGTCGGTGGCGTGTAACAATTCCCTCGCATCCTCTTCCTTCAGACGATAGAGTCGCATATAATTGGCCAATCGATACTCAAGTTCCGCTCCAAGGAAAAAGTGGAGCGCGCCGGGATGGTCGCGAAACCTGTGAAAACCGGCTCTTCCGAGGATCACAGCAGGACCCTCTCCCGCCAGATCTAAAAGAATCTCCTCTTCCCGATCGCTGACCGGAGAATCACTCACGATGCTTCGTATCTCAGGGATGTAAGACTCTACGTCGTACAAGATCGGAGTCTGACCAAGAATCTGCCAGAATTTTGTTGCAGAACCCGAGTCTTCACTCTCTTTCAGTACCGCTTCTAAGCCTTCTGCTGCCCTTGAGACCGTTTTTTTGTCGATGTATATAGCTCTCAGCCTTCGGGCCAGTCTTTGGCCGATTTCGACGCCGCCGCAGCCAGGCCGGCGACTGATCGTGATTATCATCTTACTGGACATACTCCGCCCTCACACCCATCGTTTCCGATATCGTATTCGGTTTCTTCCTTTTCGTATTTAGAGATCAGTGAAGGAATGAATGGCTTCATTTCCTTTACTCTTCTATGATACTCCTCTTCAGTGATTTCTTCAAATGGAAGTAGATCATAAAAATTGTCTTCATAGGACAGGAAGGACAGTGCAACAGTATCTTCCCAGTTGTCCCAGACCCATTGTTCTACTTGATCCCACTCATTGTCTCTGACGTGGATCGTGATTGAGCAGTTGTGTTCAACGTAGTGCTTCATGAACATTTTGTAGATTTCCAGCTGTTCTAAAGCAGATACATCTCCTTTGAATTTTCCTTCCGGGGATTTGATCGGGAATTCCACGACCTTGGTAGTACAGGTTTCCTTGTCTTGTCCCACTTCCGGAAACACCGGATACTCCAGTTCTTCGCACACCTTCACCAAGGGATCATCGCTGTTGATGCGGATCCGGCGGACGAAATAGGGGGCATGGGAAAAATGCACGCCACTCGACACGACGGGAAGCAAGCTCAACGTTCCCTCCGGCTTTACTGTCGTGATCAGTAATGGTTCCTGCTGGCCTAATTCTGCAGCATAAGAAGCGGCCGCTGATCGAGCCGTCTGTTTCAATTCGTCCAGCAGTTCGATCTGATTTTCTTCTGAGAGCGCAAGTGCATTGACCAGATCCTGCCACCCGGTGAGCGAGCACCCCAGAAGCTTGTCTCTCTGCTGTACTGCATTCCACTCAGGTATCTCCAGCTCTGTACAAGTCATTCGATAACCAGCCCTGGCAGACAGTCGTTGCGCCTCCATCAGTCCGGCACGGTCAAGGACTCCATCCTTTACAAAGCCCATTACATTTACTGTCGTCAGATTGCATAGTCCTTTGGAGTCGAGAAGGATCTCAGCGCAGGGATTTACACCATTGAAGTTTGGCCGCCGTTTGGCTCCGGCCTCTTCATTGACCCATCCCGGTTCCCCGGAATAGCGCATCTGCTGCAGGTGCCAATGCAGCTGCTCTCTGGTGGGTTTTCTGGTGTAGTAGATCGAATTGTTGCTCATCTGCCGATGAGCGATCTCATTATCGATGACCCATTTCTCATCTACTTTTTTATAAAGTTCGCTTTTCGCCTGAATGCAGTCTTTGTCATCCTGATCGATCAGGACGATTTCCGCGGTACGGCGAACGCCGCCAACGACTACGTTTTCGCCTATGACATTGGCCAAGTCGAGACAGTCGATGGGCAAAAGTTTGACACGATCTGTGGTGGAACGGCTGGAGGCCTTATCGATCACCTTGGTGATCTTCAGGAACATGTTCTTCATGCTGGCGTGTCCGCTGGCAGTTCCGCCAAAGGTCTTGAGCTTTTCGCCCCGCGGTCTGACGTGGTCATAGTTCAGGATCAGTGTCTTGATCTTACGGTATTCCGTGCTGTAATGCACCTTGAGGAAATAGTCCAGCGACTGGACCCATCCCTCTTTGCTGTCTCCGATGGTGATCGTGACCGTATCGTTGTGGGTGAATTCCAGGGAAGTACTGTCCTGGCGAAGTGTTTTCAGTTGTGGTGTGTAAGATTCATGAATGATTTCCAGATCGGTACGGATCTGCGGCAATTTGAACACATCGGCTTTCAAAACTCGCACGCCAACGCCGGAGCCGACCATAAGCAAATAGAAAATGTCCTTAAAGGAAGAGAAGCTGTCGATCACCTGGAAGGAGCAGTTGTAGTTGGACATAGGATAAAACTTTGACACGTCGGTGCTGCCGACCCAAAAGGTGCGACCGGAGAGGAATTGCTTGAGCTCATATACGTTTTTGTACAACCGCTCCGCTTCCTCTTTGGATGTGGGGATCAGACTACAGTTGTATTCTACGGCACGTCTGACGGTCTCCCACCAGTATTCACGTCGCATCTCTTCCGGGATCCACCGGGAGTAAGTGCGGTAGAAGACAAAACTGCCCAACTGGGTCATCGGCGATGGAGCGTGTTTGAACATGCTGACAAAATCTTCGGAGATGATTCGGCCATCCCTCCGTTTTCTGGCATCTCTGGTCTTGTCCCGCTCGTACCGGTAAATGATGAATTTCTTTGCGGCGTCCTTACGTTCGCTGGCCATCAAGAAATCTTCCACCAGATCCTGGATGTCTTCTACGTGGACTCTGCGCTCCGATCGATCCACCTGCTTTTCGATGGCATCGGCGATGGTAGTCGCCAGTGTTTCATCGATCCCGCCCTTGGTCTCCAGCATGGCGTTCAGGATCGCCGTCTTGATTTTGATACCATTGAAGCTGACTTCGGTCCCGTCCCGTTTGATTACTGTTTTCATTCCGCTCCTCCCGATCCATGTGCGTGGTGTCGTTGCGCACACCATCTAGCCGTTTTTTCGTTGTGATATACATTATATAGTATCAACGGGAGGTTATCAAGGGAGGTTTCAAGAAAAATTGCCGGCTCTTTTTCTGGCATTGTCCAGATGGATCGCAACAGCTTCTGCTCCCGCTTCCCGGTCTTTGTTCAGAAACGCGCGGTATATGTTCCGGTGTTCTTCCAGCACGACGGTAAGACTACCGCTCAAATAGGAGGCTCCTTCTCTGGTCTGAGAAAGGTAATATTGCTGGGTCGTCAGGGTTTGGAGAAGCATTCGGTTATGAGCAGCCCGATAGATTTGTTCGTGGAATTCTCTGTTGATATTGAGCATTTTGTCAACTTCTCCACGAAGAGTATAAAACTCCATGAATTCGAAGGCCTCTCCCAGGTTCTCGAGCTCCTCCTGTCCGATGCGGTCGATGGCCCATTTCACCGCCAAAATCTCATTTGCCCGTCTCATTTCGTACAGATCTTTTATGTCCTGTGTAGAAAGTCCGACGACGAATGCCCCTCGATTTGGTATCGTTGTGATGAGACCCTCGCTCTCAAGTTGATGAAGCGCTTCTCTCACAGGCGTCCGGGACAGACCATGTTGTTCAGAAAGCTTCTGTTCAGACAATTTCGTTCCGGGATGCAGGGTTCCCTGAAGGATCTCCCGTCGCAGTATCTGGAATAAGGAATCGGACAATGGGTGGCCGATCCCACGATACGGATTACTTTCCGTCATCATGATGCAACTCCCCTACTTTCTCAAGAATATAGTCAGCAAAGGCTTCACCGGTCGCGCCATCGGAGCGTCCGGTCATCGATAGTCTCTTTTCCGTTGTCGTGCAGATCGCCAGCGCTTCGCTGAGCCGATCACCCAGATCAGTGTATCCGATATGACCGAGAAGCATTGCGCCCGCTCGTATCACGCTACTGGGATCCGCATAGATGTCTCTGCCTTCTTCCACCATACGGGGAGCGGATCCGTGGATCGCTTCAAACATCGCATATCGGGTCCCGAGATTTGCGCTTCCGGCAGTCCCGACCCCACCTTGCAGTTCCGCTGCTTCATCGGTGAGAATATCGCCATACAGGTTTGGCAGGATCATCACCTGGAATTGTTTACGACGCTTCTCATCGATCAGCTTGGCTGTCATGATGTCGATGTACCAGTCGTCGGTCTCGATTTCCGGGTACTCGGCCCCAACGGCCTTGCAGACTTCGAGGAATTTTCCGTCAGTGGCCTTTACGACATTGGCCTTGGTCACGATGGTGACTCGTTTTTTCCCATTTGCTCTTGCGTATTCGTAGGCCAAACGCGCAATCCTCTCTGTTCCCTGGGTCGTTATGATTCGAAAATCAACTGCAAGATCGTCGGTCACGTGGACGCCCTGGCTTCCCATGGCATACAAGCATTCGGTATTTTCGCGGAAAAACGTCCAGTCGATTCCCAGCTCGGGAATCTTCACCGGGCGGACATTGGCAAAAAGGTCAAGTTCCTTGCGCATCGCTACGTTAGCGCTTTCTACGTTTGCCCAGGGATCCCCTTTTCTTGGCGTGGTCGTCGGTCCTTTCAACAGGACATGGCATTTTTTGATTTCCGTAAGCACATCGTCGGGGATCGCCTTGTTCACAGCCGCCCTTTTCTCGATCGTGCATCCTTCGATCGTTCGAAATTCGACCCTTCCGCTTTTCATCTCTGATGAAAGCAATGTCTCCAATACCCGTTGTGCCTGCGCGGTGATCGCCGGGCCGATGCCGTCTCCTCCGATGACTCCAATGATGATTTTGGGTAAGCTTTCATACGACAGAAAGGTAGCATCTTCTTTCAATTTCTCGATTCGCAGGAGCTGCTGCGCAATGATCGCTTCAAATGCATGGATGGCTTCTCTGCTCATTTCTTGTTCTCCTCTATCATGCGATTGATTTTTCCGCCGGCTTTCAGCATTTCGATCTCCTTTGGAGAAAAATCAGCAATAGTTTTATACACTCTCCCGGTAAGCGGATCTCTGATCAAAAGTGTCTTATTTTTGATTTGTATCAGAGCGTCGTCGATCACCAATTCCTGGTTCAGCGAAAAAGTGTCGTAATCCGATTCGTCCTGGAATACCAGCGGGATGATACCGCTGTTGATCAGGTTCGAGCGATGGATCCTAGCAAAGGATTTTGCCACGACGAACCGTATCCCCAAGTACAGCGGCGCAAGGGCTGCGTGTTCCCGGCTGCTGCCCTGACCGTAGTTCGATCCGCCGATGATGATGCCGTTCTCCGCAATTTGGCAGCGTGAGGGAAATCCTTCATCGATGGTAAAAAAACAGTACTGGGACAAGTGAGGAATGTTGGACCGATACGGCAGAAGCTTCGAGTCGGATGGCATGATGTCGTCTGTAGTGATGTTGTTGCCCGCTACCAGGACCACGGTACCTTCTACTGTATCCTCAAGCGGTGCGTTCAGCGGGAAGGGTTTGATGTTGGGTCCCATGACCACCGGAATGTCTTTTTTCTTCGTACCGTCGGGAACCACCATGAACTGCTCTTTCTTTTCAAAGAGTTCCTCCGGTACCACAGGCAAGGAAATCGATGTCGTTCTCCCGTCGGTCAGTACGCCGGTGATCGCCGAAACAGCCGCCGTCTCAGGACTGACAAGATAGACATCCGCATCTGCCGTGCCGCTTCTGCCTTTAAAGTTGCGGTTGAAGGTCCGAAGGGATACCCCGCCGGATCTCGGCGACTGCCCCATACCAATGCAAGGGCCACACGCGCATTCAATGATCCTTGCTCCTGCATCGATCATGTGCGCCATTGCTCCATTTTCTGCCAATTTGGAGAGGATCTTGCTTGAGCCGGGGGAAATGACCAAGCTCACGTCCTCATGCACCTTGTTTCCCTTTAAGATGCCTGCAACTTTCATCAAGTCAGTATAGGAAGAGTTGGTACAACTTCCGATAGCAACCTGGTCGATCTTGATCGGCCCGATCTCCTCGACCGATGCTACGTTGTCCGGGCTGTGAGGCCGGGCAGCAAGTGGTGGCAGAGAAGACAGATCGATTCGATGCGTTTCATCGTAGATAGCGCCATCGTCGGCGCTCCATTCCTGATAGTCCTGTTCTCTGCCCTGGGAACGCAGAAACTGTCTGGTCAACTCGTCGCTTGGAAACACCGAAGTCGTGGCCCCCAGTTCTGCTCCCATGTTGGTTATGGTTGCCCGGTCGGTCACGCTGAGACTTGTAACTCCTTGGCCATAGTATTCGATGATCGCACCGACTCCACCTTTTACAGTGAGTTCTTTCAGAACATGCAGAATCACATCTTTCGCTGCGACCCAGGGAGATAATGCGCCAACCAGTTCGATCCCGATCACCCGAGGAATCGTCATAGTATATGTGCCACGGGCCATGGCGACTGCCACGTCGAGGCCGCCGGCACCGATGGCGATCATGCCAAGGCCTCCTCCGGTCGGCGTATGGCTGTCGGATCCCAGTAGCGTTTTCCCCGGAATGCCGAAATTTTCAAGATGAAGCTGATGGCAGATGCCATTCCCCGCTTTTGAAAATAGTACGCCGTGTCGCTTGGCGACACTCTTGATGAACTCGTGATCGTCAGCGTTTTCAAATCCGGTCTGAAGGGTGTTGTGATCGATGTATGCGACTGACAGTTCTGTTTTGATCTGTTCGACATCCATCGCTTCCAACTGCAGATATACCATGGTGCCTGTGGAATCCTGTGTCAGGGTCTGATCGATCTTGATCGAAACCTCTTCCCCTTTGTTCCAGGTCCCTTCCACCAGATGGGCTTCGATCAGTTTTTGTGTCAGAGTCTTTTTCATATTGTTTCCTTTTGTATCCTTCCCGCTTGGTTGTATTTCTGTATACAATTATACAATCATGCCGGGTCATTGTCAATGCGCTAAGCGGCAGTTATTCATTCAAGCAGCAGGCCCCTTCGTGCTGGCTCGGGCCTCTTCGGGCTGGCTCGGGCCTCTTTGGGCTTCCTATTGATTTTTTTGGCTCTTACTGCCCCACTATCATTCAACTCATTCTGCCTGATTGCCTGGTTGTCTTTTTCGAGACCGATTTTGACTTGAAAGACAACTTTTTAGGAAGAATTGAGGAAGCTGCGGATATTTATTTGCAAAAGTGTTAATAAATATCCATTTATTAACGAAATTCCATATTTTACCTGCCAAAAGTGAGATATAATACCATATTGTTGTCTTTTCTTCGATTCTGGTCCGATAAAAGACAACCAATGACGTTTGAGCGCCGGCGGGGGCGTCAACAGTGCGCCGGCGGGGGCGTCAACAGTGCGCCGGCGGGGGCGTCAACAGTGCGCCGGCGGGGGCGTCAACAGTGCGCCGG
>PHAE01000035.1 GCA_002840285.1 Firmicutes bacterium HGW-Firmicutes-11
ACATCGTCATCTTCCAGCAAAGAGGATACCAAAACGATCCCATCGATCATCCGGTCGATCAGCGTACGAATGTACTGCTTTTCCTTGTCGACCTCGCCCTCTGTGATGCATAGCAAAATATTGTAGCCTTTCTTGTTGGCCACTTCTTCCGCGCCTTCGGCGATTTCAACATAAGCAGGATCCAATATATTGGGGATCAGCAGTCCGATCGTATTGGTCTTGTTGAAATTCAGCCCCCGTGCAAACCAGTTTGGCTTATACCCGATCTCATCGATCAGCGCCATGATCCGCTCCCGGGTTTTGGGCGCAACTGTCTCCGGATGGTTCAACACCCGTGACACGGTCGCTACTGAAACTCCTGCCCTTCCGGCAATTTCCTTGATGTTCATCTTATCTCCATTATTGCATCATTTCGGATGCGATTTCAAGGAATTTCATCCACACTTCCCTCAAATCAAGGACAGTCCCGTTTAAATGCTTCACGGTACTTGAATATTTTCTCTCTGCTGGTCTCATTTGACTCCATGATGCGGCTTCCAAAGAAAAAAAGGAATCCGTTAACGGCGAGGGCGACGACCCCGCAATAACTGGCGCTCCATCCGGCAAAAATACGAAGAAGAATCAGTGTAGACAAGCCTCCAATGAGACCGACAATGGCGGCATTCTTATTCGCCTTTCTGTAAAACAACGCTCCGAGTGTCGGTGTGATGATCTGCGCAGTCCCGCTTAGTGCGATCGTCCCGGTTTCAACGATCAGTGCGGCAGGACTGCTGAACATAAGCAAATAGGCAAAGGCGGAAATAAAAAGAACCGCCCATTTCCCCACGTTCACCAGTTTTTTTTCCGATGCTGTTTTGTTGATGTAGCGTCTGTGTATGTCGATCGTGTAGATCGCAGCAACCGCGTGGATCTGCGAGTTTGCCGTCGAAAGCGACGCTGATGCGATCCCGCACAGGAAAAAGGTCGCCACGATCGAATTGCCGTATTTGACCAGCAACGTCGGCAGTATCGTGTCCGACTGTACGATCCCCGGATCCAAAAGGATCCCTGCGCTTCCTGACAGAATGCTCCCAAGATACATGATCGTCGCGAAGGTGATGAGAAACGGTATGATGCGGAACGTTTTCTTTTTGCCGACTGCATACGCCCTGAGCCACATCGGAGGACCCATTAGTGCTCCCATAGGAACGACGACGAACAGGGAAAGCCAGGTCAGGATCCGCTCGGATCCCGCAGGACCTGACAATACCACATTGTCCCGATCCATTTCGATGACGGTTTGGAACACATGATCGATGCCGCCGGCTTTTGTGATGATGTAGATACCGATCCCCAGCATCGACACAAAAATAAGACTGCCGTAAAGAATATCCGTCAGCGCTACCGCCCGGATCCCGCCAGCCCAAAGATAAATGATGATGATCAGGTAGAAGAGAAGACCACTGATTCGCCAGGGAATGACTCCGCCAGTCGCCACTTCGATCAGGTAGGCGCCTCCGGTCAGTTGGATCTGTAGATATGGCAGTGTGAATACAAGCATCGTGAAGGTGATCAAACCGCTTAAAAATGGAGAATTATAGATATCATCAAAAAAATCAGTCGGCGTAACGTACCCCCTGGCTTTCCCGTAATACCAGAGTCGCTTACCGATCACCATAAAAAGTATCCCAAAAAGAGCATTCCATGCGAATGCTGTCATGTAGACCGGACCATTCAGGTAGAAGGATGAAGTTGAACCGAGAAATGCGAACGAACTCACCCAGGTCGCGTATACGGTAAAAAACACCATCAGCGATGGCATGCTCCGATCCTGTAGAAAGAAATTTTCGATGGTCGGGACAGACTTTTGCCTCGCTACTTCCGCCAAAACTAAGGGCAGGAAAACAAAAGCGAAGATTATCATCAGAATCGGCGTCGTTGCTGTCATTGCTGCCTCCCGTAAGGTTCTAGCTGCATCATCCCGATCGGTTTTGTCTTCAAGTTCCAGTAGATTATATCATAGATACAAGGTATAATTAAACAACTTCTGGTCGCCGGAGGGCGGATATGTATCTTCCAACTTTTATCGTTGCTTTTGTCATTTTGACCATGCTGATGTCCATGGTTTATTTCTATCTGTTTGCCAAGGGTAGCCAAGGCGCTTTCATTCGCTACTGGGGCCTCTCCTGGGTGTTTTACTCCTTTAGCCTGCTGTTTCTGTTTCTTGACCAACACGATCCCAACTTTTTCTTTATCAGCTTACGCAAGGTTTTTGATATGCTCAATATCTCGTTTCTTTTGTTCGGATCCTACTCATTTGCGCACATACGAATCCCGACGTTCTGGCTTCGCTTTTCACTTTATATGCTGTTGTGGGTCGCCATCGGCGTGATCTACCGGTTGGACTCTCTGTCAACACTGCTTCCCATTACAGTTTACCAACTGTTCATCACAGCCACGCTCTGCTACATTATATTAAGACACTGGAAGGTTCCGGTTTTTGAGAAGGTGTTGTCCATCGCCGTATTCTTCCTCTGGGGATTCGGCAAGCCAGTGCTTACGATCATGGAGATCCAATTCGGTGCGGAAGCTAGCATCTATCTGATGGAGATCATTTTCTCCAACATACTGAATTTCTGCATCTTCGTCATTTATCTTCAACAAGCCAGAAGTCAGATCGATATGGCGGACCGGCTTTACCGGATCATTGCGGAAAATGCGACCGATGTTGTCTTCTATTATGCACTTAAGCCGCAAAGGGCTTTTACATATATCACCCCCTCGGTGGAAGCGATGACCGGGTATTCACCCGCCGAATTTTACAGTGATCCTGAGTTTTATCTCCAGCTTGTCCCTGCGAATCAGTTTGATGAAATCAAACTTCTGTTCAAAGGTGAAGAAAGCCACCAGGGTTCCTACACGAAATTATTCCGTCTGATCCACAAGAACAGTTCTATGATCTGGGGGGAATTCAATGTATCCACCATATTTGAAAATGGCGAACCAGTGGCAGTAGAAGGTTTTATCCGGGATATCACCACCATGAAGGATGCGGAAAGCGAGTTGTTGACTTCTCGTCAATCCAGAGAATTGCTGTTATCCTACATCTCTCATGAGCTGAAGACACCGGTCACGTCGATCGTTGGTTACGTCAACGCACTGAAAGACGGAACGATCAAGGAAAGCAAAGACGTCGAAGGTGCGGTCGATATCATCTTTTCAAAAGCACAGACGCTGGAGCGACTGATCAACGACTTGTTTCAACTGTCGAAACTGGAGACCAATCAGTTCTCATTCCGGTTTTTGCGGATGGATGCCATCGAGCTTTCGAAAAGTCTGATCAACAAACACATGCTTGATATCCGGACTGCAGATCTGAAACTCGAGTATAAGATCAACACCAGATCATTACATCAAGTGTTTCTCATCGTTGATTTGGAGAGAATCGAGCAAGTGTTTTCCAACATCATCTTCAATGCCATCCGTCACACACCACCCGGAGGAAAGCTGCTGATCAAGTTTGGTCTGGATTCCGACAAAAGCAGTTACTCTGTATCTGTGGCCGATAGTGGCATGGGGATCAATGAGATCGATCTTCCACATATATTTGAGCGATTCTACAAGGGGACTGCCTCTCCCCAATCTCGGCTGGGAGCCAGCTCCGGTTTGGGGCTGACCATTTCTAAAGAGATCATCACAGCTCATAACGGAACGATTTTCGTAAAAAGCCCTCCTGGCAAAGGCAGCGTTTTTACCTTCACCATTCCGGTCTATAAAGATTAGCCGGCTATTACAAGTCTTGAAAGGAGTCATCATGCCAAGACAAAAAATTCTGATCATCGATGATGAAAAAGAAATCAACGATCTGATCCGATCTTACATCATCAAGGAAGATTATCTGGCATTCTCGGCCTATGACGGCAAGCGTGCGCTGGCATTGGTGGAAGAAGAAAATCCGGATCTGATCATTTTGGATGTGATGTTGCCAGATATCGACGGAACCCACCTGTCGCTACAGATCCGCGCCAAGACCAACGCGCCCATCCTGTTTCTCAGTTGCAAGGGGGAAGAAATCGATAAAATCATTGCTCTGTCCGCCGGTGGAGACGATTATATGACCAAGCCATTCATGCCAGGTGAATTGATTGCCAGAATCAAGGCACACTTGCGAAGAAGGCAGAGTTCTCAATACGGATCTTCGGAACTGGAAGAGGCAAAAATGTACAATTTTCCCGGCCTGTCGGTCAATATGCAGACACGTGAAGTCTTTGCCGACGGCGTGTCGGCGAACTTGACCGCAAAGGAATTCGACATACTGACTCTGCTGCTAGGTAACCCGAAACGCATCTTCACCGTTGACCAGATTTTTGAGCACGCTTGGAAACTCAACAGTTTAGAAGGCGATTCAAGAACAGTCATGGTCTATATCAGCACGTTGCGTAAAAAAATCGAGTCGAATCCGGCAAATCCTAAATACATTCTAAGCGTCAGAGGGGTCGGCTACAAATTCAACCACAACCTGTTCAACGACAAAAAATAATGTGCCAAGGCCCGTTTAGGACTGGTTGGTCCGTTCAGGCCTGGTTGTCTGTTCGGGTCAATGTCCAGTTTAGGTGCTATACACAGTAAAAAAAAGAGGCTGTCTCAATTTTCATTTGAGACAGCCTCTTCTTATTACAAATGTGTGTTCGACTAGTAACGCTTGCTGTCGAAATCTTCGTATTGTCTGTCAAGTTCATCCATCAGGGCTTTTGGTCTTGGTTTTGTGAAGCTGCTGACTACGACGAATACGATCAGGTTGCAGATAAGGGAAAGCAATCCGCCGCCACCGAAGGCAAAGACACCAGGAACAGTTGTCGGGACGAAGGTAAACAGAACCAGCAATCCGATTCCAACCAATAATCCCGCTGTCGCTCCTGCAACCGTAGACCGTCTCCAGAAGAACGCTCCCAAAGTCGGGATCATGACTTGGGCTGTTCCGGCAAGTGCAACTAGACCGATGGTGACTAGAAGTCCCGGCACATAAAGCGCCATGACATAAGCGATGGCAGAGAGGATCAGGATGGTCCATCTGCCGACCCAAACCAATTTTCTCTCACTTAGATTTTTGTTGATATACGCCTTATGGATGTCAACGGTATAGACCGCTGACATCGCATGGATCTGGGAATTTGCTGTGGACATGGCTGCCGCTGCGCCGCAGGCGATGATCAGCGATGCAAGGACAAATGGAGCGTATTTATAGAGGATGACCGGCAATACTTTGTCAGCCTGCTCGATCGTCGGTTCAAGTATGACAGCCGAGTTTCCGACTAACATGGAACCGATGTAAGCAATGGCCGCAAAGCCTAGAAGGAACGGCATCAGGTTGAAAAGCTTCGGCGATTTTACTGCATACATACGGGTCCATAGCTGCGGTCCCATAAAGGCTCCGACAGGCGTGATGATGAACATCGCCAGCCACGCCATCCATGCGTTGGGCTGCAAGGCAAGGTTTTCCGGTTTGATGACCCGAAGTTGTTCGAACATTTCTACCGGGCCGCCTAAAAGATTGGCAATGTAAATACCACCATAGATCATGCCGAAGAACAGCAAAACACCGTAGAAAATATCGGTCCAGGCAACGGCTCTTAGTCCACCGGACCAAACATAAATGATGATGACGACATAAAACATGAGTGCTGCTAATTTGAAATTGATCAGTCCGCCGGATGCAACCTCGATCAGATAGGCACCGCCGGTCAGTTGGATCTGCAGATACGGCAATGTAAAGAGAAGCATGATGATCGCAACGATATTGCCGAGCGCTTCTGAGCCGTATTGGTGCTTAAAGAAATCCTTGGGGGTGATGTAGTTGTTGGTTTTGCCAAAGAACCAGACTCTCTTTCCAACGACAAAGTAAAGGACGCCAAACAGAATGTTCCAAGCGATGGCTGTCCAGTACAGTGGTCCTCTGGCATAAAAGAGTGCGTTGGAGCCCATGAAAGCGAACGCGCTCCACCAGGTAGCAGCAACGGTGAAGAATACAGCGATGGAGCCCATGCCCCGTCCTTGAACGAAAAAGTCTTCCGTTGTCGGAAGTGATTTCTTTCCGGCGATTGCTCCCATGGCGAGGGGGATCAGCATGAAAAGACCGATAATGACCAAAGCGCCGATGTTTTGTCCTGTCATTTGCTTGCTCCTCCTTCCTTGACCGCATGACCCCAATCGGTCCGATACGCATAAAGCAAGATAACTGCCATATAGGCCCACCAACATAGGATATACCCATAAATGAACGGGAATCCGAAGATGAACGGGTCTACCATGTCCTGGAAGAAAAAGACACCGGGAAATTCCATCGCTGCAAAACCGATCAACAGCAGGATCCAGATGATCTTGGTCTTCGTTGTCATTTTGTGCTTTGACATAACCATTACCTCCTTGAATAGTATTGCGAAGAAGTGCATTTCTTATGCACAGCATCATTGTATTCCAGTTCCTTTAAAGACCAATTAAGGAATATTTAAAATATTCTAAAATCTTATTGTTGCCAAATTATCATTTTAGTTGTGAACATCGAAACATTGATTGACACAGGCTGTTTCGAGGTATAGAATATCAACGGTTAGCGGTGGCTAACGATTGCTATATTTATAACAAGAAGGTGTTTCTATGATCGATTATCTGCTCATTGCCCTCATCGCGGTTGCGGTCGTCATTGTAACGATCGTGCTGATAAAATCGAAACGCGCATCCGCCGGATGCGCATCAGGTTGTGCCGGCTGTAGCAAAGCCGGTCAATGCAGTGCTTTTATCGACTTCGATTCAATCGACCGAAAGATCGACAAGCCCTGCGCTGACAGCCCCGAGAAGCCCATCGACGGAAAGCTCCATCTGTAAGCCCACCCGTCCCGCACTGACGACGATTTTGTCATGTTTTGCGGCGCTCTGATCGACCGCCGTCGGGAAGGGTTTTTTCATGCCGACAGGCGAGCACCCTCCCTTGATATAGCCAGTGACTGCTGTGATCTCTTTTGCCGGTATCATATCGAGCTTCTTTTCTCCGAAATGCTTTGCCGCTTTCTTCAAGTCCAGCTCCATCGCTACAGGAATCAGACAGACATAATACAGGCGACTCATTCCTTGGAGCACCAAGGTTTTGAACACGGTATTCGGGTTCAGACCGATTGCTTCAGCAACCGAGACACCGTCAAGAAACCCATCCGGGGCATCATATAGATACGTCCGGTATGGGATTTTCATCTTATCCAGCATGCGCAAAGCGTTTGTTTTTTGCACAGGTATCTCCTTACTGTTTGATTTTTGTTCCTTCATCGATATCATTCCCCGGAGAAACGATTACGGTTTCTCCATCTGAGAGACCAGAGCGAATTTCCCAGATATCTTCTCCTTTTAACCCCGGTTCCACTTCACGTAATGCGGCTTTCCCATCTTCCACTACGTATGCGTAGTGTTTCCCATCGAACTCAAAAATGGATTTTTTGGATGCCACCACGACGTTTGTACGGCTGTCCACAGTGATTTCCACATCCATTTCGCTACCAAGACGTACTCCGTCGAGCTTGCTCATCCGGACCTCGACCTTGACTCTTTTTTGGCTGATGCCAAGGTCAGAAACGAAATCGATCGCTTTCAGGTGAATTTTGCGCACTGCGGCATCCGGATCATGAAAGCCGGTATCTTCATCACTGACAAGCACCCGGCTTTCTGTCTTGATCTGATCCGCATCGGAGGCAATCAAGTACGTCGAAATATATAACCGATCCAGATCTGATAATTCCAGGATGGGTGTACCCGGCATCACCGTCTCCCCGACCTTTGCGAAAACCTGAGTGATCACTCCGCTGATCGGCGCCGTGATTCCTCCGGTATCCATTGTTTCCTTCATGCTGGCGATGGAATAATTGATAGCGGACAGCTGAGAAGCCAGTTGACGCTCGCTGGTTTCCACCATGAGATACTCGTCTCTGCTGATTGCACCTTGGTCATATAGAAGTTTGCTCCGTACCGTCATGTCTTTCGCACGGTTGTACTGGATCCGCAAACCTGCTGCCTCCGATTCCATGCTCTTGACCGTTAATTGGGCAGCAGTCACATCCGTTGACAAGATCACCTGTCCCGCAGATACCACATCCCCTTCCTGGAAGTCGAACCCCTTGATGTCCATGACCGTTTTGGCGGTGATCAGGCTGGTGGAATCCGACTCTACGATTCCCGTTTGTTTGATTACTTTTGACACATCGCCCACTGAGATGAGCTCCGTTTCAACTTCGATCCCACCCGCCGATTGCGTCCATAGGAAACCGGCAACTACCAGCACCAGAATCACAGCCACTACAATACCGACGAATTTTTTATTCTTGCTTCCTCTATGCTTCTTCTCCAACGTCTTCCCTCCTTATGACACTCTATTTTTAAGCGCCTGCAAAAAGTCCAGTGTGCTTATCTTCCGGAATGTTGCGATCTGTGCAAGCACGACGAATGCAATCGTGAATGCTGCGGCCTGGATGCCGGCGGTCGGTGTTGGTGTCAGTGACAGACTGTACATGTCAGTGTTGAAAACTGCCGAACTGGCTTCTGTCATCCAGATACCTACGGGAATTCCCAGTAGTATGCCGATCATGGTGATGATGTTGTTCTCCTTCAAGACGATGCGATAGATTTCTCCTTTGCTGAATCCCAGGACGCGAAGGGAGGAAAACTCCATCTCTCTCTCGCTAACGCTGATCATCGTCGCATTGTATACGATGGCAAACCCCATGAGACCGGAAAAAAATATCATGATAAAGATCGACAACATCGTAAGCCCAAGATATTGGTCGAACACCTTTTTTAAATCGGATGGTGACAAAACGGTGCTGATATTCGACACCTTCTTCAAGGCTTCGTTGATATTTGTATCATCGGTGCTAATGAAGACACCCGTGATCGTATTTTTTTCAAAAAGCAGCTCGTCCATATGCTCCAGATTCATATAGGCATTGATACCCATGCTCTGCTTGATGATTCCGGAAACCACGACATACGCATCGTCCCGACCAGGTAAATACGTGTTGATCTTCAATTTGTCGCCGATGTCGACCTGCAGCGAATTCGCCAGATTCGAGCTGAGCAAGATGCCGTCCTCCGGCACATCCACTCTTCTGCCGTTCTTGTCTTTGAATGTATAAAACTCGGTGTCTTGCTGTATTCCGATCACTGGAACTGCTTTTGTCCGCGAGCCGTTTTGCAGCTCAAAGGGATACTCTATTTTGCCTTCGATGTGGTCGATCTCCACCAATGTGCCGAAGTCCTTGAGCACCCGTTCGTGCATTGGCGTACGAAAGCTGATGTTGTAATCCATGGTCTGAAACTCGGTAAAATGCTTGTCCATAAACTCATCGATGATCGCCGGCATTCCCATCGTGAATAGCATAAGCGCATAAGTCAGAGTGACACCGAACAAGACAAAGATCGCTCGTTTTTTGTTTCTAAAGATGTTTTTATAGACCAACTTCCAGCTAAAAGATAGATGCTTCCAAAAAAATCCGATGCGTTCCAACAGGATCCGTTTCCCTTTTCGCGGAGCTTCCGTCTGCATGGATTCCGCCGGAGAGATCTTCAGGACGCCCTTAGCTCCTATAAGGCCGGCAATCAGGCAGAACGCGGACGTCATTAGGATAGCAGCAAGCACAAACTTATAATAGAAACTAACCTTCAAAAGTGGTATATTGAAAAATTCCATATAGTAAGAGGTCATGAAACCGGCAAGAAGCATCCCTAAAGTGGATCCCAGAAAACCACCGATCAGCCCTGCGCTTAAGGAGTAACCCGCATAGTGACGGATCACCTGACCCTTCGAGTAGCCGATCGCCTGCATGATGCCGATCTTGATTCGGTCACGCTTCACCATACGACCGATCATCATAGCAAGAATCACAGCAGCGATGAGTAGAAACGCGATCGGAAGGGAGTTGGAGGTTCGCTCCAATTGCTTGACCTCTTCGGAAATCATGCTGTTGCTGAGCTGATGCTCTCTCTTCGTGATGCTTTTCATGCCGAAAGGTTCTAGGTCATCTTGCAGTGTGTCGATCAGATTCTCTTCTTTGACGCTATCGTCGTAAGTGAACAGTATGTCGTTGTAGCCGCCCTGATATCCAAATGCTTGCTGCCCCAATCTTTCGGAGACAAAAATCACCCCAAACGCCCTTGGGTTTGGTAAAAGTGATTGCGCATTCTCAGTCGCATAAATATACTCAGGACTCGCGCCAATTCCCGCCACGTTGAGTTTGTAGGCAAATCCGTTGATTCGAAGTTCAATGACATCACCTGTTTTAATGTTGCGCGCTACGGCAAACTGCTGCAGTACGATCGCATCACTGTCTTCTTCTGTGATAAAGTCTCCGTCTACTATCGTCAAATTGTTGATTCCGGCATTCTCCGAGTGCACGGTAATGATTCTGACGTTGACTCTTTCGTCCTTGTCTTCCGACTCAAACGGAATATCAAAGATGACCCTGCCCTGTACGGATCCTACTCCCGGCAAGTCCTGCAATTTCATCAGTTGCTGTTCAGAAATCTTCACGACCTGGGCATTCAGATCAGCAAATTTGTTGTCCGAATAATAGGAATCCAATGTCGTGCCCAGATTGATCGCCGAAGTGTTCATGGACGTATAGACCAGAAGTCCTGTGATTATAATGGTCAAAACAGCTATATACTGGCCTTTCGATCTTGTGATCATCCGCGCCAACATGAGCGTCGTTTTTTTCATCACCATTGGATCCCTTCAGGTTCGATCGGATTCTCGTTCGTAGTGATTTCAAAGATCTCGCCACTGTGCATTTTTATGACACGGTCCGCCATTTCTCCGATAGAGATGTTGTGTGTTATGACCACAACCGTCTTTCCCATGCTTCGATTGATTTTCTTCAGTAGGGACAAGATAGCGACACCGGATTTGAAATCCAAAGCTCCCGTCGGTTCGTCACAGAGAAGGATCTCAGGATTCTTGGCGACAGCTCTTGCGATCGAAACACGTTGCTGCTCCCCTCCACTTAATTGAGAGGGAAAATGATCCATTCGTTCGCCCAGTCCCACATCGATCATCACTTGATCGACATCCAGCGGATCTTCCGAAATTTCCGTGGACAACTCCACATTTTCCCTCGCTGTCAGGCTTGCCATGATATTGTAGAATTGGAATACAAAACCGATTTTTTTTCTTCGGTAATCGGTTAGTTGTCGCTCTGTAAACGCGGTGATTTCGTCTTCTCGTAAAAACACCTTTCCGTTGGTCGGCCGGTCCATACCGCCAATGATATTGAGCAGTGTGCTTTTCCCGGACCCGCTGGGTCCCAGTATTACGGCAAATTCACCTTCATAAAGTTCGAGGTCAGTATCCACCAAAGCTTTCACTTCGATTTCGCCCATCTGGTAACTTTTGCTCAGGTGTTCCGTCTTCAGTATCGTTCGACCACTCATCAAAAATCCTTTCCTTGGTCACGGCGTTTCCTGGGGAAAAAGTGATTGAATTTTAAAGCCAGTTACGGTATCATGGTATTCGGACATGCCCGGCGGGTGTGGTTCAATGGCAGAACGTGGCCTTCCCAAGGCTAAGACGAGGGTTCGATTCCCTTCACCCGCTCCATATAAATTCTTTGACTTCTTCTCCCTTCAGGATCCTCAATGCTCCCAGCGATAAAGACTCCATTTCATTTTCTCCCGGCAGAACGATCACCGGCGCCAGGAATTTGACTCTTTCTTCCACCATTCGTACTTGCATCGTAGAATGAGCCACTCCACCAGTAAGAAGTATCGCATCGATCGGTCCGTCAAAAACGGTGCACAGATTACCGATACCTTTGGCGATCTGATAGCTCATTGCGTCATAGATCTGCTTCGCGTATTCATCACCTTCCGCGATCATCGCCTCGATCTTCAAAACATTGGACGTTCCCAGGTGCGCTTTCAAACCACCGCTGCCCCGGATCTTTCGCATGATTTCTTTTTCAGAGTATTTTCCTGAATAACACATCTCCACGATGTAGCTGAGAGGCACACTTCCGGAACGTTCCGGAGCGAAGGGGCCGCCATCATCGCTGATGGTGTCTATCATTCGGCCCTTCTGATGTGCACTGATGGAGATGCCTCCACCGAGATGGGCAACCAATAGGTTAAGGTCCTCATAGTTTGCTCCAATGATCGTTGCATACTTCCTTGCCGCGGCTTTGCTGTTCAGAACATGACAAAAGCTCTGCCTCCGGATCTCCGGAATTCCTGTGATCTTGGCGATATCCGCCAATTCATCCGAAGAGACCGCATCATAAATATATGCAGGGATCCCCAACGGTGCGGCGATCCGGTCTGCGATCAATGCCCCCAAGTTGGAAGCGTGTTCCGGCAGGATACCGCTTTGTATCAGCTCCTTCATTGCTGCATTGACAAGATATCCACCCGCTTCGACCGGTGGAAGCATTCCTCCTCTTCCCACAACGGCGGACAGTTTCTCCACTGCAATGCCGTGCTTTTTCAATTCAGACATTACCTGTTCCGCCCTCAAATCCATTTGATCTGTGATTCTGTCAAAACCGGCCAGATCCTCATCCGGGTGGGTCACATTTACGACAAAAACCGGTTCTTTCTCCCGATATACGGAGATCTTTGTGCTGGTCGAACCTGGGTTGATGGCTAGGATCAAGTGTTTCATCGACTCCCCCCCGATCCAAGACAGGCCATTGCGATGGAATCCATTTTCCCCTGAGCGCTCTCTGCCCGGGATGTCATCACGATCGGAAAGGATGCCCCCAGAACG
>PHAE01000036.1 GCA_002840285.1 Firmicutes bacterium HGW-Firmicutes-11
GCAAGCGACAGTTCGGTCGAACGAATATGATCGATCCCCACCTCGTTGATATAGTCAAGCGCAGCAGACAGCCCTATGATTCCCGGAAGATTTAGTGTTCCCGGCTCAAGTTTGTCCGGCAAGAATCCTGGCATCTCCAGTGAATCGGACAAACTGCCGGTTCCTCCGAACAGCATAGGGTCAACCACGTCTGCAAGCTCATCGACAAGTAGCAGTCCCCCAATGCCTTGCGGGCCCAACAGCCCTTTGTGTCCGGTAAACGCCAGAGCGTCGATTCCCATCGCCTTCATGTCGATGGGCACCACTCCGGCGGTCTGAGCAGCGTCAACCGCAAAAAATATTCCTTTTTGTTTGCAGATTTTTCCTACGTTACTGATTGGCAGCAATGTGCCGCTGACGTTGGAACCGTGAAGCATAACGACCACACGGGTATTGGATCGGATCAACGCCTCGATTTGTTCCGGTTCTACGCCTCCCATCGCATCTGCTTGTGCGTAACTGATTTCGACTCCTCGTCGTTTTGCAGCTTCCAGAGGTCTTGCCACCGCATTGTGTTCCATGGTGGTTGTGATCACATGGTCTCCCGCTTTCAGGAGTCCACTGATCAGGAAATTGAGACTGA
The DNA here is from genome assembly GCA_002840285.1 of Firmicutes bacterium HGW-Firmicutes-11. Classification (GTDB taxonomy): domain Bacteria; phylum Bacillota; class Clostridia; order Peptostreptococcales; family Anaerovoracaceae; genus PHAE01. The sequence continues at coordinate 623 of PHAE01000036.1, forward strand.
AGGTCACATTGGGCGTAAAAATCACATTGCTGTCCGTCTCGAATCCAAAGAAATCGCTCACTTGTTTTCGAATACCAAGAACTCGTTCCGCCAGCGAATAGGCCGACTCATATCCGCCTCTGCCAATGTTGAATCCTCCTTCAGACAGCAATTCCATCATAGCTTTCCCAACGCCAGGTGCTTTGGGAAACGACGTACTTCCATGATCCAGATAAATGGTTTTCATTGGCTGGCCTCCCACAGGACTCGATAGTAGTCGGTCTCCAGGATCTTTGCCGAATAAGCAAAGGAATCATTGATTTTTTTGAGGATCCGTCTGGGATACCCTTCATCGACACCGATGCCCGGTTCGGGGACAAACAGGTTGCTCTTGGAGTCGTAGCGACCCAGATCGGTGATAAAGCTCCGGTCACCGAACTCCACCACTCCCGGTGAATTGGATAAAATGTCTCTTCCGACGACCAACCGTGAATCATAGGGTAGTCCGAAGAGGTTTGCCAGCGTCGGCATCAAGTCCAGACTGGAACAGACTTTGCTCACAGGGATCGGCTCAGAAAGAGATCCGCTCCACAGGATCAGAGTACTTTTGTATTTTTCAAACCGTTCCTCCAAAGGTTTTCCTTCGAGTTCAGACATTTCTTCTGTCGTCAGCCCGTATGGATAATGATCTCCCGAGATCACAATGACCGTATCCTCCAACAACTCAGCTGCAGCCAATTGCTCAAGAAGGTAGGCAACAGCCTTGTCCAATTCCGCGTTGCAGGCGAGGTATGCCTTCGGGCCCTCCGAATAAGGGAGATGCTCTACTAGGCTCCGGTTCTTTGCAGCGATGTAGTTGCCCTTGAACGTGTAGTTGAGATGCCCGCTCACGGCCATGTAGTATGTATGAAACGGTTGCTGCTTCATATCCTCTGGCAGAGTCAGCTCCATCATCTCAAGATCGGATTCCGGCCATGTCTCTTTAACTTTGAGCCCATTTCCCAAACCTTTATAATCATATCCCAGGTTTGGATGGGACAAGTCGCGACCGTAATAGCTGTAATAATGATTGTGATATGCCTTCGTCGTGTACCCGAGGGGTTTCATCAGGTTTCCGAAGCCGTATGGCATGAAATTCTTTGAAGATTCCTTGAAGCTCCAAACGCCGGATTTGGGGATCAGTCCGGTGAGGGTCACGTATTCTCCATCGCTGGTGGATACACTCCATACCGGATTGTAAAAGTTCTCAAAGACAAATCCTTCACGGGACATTCGGTATAGCGTCGGTGTCACCGTTTCGTCCAGGGCCAATGTAGAAAAAGCTTCTCCCACGATCCAAATCAAATTTTTACCTTCAAATATGCCGGTGTACTGGTTCTGCTGTGTTGGTTCAACTTCTTTGAAGTAGTTGTGCATGTCGTTGAGTATCTGGCTCTGGCCATCCTTGATCATTGCATCAAAATCGAATTCCATGACATTGTATCCGTACTCCGGGGTCTCCGGCTCAGGGGGCTGCTCTTCAACTTCGGGCAAGGGTTCCGCCTGCACATCCGCCGAAATCCCCAGAGTGCCGAAGGGCCCCCCGAAGGCCAATGCCTGGGCATCGAGACGAAGAGTCGTCATCAGCCCAAACTGCTGGACTGATAGAGTGGGAATAAAAGCGTCCCGGTAGATGTAGCGGATCGGAAGAACTCCAGAGGCGTCGTTGACGATGAACAGTAGTGCCAGAAGATGTGGGACCATAACTCCGACAACGATGCCTGCGATTGCGGTTGATCTTTTCTTCTTCTCTAGCGCGACCCATATGCTGGCAGCCCAAAACGCTCCATAAATCAACACTAAGAGGACGATGGGCAAGGCACTCGATTGGATGCCGACGACGGTACTGGACCAGAATTCAGTGATCGCTCCCGCACCAACGCCAAGCGAATACAGCGTTCCGAAGGTTTTGAATATAGAAAAATAAACGACCTGCGCAGAAAAGAACAGCACGAGGAACCCTAACAGGATCCTGGACAACACTCGGCTCGTCCGTTTCGAAAACCCGCTGCACAGGAATGCGATCCCGAGGCCGACAGAAATCGAAAACAGTCCGGTGTAAAAGATCGCTCTCCAAGAAATCGTCTGAAAGCAGAAGAATTTGACGACCAATTCCATACAGAAAAGTACGAGAGGGACCGTGATGTACCAGAAGTATTTTTTATATTTTTCCATTTGGGGTCTTTTCTTCTAACCTTTCATTTGTTATAATCCATCTATTATAGTTTTTTAAGACCGCTCGCCCCACTGGGGGAACGGATCCTATACAAAGGGGCGATACCATTGAAGTTTTCAAGCAAAGTGCTGCAATGCCAGTTTTCACCGATCCGGAAGTTCTATCCTTATACCGTTAAGGCGGAAAAACAAGGAAAGAAAATCTACTACATGAACATTGGTCAACCCGACATCAAGACACCGCCGGAATTTTTTGATGCAATCCACAACTTTTGCGACCCGGTTCTTGAATACGCTCCGTCCGCCGGCATCCCCGATTTGATCCGGGCGGTCCGGAATTACTATCGAAACATCGGCGTCGGCATCAAATCGGATGACATCCTCATCACCAACGGTGGAAGCGAGGCCTTGTTGTTCACCATGATGGCCATCCTTGACGAAGGGGATGAAGTGATCATACCCGAACCCTACTATCCTAGCTACAGCACCTTCGTGGCTGCCACAGGAGCTTCTGTCGTCCCCATTCCCACAACAGCGGAGGAGGGATACCATTACGCAGATCGCGCCAGAATCGAAGCGAAGATCACTCCCCGCACCCGTGCGATCCTCATCACCAACCCCGGAAATCCGACCGGAACGGTGTTATCTCTGGATGAGCTTCGGATGATCCTCGATGTGGCGATCCAGCACCAATTGTTCGTCGTTGCAGATGAAGTGTATCGGGAATTCATCTATAACGATTCTCCTATGTCTTCCATTGGCATCTTTGAAGACGGCGCCGAACATGTGGTGATCATCGACAGTGTATCCAAGCGTTTCAGCGCATGTGGAGCGAGAGTCGGTGCTTTGATCACACGAAACCGGGAATTGCGTGAGCACATCATGAAATTCTGTCAGGCAAGATTGTCCGTTCCCACGCTGGATCAGCTGGGTGCAATCGCGCTCTACAGCGTAGGACCCGAATATTTTGCTACTGTTCGGGAAGAATACAGGGCCCGACGTGATATCGTCTATCAAAAGTTGCAGCAGATGGAAGGTGTCGTCTGCGGGGAACCTCAAGGCGCGTTCTACGTGACTTGTCGCCTCCCGGTCAGTGACGCGGAACAATTCCAGATTTGGTTGCTGACTGAATTCGATGACAATGGAGAAACCCTGATGTTCGCCCCCGCCAAGAGCTTCTACGCCACTCCGGGGAAAGGTCTCAGCGAGATTCGGATCTCCTACGTATTGAATCGATCGGCATTGGAACGATCGATGGAAATTTTGGAAAAAGCCCTACTTGCCTACAAAGCACATCAGGAATGATGTGCTTTTCCTATTTCAACAGATCCTTGTTTCTCTCGTACAGCATCTGCAGCCCGTAAAGCATCAAATCCTTCTCAACGATAATGGTTCTTCTGCAAAAGGGAACCACTTCACCGATCAAACCGCCAGTGGCAAGAACCGTTCCCAGGCCGCCAAGTTCGTCTTCGACCCTGTCGATGATCCCGTCAAGCATAGCCGCATTGCCGTATATAGCGCCGGCCTTCATGCAGTTGATGGTGTTTTTTCCGATCAGTTGTTCTGGCGCATCGAGGCTGATACGTGGTAGTTGCGATGTTTTTGTTGATAAAGCGTCCATGGAAAGAATCAATCCCGGCATGATCATCCCGCCAATGTACTTTTGATCACGATCGATGACCGATAGCGTCGTCGCGGTTCCCATGTCGAAAATCAGGATCGGCGTCGGATATTTGGCGATCGCAGCCACGGCATCCACGATAAGATCGCTTCCCACCGTTCCCGGATTGTCCATTTCAATGTCCAGTCCCACATCCAATTCCGGCCCGACAAGAAGAGGTGTCTTTCCCGTCACTGCCGCAACTGCAAGTTTCAAGACTTTTTTCAACGCCGGAACGACGGAGGAAATGATTCCGCCTTCCACTTTCTTGGGATCTATTCCGTTGAATTGAAACATATTCATAAACACCAACGCATAGTCGTCTTCAGTTTTTTCCCGATCGGTGCTGTATCTGGCAGTGAAAAGGATCTCATTTCCCTCCATGCAACCGACGACGATATTTGTGTTGCCCACATCAATGACAAGTATCATTTCATCTCTCCTGTTGACGATTTTTGACAGTGACCACATTTCATACTATCCAGTATTATAAAGAGTTTTCCACGGATTTGCAAACATTTCCCCGGTTTGCTATACTGATACAAAGAAACCACGAAACGAGGAGTGTACCTATGTTGAAAGGCAAACATCTGCTGCTGTGCATCTCGGGAAGCATCGCCGCATACAAATCCGCTGCTCTTTGTTCCGCTCTCGTCAAGCAGGGTTGCATCGTCGATGTGTTGATGACATCCAATGCTACGCGATTTGTGTCACCTCTGACCTTCGAGACCTTGACCGGGAGTAAAACGCATACAGACACCTTCGACCGCAATTTCCGATTCAATGTGGAGCATATCTCTCTGGCGCAGAAGGCGGACCTGATCCTCGTGGCGCCGGCGACTGCGAATCTGATCGCCAAACTCGCCCACGGAATCGCCGATGATATGGTCACGACTACGATACTCGCCGCGACCTGTAAAAAGATCCTGGCGCCGGCGATGAACACACAGATGTACCTGAACAAGATCACTCAAAAAAACTTAAAGGAACTCATTTCTCTTGATTGGGAGATCGTAACGCCGGGAACGGGACTATTGGCCTGCGGTGACTTGGGCATCGGAAAGATGCCTGAGCCGGAACTCCTTATGGAAGTGGTACTTCAGGAACTGGCCTACAGCAAAGATATGACAGGGCTTAAAGTACTTGTGACTGCTGGTCCGACCCGTGAATTCATCGATCCGGTCCGGTTCATCACCAATCCCTCTTCCGGGAAAATGGGATATGCCATCGCCAGAGCCGCAGTGCAACGGGGAGCAGAAGTCACATTGGTCACCGGCAATACCAACATCGCTCCTCCCGCTCGCGTCACTGTGATCCCTGCCGATTCAGCGGAAGACATGTTTCAAGCGGTGACATCTGTCAGTGAACATCAGGATATCATCATAAAAGCAGCCGCTGTCGCCGACTATCGGCCCCTGGATACGGCACCGGAAAAAGTGAAAAAGAGCGAAGGAGATCTTTCCCTCGCACTGACCCGAACGAAGGATATATTGAAGCATCTCGGGGAACACCGCACCGACAAACAATTTCTTTGCGGATTTTCCATGGAAACGGAGCACCTGATCGAGAATTCCAGAAGGAAGCTGGAAGGAAAGCATTTGGACATGATCGCGGCAAATAACCTGAAGGAAGAGGATGCAGGTTTTGGCACCGATACCAATCACCTGATACTGATCACGAAGGATGAGGAAATCGACCTTCCTGTTCTCTCCAAAGAAGCCGTCGCTCATCGACTGTTGGATGAGATACTAAAGAGGAGATAACAGCGCGTCGATCCCCAGGGAAGCATGATAGGAACTTCTGACAAAGGGCCCGGATGCAATGTAACGAAAGCCCTTATCCGTTGCGATGGTCTTGTAGCGCTGGAATTGCAGGGGATGGACGTACTCCCTTATCTCGATATGCTGTTCTGACGGACGCAGATATTGACCGATCGTCAGTATGTCGCATCCATTTTCCCTCAAATCATCCATGACTTCTATGACTTGCTGTTCTGTCTCTCCTAAGCCAACCATGATACCGGACTTTGTAAAAATGTCCGGTTTTTGCTTTTTTGCCCTTGCAAGAAGTTCCAGCGATCGATCATATTTGGCCTGGGGGCGGATGATAGAATAGAGCGCCGGCACGGTTTCTATATTATGATTCAAAATGTCTGGTTTTGTATCCAGGATCGTCTCCAAAGCCTCCCAGTTTCCAAGAAGGTCCGGGATCAATAGTTCCACGGTGGAACCCGGGCTCCGTCGCCGGATCTCTTCTACAGTGCTTGCGAAATGACCTGCGCCTCCGTCGGACAGATCGTCTCTCGTCACAGACGTGACTACCACATGCGAAAGCCCCATTGCCTTGCATGCTTCCCCAATACGCCTCGGCTCGTCTGTATCTATATTCTCTGGTTTATCCTTGTTCACTGCGCAGAAACGACATTGCCTTGTGCAGTTGCCTCCTAATATCATGAAGGTAGCCGTCTTGTTTCCGAAGCACTCGCCGATGTTCGGGCATTCCGCGCTATCGCAGACGGTATGAAGAGAAAGCGCATTGAGGATCGCTCTCGTCTCCTGGATTTGACGAATGTCTTTTACAGTGGTTTTGAGCCATTCCGGCTTACTCAATGGACGCTCCAATGGCCTCCTCCTTTCCATGAATGCTGATTTCAAATACCTCTTCCATACAATCAGCCAGTTGTCGAAGAATATGGTCATGATCAGGCTGGGAAACATGGTTTTCAAGGGACGTGATTCCAAACTCCTTGATACCGCAGGGGTTGATCCAGTCGAAATAGGTCTTGTCCACATCAATATTAAAAGACAGGCCGTGCTGCGTGATCCATCGCTTCACTGAAACCCCGACAGCTGCGATTTTTTCGTCACCGATCCATACTCCCCGGTATTCCGGTTTTCTAGTCCCGGAAATTCCATATTGCTTTAACACCCGAACCACAACCTCTTCCAGGCATTCAATATACCAGTGAGCGTCCTTCCTCAGCTTTGTCAGGTCAAGGACCGGATAGACGACGATCTGTCCCGGTCCGTGAAAGGTCACATTTCCTCCCCGGGACACTTCGATGATATCGATCCCCCGGCTATCAAAAAAGTCTTTTGCAAACAGCATGTTCTGCCAGCCGCCGCCGGTACCGATCGTATATACCGGTCTATGCTGCAAGACCAATATGATACCATCTCGCACCTGATTTCTGACCATAGAAAAAGCGTTTTGCTGTAAAAGCAGTCCTTCAGCGTACGGGACTAGTTCCTTATGACAAATCAACTGATACATCGTTTCATGCTCCTCTGCGACGACTTATGTTTCTTGCCGGATACTACTATATTTTGCAATTGTCATGCCAATAAAAAGAACAGCCCGAAAGCCGTTCTTTACTGGGAGATGTATCGTTCTCAGGCATTTGTGCTAATGTGACTCTTTTATCTAAGGTCAGTATGACACACTCCGGATAGGTCTCTGATCGAATCAATGGGGCATAGCGTTTTTGACCGGTTCTCCTTTGAGGTAGTTTTTGATCTCGCGACAGAAAAATTCAACCGCCAGGTGGACCAGGATGGGAGAATCCGCTGACATGTGAGGGGTAATGATCACTTCCTCCATATCCCAAAGCGGACTATCTTGCGGAAGCGGCTCAGGATCGGTGACGTCCAGCGCAGCTCCTGCGATCTCCTTTTCGTTCAACGCTTTGATCAGCGCCGCTTGATCGACGACGCCGCCACGGGCAACATTGACAAAGAGAGCAGAATTCTTCATCGCTTTGAATTGGTCGGTGCTGAACATATGATGGGTCTCCGGTGTATGTGGAGTCGAAACGACCACATAATCCGATTGACCTAGAAGCGCTTCCAGTCCGTCGCTTCCAAAAATCTCGTCGAAACACTCCATCGGCTTCGGGTTTCTGCGCAAAGCCAAAGTTCGCATACCGAATGCCTTGGCCCGAACAGCCAGTTCATATCCGATCGCTCCCGCTCCAACGATCCCCAGGGTTTTACCGATGGCCTCCAACGGTTGCCTCGTCATCCCTTTCGCCCACACATGTTCTCGCTGCTTCTGCAACATAAAGGGCAGTGTCCGATTCCAGGCTAGAATGTAACCCATCACCGACTCTGAAATAGGAATAGAGTGGATCCCGCTGGAGTTGGAAATGATGATCGGCAAGCCTGCGATTTCGGATTTCATCACAGGATCCATTCCGGCGGAAAAGGAATGGAACCACTTCAGATTCGGGTTCGTCGTGCAATAGCGGACCGGCATCTCGCCGTTCCCTCCCCAGGTGTACAAAATCTCTGCCTGGATCCCGCTGGCTAAAAGCTCATCTTCCGATTCAAACCGATAGACGTTGCCTCCGGCAGCTTCGGCGATTTGTTCCATGTGAGTTCCGGTAAACTGAAACGGCACTTTAGGAGACTCCTTAAAAAGAAAAACTACATCTGCCATATCGTACTGTTCCTTTCTGTGGTAAAACAGGGAGCGGTATCAAGACACCGCTCCCCGATTATCAATAACTTGAACTGTTCATTTTCTTAAAGACTTGAGAAACCACGCATTTTAGCTGCGATGTCTGCATCGGCTTCTTCTACGACTTTCCAAGCGCCATCATAGGCAGCCTTCAGGTATGCGTCAAGAACATCGCCGGTCAGTTCGATCACTTCGGCTCCGTCAGCAACGACAGCATCCAGATACTTTTGATTCTCGCCTGCATAATGTACGGCGGAATCGGCTTCCCAATCGATCGCACTGTCAATGATCGCCTGCTTCTGCACGTCGTCCAGTTTGTCCCAAACTCCATTCGTGATAAAGAGGGAAGAGTCAGAGCAATAGAATCCCGGCTGGATCACGTAGTCAACCACTTTTCCGATGGAATTGTCGACAAAGTCTTTCATGGTTCCGCCAACACCGTTGATGACATTCTTTTCCGCTGCCTGATAAATGTCGCCCCAACCCATGGTGACCATTTCTGCACCAACGCCTACCAACAAAGGTTTGTAAGCTGCGGTCCCACGGAAGATCTGGCCTTTGAAATCGTCAATGGTTTCGATCTTCTTGCTGCTCATGAGCACGTAGGGGCTTTCAGCAGCAGTACGTCCGAGGTAAACACTGTTCAGATATTCCTGCGTCAGTTCGTTGATGTACTCGACACCACCGTTTGCCCGGGCTTCCAGAGGATCCAACATTTTGACGCCGTTGAGTACCGGAGCCACAGTAACAAGATAGGTAACGGGAGAATAGACCATCTCAACTACGCCGTTGATCATGGCTTCTGCCAACTGATCCGAAGGGATCGCTTCCGGTCCTGCGCCCCACTCAATGGTCACAGATCCGTTGGACCGTTCGGAAACAGACTGCACGAACTGATCAAAATAGTAGTAGTGTGATGTGCCTTCCGGGAATGCTCCTTGGAATTTGATCGTGATCGGCGTGGATTCGGTCACTTCTTCTTCGGGCTCCGGAGCAGGTTCTGTTCCGCCGCAACCGACAAGGGCAAATACCATGACCAGGACAAGTAAAATTGCTAAGGTCTTTTTCATTGCTTTTTTCCTCCTACATTGCGATATCTTCACTAAACTGTGACATGCTTATATCAAGCTGGGCAGTACCGTTACTATCTTGGGGATGATAACGATAACGACCACGGCGATGATATCTATGATCAAAAATGGTATGGCCCCTCGAATGATGTGCTGCATCGTGACCGAAGGTGGAGAGACACCTTTCATAACGAACAGGGACATGCCGACCGGCGGAGTAAACTGACCGACCTGGAGCAAGATAAGGAACAATACTGCGAACCATATTTCATCAATACCAAAGGCGTACACGATAGGCATAAACAGTGGGAGACAGATCATCATGATTGCCGACTGTTCGATGAAGAGCCCTAGCACGAAGGTGATAGCCATCATTACAAAGATGATGAGAACCGGACTTGTGATCGTGCTCGTTACCGCCATGACAGCCTCGCGACTAGCGCCGGTCATCGAAAGCACCTGGCTGAAACCAGCTGAAGCGCCGATGATCAGCATCAGCATGGTGGTGGTGCGCAAGGATCCGATGATTGTGTTGAACAGCAGTTTGAAGTTGAATTTCCGGTAAGCCATCGCCAGAATGTAAGAGCCAAGCGCTCCAAATGCCGCTGCCTCCGTAGCAGTACCTACTCCGGTAAAAATTACGCCGATGACCACGATGAAGATGAGTAGTAAGGGAAGTATATCTTTTGCGATCGTCGCCATTTTTTGACTGGTGGTCAGCAATCCTTCACTTTCATCATCTTCAATGACTGGAGCAAGCGACGGGTTGCGTAGACAGGAGATGATGACATAAAGCAAGTAAAGTACGAGGAGCAAGATTCCGGGACCGATCGCACCGACTAAAATCTTTGCAACCGAGATACTGGCGATACCACCCATCATGACCACCTGATTGCTCGGTGGTATGATCATCGCCAAGGCGCCGGATGCCATGATGGATCCGGTTGTCATCTCTTTAGAATACCCTCTGCGCATCATTTCTGGCATCATAAGTGATCCAAACATAGCGGTGTTGGCCAGCGAAGAACCGCTGAGCGACGCAAAGATTCCGCCACCTAATAATGTGATGACGCTGAGACGGCCTGGGACTCTTCGAACCAGCTTGGAAAGAGAGTCCATAGTACGAGTTATGATGCCTGATCGGAAGAACACCTCACCCATGATAACAAAGAACGGAATCGGTGTGAAATTAAAGTTGGACAACTGGGATTGCATCCCCAGAACCAACTGCTTCAATCCGCCGACATCCAACATGAGATATATCGCGACTCCAGACACTGCCAAGAAGCTAAATGCGACCGGAAGACCTGTGAACATGGCTGCTACCAGGAAAAACAGAAAAAGACTAAGTATGAGTGACCATTCCATTAATGCGCACCTCCTGTCATGCCTGTCTCAGATGTCAAAGATGCAATTGCATTTCGAATCGCCTGGACTGCGAGGAAAAACATGCTAAGCGGGATAGGAGCGATCAGGATCCACTTTGGTGTGCCCAAAAAATCAGCCACCGCGATGTTGCTGTCAAAGGAAGTTTTCATCACCTGAAAACTGATGACACAAGTTACCACTGCAATGATCAGAATAATGACATCGGTAGCGGCAACCCAGACACGTCGAACCTTAACTGGAAGAGCAACGACCACCATGTCGATCGCTACATGACCTCTTGCCTTATAAAGCCAAGGCGCTCCTAAAAACGCGATATAGATCAACGCATATGCTGAGTAGTCAATTAGAAACGCATGCGGTTGGTTCAACAGATACCGCGATAGCGTTGCAAAAACCACTGCAAGCAAAAGCAGCAGAACAATGACTCCGGCAATCCCTGCAAGCGCAAGGAGACAGCCATCGATGAATTTGTTGAGACTACGCATTCACAACCCTCCAAATCAATTTTCGTTATATTTTTGATTATAGTTTATATCCCAACTTTTAGCAACGCGGAATAACAGTTATGCAAATATCGCAATAAAGTGCTTGCGCGCTGTCCATCTCTATGATAGTTTTTAAGAAAACCAAGATGGAAAGGATACCACCCCATGGATATGATTCAAGTGCAATGCGTTCTATCTTTGTCCCAGACTCTGAACTTCACACAATCCGCTTTGAAGCTCCATATATCTCAATCGGCATTTAGCCGACACATCGCAGCCCTGGAGCAGGAACTGGGAGTCACTCTCTTCAAGCGAAATACGAGAGTGGTGGAATTGACCTCCGCCGGGCAACTGCTTCTTCCGGAAGCTGAGGCGATCGCCGCCCACTACGAACGTGCTGCCGCTGCCCTTCGTGGAGAAGAAGGTGTTTGTGTTGGTCAGCTACGGATCGGGATCCTGTCAGATCTGACGAACCGGATCGCGCCGACACTGGTCAATCAATTTCGCAAGTGCTATCCAAACATCACATTGGTTTTTCGTGAATTCAGTCATTCTTCCTTGTTGGAATCTCTGCAGAAGGAGATGGTTGACATCGCCTTCATATCTGCGATCGACACAAGCAATCTCAAGGAGCTGGGTTTCGAGACCCTTTTGACCTGTAAAAATGCAGTCGTCATGGAGAAGGATCATCCCCTTGCGCAACGAGAAGCTCTTCATATAAGGGACTTGCAGCATGAAACCTTCGTGCTTTTGGACCAAAGAGAATCTTCTGTCATATACAGTATGACGATGCAACAATGCCTCCATGGCGGCTTCGTTCCCATGCATTTTGTGAGCGCAAAGCAGATCCCGAGCTTACTTTTCATGGTTGCCAGCGGACAAGGAGTGGCGGTACTGACAGCTGTCGCATCAAGCGTCTCGTCGCATGGAGAAAAGGGAACCGTAACACAAGCCTGCCGCTATTTATCAAGGAAGCCAAACGATTCAGTGTCGATTTGAAAAGCGACCCGAGTCTTTATTCGACTACCGACTTTGTTTAGATTTATTTGGTTTTGGATCTGTTTTCTTGCTTTTGGATCGCGTCATAGAACTCCAGTGTGTTGAGCGCGCTCACATAAACCGGAGTGTCCACCATCTTGCCATCCAGTGAAACTGCAGCCAATCCCTTTGCAAGACCTTCTTCTTCGAAGAACTTCTTGATCACTTCGGCGTGGGCAAGCTCTTCCGGGGTCGGAGAGTAGAGTTCGTGTGCCACTGCTACCTGGCTCGGATTGATCAGCATACGTCCTTCAAATCCCATCTGACGTCCATCTAGTGTATTTTTACGGAATGCGTCCATGTTGGAATAGTCTGCGAAAGGAGCGTCAAGAGCAACGATTCCGGCTGCGCGTGCTGCGATCGCGACGATGGTTCTTGCCACCATTTGCTCGGGAGCTTCATTGGTTCTGTTGATCCGCATATCAGCACAATAATCCACTGCGCCAAAGAATGCGGCAACGATACGCGGGCTTGCGGTACAGATCGGGTAAGCATTCATGATGCCTTCTGCCGTTTCGAGCAAAACTGCAATCTTCACTGTTCCTGCGGGGATGCCTCTCCGTTCTTCCAGTTCGCTGATTTTCCAGTCCAGACGCTTCACGTCATCGACATTGCGGGTCTTTGGTAGAGTGATACCGGCAAGACCAGGTAATACGACCGCTTCCAGATCGTCATTGGTGTATTCGGTATGCCATCCATTGACACGGACATAGACTTCCGCTCCATTGCTGCCTGCCTGAATGAGATTGGCAGCTGCCATTTTGCGAGCATTGTCTTTCTCCTGTGGCGGAACGGCATCTTCGATGTCGAAGGTGATGTTGTCAGCTGGATACTTTGCGCACTTGTCGACAAAGATCGGGTTGTTTGCTGGAATGTAGAGACTGCTTCTGATGACTTTCATTTTTCGGTACCTCCATGTATTTTAAATAGCTGCTTCTTTGGGCATTTTAACGACATCCATCACAGTGCCATCGCGGTATTCCACAACGGCGACGATTTTGTCTGTCAGGTCTGCTGGTGTTTGTTCGCCGACAAGGCTTTCTCCCAACGCTTTCAAGTCATGAATATCGACGAGGGGAAGTCCGGCGTCTTTCACTGCTTCCAATAAGTCTTGCCTGCGGGGATTGATGGCGATCCCGTGTTCCGTTACAAAGGCATCCACAGTATCGCCGGGGGTCGTGACTGTAGTCACTTTGTCCCGAACGACGCAGAAACTTTTTCTGGTCAGGTTCGCAACGATGATGGCGAGCTTGGATCCCGCAGCACAATCGCTGTGGCCACCAGATGCTCCCATGATCACACCGTTGGATCCGGTGATCACGTTGACGTTGAAGTCCGTGTCGATTTCCGTAGCGCCAAGTATGACCACGTCGAGGTTGTTTACGATACTCCCACGGTTATGCGGGTTTGCATACTGTGAGCCGCTGATGGCGATATGATTTTCGTTGCGGCCGGCGGAGGCTATGGCCTCAAGGTCGAAGCACTGGGTGTCGAACAACGCCCGGAACAGGCCTTCTTCCAACATTTGGACAAAATAATTATGTATGCCGCCAAGCCCAAAGGACCCCACGATGTTTCTTTCCTTCATGATGTCCCGAACGATGGATGCGACAGCCAAAGCGGTTCCGCTGGCTCCAGTCTGGAACGACATGTCTTGCTTGATATAGCCGGCGCTGTCCACAAGTTTGGCAGTGTCGCTGGCGATTTTGAGACGAACCGGGTCTTCAGTGATTTTCGTGGATCCGGAAACGATACCGTTGCGATCACCGATGGATTCGACTTCTACTACAAAATCGACTTTCTCTTGAGTGATTTCAATGGGGCAACAGGGATAGGGAACCAAGTTGTCTGTGACAGCAACCACCCGGTCTGCATACATCGCATCTGCATACGCATAGGATACGTAGCCGCATGCGGATTTGCCCTGGGTTCCATTGAGGTTTCCGAAGGCATCACATGTCGGCGCGCCAATGAAAGCTACATCGATGTGAAGGTCGCCGCTCTCGATCGCCCGGGGGCGTCCGCCATGACTCATCAGAACTGCAGGTTTTTTCAGCTTTCCTGCAGTGATTGCCTTAGCTACAGGGCCGGGATTGAAGGTACTGGTCGTCACTTTGGTTATGACACCGTCTTCGATCAGTTTGACAAGTGGCTCATGGACCGCGAAAAGTCCGGATGCCGCTAAATGAATGTCCTTGATCCCTTTTGCAGCAATGGCAGCCATCACCTGATTGACCACTTGGTCTCCGTTTCGGAGGTGATGATGGAAAGACACCGTCATTCCATCTTTGAGTCCTGTCTTTTCGATGGCTTCGTCGATGGAGGAAAGGAGTTTTTTCGTACCGGGAACATAGCTCTTCACCTTTACGCTCGTTTTTACACGATCGCCGAGGCTCTCAAATGCGCCGGCATAGGGTTGGATCTCTTTGTACCCTTCGACACGGTCGGGCAATTCTCTTCCTACTTTGTTTTTCATAATTATTTCCTCGCAACTCCGGTTGCTCTTGCCGCTTCGGCAACAGCTGCTGCTACGGCTTTTCCGACCCGCAGGTCGAATGCTGCCGGTATGATATAATCTTCACTTAGCTCCTCGTCGGAGATCAGGCTGGCGATGGCGTCTGCTGCAGCGATCTTCATTTCCTCGTTGATGTCGGATGCATTCACATCAAACGTTCCGCGGAAAATACCGGGGAATGCCAACACATTGTTGATCTGGTTGGGGAAATCGCTTCTTCCGGTGGCAATGACTCTCGCTCCGCCGGCTTTTGCATCTTCCGGAAAAATCTCGGGAGTCGGGTTAGCCATCGCAAAGATGATCGCGTCTTTGGCCATAGATTTAACCATGTCGATCGACATGACGCCGGGAGAAGAAACGCCGATAAATACGTCTGCGCCAACAATAACGTCGCCCAGTCCGCCCTTTTTCATATTTGGATTTGTTACTTTGGACATTTCGACCTTCTCTGAATTCATTCCTTCTGCACGACCTTCATAGATTGCGCCGGTGCGATCGCAGAGAGTGATGTCTTTGCATCCAGATGACAGAAGAAGCTTTGTTACCGAAATGGCTGCGGCTCCTGCACCGTTGACAACGATAGAAACGTCTTCCTTTTTCTTTCCGACCACCTTCAGTGCATTGTTCAAACCCGCGAGTGTGATAACAGCGGTTCCGTGCTGATCGTCGTGGAAAATGGGAATGTCGCAGATTTCTTTCAGCCTGCGCTCGATCTCAAAGCAGCGAGGCGCGGAGATGTCTTCCAGGTTGACGCCGCCGAAACTGCCTGATATCAGGTGGATCGTCTTCACGATATCGTCCACATCTTTGCTCTTGATACAAAGCGGAAAGGCATCTACATCTCCAAACGCTTTGAACAATACGCATTTCCCTTCCATGACCGGCATGCCGGCTTCCGGGCCGATATCCCCGAGTCCGAGGACAGCGGAACCGTCGGTGACGACGAGGCACATGTTCCATCTGCGGGTGAGTTCGTAGGACTTCGTGATATCCTTTTGGATCTCAAGGCACGGAGTGGCAACTCCCGGAGTATATGCCAGAGATAGGTCTTCCCTGTTTCTTACAGGTACAGTGGAGATCACCTCGATCTTTCCTCTTTTTTCATAGTGAAGTGCGAGACTTTGTTCGGCTATTGTCGTCATAGCAGTTCCTCCTTCAATCCCCATGGGGTATTTTTCCTTTGATGATATATGAATCATCCCCGGAATGCAATAGTCTGAAAAATAAAAATTTCAATTATTAAAATGTGATTTTATTATCTAACAAGGCTCTTGTCGAATGTGGTTGACATCCTTTTGTTTTGATAGTAAATTTTAATGATAGGAACTAAGACCAGATTTTTGATTTTAATTATTAGAATCAGATACGCAGAAATGAAATCCTATAGCGAAGCAGGTGATATCGATGCCTCAAAAACTATCCATCAAAAATCAATCCGTCGAGAAGATATTTGTCATCATTGAAACGATGGCCCATTCCACCGTACCGATGCGGCTTCAAGATATTGCAAAGGCGGCGGCGATTCCAGCCAGCACCGCATTGCGGTTTATCAACACACTGTATTCACTCGGCTACATCCATCAAGATCCTCTCACCCATCGGTATTCTCTCACGCTAAAATTTGCCGAGATCGGTGACCAGATCGCTTCCCAGATCTCCATCCGCGACATTGCTCGTCCATTCCTGATTGAGCTTTCCAAACGCAGCGAAGAAACCTGCTGCCTCGGTGAGGAGCACGATATGGAGGTTGTCTATTTGGATGTAGTGGAAAACCCGGAAAACTCACTGCGTTATATCAAACGCCCAGGTGTCAGGGCGCCGATGCACTGCACCGGCATTGGCAAATTGCTTCTGCTCAACAAGGACTCTGCAGAATTGGATGCTTTCATCAAGACAAAAAAGCTGGAGATCCATACCGCAAAGACGATCACTTCTTACTCTAGTCTCCTCGAGGAGTTGTCTGTCGTACGCAGGCAAGGATATGCAATTGATGATGAAGAACACACCGTCGGTGTAAAATGCATTGCTGCACCTGTCAAAGATTACAGTGGAAAGATACTGTTCGCTATCAGTATTTCCGGTCCGTCGTCACGGCTGACTCCTGACCGGATCGAAGCAAGTATCCCTTATGCCATCGATGCAGCAAACCAGATTTCCCGGGCCCTCGGCACCACGGAACTCTGATTGAATAATTAGTTGCCCGTCCCGGATTTGAAAGGAGAACGAATCATGCCAGAAATGCGTTTAATTGGACCACGTTATAAGTACCCGGTATCGGATGCCGAACTTGACCGAAGAATCTCTGCTGTACAAGCGGCGATGAAAGCCGATGCGATAGACGTTTGCATTGCTCAATGCCAGAATACCATTTTTGACAGTGTCATTCGCTATATGATCGACATCCCTACCCATGCATACGGTACGACTCTGATCATTCCTGCGGAAGGGTCCTTGCTTCTGCAAAACCACGGACCGGACAACGACAATGCTGCTATCCCGCCAACCATAAGAAATGTGGAGCGGATGATCACCAAGCCGTATTGCCAGCCCTTTGGCTGCACGGATTTTCTGTCTGGCGAAGCGATCGTTGCAGAGTTGAAAGCAAGAGGGGCAAGCAAGATCGGCTTCATCATGAAGCAATTGATCAGCCTCGATTTTGGAGAATACTTAAAGGCGTCACTGCCGGGAGTCGAGTTCGTCGATTTCACCAGACAGTTCAGCGAGATCAAAGCAGTAAAAAGTGAAGAGGAGTTTGCTCTTGCAGACCGTTGTGTCCGCGCCCACGAGCACTTGATCGCAATGGTGCCGACCTTGCTCCGCCCAGGCCGGATGGAGTATGAAATTTTAGCCGATCTTGAACACGCATCTCGCTACATCGGTTGCGACTTCATCGGGAATATAGCTGTTGGTTCGGCTCCGTCAGGAAAAGCTGCGCCCTTCTTTCAAAATTTTGCCGCCAACCGTCGACTGGAACCCGGAGATACCATAACAGTGATGGTCGAGGTGTCAGGACCCGGCGGAATCTACGGTGAGCTTGCCAGAACCTACTGCCTCGGAGAACCAAACAAGAGTTTGGTGGATCTGTTCGCCGTCGCCAGAGGCGCCCAGCACGCAGTCGCGGCAGCCATGAAGCCGGGAGTCACCGGCAAGGATCTGGACAAAGTGTTCAACGATTTTGTCGTTCCCCACGGCATTGCGCCCAACGCCCGGTTCGTCGGTCATAGCCAGGGTTACGATATGATGGAAGCTCCTACGATCTGTCCGACCGAGGATATGGTGATCAAGGAAGACATGTTCTTCGCCATCCATCCTGAGCTCTTCCGTGACGGAGAGTTCGCCATTTGTTGCGACAACTTCCGCGTCACAAAGGACGGAGCTATCCGGATGACCCGGACCGAACAGGAGATCATCCGGGTCGACTTCTAATACAGGAAAGAAGGTGCTCGTTTTGAGAAAAATCGAACTGAAGGACGCCAAACGGTATCTGGGTCCAGGCCACCACGACATGGTGTCTTTGAAGCTCCATGGAAAAGAGGAGTCTGGATGCAACAGCTTTTGGACGGCGATCTCTTACGTCCTGCCCGGCGGAGGACACCCCTCCAGAGCCGGCAACGAAGACCAGGTCTATTTTGTGCTGGAAGGTGAAGTTGTCTTCAATACACCGGAATGCGACATTCATCTAAAACAATATGATTCCTTCCATGTCGGTCCCGGAGAAGAACGCTCCATGCGGAACGACTCGAACAAAGTCGCAGTCATGCTTGTGACCAAAGGCGGCGGAGAGAACATGCTGAAATTTGTAACCCCATAAATACGGCATGTGATAAATGAAATAAAGAATGCTCCGGTCGCAGTCATTGCGCTCGGGGCATTCTTTTATTGGCTCATTTAGCGTTTCATCATGCTTTCAGAGTATCATCGTGCCTTGCTTCGTACTCGGGTTGCCGCTACTACGCCAGCTACACTGAGCAACATCAGACCAATGAATAGTCCAGAACTGTTACTGACTCCTGTCTGAGGAACATCCGCGTCCGCCGCAACATCTACTGCAACTGGAGCCGGCGTCGTGACGATCGCTACCGGGGTCGGAGTCGGAGCCACAACAGCTGGCGGGGTCACGATTGCTGGAGGATTCGGTGTTTCAGTTGGTTCATCCGGTTCATCCTCTTCATCGACTACAACCGGCGGCGGGGTTACCGCAGCACAAACTCCATTTGTGATAATATTGGAGTCTAACGTGACTGCTCCGGTACGTGCCAGCAGTTGCCCTTGTATCTCCGCGCCGGTCGTCGCTGTGATGGACGTCATGGCGAAGATATGTCCGATAAAACTGCTGTCTGTACCTAATGTCGCAGAACTTCCTACCTGCCAGAAAACCCTACAGTACTGAGCTTCATTGATAAGCACAATTGAACTTGCATTTGCTGTCGTGAGCGTGCTGCCGATCTGGAAGATGAATGCAGCATCAGGATCACCTTCGGCATCCAACGTCAGTTCTCCCGTAAGTTGTGCAGCAGTATCAAATTTATAAACGCCTGATGTGAGAGTCATGCCTCCCAGATCCTGACCAGATAAATTTGTAGTAACTGATCTGCCGGCTGCATCATCATACGCTGTGCCTAGATCTGTCATCGCAAGAATTGCCGTAGCATCGCTTGCATGGATCGTCCCATCAGAAATCGTTCCAGGTGGAAACCCGGTAACAGCTGTTCCTGGCGACACTCCGACATTGGCGCCTGCACTACCACTGATGACTGTCGATCCGGTATTTGTCACAGTGGATCCTGCTAAAATCGCAAAATTTGCAGTGGATCCAAGATTCACCGTTGCTTCAGCCGCCAAAACCTTGACCGGGGCTATGACTACAGCGCAAATCAGTATTGTCAAATATATTGATGACAATCGAAACATTTTATTAGTTCTCATTCTGATCGTACCTTCCTTTCATCTGGTAGCATTCGTTGCTACCCTTCCTTACTTATGCCTGAATGATAACATCATGCTATCACTGTTTGACATTTTAGTCAATGTTTTATATGTATATTTAATATATATTTAATTATATTTATTATAATCATTATTATACATCTTGGAGAATTGCTCTTTTGATGCACATAAGACAAAATAAGAGAAAAGGCCGAGACCATGGTGCCAGCCCCTTCTTTGAACTTAAATCTTTTGCCTCCCTCGGCTGTCGCAATAAACTATCTTTTCGACACAACGACTGTCTCTCAGGATAAGGATTTGCCGTATCACAGACGATCAGCATATCCCTGCAAATCGAAAACGTGCTGAAAAGATAGATTTATTAAAATAAAGACCGGTGCACACCGGGAAAAAAGCAAAAGACGCGATATGACTATCCCCAGAACCGCAAATTGTGTTACGAGGATAGCTGCGACTGTAGTAACCAGGATCTAACTGATTTGGCCAGCAATCAGCAGAACAAATAAAAAGGCAATGAAATTTTAACATTTCAGTGCCTTTTTCCTGCCTTTTGGGACAGTGAGTGGTGCGCACGACAGGACTTGAACCTGCACGGGGTTACCGCTAGAACCTAAATCTAGTGCGTCTGCCAATTCCGCCACGCGCGCATGCAGTATTAGTATAAGATATAAAAGCAGCCCTCGCAAGAGGGCTATCTTTTCTTTGGTGACTCCACCGGGAATCGAACCCGGGTTACCGCCGTGAAAGGGCGGTGTCTTGACCGCTTGACCATGGAGCCGTTTGAAAGAAAAGGGGGACACGGGGTCTCCCTTTTCTTCAGTGAACTGGCAAGGACCTAATCTCCCAGGCAGCTGCCCGCCCAGTACCATCGGCGCAAGAGAGCTTAACTACTGTGTTCGAGATGGGAACAGGTGTAGCCTC
>PHAE01000037.1:0-4017 GCA_002840285.1 Firmicutes bacterium HGW-Firmicutes-11
TGGTGGAGACTAGGAGGATCGAACTCCTGACCTTTTGACTGCCAGTCAAACGCTCTCCCAGCTGAGCTAAGCCCCCATCCGTATTTGGCACTTTCCTATAATAGCATACCAGGTTGGTGGATTTCAACACAAATATTGAAATCTGACAACTTTCTTGTTGGTTCTATTTCTCTATTTTGTGTATCCCTGAGTGGTGTCGACGAGGATCCTGCCGGAGGTGGCGTCCCATTCCACGGAAAAGTCCAGGGCTTCGGCCAAGTCGCGAAGCTTGAAGTAATTGTTGCCTTTGATTCCGAAGGCTGTGAATGCCGACGCTTCCTCATTTAGTAATATCGTGGATGTTGTGGATAAGGCCGACTCGGCTTTGACCGTGGCTGGAAGTTGGGCTTCGCCGCCGGTCGGGGTGTAGGGCGCATTGGTCGTCATCAAGATGCGGTTTTCCACGGCATCCCAGATGATTTCGAATTGCTTTTCTGTTCCGTTGAGAACAAATGCGATGTCCCGCAATTTGAAGTAGTTGAAGCCGTTGATCGTGTAGGCCTGGAGTGCGACTGGCTGTTTATCCAGGTAAACGGTCGATGTGATCGGGGTGGCGGTAATGATCACTGGTGGTATCGGTCGGAGTGAACCCTCTGCCGGTACCGGCTTGGCCTCTTCCACTGCGTAATAGTAAGATGTCATCTCGTCGTCCACGGTCACGTCGAGGCTGAAAAAGACTTGCTCTATGTCCGAAGCGGTCAGCGTATAGGAAACAGTCGCGCCCTTTGCCAGAGCCTGGTTATCGGTAGACGTCGTGCCGGCAGGACCCATGGCAAAGCCACCAAGCCGACGATTGTTCTCGTCATAATAGCTGATTTGTTGCTTCACTCCTTCGGCTTTCGCCGTCAGGGAGATCGACGCGCCAACGGGCAGCATGTAAAAATCGATGGCATCCGCCTCGGTTCCTTCGGGAGCCTGTAGTTTCTTGATTTCGGCGATCTCTGAAATCGCCAATACATATGCATCGGTTTCCGCCGTTGAAGTTCCCACTGCACCAACGGTTGCGATCACCGCTGTTGCGACTAATATAAAGATAACGACCATTCGGATGATACGATTCATAGACACATTCTCCCTGCAGGTTTCTGTATTATTTCCAAAAGAAAAACCGGTATCCTTCGATCACGATTTGTTGTTTACAGTATACCTTTTCCTCCATTGACATGCAAGGGAAAACATAATACAATGTCTTTGCGTCGGAAGAAAAACCGCAGGAAGCGCAAGCCCGGGGGCATAGCTCAGTTGGTTAGAGCGCATGCGTCACAAGCATGAGGTCGCAGGTTCGAATCCCGCTGTCCCCACCAAAGAAGTCGTGTGTATGGTCCTTATCTGCACATGGCTTTTTCCTTTTTTTGTGATAGAATCATTCTGTGAAGCAAATGCAGATGATCTCTGCAAGAAAGGTCGTGCCCTATGAAAAATGAAGACTCCATCCACTGGGAAATCGATGTTCCGATCTTTCGCAACCCGCTCATCGTCAAGCAGCTCGGTCTGGCGATCGGCATCCCCTTCGGCATACTTTTGATTTTTCTACTGTTTCTATCACTCAGCGACCCCAATGCACTTTACGGAGTCGCACTGGTCGTGCTGTTGCTCCTTCTCACCTTCCTGTTTGTGAAGGTGATTTACAAAGGAGTCTACCAGGCGGCTTTCGTGCTCGACAACAGGGCTGTGACCTGCAAGACGCGTTCAGCACAGGGAAAGACGAACCGTATCGTCAATGGCTTGACGTTCATTCTCGGCATCTTTTCGGCAAAGCCTGCCGTCGCAGGAGCAGGAATTCTGGCTCAATCACGACAGTCCGTTAGTCTGCGGTGGAGAAATGTCAAAAAAGTGAAGTATCTCCCGAAGCAACACGCTATTTTGCTTCGCGGCGGATATCTGGAAAGCATAGCTGTTTTTTGCCGGGAAGACAATTATCAGGAGGTCTCTGCCTGGATTTCAAAACACTCCGGTTAGCTATACTGCACGACATGGGGTATACTATACCCATGAAACGAATATTACTATGGACAAACTGCATACTGCTCCTTCTGCTCTTTTCCTCCTGTTCCGGCCTCATTCCCGGAAAAAATGAGGAGGCTGCAGGGGAAGAAATAAAAACGGAAGAACCGGCATTCGTGGATGTTCTCCCCGACATGACCGTGTCTTCGCTCTTTCCTGCCGATTATAAGTACGAGCCGCTTCCGACTCTGAATGAGTCTGCACGCGATAAGCTCATCGTCATCGATCCCGGCCACGGCGGCATCGACGTTGGCTCGATTTACCGGGAAGGAATGGAAGGCGAACTCTTCGAAAAGGACATCGACCTCGCCATTGCTCTGCGATTAAAAGATTTCCTTGAAGCCGCCGGAGCTAAAATCTATATGATTCGAGATACTGATGTCTACGTCTATCACCGGGCGAGGGGTGGTATCGCAAACGAAGTTGGGGGAGATCTTTTCATTTCCATTCACAACAATGCGTCTCAGTACTCCCATGTGCAGGGCACGGAAGTTTGGTTTTACGATAAAGTGGACGCATACGGCAGAACCTTGGAAGAGCTCTATGGCATCAGTAGCCACACGATCGCATCCGCGATCCAAAATGAACTGCTGGCTGCCTTAGGCACTGCCGATCGCGAGCTTCGAACCGATGTTGAAATGGCCGTGCTGGCTAGAACCTCAATGCCGGCAGTTGCAGTGGAAGGGGCTTATATGACAAATCCAGACGACATTCAGCTGATTCTTGCCGACGAATACGCCGACATTTACGCTTACGCGGTTGCAAAGGCACTGATTGGCGTAATGAACGAAGCCTATTGACCCACAGAGAGATCAAAATGGAGAAAAACACAATGAGTACTTCGAAACCACTGCGCCTCATACTGATCCTGATTTTACTTGTAGCATTCTCGTTTTCCCTTGCAGGTTGTTCTTTGTTCCAAACAGAGTCTCCACCGGAAGACCTTCCCGGTACCTTGGAACCGGCACCAGAGGAGGAATTGCCGGAAGATCCCCAGGAACCAACCCCGCCACTTCCCGAGGAAAAACCGCCGATCGTACGCGCCGGCTATGAAGAGATTCTGGCTGCAGTGGCTGGTCTATCAACTGAGTCCAGTGGGTTCGGCCCGGGAAACTCTACCGACGAAAACAACCGGCCGCTCTCTGCATTGAGTTATGAAGCAAAGTATGGGGAGTATGGTTTGATTGCCATGACCGATGACGACGGAGTGATCTACCTGACCTTTGATCAGGGATATGAGAATGGATACACGACGCCGATCCTTGATATCTTAAAGGAGAAAAACGTCAGAGCGACGTTTTTCGTTACAATGAGCTATGCGAAAAAGAACCCGGAATTGATCAAGCGCATGTTGAACGAAGGACATGTGATCGGCAATCACAGCAACACCCATCCGTCCATGCCGACGCTATCTGTTCAGGATTGCATCAATGAGATCATGTCCCTACACGATTACATTTTAGACACATACGGATACGAAATGACATTGTTTCGCCCACCGTCGGGCGAGTTTTCTATCACATCCTTAGAGATCGCCAGACTCCTCGGTTATCAAAACGTCTTCTGGAGCTTTGCCTATGTGGACTGGGAGACCGACAATCAACCAGAACCGACCGCAGCGTATGAACGCATCACTTCAAAGACCCACGATGGTGCAATCTACTTGCTTCATTCCGTCTCCTCAACCAACGCAACGATCCTCGGCGACGTGATCGACTACTGGCAAAGTAATGGTTTTGAGGTCAAGGCCTATCAGTAATTGCAGTATTGTGCCTACAGATCGTTTATGCTATAATTTCTTCCGTAGCCGCGGGGAATTAGCTCAGCTGGGAGAGCGCATGGTTCGCAATCATGAGGCCAGGGGTTCGATCCCCCTATTCTCCACCAAATTAACAACCCGAGAAACATCATAGTTTCTCGGGTTGCTTATTTCGTGGAGGTGCAGAGGGGGATCGATCGATCCCCGTGCGCATT
>PHAE01000037.1:4090-16347 GCA_002840285.1 Firmicutes bacterium HGW-Firmicutes-11
AGCCATCGGCAGATGGCGTTGCGCATTTTCTTCAGCGTTAGCTGAGCAGAAAATTCGACAGCGTAGCGACAGACGGGAGCGTAGGTATTCTCCACCAAAGCAGAAGATTCGCTCTCAACTATCCCCGCGACACACTTTGTGTTAGCGGGGATAAACATATCGCCCGTTTTTCCTAATTTGATCGGTGCGCGCCGGTCGGCGCGGTCAATATTTCAGGCAGACCTATCTTTTGAACACGCCATTGGTTTACCAGGATAACCGGATCGGTCGCGATCTGGCCACCTCTTATCCCTGGCGACAGTTGATGTGTCAGAAAGATAGGTCGGAGCGTTTTAGAGCTTAAATGTGCCGTGACCCGCCATCAAACCCATGCGGATCCCAGATATTTTATCCCACAGAACAAAAAAGGTGTCGCAAAGATAGCTTACCGCGACAACCGAGGGCGGCAAATGCGACTGGAGGGCGTGTGAAACATGGGGAAACATGGGGACGGTTCTCTGTTTCACACCCATGTTTCGCTGAACCAAAAAATAATTTAACTTTTTCATAAAACATCTTGACGTATCATTTTTCTTATGCTATATTCTGAATGAATTAATAAATGTTCATTCAGTCCCTCGACGCTTTGCACGTTTGTTGGATGGTCTGCGACTGTAAGCACTATTAGGCAGAAAAAATACGAAAGATGAGGATGACACTGCTATGGAAGACAAAAAATTACGGCTATATCGTTGCGGAAAAGAACTGTTCAGTGAAAAGGGTTTTAAGGATACTAATGTCGCCGACATAACAAAGTTGGCCGGTGTGAGCGTTGGTACTTATTATAACTACTACGCCTCGAAGGAAAAGCTCTTTATGGAGATTTATCTGGAGGAAAACGCGAAATTGAAACAAAGCATGATAGATTCCGTCAATCCAAAGGATGATCCCATATCGCTGGTGAAGCAAATGATGGCTCTGAACCTTGCAGGTATGAAAGCCAACCCCATCCTTCGACATTGGTATAACCGTGACGTTTTCAGCAAGATAGAGCAGCTTTACCGGGAGGAAAACGGTATTGAAGCGGTTGATTTCCTGTATGGAGATACCATTAAGATGGTAGAAGTCTGGCAGAGTGAAGGGCAAATTCGAAACGATATCAAAAGCGATATGGTAATGGCCATTTTTAGCGCCATCATCAATCTAGATACACATAAGGATGAGATCGGGCTGCAATTTTTTCCAGAAATTATTGACTACATAACCGAGTTTATCATGAACGGCTTGACCAATTATAAGCAAACAGGGGCATAGCTTGCCCTGAGAAATGAGTATGGAGATGGATGCACATGTGGCGGTCGAGTCGGCGCACATCGGCATGGGTACAGAAATGGCCCACAAGGCCTTTGGCCAGTATGCGCAAGAAGCATTGCGAGCTGTTGAAGGCGAAGCCAGAAGATTGGAGCGAATGTTCAGCCGTTTTCGGTCGGAAAGTGAGATCTATGCGCTTAACAAATCCGCTGGCGAAAAATGCGAAAAAGTCAGCCCCGAAACGTATGAAGTTCTCTCCCAGGCCATCGAGTTTTCGAGAACAAGCCATGGCTTGTTCGACGCAACGATCGCCCCACTGGTCGATTTATGGGACTATAAAAATGCTCGCATTGCCCCAGAGGACAAAAAGATACAACACATTCTCCCTAAGGTGAACTATTTGGATTTAGCGTTGGATCCTCTTGCCAGAACGGCAATGCTGCGAAATGCAGGTCAGTCCATCGATTTGGGGGGTATAGGGAAAGGGTTTGCCAGCGATCGCTTCATGGAAATCGTTCAAGAGTATGGCATAGCATCAGCATTTTCCAATATCGGCGGGAACGTATCGACGCTGGGCAGTAAGCCTGACGGCTTACCCTGGCGTGTGGGTCTTCGTCACCCCAGACAAATCGGTCTGCTTGGGGCAGTTGAGGTGACCGGGAAGGCCGTCAGTACATCCGGAGACTATGAAAGGTTCTTTATCGACCGGCAAGGTAGACGGTTTCATCACATTCTGAATCCGTTTACCGGGTACCCGGCTCAATCAGGACTTGTCAGTGTGAGTGTCATTGCTGACAGCGCAATGACCGCCGATGCATTGTCCACTGCCGTATTTATTGCCGGACTCGAGGAAGGACTTGACCTGATAGGCAAATATCCGCAGGCGGAAGCCGTTCTGGTAAACCCGGAGCTTGAAGTGTTTGTTACACGTGGTTTGAGCAAGTGCTTCCAAACTGTCAACGGAATCAAGACTATTTATATTTAAGAAAGGATGGTTCATACCATGCAAAAGTTAAAAAAAAGAAGGGGGATTAAGAAAGTGTGGATCGTAGTATTATCAATCGTCGGTGTGGTCGGATTGGTAACGGTGGGCGCGATTGTATTTACCGCGCCCGGACGAGCAGAACTCCAAAATATGACCATCGGCGCCGTTGATTTTGAAAATCTGCGTGATGGCGTCTTTACAGGTGAATATCGAGGAACAAAGGACGGAACGCGAAACGCTGCGGTTGAGGTGGCGATCGTCTCGGGAGACATTACGGCAATCAGAGTGACAGCGGGACCGTTGGCCAATGAGAAGCAGATGACTGAAATCCGCAATAGCCATTCGATCAATGATTTGTTTACCGAGGTGACCAAATCTCAGTCTATGCAAGTTGACGTTATCAGCGGCGCGACGCTGACAAGCAATGCACATCTCAAGGCGTTGGAAAATGCTTTGAAACAGGCAGAAATCAACTAATGTAAATTGTTATAATAACTATGAAAGAAGGTAATTCGAATGAATCAAATTGGTGTGATTTACGCGACGAAAACAAGCCATTCACAAAGGCTCGCAGCAGCAATCGGAGAAGCGATACAAGCTAAAGCTGAAAATGTGACGGCAAATCCCTCCCCTTTTCCGGCAGATCTGCTGTTTATCGTCGGAGGGATCTATGCGGGCAAAAGTCTTCCCGAGCTAATCAACTATGTTGAAAACCTGGACAGCAGTCAAGTAAAAAAGGTTGTGCTCGTCACATCCAGCGTGTCGACCAGCAAGAGAAGACAATCGGACACCCGCAAGGTGTTGAAGGAAAAAGGCATCGAAGTGATCGAAGAAATCACTTGTCCGGGAAGCCTCCTGTTTTTAAAGCTCGGACGTCCCAACGCTTCGGACATAAAAAATGTCGCAGCGCGCGCAAAACAAATTGCGGAAAACCACTAATGTAACAGCTCGATTTGGATGTTGACCGAGAAAGGATGGTACTGATGAAAAAGATTCAGCAATCCATAATTATCGATGCGCCTCGAGAGATGGTCTGGGCAGCTATCATTAATCAGCATAAGTTTCGGATATGGTGTGCAGAATTCGCGCCGGGTTCTTACTTTGACGGTGACTGGCAGCTCGGTCAATCAATCAAGTTCTTGGGGAAAGCTGAAGATGGACAGCTTATGGGAATGCAGGCTGAAATAGCTGTCAGCGAACATCTGAAACGTATATCCATTCGCCACTATGCTTTGATCAATGGAGACGCAGTTGATTCTGACAGCGATGAGGCGAAAAAATGGGTGCCCGCCTATGAAAACTATGAACTGGAGTCCGTATCGCCTCAGTCAACCCGCTTCTCCGTCGATGTCGACATCAATGAAGAGTATCTCGCGGATATGGCCGAAGCATGGAGCAAAGCCCTGCAGAAGCTGAAGGAAGTCTGCGAGGATAACCTTGCTCCCTTTGCTTCCATCACCGTATCAATTGAGATCCAGGAATCGATGGAAAAGGTTTGGCTCTGTTGGACTGGACCTGAGTGCATCAAAAAGTGGAATCATGCCCTGGACAGTTGGCATTGTCCCACGGCAACGAATGACTTAAGGGTGGGCGGCCGATTTAGCTACAATATGGCTGCCCGCGATGGCAGTGTTTCCTTTGATTTCGCCGGGACCTACACCGAAGTTGTTTTCGGCGAACGCATCACCAGCCAGCTGGATGACGGTCGCATGGTGTGGGTCAGTTTCGAGGCGAGCGACTCTGACTATACCAAGGTGGTCGAAACATTTGAAGCCGAGAACGAAAACACGCTAGAATTACAACGTAATGGTTGGCAGTCGATCTTGGACAACTTCAAGAAAGTAGTAGAAGAAAATCAATAATGTTTACATTTTTGATTCCCTCATAATCGGAAAAGACCATTTTGTCCATTGTTAGAATGACTTTCTTGTAATTGTCTTTGATCGCTTGCAAAGGCGCCAACTCACGGGCGCGTGTGTCCGGGTCCATGATGGTGGCAGCGACCTGGTAGTAAATCTTTTCATCGGCCTTGGTGGCAACAAAATCAATTTTCAGCGAACCCACTTTGCCGATCGACACTTCATATCCCCTACGGAGCAACTCGAGAAATATGACGTTCTCCAGAATGTGTCCATAGTCAGCATTCCTTTGACCGGCCAAGGAATAACGTATGCCCGTATCAACCATGTAGAACTTCTCTTGGGTTTTTAGAAACTGTTTGCCCTTGAGGTCGAAGCGGTTCACACGATAAACAATAAATGCGCTTTCGAGCATACGGAGGTAGTTGTCAATCGTATCACTCGTCGTTTTTCGTCCGCTGCTGGTTAAATAGTCGCTGATTTTCTTTGTAGATACAATGTTTCCGACGTTGGCTGCGAGAAAGCGAAGCACACTGTCGAGTAATGCCGCATCTCGCACCTGATTGCGTTGCACGACGTCCTTCATGATAACTGTGCTATATATGCCGGTAAGGAATGCCGCGACCGTCTCGACATTATCCAATAACATGGGTATCGTGGGAAGCCCCCCGTACAGCAGATAATTTGGAAAAAACACTTCGGGATCTGAGGTCACTGGCGCATCGATAAAATCCAAATACTCCTTGAAAGAAAGCGGGAGCATTTTTATTTCAACATATCTGCCCGAAAGAAGAGTGGAAAGTTCTGAAGATAGTAGAAACGCATTGGATCCTGTGAGATAAATATCCACATTGGTATCCACCAAGAGTGAATTGACCGTCTTCTCCCAAGATTTCACGAGTTGGATCTCATCTAATAGCAAGTAATAGCGATCTTCATTCGGTGACATTCTTTCAGTGATTTTACTATATAGTTCATGGTATTCTTGGATGTGGTCGTATGCCATGCTTTCGAAGTTCATCCGGATAATTTGAGTTTTCTTTATGCCAGAAGAAATCAGATGCTCTTCAAACAACGACAGAAGGGACGATTTGCCACAGCGTCGCATACCAGTGATTACTTTTACGAAAGGTCTGTTTTGATAGGCCACAAGCTGATCCAGATAATAGTCTCGTTTTCTCATTGGTTTCACCTCCAATTCAAGTATAAATTTTATTCAAAAGGTTTCAAGAATAATTCGAGTGTAGTCGAAAAAAATAAATTACCATGATGTAATTCGAGTATGATCGAATTACATACGACAAAGAGTGTACGCCGTGGCAGAAGGCTTTTTGTGATTCACACTGAAATTTTACCAAAAATCGGTTATAATAAACCATCAATAGTGACAAAGGAGTATCTATGAGTTTTACGATCGAAGAGATGAAACCATCAGATTGGCCGCAAGTTGCCGCCATATATTTGGCGGGCATTAAGACTGGCCTGGCGACTTTTCAGCGCGACGTTCCCAGTTGGGAAAAATGGGATCGCGACCATTTTGACACCTGCCGCTTTGTGGCGCGATCCGGTGATACGATCCTCGGATGGGCGGCTTTGACACCTGCATCAGATCGCTGCGCCTACGCCGGCGTCGCCGAAGTCAGCGTGTATGTCAGTGCCGCCGCAAAGGGCCAAGGTGTGGGAACATCACTGTTGACAGCGTTGGTTCAGCAATCTGAGGAGAACAGCATTTGGACATTACAGGCCGGTATCATCAAAGAGAATGCCGCAAGCAGAGAGTTGCACAAAAAATGCGGCTTCCGTGAGATCGGCATGCGGGAACGAATTGGACAGATGCCCGACGGGCAGTGGCATGATGTCGTGCTTATGGAACGAAGAAGCAAACTAGTAGGCGGTCCATTGCTATGTGGAAAGGAGCGTGTTCTTTAGTGGGATCCCAAGATATCTGGCAACTGATCGTTCTAGTAGTACTGATACTGATGTCGGCGTTTTTCTCGTCATCTGAAACAGCGCTGATGTCATTGAACAAAATTCGGCTAAGAGGGATGGTAGCCAAAAATGTTCCGCGAGCTAAAAAAGTACAAAAATTAGTGGAGAATCCAAGCAGATTGCTGGGAGCGATCCTAGTTGGTAATAATGTTGTAAACATAGGCGCTTCCGCATTGGCAACGTCTATCGCAATTAAGCAATTTGGCAACAACGGCGTTGGCATTGCTACCGGTGTCATGACATTCATCGTCCTGGTATTTGGAGAGATCACGCCAAAAACGCTGGCAGCACAGCATTCGGAAAAAATATCTCTTAAAGTCGCAAACTTATTGTCCCTCATCGTTTTCATACTAAAGCCGATTACCGTGGTGCTCATGAAAATCACGAATATGATCCTCCGACTGTTTGGCGGAAAAATTGGCAGCAGACAGCCATTTGTTACAGAGGAAGAAATCAAAGCGATGATCAACGTGGGACATGAAGAGGGCGTCCTGGAAGTGGAAGAAAGAGAAATGATCCACAACGTGTTTGAGTTTGGAGAAACCAAAGTAACCGATGTGATGACCCCCAGAACGTATATGGTTGCGATCGATAAGGACTCCTCTTTCGAGCAAGTTGTAGAAGTGTTTAAAAATCAGCGTTTTTCACGCATTCCAGTATACGAGGATGATATCGATCACATCATAGGAGTACTGTTTCTGAAAGATCTCTTCTTGAGTAAAATGGAAGAAGAACCGTTTAACATTGAGAACATCATCAAAGAACCCTACCTCACCATCGAATACAAATTGACGACGGAGCTGTTCCGCGAAATGAGGGCGAAAGGGATCCAAATGGCGATCGTAATAGATGAATACGGAGGAACTGCGGGTGTTGTCACCATCGAAGACTTGGTGGAAGAAATCGTCGGAGACATCTACGACGAATCCGATGAGATCCTCCATGAAATCGAGCTGATCAACGAAGGCGAATATGCCGTTCTTGGAATCGTTAAGATCGACGACGTGAATGACCGGATCGGCATTTCGATTTATTCGGAAGAATACGATTCCATCGGAGGCTTCGTGTTTGGGCTCTTTGGAAGATTGCCGGAAGAAGGCGAATCCATAGCTCATGAAGACATTACATTCGTCGTAGAAAAAGTACACAAGAACCGGATCGAAAAGTTAAAAATCATAAGAATAGGAGCAATCAATGAAACGATTTCAGATTGATGAAGGCTTTTGGGAGTTGTTTCCCGAAGCGAAAATCGGCGTTGTCATAGCGTCAGGCATCGACAATCAGACATATGATCTGTCGGCCTACGAGACACTGCTTTGGGAAGCGCAGCGAGACGCCCAGTGCTTTTTGGGCGAGTCCGAATTTTCCGCAAATCCCGCCGTGGCGGTCTGGCGGGAAGCTTTTCAAAAATTTAAGACAAAAAAGGGTGCCCGCTCCTCCATCGAATCTTTGCTGAAACGAGTGCAGAGCGAAAAACCGATCGGCACGATCAATCCCTTGGTTGACATCTATAATTCCATCTCTTTGCGTTTTGGTCTTCCCTGCGGAGGGGAAGACGTCGATGCCATTGTTGGCGATCTTCGGCTGACAATGGCAGAAGGCGGTGAAGACTTCATTCCCCTTGGAGAAGAGGAAAGCTCGCCTCCTTACGAAGGCGAGCTAGTCTATAAAGATGACGCCGGCGCCGTCTGCCGCTGCTGGAACTGGCGGGAGGCAAAGCGTACGATGCTCTCTGAAACCACGACAAATGCATTTCTTTGCATCGAATCAGTGGATCCGGCACGAGAAGCCGACTTTCATACCGCAGTATCCGAGCTGGCCCACCTCGTATCAACCCGCTTGGGCGGCTCCTCCCGGTTTTACGTACTGGACAAAACGAGCGCACTGAAGGAGGATCCATGGATCTCATTGGAAGCATAAGCTAAATAAATCTGAGTAAAATTGTTCGAGAAACGTTAAACATCGTGAAAATTATCTTCGCGACACGGATTCTCACTCCGAAGATAAGATTAATTCCATAATATATCATATTTGTAATTTAATTCCTTCTATTTCGACACAATCTTATCTTCCGTGTGTGTTATCGTGTCAGGAAGATAACATCTGCGGTCCAAGAGCTCGTTTTGTTATCTTCCTGGTGACTTTTCGTGTCAGGAAGATAATTTCGCCTACTTCAAGAGGTCTACGCTCTGCAGCTGCATGGTCTGCGTGGGGAAGGCGAAGGCAATGCCTTGTTCCTCGAACTGCTCTTTGATTTTCAGGTTGATTTCTTGATGGATGTCCATATACCGGTTGTAGTCGTTGTCCAACACGAAGTACACGATCTCGAAATCCAGGCTGTAGGAAGAATAGGTGTAGAAATGAGCACGACCGAAGATCGTGTCGCTCATGGATTCGATGATCCTTTGGATCATCCCCGGGATCTCCTTCATCTTAGCAAGTGGCGTATCGTAGGTCACTCCAAGATGAAACAACACACGTCGTTGCTCCAGCGTCTTGTAATTTTGGATCCTGGAGCTGGTCAGGTCCGCGTTGGACAGGATCAGCTGCTCTCCTTCCAGGCTTCGCAGTCGTGTCGTCTTGATCCCGATGTGTTCCACCGTACCCTTTTGATCTCCGGATATGATGAAATCGCCGATCTCGAAAGGCCGGTCGAAAATGATCGTGACGAAGCAGAAGAGATCGGCAAGGATCGACTGTGCTGCGAAAGCGATCGCCAAGCCTCCGATCCCCAGACCGGCGATGAGCGTGTTGATCTTTACGCCGATATTGTCCAGGAATAGGACGATGGCAAGACCCCAGACGATAGCCTTGATCAGTCCTCCGGCCCATTTGACCGCCAGGTTGTTGGTGGATTCTGTGGTGTTCTTTTCCCAGTACTTGTTGAAGATAAAGATGATGAACGTAGACAAAAACACAGACATCATGATCGTGACGAAGGCGACCATGGCGATGTTGATCAGCTTTGTGGGAAATTCACCCAGCGTCAGGAGTTTCGTGTTCAGGTAAAAGGCGGCGAAATACAAGATGGGGAGCAGGTATCGCTTGACGCTGCGGGTCAGAACGTCTGACGATGTCGTTTCCGAATGCGTCGCCCACTTCGTAAGGTGTTTCAGCAGAAAATGGATCGCTATTTTCAGGATCGCAAAACTGACAAGCAGCGATACGACGAATATAAGATAGGTTTCCACTGTGTTGTTGAAATAGACTCGTTGTAAAATGTCTTGCACGGTTGCACCCCCTTGTTTGCAGAAAGGACGGTTCCGAATTGCTCCGGGACCGTCCTTCGATTGTTGGTTTGCTGGTACGATTACCGCTTGGAGAACTGGGACGCTTTTCTTGCCTTCTTGAGGCCGTACTTTTTCCGTTCCTTCATTCTCGGATCTCTGGTCATAAAACCGGCTGCCTTCAAAGCGCCCCGAAGCTCGGCGTCGGAAACGCACAGAGCTCTGGAAATGCCGTGGCGCAGAGCGCCGGCCTGTCCGGTGGTGCCGCCACCTCTGACGGTGGCGAGAACGTCGAATTTACCTTCGACGCCGGCGATCTCAAAAGGTCTGCGGACTTCTCTCTTCAGAATTTCCATTCCGAAGTAATCGTCCAGCGACTTCTTGTTGATCGTGATGTTGCCTTTCCCAGGGATCAATCTGACGCGGGCAACGGAAGATTTTCTTCTACCTGTTCCATAATACTGCAATTTTGCCATTCAAGATTCCTCCCCTCTCCTAGAATTCCCAAACTTCGGGCTGTTGAGCCTCGTGTTTGTGTTCGGGTCCGGCATACACCTTCAATTTTTTGAACATCTCCCGGCCAAGCTTTCCGTTGGGCATCATGCCCTCGACAGCGTGCCGTATGATTTCTTCTGGCTTCTTGGCTTGAAGCTTGGCGAAGTTGATCTCGCGAAGTCCGCCGGGATAGCCGGTATGACGTTTGTAGATTTTGTCTTCTCTTTTGTTGCCGGTCACTACGACCTTTTCCGCGTTGATGATGATCACATAATCACCGGTGTCAACGTGGGGGGTGTAGATCGGCTTTCTTTTGCCTCTCAGGATCGAAGCGACTTCCGTGGCCATCCGTCCGAGGGTCTTGCCGTCGGCATCGATGAGGTACCACTTGTGCTCCACTTCATGAGGCTTTGCGATAAATGATTTCATTCTTGTACTCCTTCTTACCACGGTGTTTCACCCCACCCTGGCGGTTTGCTTTCTAATTACGCTTAATCCGGGGCTAATGGATTTTTGCACAGAATGCACTCATTAGTATAATCGCCAGGAATGTGTCTGTCAAGGCATTTTTACTCGTTTCGCAGGCTTTCCAGTGCGGACAGGCGCATGGCACGTCTGGCTGGAGAATAGCCGGCGATGACGCCGATCGCCGTTGCAAACAGAAGTCCGCCCACAGCCGTCCACCAGGGGATGACGGAAATGGTCGACCCTCCACCGATGCTGCCCAGGAGCTTCGTCATCAGTCCGGAGAGCACCGTATTCATGAGCAGCGATATGAGATAGCTGAACGCTACGCCGGCCAGACCTCCGAGGAAGCCGATCATACCCGCTTCCAGCAAGAACAGGCGCCGAATGTCGCCGAGGTTGGCGCCGATGACCTTCATGACACCGATCTCCTTTGTCCGCTCATAGATCGACATGATCATGGTGTTGGTGATCCCCAGTGCTGCGACCAGCAAGGAAATCGCGCCGATGCCGCCCAGGATGCCCTGGATCATTCGAGCTTGGTCTTGCATCGCCTCCAGCCAGTCGCTCAGGCTGTCGGTCTGAAAGCCCATCTCCCGGATCTTGTCGCTGACCTCCTGGACCTGGTCGATCTTTCCGACGTAGACCATAGCAAAGTTGTACCCCTGTTGCGTAGGAAGTGGCTCCTTCCTGGCTTTTCGCAGGTCTTCCTTGATGGTCTTCACGGTTTCCAGATCGGTGTAGACATAATAGGCAGTCTCATTGTTGGGATTGGCCAGAAGTCCGACACCCTTCGCCTTGTATTCCTTGTAATCGATTTTTTCACTGTCAGGGCTCCGGCGTTTCTGTCCATATTCGTAGTCGCCGGTCAAAATGATCTTGTCGGTGATCACATCTACCAAAGATTCACCGTTCCAATTGCCGCCGTAGGACGTCTTTCTGGGATCATAGAACCAGGTCGGCACCTGGTTTCCAAAGACAAGAGTGAACTTGTCCCCCGGCTCCAACAGTCTGCCTTCCGCCAACTCGTAGCCGAATTTCTGCATGACTTCCGGACGCATGCCAATGACGCTGACCGAAGCCACGTACTTGCCGATCCCCATCGTCAGGTATTCCTCGACCCGTGGTGTCGCCGCATCCACTCCGTCCATGGCCTCGATGGTGGCGATGACTTTATCGTCCAGGATCGCCTGCTGGCCATCCACCGGCGCCGGCATGCCCGGACCATACCATCCGCCTCCGGGATAGACGTTTACAAGATGGAGGTTTCCGTAGCTTTCGATCTGCTCCTGAAAGCTGGCCGAAAGACCGAACCCGATGGACAGCATGACAATGATGGCGCAAGTGCCGACCACCACGCCAAAGACTGCCAGAAATGTCCTGGTCTTGCGCCGTTGCAGATTTTTGACTCCCAGTAGGAATAGATCCTGGCTATTCATTGATTTCCAGCTCCTGATGCATCTTCTTTTTCCGCCTTCTACGAAGCAAGAACCCACCGACTGCTGCAAGTACAACAACGGCGATCAGAACCGGGATCCATGGGAACCCGCTCTCTGTGGGGATCTCTTCGCCAGGGAATGGCGGTTCCTCAAAAATGGGCATCTCTATGACCTGAAGGTTGAATTCCTTTTCCAGACGCTGCTCGTTGCCGGACGCATCCTCATAGACAAAGATCACTTTGCCTGCCAAAGGCCCGACGGCTCTTGGCATGAAGGAAAAGTCATAGGTATCGCTGCGGCCCGCTTCCATGTTGCCGACAAAATAGCTGATGGATTCCATCGTGTCAAAATCGCCTTCGGCGGTCACTCTCAGATTGTACAACGTGGTTTTGCCCATGTTATAGAACTCGGTATTTATGTAGCTTTGCATCCCGACGAAAAGTTCCGGCGGCGCTATGATCTCATCCACCAGCAAACGGGTGTCCTGCATGACCGGGATCGAGATCAC
>PHAE01000008.1 GCA_002840285.1 Firmicutes bacterium HGW-Firmicutes-11
GGTGGACATGGTTCCATCCTCCAGACTGACCAGACCGAAGGGCACATGGATACAGTCTTTTGCCCAATCATACCCCATCATTTCAACGATGGCGATCCATTGCTGAAAGTGGAGATTCTGCTGGGATGCCACCACATAAATGTTTCTGTAAAAATCATAGTGTTCTTTGCGATAAATCGCAGCAGCGATGTCTCTGGTGATGTAGAGGGTGGATCCGTCCTTCTTCATGATCAGCGCAGGAGAGAGATCTTTGGATGAAAGGTCCACGATATGGGCGCCTTCCGATTCTTCCAGCAACGACCGTTCCTTCAATCGTTCGATGACCGTATCCATTTTGTCTGAATAGAAGCTCTCACCGGCATAAGAATCAAATTCGATGCCCAACATCTGATAGACTTTTTCAAATTCCTTCAGACTCTCGTCCCGGAACCACTGCCAGAGAGCATATTCTTCTTCTGCCCCGTTTTCCAATTTTGTGAACGTTGCTCTGGCTTCGTCTTCCAGAGTTGGATCTGCTTCAGATGCTTCGTGGTATTTGACGTAATAGCCCAGTAAGGTTTGGATCGGGGATCGTTCCACGTCTTCGCGGTTGCCCCACCGGCGATACGCAACGATCATCTTCCCGAACTGAGTACCGTAATCTCCGAGGTGATTGACCCGTACTGTGTCATAGCCAAGAAAATCATACAGTTTGTAGATGGCATTCCCGATCACTGTGCTTCGTATGTGGCCGATGTGAAACGGTTTGGCAATGTTGGGCGAAGAATACTCAACGATGACCTTCCGATCGTTTCCAATGTCACTGCTCCCGAATCGTTCTTTGCGGTCGACAACTTCAGCAAGCGTAGTCGTCAAAAACGCTTCTCTCTCCAGAAACAAATTCACATAGGCATTCACTTGCTCTACCTTGGTGAACATAGGATGTTCCGCCAACTTGGCAGCGATATCTTTAGCGATCGCCGGCGGTGCTTTTCTGAGCTGTTTCGCCAGACGGAAACAGGGAAACGCATAGTCTCCCATCTTCTCATCGGTTGGGATCTCCAGCATCGACTCGATTTCTTCGACCGGGAGACCTTCCACGATCTCCGCCAGTAAAACGGCTATTTTTTCTTTATACTGTATCATTCAGCAATCCTCCTCTGTTATTGTCTTGATTCCTTTCTCTTTCAGCACTCTGGCAAAGAAACCGTCTCCTTTGACTCGGACGCTGTTGAAGGTCCCATCGTATATGACCCCTGCACCGCAGGACGGGCTTCTCGCTTTCAGGATCGCAAGTTCGATGTCCTCGCCGAACCGTTCTGCTTCTTGCAAGGCTTCTTCCCATGAGGCTTCCGCGCCTTCCAGGAAGAGTTCGGTGAGGTCATCTCCTTCTTTGGAGTAAACCCGGTCATTCCGAATTTCTGACGGAGGCCTTGGAGGCACCATTCCGGCAGATACTTCGGGACAAACAGCCACATAGCGGTGTCCTTTTATCAAAGATTCCACAGCTTCGCTGTAGTTGTTTTCGCCGTTGTATTTACAGTTGATGCCCAGCAGACAGGCGCTTACGATGTACATGATGACTTCCTTTACTTTCGTTTATTTTATAGTTACAACGGTCACGCCGTCGCCGCCTTCGTTGTAATGTCCTTTGTGAAAACTGGTGACGTGTTTGTGATGCCGAAACATGTCAGCCAGCCCCTCTCGCAGGATCCCTGCGCCTCTGCCGTGAATGATGGTGACTTCCTTCATGCCTGACAGGCCATCATTGCATCGTCTAAGTTCAAACCCACAACGTTGATGGAAGGCAGGAAGGAAGCCGACTTGCCTTGAAACGCTCCACCAGATTTTGAAGATCGGGCTTCCAGCTTTCGTTCTTTCCCTTTTAGCTTGACCACTTGTTCGAGACCGACGTTGATCTTCATCAAACCGATCTGCACCATGACTTCGTTTTTGTCGTCCGGTAGGGAAATCAGTTCCCCCTTTTGGTCCAGCGACAGCACACGGACAAGATCGCCGATCTTTAGTTCGGAAGGATCTACCGGATCGGGATTCTCCGGAATCGTGATCCGGTCAGCAAATCCGGATCGTTTTTCTCGGATGCTTTGGCGGAGTGCTTCTTCCGCTCTGTTTCTGGCAGCAGGATCTTCCATCTTTTCCAGCGCCCGCAATTCCTTTTGCATTTGATCCGCAAATTCCTTGATCTCGCGTACCGTTTCTCTGGCTTCTTCTCTCGCCTTTGCTAAGATCTGTTCCTTTTGTTCTGCAAGGCGCTGCTGGCGAGCTTCCATTTCTTCCTGTTGGGCTTTTATAGATAAATGAAGAGCCATGGCCTCGTCACGTTCCTGTTCGGCTCGCTTCCTGTCCTGTTCGATGGAGGATATGACATCTTCAAAAACGACGTCGTCCCGTTCCAGCAATCCTCTGGCGTGCTGGATCAGTGCGTCGGGAAGTCCGAGTTTTGCAGAAATTTCAAATGCATTGGACCGTCCCGGTGTTCCGATCGTCAGACGATAGGTGGGAGACAATGTTTCGACGTCGAATTCCATCGATGCATTTTGAACACCGTAGGTGCCGATGGCATATTTTTTCAGTTCGGTATAATGTGTGGTCGCAATGGTTTTCGATCCTCTGCCATACAGTTCGTTCAAGATGGAGATGGCGAGGGCTGCCCCCTCCGTCGGATCGGTTCCGGCTCCCAGCTCATCCAGTAAAACAAGTGTGTCTGCGTCCGCTTCCTTGACGATCTCGACGATATTTTTCATGTGGGAGGAAAAGGTAGACAAACTCTGCTCGATACTCTGCTCATCGCCAATGTCCGCATATATCTTTTGCATGACTGGGATCTTTGTACCGGAAGCGGCAGGTAGATGCAGCCCGGTTTGAGCCATGAGCACGAACAAGCCGATCGTCTTCAGCGTGACGGTCTTTCCTCCGGTGTTAGGTCCGGTTATGATCAAGGTATCAAACTCTCTTCCCAGAGACGCTGTGATGGGAACGACGACCTTAGGGTCGATCAATGGATGGCGACCTTTGTTGATATGAAGAAAACCTTCACCGTCGATCTCCGGTGCTTCCGCCTTCATTGAAACCGAGAGTTTGCCCTTGGCAAACAAGAAGTCGAGTTCGACGAGCAGCTTCTGGTTATTGATGATCTCTTCTCCCACGTCTGCAACTTCCGCCGACAGCAACGCAAGGATCCGTTCGATCTCCCGTTTTTCTTCGATTTCAAGCTCTCTGAGACTATTGTTCATATCGACGATGACCTGTGGCTCAATGAACAAGGTCGCGCCGGTGGAGGACTGGTCATGGATGATGCCGGGAAACCGGTTCTTATGTTCCTGCTTCACCGGGATCACATAGCGTCCCTGTCGAAGGGTGACGATCGCATCCTGAAGCAAGGATCGATTGTCGGCGGAGGCCAGTATGCTGTTCATGCGATTACGGATCGATTCGCTTTGTATGCTTATTTTTCTACGTATACTTTTCAGCTCCGGACTGGCGCTGTCTGCCATCTCTTCTTCTGAAAGGATCGAGCGGTCGATCTCCTCCTCCAGC
Source organism: Firmicutes bacterium HGW-Firmicutes-11 (assembly GCA_002840285.1). Classification (GTDB taxonomy): domain Bacteria; phylum Bacillota; class Clostridia; order Peptostreptococcales; family Anaerovoracaceae; genus PHAE01. The sequence continues at coordinate 3,538 of PHAE01000008.1, forward strand.
CGCTTCTGGATACTGAGGACTTCCGCTAGCCCATGGATGATCGGGAGTCTGGGCAGATCGCTGTTCAGAAACCGATGAGCATTACGCGCGATTTGCAGATCGTAAAGGATCTCCAGGAGCTGTTTCATGGTGAGAACGCCGCCCTTCATTGCACGATGGACGGATCCTTCCACGTCATAGAAGCTGCCCAAAGGCAATGCTCCCTTTTGCATGATGACGGAAACCGCCTCAGTGGTCTCCGTCAATCTCTCCTTGATTTCTACGGGTTCTCTGGCAGGAGACAGCAGATCGATCCGGCTTTTGGCCATTGCCGACACTGCATTTTCCCGGAGCATATCCTTTATTTTGTGGTATTCCAATACCCGAAGTGTCTTTTCATTCATCCTATTCCACGATGTTTTTGTAGCGATCCAGCTCTGCTTTCAGTTGTATGTTTTCCATTTGCAGGTCGAAGAAGCTGTTTTCCATGTCCTTGCAACGGGATTCCATTTCCTTGACGAGGGCAAGGCCGGATTCTTTTTCTTCTTCCTGCGCTTCCACGCGCTCCATCAGATTGTCAATTTTTCGCTGAAGCACGTCCCGTTGTTCCTCCGAAGAAAGATATTGAGCTCTGAGTTCGCGAAGCTCTTCGATTTTTTCACCGAGTTGCCGTTGCAATGCGTCCTTTTGTTCGATCGCCTGCTGCGCGTCTTCCTTGTGCTGGAGGAAATTCTTTTTTGCTTCGTCCCAAAGCTGCACATAATGCTGTGCATCCTTTTCCAATTGGGCATTCTTCACTTTGAGCTCTTCGATGCTGTTTTGCACCTGGTAGTATTCGTCTGCCGTATTGACTGCGGTGAGCATCGCCAGCATTCCCGTTGAACAGGAAGGGATCTCTCCTGCCAACTCATGCATTTTACGATCCACATGATCCGCGATCTTCATGATATGGGCTCTCGGTTGATCTCCTGAAATCGTGAACTCCTGTCCATAAACCTTTACAGTGACTCGGCTCTGTTCTTCCATGCGACGATCCTCCCATCAAAGACTCTGCGGTTATAGTTCTCTTAAAACGGCGTTCAATTCTTCGCGAAGCGAAGATAAGACTTCTTCGTGGACCTCGACCACTTCCTGATCGGTCAGGGTTCTGTCCTTAGCTCGGTAAGTCAATGTGAATGCGACACTTTTTTTGCCTTCCGGCACCTGTTTGCCGCGATAGACATCAAATAAGACGACTTCCTCCAACAATTCGGTCCCGTGCTTGCGGATCAAGGCCTCGATGTCTGCAACTTGCACAGCATCATCAACGAGGAGCGCGATATCACGTGCCGTGGACGGGTAACGGGGCAAAGGCGTGTAATACCGTTTCGTATCTGCAAGCTCGGTCAAAGCGTTGAAGTCGCATTCGCAGCCACAACCGCGAGCGGCGATCCCATAGCGTTCCAACACGTCGGGATGGAATTCGCCGATCATTCCGACGTTCCTTCCCTGATAAAGGATGTTGGCGCAGCGTCCGGGATGATACGTTTTTGTTTCTTGTACCGGAACAAATTCCGGATCTCGTATCCCAAGCTTGCTCAATGCCTGACATAATAATCCCTTCAGCGTGAAGAAATCTTCACCCGGTCCATACGATGCGATACACAAGGATTCGTTCTCCGTCGGCAGGCCTTCCTCTGTGTCGATATTCAAGAATGTGTTCCCCATTTCGAACGCCTTGACAGAAGGTATGTTTCTGGAGAAGTTGCGTCCCAAAACCTCGAGCAGGTTGGGAAGCAATGTCGTACGCATGATGCTGTTTTCCTCTCCGAGGGGATTCAGCAGTTTCACCGTAAGACGTTCTTTTGCGCCCTCCGCGACGCCGATCTGATCTAGGCCTTTTGGACTGACGAAGGAATAGGTCTGGACTTCGCTTGCTCCCATGCCGACAAGGGTTGCCTTTGTCAGATCTCTCAAGACTTGTTTGTCTGTTTTTCTCGCTTCGCAATTCCCTTTGGGAAGTGTTACCGGCAGACGGTCATATCCGTAAAGCCTGGCGACCTCCTCGATCACATCGATTTCTGCCTTCAGATCTCTGCGAAACGGTGGCGGCGTAACGACAAAGCCGTCGTTTTCCCATGTCCATGGAATTTCCAGACCATCGAACATCGTTGCTATGACATCCTTTTCTAAAGTAACTCCAAGAAGCAGGTTGATTCTGGCGATCCGCACAAAAATAGTTCCTGGCCGATCAGTGACAGGATGCACATCCACAGAGCCGCCTATGACCTTCCCTGCGCCGATAGACTCGATCAAATAGCAGACCCGGTCGGCGGCAATCACGGTCAATCCGGCATCGACTCCCTTTTCGAACCGGGAGGATGCCTCTGTGCGCAATCCGAGCTTCTTCGAAGTGAGTCGGATATTGTCGCAATCGAAATTTGCGGATTCGATGACGATGGTTTTTGTGTCTTCCTTGATCTCTGAATTTCTTCCGCCCATAACGCCGGCGATCGCTATTGCGCCCTCGCCATCCTTGATGAGAAGCATTCCTTCTGACAAGCGGCGCTCCTGCCCATCCAGGGTAGTGAATGTCTCGCCTTCTGCCGCAGTGTCAACTTCGATCTTCTGACCACGGATGTCCCGGATATCGAAGGCATGGATCGGTTGTCCGTATTCCAACATCACATAATTGGTGACATCGACGATGTTGTTGATCGGCCGCATCCCGGCATACATCAACCGCTTTTGAAGCCACCAAGGGGAAGGGCCGATTTTGATATCCTCAACGATCCTCGCAGTATATCGATTGCACAGTTCCGGCTTTTGTATCGTGACATTGATATGATCAGACGCGATCCCTGATTCCCGAGTGCATATAGTGTCAGGATATTTGATCTTTCCGCCGAAAGTGGCTGCCGTTTCTCTTGCCATGCCGATCATGGACAAACAATCCGGCCGGTTGGGCGTGATCTCAAAGTCCACGACCTCGCCGGACAACCCCAGGGCAGTCACGAAGTCGGCTCCAGGCTGATGTTCATCGCCTAAGATCCATATCCCATCCTTGTGAGAGACGGGGATCACTTTATCCTCATATCCCAGTTCCTTGGCGGAACAAAGCATGCCATAGGACTCGACTCCCCGGATGGCTCCTTTTCGAATCACGGTGCCATTGGGCAACACCCCGTCGGGAAGGATCACAGGAACGAAGGCCCCGGCAAACACGTTTGGCGCTCCGGTCACGATTTGCACCGGATCCGTTGCTCCAACATCGACCAGGCAAACAAACAGCTTGTCTGCATCCGGATGACGATCCATGGTAAGGATCTTTCCGACCACTACGTTCTCGATCCCGTCGCCGAAACGGGCAACCGTTTCAATATTGGAGCCGGACATGATCATGCGCTCGGCGTAATGATCCATATCGGTTTTGATCTGCGTATATTCCTTCAACCATTCCATAAATACCAACACAGCGCTACCTCCTATTTGAACTGCGCGATGAAGCGCATATCATTTTCGTAAAACAGTCGAATGTCGTCAACGCCGTATTTCAGCATAGCGATTCGCTCCACACCCATACCGAACGCGAATCCGGTATACTTTTCGGTGTCAACGCCGCCGACAGCCAGCACGTTGGGATGCACCATGCCGCAACCTAAAATTTCGATCCAGCCGCTGCCCTTACAGACACGGCAACCAGCGCCGCCGCATTTAAAACAGGACACGTCCATTTCTGCGCTCGGTTCAGTGAACGGAAAGAAATGGGGACGGAACTTCGTTTTAGCATTCGAGCCAAAGAGCTGTTTGGCAAAGGAATCCAGCGTGCCCTTTAGATCGGCCATCGATATCCCTTCATCGACCAACAATCCTTCCACCTGGTGAAACATCGGCGAATGGGTCGCGTCCGGTGAATCACAGCGAAAACACCGCCCCGGTGATATGACCTGGATCGGAGGATTTTGGGCAAGCAGCGTTCTGGCTTGCACAGGAGAGGTTTGTGTACGCAAAAGAACGGCGTCGGAGATATAGAATGTATCGGTCATGTCTCGCGACGGGTGGTTGGGAGCTGCATTGAGTGCATCAAAGTTGAAAAATACGGTTTCGACTTCCGGACCTTCCGCAATGGAATATCCCATGCTCATGAACACACGGGAGATCTCGTCGATGGTCACTGTGATCGGATGCTTGGATCCAGGGGGGATTTGCTTTCCCGGCTCGGTCACATCGATGCGCTCTGCTTTGAACTTCATTTCCTTCTGAAGCTCTTTCAGCTGAGAAAACTTTGACTCCAGCAGACCTTCGATTTCACTGCGGACCGCATTTGCAGTCAGCCCAAGGGTTTTTCTCTCTTCCGGACCCAAAGTTCCCATGGATCGAAGGATCTCTGTCAGTGAGCCCTTTTTCCCCAGTAACCGGATTCGGACTTCCTCTGCGTCTCCCGGAGTAAGCGCTTTGTTCAGCTGTTCCTTTGCTTCTTGTAAAATTTTTGTCAGTTGTTCCTGCATCGTATTTGTCATCCTCCGTTATTCGTTGGTAAGTTTTCGCTCCATCGTTGCCGAGCTGCTTCGTACATCAGAATGCTCGCTGCTGCTGCAGCATTCAGCGATTCCACCCCCGGATGCATCGGTATACTCACTCGAAGTGTGGCCGCTTCTCGAAATATTTCTGAGACGCCTCCGCCTTCGTTGCCGATCACCAAAGCCGCTCCCTCTGAAAGAGATTCCCGAAACAGTGGCTTGTCACCGTCGGGAACCGCTACTGCAAGCCGTATCCCTCTATTTGAGAGCAGCTCGATCGCTGCCTCTCCTGATGCAAGGAAGAGCAAAGGCATACGAAACAAGGATCCGGATGCTGCTCGAACGACCTTTGCGTTGTAGACGTCAGCGGTTCCTTTGATCACAATGACTCCAGCAACCCCAAGGGCATCGGCGGTTCGAATGGCGGTGCCGACATTTCCCGGATCCTGTAATCGGTCTAAAACCAGGAAATTAGAAGCTCCCGGTCGCTCTTTTCCACTGAAAAACAGATCCTCTGCCATATCCCGACGCGCTACGATGGCCATCACTCCCTGAGGTGTTTCTGTCTCCGCAAGCCGATCGAATGCTTCATCTGACAAAGCAACCATGGGCACATTGGCCAGCTTCAGATGATCCCGAAGGTCCTCTGATTCAGGCGCAGTCTGGCTTAGCGACGAACTCCGGAAGATCACTGTAGAAATCGCGGTTCCGGTAGCCACCGCCTCAGCGACCAGATGTGGGCCTTCGATCAAGTACTTGCCTTCGTTCTCGCGATGCTTTCTCTGTTTGAGGCGAAGGACTTCCTTGATAAGCGGATTTTCGCTGGATGTGATGTGTTTGATCGTATCGGGCTGCTTCAATGGTTCACCTTTCACCGTAGCCGGAAACAAAACAGAAGCCGGTGGTCATCCCGGCTTCTCTTCTTCGTTCACTTCAGTAGCTTCCGCTGTTCTTTTTGTCGAGGAAGGTGGGGATGACGAAGTCCTTTTTGATGACATCGGAGAATGGGTCGTTCTCGTCGTCCCCGGATTTGGAGGAATCGGTCTCCTCTGTCTCCCGGTGGTCATCTCGATCCGCAGGATAGGAATCGCGTCCGGCTTTTATGATTTCCCTGTTGTTGGGTGCCAATTTGTCCATGGGTCGATCTTCAAATCCTGTGGCTATGACGGTTATGACGATCTCGTCCTGAAGGTCTTCTCTGACCGATGCTCCGAAGATGACGATCGCATCCTTGTCTGCCGCCTTTTCGATCTGATCCGCCGCTTCGTTCACTTCCAGCATGCCAAGGTCGTAACCACCCATGATGTTGAGTAAAATCGCTTTAGCGCCGTTGATGCTCGTCTCAAGAAGCGGGCTTTCGATGGCATCTTTGACTGCCTGTTGTACCCGGGTCTCTCCCTTGCCGCGGCCAACTCCCATGTGGGCGATCCCGCGGTCGTTCATGACGGTTTTGACGTCTGCAAAGTCCAGATTGATCAATCCCGCTTCTGCGATCAAATCGGATATGCCCTGTACTCCTTGCTTCAAAACCTCGTCAGCCATATTGAAGGCCTCAAGCATCGTCGTATTCTTCTCGGCGATCTGCAGGAGCTTATCGTTGGGGACCACGACGAGGGAATCCACATATTTTTTCAGAAACTTGATGCCAAGATCTGCATGTTCTCTTCTTTTTTTCCCTTCAAAAGTAAAGGGTCTGGTGACGACGCCGACGGTCAGGATGCCCGCATCTCTGGCTGCTTTGGCAATGACGGGAGCCGCACCGGTTCCTGTGCCTCCACCCATGCCGGCAGTGATGAACACCATATCCGCGCCGGCAATGAATTTTGCGAGATCATCAATGTTCTCTTCCGCTGCCTTTTGGCCGATTTCCGGATTTGCGCCTGCTCCAAGTCCCTTGGTAAGTTTTTCGCCGATCTGGATTTTCGTGTCGGCTTTTGAGCATGACAATGCCTGTTTATCTGTATTTATAGCAATAAAAGAAATGCCCCGCATCCCGGCGTCGATCATACGGTTGACTGCGTTGCTTCCGCCGCCGCCGATACCGATCACCTTGATCTGTGCACTCCGTTCTTCATTCACTTCGAATTGGAGCATGTTGAAACCCTCCCTTTAAAATCATAATACAAATTATAGCATATTTCTACTGTCAATGCACCTATTTGTTGTGTATTCGCTCTTGCTTTTTCGATACATACTTGTCGATGATGATCCTTCGGATCACTGCTAAATTCTGGAATAAACGACCGCCAAACACAAAAATGACGGCGTAATAGAGGGGAACTCCAAGACGATCTCCAAGATATACCAGCAGCGCTGCCATGACGGCATTTGTCAGGAATCCGCTGATGAAAATGAGGTTATTGTAGCGATTTTCCATATAGGAGCGGACTGCGCCTAACAGGGAATCCATCGCCGCAAGCAAGCCCATGGTGATGTAAAAGGAAAATTCCGTCGGATAGGTAATGTTCAGAAGGAATCCAAGTGCAAGGCCGGCTAAGAGGCCGACTGCGGAAGCGATGATCAATTGTTTTCACCTTCCCTTTTGTCTGTTGCCGTAGCAACTGTCATATAACGATAGTTTCGGGGCTCCTCATAGCGAGGGATCCTGATGTCATCTTTCAAAGTAACGCGGAACACGAGACCCCAGTCTTTTAACAATGTACCATATCCTCCCGGTCCAATCAATGCCGCCGACATCCTGGAACCGTCGCCGATCGCACGTACGACAAATGGTCTTGCATAAAATTGTCCGTTGATCCTGACGGTATAGCCTGAACATGAGATCGAAGAACCGTCGACGATTCTCTGGCCGTTGACTGAAATTGCTTCAGCACCAGAAGCTTTCAATTCATTTATGATCAAAAGGAGATCGGTATCATGTACCAGGATATCGTTTGGATTTTCCCAGTACTCCAACACACGCGTTCCATCGTCGATCACGATCTCTACGCCGGCTCCAACCATGTCAACAGAACCGCTGGCAAGGCGAAACAGGGCAATATCAGCATAGAGCTGTTCTGTGAGTGTATTCTTCAGATCTTGACCACTCAACTGAAGCTCCAGATATTCTTCGATCTTCGCCTCGGTTTCTTTGATTTGAAGTCCGATGCTCTCCATCTCCTTGCGTTCACCTTCGATGGTGACCCGATAATCATCTAGGATTCTTGGAGACACGTAAAGACGCTGCCCGTTCGACATTTGGGCAAGCACGATCAGCGAGAAACCGATCAGGAGCGCAAATAAAAAAAATGAGATGTTTCGGATCGTCATCAGTCACTCTCTCTACTGTTGAGTCTCGGGGGATTCGACGGGCGTTGCATAGCGAAACCGTATGACTCCGCTGTAACGTGGTATTTCCAGTTCCTCTTGCTTGACGATCGTGACGGACAGGCCGTAGGTGTTTCTCATGGTTTCGACGATGCCGTACCGGATCGTCAAGGTGGCATCCAGTGTTTCTGCGTTTCCGATCGCCTTGATAATGTAGGGAGGCGCCGTCGGAACCGTGTTGATGTTCACATTATCTCCTGCAAGGCTGATCTCTGTCGTGGCGATGATCCTCTGTCCGTTGATGGAAATCGCCTCGGCGCCCGCATCTTTAAGTTTATTGACCAAAGACAACAGCAAATCATAACGAAGCATGATCGTGCTGTAGCCGTCACCGGGATTTTCTTCCGTTGGCACCGGATCGTCAACGGTCACGATCACTCCCGGGCCTATGACATCCACGACACCGGCGCTCAGCCGATACCGCTCCAGTTCCTTCGTCGCGGCCTGAAGTAAAGCATCTTCACTGAGGGTCTTCTCTTCGATTTCCTTCATGCGGCTTTCCAGCTCCAGATACTCCTGCATGATGGCTTCTTTTTCCACGCGAAGATCCCGGAGTTCCTGTTCGAGACCCCGTGCCTTTGCAACTGGAATCAGGCCTCCGATATCTGAACTTGCCGTCGTTCCGATTTGTATCGAAATGATCAGCCCGATCAGCAAGGCCAGTATTGTTATAACGATGATTCCGCTCTTTCGGTTCATTCGCTGTGATCTCCCGTCTTTATTCCTAATCAACAAGCGGACTAAAGGAGTAATACCCGTCCCCGCCTACCTTAATCATGCCCCGTTCGATGCCTTGTACGTACAAATCATACAGTACTTCCTTGAGCCCGTCCATGCTTTTCAGTATGTTTTCCGGTGTGCCCTCACAAGTCAGATTGTCGTAAATATAAGCTTTTATCACCACCGGTGACACTTCGATCCTCTTGAAAAAAAGTTCGTTTTCTTCCATCGCGATCAGTAGCTGTAATGTGTCATTCAGTACCGCATTCTCTTCTACGACTAAAGGTGTTCCCGGTTCGATGTTGGACAAGGTCAATCCTGACAAGATCGTCAATGCCGGCTCCACATCCGTCTGTCGCAGAACGATGCCTTCTTTGTCGATCAATATGAAACCTTCGCCATATGGGATGGCTGACGCCTCTTGCCGCTCGGCGACGACGATATTGATCCCATCGGGCAACCTTCGGGATACCTTCGCCGTTTTGATATAGGGATCAGCAAGCAATCGTTCCTTCATGTCTCTCGTTGATGTCATGAAGAGATTCCATGGCTGGGCTACTTCCCCGATCCCCGTCATGCTGATGATCTGCTGCCCGGTATAATAGCTGTTATTTTCTACTGTGATGTCTTCGATGTCGAAGATCTCGGAAGACAAAAAATAATAGAGGCCAACGCATAGAATCACTGCAAGCAGAAATCGAAGAAAATACCTCTTCTTTTTTCGCTTCTTTCGTTTCTTTTTAATTTCCTGTTTCATATGTGTTTCCGAATCGTCTCGTTTCTCTCGTTGCTGAGTCCCAGGTGATCGTAGATCGCTTCGGCGCTGTCCAGTCTTCCGATCGACGCGCTGGCGCTGGCCATTGCGTTGAGAGAAGGCTTATGGTTCATTAGACGAAGGATCGTTCCAAATAGTTTCTCTTCCGTGAGGTCTTTTTCTTCGATCAGCACCGCGCCTCCCCGGTCGGCAACGACCTTGGCGTTGTAGTATTGATGATTTCCCGTGACATTTGGGGAAGGAATCAGGATGCTGGGTTTCCCGCAGGCCGTGATCTCTGCTATCGTCAGTGCTCCCGCTCTTCCTATGACCAAATCTGCCGCAAGCAGATATTCGTTCATATCATCGACATATGGCCTAAGCGTCAGCTTTTGTGCAAGTTCATCCGGCAGGGCTGACATCCGTTGCTTGATTTCATCAAAATGCTTTCGTCCGGTGATAAAAAAGAGCCGTAGCTTAGGGACTGCAAGTAGCTTTTCTCCGATCTCCTCGATAACACTGTTGATCCGTTCTGATCCCAGGCTGCCTCCAAAGCAAAGCACTCCAAAATCAGAGTCTCCGAGTCCAAGCCGATCTCTTCCATTGCCCGGACCGACAAAAAGAAATCCCTTTCGGATCGGGTTGCCGGTGACCACAAGTTTATTTGGCTGTTTGAAGTATGCCTTCGACTCAGGAAAGCTGAGAAACACTTTTTCCGCGTAGCGCTCCAACAGCCGGTTGGTCAGACCGGGCAGCGCATTCTGTTCATGAAGAAATGTTCGGATGCCTCTTCTTCCAGCGGCTCGGATCACGGGACCGCAGACGTATCCGCCGGTTCCGATGACAACATCCGGTCGAAATTCATCCAGGATCTGCTTGGCTTGTGCAGTTCCTTTTATAAAGTCGACAAGGGTTTTAAAATTCCTGTGGAAGTGCCTTCGATGGATCCCGCTGGCAGAAATGAACCGTATGTCATAACCGTTCTGGGGAACCAGATTTTTTTCCATTCCTCGTTCGGTCCCGATAAACAAAATCTCTGCATCCGGATGTTTCCGCCGGATCTTGTCTGCGATGGAAATGGCCGGATAAATGTGTCCTCCGGTACCACCGCCGGTCATGATTATTTTCATACTCGCTCCTGCTTTGACGATCATCCGGTCCTTGTGTGCCGGGAGATATTGAGTAGTATGCCAAAGGAACCCATGAACAGCAGCAATGCATTTCCTCCATAACTCACAAAGGGAAGCGTGATCCCTGTCGGAGGCATAGAAGAAGTGACGACCGCAATATTCAAAATGACCTGTACCGCCAACATGATCGTGATCCCGGATGCGATCAGCATCCCAAACCGGTCCGGCGCATTCATGGCGATCTGCGAACCTCTCCATATCAGTATAATATATGCTGCGACCAATAGCAAACACCCGACAAAGCCGAGTTCCTCTCCGATGATCGACAGAATGAAGTCATTTTGCGGTTCCGGCAGATACAGCGTCTTTTGGATACTCTTGCCAAGACCGACTCCGAACAAGCCACCGGAGCCAAGCGCAAGCAGAGATTGAATGACTTGCCAGCCGCTGCCGAGGGGATCCTGAAACGGATCTAAAAAACTGGTGAAGCGCGACAGCCAGTACCCGTCTTCATCGGTTTTTATCATTGCAAAGATACCGGCAGCTCCAGCGCCGGCAACCGCAACAAAATAAAACAGATTCAACCCGGCGACGAACATCATTCCCACGATGATCGCGCAAATGGTGATCGCGGTTGAAAGATTGGGCTGCAGGATGATCAATCCGAAATACACCGCACACAGGAGTAAAAGCGGGAACACGCCACGGGTAAAGGAACGGATCCTCTGGGCATCAACGGATAAAAACCAGGCGACGAAAAGAATGGCGCAGATTTTTGCAACCTCACTGGGCATCAAGGTAAATCCTCCGACTCCCAGCCATCGGGTCGCATTGTTCCTTGTAATGCCAAGATCCGTCAACAAAAGCAACAAGAGAATCAAGCTGACGACAAGAAGCGCCGGCGCAAACTTTCGATAAATACGGTAATTGAGAAGCGCTGTGATCAGCATCAAGACTGCGCCTGCGACCGCCCACATGATATGGTCTTTCAAATAAGCGTACGGATCTCCGGTCTCGCTGATCGAACTGTAGTAGCTGGCGCTGAAGACCATGATGATACCGAACACCACCAGCGCCAAGACCAGGATCGTCAGCACGAAGTCTCCGGATTTGAATTTCATTTTTCGGCTTTTGTTTTTATTCTTGGCCATGTTCCCGCCCGTCTGTCGTTTTCAAATTGCCTAGAGTTGCAACGCATTTTTTGAAATGCTCGCCCCTTTCTTCAAAACAGGAGTACATATCCCAACTCGCACAAGCAGGAGACAGCAACACCGTCTCTCCCGGAGACGCCGCCCGATAGGCGGCTCCTACGCTCTCCTCCATACCCGCGGTCATGATGATATTGGAAAATCCCGCTGCCAATGCTGCGTCCCGGATCTTTGGCCCAGTCTTGCCCATCAAAACGAGAGTGTGTACCTTGTTGCCAAAAGCACCTAAAAAGTCATCATATGTGGACTCTTTGTCATATCCTCCCGCAATCAGGACGGTACCGCCTTCCATCGCCTCGATCGCTTTGATCGAAGCGTCAGGATTTGTCCCTTTGGAGTCGTTGACGAATCGAATTCCATTGATTTCTCCCACATACTCCAGACGGTGAGCCACCCCCTGGAATCGTTTCATGGTATCTCCGATCTCAGCAGGGTCAATCCCGGCAAAAAAGGCGATCGCAGCTGCTGCTAAAGCATTCTCCAGGTTGTGGGAGCCGGGGATCCTCAATTCGCTCACAGAGCAGATCCTGTGGCGATCTCCTGCCTGGTCCCGGATGATGATGTCTCCTTCGAGAACGAACGCACCGAAACTCAATTCCTGCTTTCTGCTGAACGGCACCATCGTGGCTGGGCAGAAGGCTGAAACTTTCCAGCTTTCCGGGTCATCCCGATTGACGATGAAGAAATCGGTGATTCCTTGATTCATAAAGATCCTGGCCTTTGCCGCCCCATATTCTTCCAAAGTCCCGTGTCGATCCATGTGGTCCGGTGTGATGTTCAGCAAAGCGGCGATCTTTGGTCGAAATTCCCGAATCGTTTCCAGTTGAAAACTGCTGATCTCGGTGATCATCCATGTGTCTTTTGATGCAGAGATGGCTTTCGTTGTGACCGCCACACCGACGTTTCCGACGACTTCCGTCGACAGGCCGGCATTCTTAAAAATTTCGCCTACAAGGACGGTGGTCGTCGTTTTACCATTGGTCCCTGTTATGGCGACGTAATTCGCCTCTGCCATAAGCCATGCCAGTTCGATTTCGCCGATCACTGGCACGCCTGCCTTCATTGCTCTTCTGCCTAGAGGCCCGTCTGGTGAAATCCCGGGGCTCAGCACAATAAGATCATACCCCTCCATGGAAGTCGGCTCACTGCCAAGAAGGAGTTCCACTTGGTTTTTTTCTAAAAAAGAAAGCAATGCCGGATCCAATTCTTCCCGGCTCTTTCGGTCGGTCGCTGCGACATCAACTTCTTTTTTCAATAACGCTTCTACTGCGCCGATCCCTGACATTCCCAGACCGGCCACAAGAATCCGCTTTCCTTCCAGATCCATTTCCATCCTCTTTTCCTTACTTTGCAAGCGCCAGCCATCCCAGACCACAAAAAACTACGGTTGCGATCCAAAAGACGGCGACGACTTTTGATTCTTTCCATCCGGACAACTCAAAGTGATGATGAAGCGGCGCCATCCGAAACAGTCGTTTGCCGTTCGTTTTTTTGAAGTATAGAACTTGAAGCAGCACAGAGAGCGCCTCTGCAACGTAAACAGCTCCGACCACCGGAAGCAACAGTTCCACTTCCATGATGATAGCGACGGCAGCCAACCCGCCGCCCAGCGCCATCGATCCCGTATCTCCCATGAAGATCCTGGCGGGGTGCCGGTTGTAAAACAGAAAACCGAGACAGGCTCCTGCAAGGGCTATGCTGTATACACCGGCAGGCAAAACGGATAACGCGACAGCAACAGCAGCAAAAAATGCCGCCACAAAAAATGTGACTCCAGCTGCCAGTCCGTCCAATCCATCAGTAAGATTGACACTGTTTGCCATCGCAACGACCACAAAAATAAGAAAAGGCACGGCGAACCATCCAAAGTCCAAGGCTCTGCCCAGAAACGGGATCGCGATCATCGTGCCGCTGTCAGATGCGGAGACATGATAGAGTGCCAGCCCTGCTGCTATCACGATCTGAATCAATAATTTTTGCCCTACAGTAAGACCAAGACTTCTCCTTCGGGCAACTTTGACGAAATCATCAAGAAATCCCAGAAAACCAAATGCGACAAACACTGCTAAAACTATGATCAGTTCTTTGTCTGGTCCGATGGTCACCAGTGATGCGATGACGACGGTACCGATCAAAACGATTCCACCCATGGTAGGAGTACCGCTTTTCACCAGATGGGAACTGGGTCCGTCTTCACGGATGCTTTGCCCCGCCCGGATACGTCTGAGTACCGGAATCAGCAACGGTGTCCCCGCCAACGTGAGTACAAGCGCAATCAACGCCGGTAAAATGAGTTGGGATTGTTCCATCAGTTTGACCTATTTCCTTCCGGTTTCCAGCAACGCAACGATATGATCCATTTCCATACCCCTGGAACCTTTCACCAGTACCGTATCCCCAGTCCGAATCCATTGGTCCAGGACTTCCCTGAGGAGTTCCTGATTGTCAAAGTGGATCGCTCTCGCACTTCCTCCTTCAGCTCCTGAGGAGATGTGCCTGGCGTTTTTACCAACTGATATTACCACATCGATGCCCGATTTTAAAGCATATTCTCCGACTTCCCGATGATGAAGCTCTTCCTCAGGTCCCAATTCAAACATGTCTCCGAGAATGGCTATTTTCCGTCCGCCTGCGGATGCGGACAGCACATCGATTGCCGCCCGCATGGAATCCGGACTGGCGTTGTAAGTATCATCTATGATGCGAATACCTCTGATCTCTTTGATGTTCAAGCGCTTATCGGTGGCTGTGGCCTTGGCAAGCCCTCGCGCCGCCGTTTGCAGATCGATGCCCAGACAAGTTGCGGCTCCTACTGCCATTGCGCTGTTTCCGGCATTGTGAAGCCCTGCCATGGACAAGGTGAAGTCTGCGGTTTCCGATTCCGACTGCAAGGTGAAGACGATCCCGTCCTGCCCCCGGCTCTCTGCACTGACGATCCTGATATCCGCATGATCCGACCGACCTACCCTAACCACATGATACGGTCCCTCCGGTCGAAATCCAGACAGCAAGTCGTTGTCGGTGTTGATGACCAAGGTATCTCCATCTTCCAGAAGTGAAGCGATCTCCAGTTTGGCTGCCAATATGTTTTCTCTGCTTCCCAGCCGCTCCAGATGAGAATGCCCGACGTTGGTGATCAGGCCGATCTGCGGACGAAAGATCTCCACCAGACGCCGAATCTCGCCGATTCGGTCCATACCAAGTTCAAACACAGCCGCCTCTGTCGTTTCGTCGATCTCGAAGATCGACAGCGGCAAACCGATAAGATTGTTCAGGTTCCCTCGATTGCGAACGGTTTTATACCGTTCCGAAAGAATATGGAAGAGCAGCTCCTTCGTCGTGGTTTTACCGGTGCTACCGGTGACGGCAATTCGGTGCAACTGAAACTGACGCAGATAATAGGCTGCCAGATCCTGCAACGCAAGCAAGGTGTCGTCTACCTTGATGACAACGACGTCTTTGCTTTTTGCCCGACTTAAAACAGGTGCAGGATCTTCAGAGCAGACCAGCACCGCAGCCCCTGCATCGATGGCGTCAAACATGAAATCATGACCGTTGAAACGGTCTCCGATCAACGGGAAAAAAGCCATCCTTGGTTTTAGTGCTCTTGAATCCGTTGAGATCCCAAGTATCCATGATTCCGCATCACCACACACAAGGGAACCGGACATTGCTTTCGCAACCTCTCTTGCCATAAGTTTCTTCATACTGCAAACTCCTACTTCCAGTACAGATAAACGCTGCTTCCTTTTTCCGCTTTTTCTCCCGGCTTTGGGTATTGGTCGATGATCGTGAAATCCTCGTCCGTCTGGGTATCCGGCGCTATTACGTAATTCAATTCGACACCTCCAAGAATACCGATGGCATCGCTGAAACTTTCACCGGTGACGGATGGCACAGACACCATGTCATTCTCCAGCAAGTCTCGTTCCTCATCGCTGTATTTTTTCTCTACGTTCAGATATCGAAGTGTGTTCTCCAGAATCGTTTTGGCTCCCGGCGCCGCGGTCAGGCTCCCGAATTTGACTCCCTGCGGAGAATCGACCACAAGAAGGATCGCTACTTTGGGATCATCCATCGGCGCCATCCCGATGAATGAGGAATATGTGTCATCGATGTAGACACCGTTTTCCACTTTGTTTGCCGTTCCGGTCTTTCCGCCGATGCGATATCCGGGGATCTTCGCTGTTCCGCCGCCGCCTTCGGCAACGACTGATTCCATGATCAGGCTCATCTCTTCTGCAGTCTGTCTTGAAATGACTTGCCTGACTTCCACCGGATCAAATTCCCGGACAACGTTCCCTTCCGCATCGAGCAATGCCTTGACGAGTCTTGGCTGCATCATCATTCCTTCATTTCCCAGTGCGGAGACAGCTGTCATGAGGCTGATGGGAGTGACTGCAATGCCCTGGCCGTAGGACATGGTCGCAAGGCCGACCGGACCTGCCGTATCCTTGTTCTGTAAGAGGTTTCCGGCTTCTCCGGGAAAGTCGATTCCGGTTTTTTCCATTAACCCAAATTGATTCAGATAATGATAGTAGGTTTCCAGGCCTAATCGCTGAGAAATCTGTACGAAAACAGGATTGCAGGAATTCTGAACAGCTTCGGTCACGGTTTGCAGGCCATGGGGATTGTAAGATCTCCAACAATTCAATGTCGAGCCGGCAATGTGGATCGATCCAGTACAGGTAAAAGTTTCAAGCGGATTGGTTACCTTTTCTTCCAAAGCAATCGCTGTGGTTATGAGTTTGAATGTGGATCCCGGTTCATAGGTGTCGTTGATCATTGGATTTCGCCACATTTCGTTCCAGAAATCCATCTTTTCAGCATCGGTCATGGACTGCAGCAGTTCCGCCTGTTCCGGATCCGGTGGTGTCCTCGGATCGTTGGGATCGAATTCCGGCGTGGAGGCAATTGCCAGGACTTCACCGGTCGACGGATCCATGATCAGGCAGAAAACCCGTTTGGAACTGGTTGTCTGCTGCACCTCAAGAATCGCCTTTTCCACATAGTGCTGGATGACTTCATCGATGGTCAGCATGACCGACAAGCCGTCTTCTGCCTGGAAGTACTTTTCGATCCCGAAAGCCAGGCTGTCGCCTGTCACATCGGTATTGGCAATCGAGCGGCCTGGCCGGCCCGCAAGATACTTGTCATATCTCAGCTCGATCCCGGAAAGTCCATTGTTGTCATCGGTGGTGCTTCCCAGAAGATGAGCCGCGAAGGATCCCAGAGGATAATAGCGTTTGACGTCTTCGGTGATGGATATGCCGGGCAGTCTAGCCTCTCTGATCTGATCTGCAACTTCCTTGTCGATGTATTTTGCAAGCTTTACGATCGATCGTTCCCTTGTGATAAGTTCCTGCACCGTTGCGCTGTCTATGGATAGCAGTTCAGAAAGCTTCGCTGCCGTCGCGCTCACCTGTTGTTGTGATTCCTCGTCGGTTCTTGCCGACGCAACATCGGCAGGTCTCGCCCAGATCGTATTTTTGACTGCACTGATCGCCAGTTCCTTGCTATTGCGGTCAAAGATGACGCCACGTTTCGCAGGGATCGGCATATCCCTCGTCTGCTGTTCGGTTGCCAATCTTGCATATCGTTCCATTGCAACGACCTGGATCCACCCGATGCGAAATGCCAAACCGGTGCAAAGCAACGAAAAGATCAAGAAGAGAAAGATCAGTCTTCGTTTGCTCAACTGTGTCGGATTGATTTCTTTTTTCATAATCGTCCCGCCTGCTTCTAAATGAAAAAACCGGACATCCAAATTCAAACATAATTCAGTTATCCGGACCATTGTACCATATGCAATTATTCTATGGACGATTGTTTGCTATTGCTTGTATGCGATTTGTTTCAACTTGAGAGCAAAGTTTTCATCCTGGCTTTCCGTAGCATCAAGATAGGCGATCTGATTAGAGGAAGGGTAGATCATTCCCAGCTGGTTTGTCGCCTTTTCTTCGATGATCGTGATATTAGTAGCGCTTTTGATCGCCACATTGAGATTTTCGATTTCTCCGCGGACCGCATCCCCATCGGCGAGCATTCCGTTGATATCGCATTGGATCTGCGCGCAATAGGCCGCCGAAATGATCAGACAAATGCCAAGAAGTCCTGCAAAAATAGTCAGCAGCAACAGTCGTGCTTTGTCCTTGGCCTGAACGCGACGTAACTCCCTGTCATCCTCCACCGGTTTTTTGGTCGCGCGGACAGGTTTCATCTGAAATCCGTATTTTTGATAATTTGCCTGATGTTCATACCATTTTTCTGCTGCAATCATTCTCGGCCTACCTCTTTTCGATGACACGGAGCTTAGCGCTCCTGGCTCGTGGATTCTCAGATAATTCCTGTTCTCCGGCAATGATCGGCTTTCCTGTGACTTTTCGTACATCCGACACCTTACCGCACATGCACATCGGGAATTCTTTGGGACAGGTGCAGGGTTGTTCTCTTCTGCGGAAAGTTTCCTTCACGATGCGGTCTTCCAGTGAGTGAAAGGTGATGACGGCAAATCTGCCGCCGGGAGATAGTGCGTCTATAAAATGGTCGATTGCCCGTTCCAACTGCCCGAGCTCATCATTGACTTCGATTCGGATGGCCTGAAATGTTCTTTTTGCCGGATGCGGTCCGTCTCTTCTCGCCGCCGCCGGGATTGCCGCTTTTATGATTTCCACCAGTTCGAAAGTGGTTGAGATCGGATTCTTTTTTCGCGCTTCAACGATGAATTCAGCGATTCTGGATGCCCACCGTTCTTCTCCGTATTCGCGGATGATCCGGACAAGCTCTTTTTGTGTATAGGTGTTGACCACATCGAAGGCGGTCGTTGGATCTTCTGCGTTCATACGCATGTCCAGTGAGCCGTCATTCATGTAGGAAAAGCCTCTTTCCGGATTATCCAGTTGGTAAGAAGAGACCCCCAGGTCGAGAATCGCTCCGTCTATAGACGATATGCCCAGATTGAACAGAACTTCTGTGATGTCGGCATAATTGCCGTTCACGAGATGGAGTGTACATGGAACATCTTGCAAGATCACGCCGGCGGCAGTCAATGCTTCCCGATCTCTGTCGATACCTATAAAAATCCCCTTTTGACTTAATGCTTGACAGATTTCTTTCGCATGACCGCCGCCGCCCAAGGTGCCATCCACATAGATGCCTTCTGGATTGATGTGCAGATTCTCGATCGTTTCGGATAACAACACCGCTGTGTGTTTGAATTCCATGGAGTCCCCTTTGCTCCTAGATACCGAGTTCCGCCATTTTTTCGGCGATTTCGTCATATCCCAAGTTGTCGCTGCCGTACTTCGCCCATTCTTGCTTGCTCCAGACTTCGATTCTGCTCATGACACCGATCGTGACCAGCTCTTTGTCGATCTTGCCGTGCTCCCGTAGATGTGGTGGGATCGTCAGCCGTCCCTGCTTGTCGATTTCGCATTCCACTGCTCCGGAAAAGAAGTAGCGGACGAATGCTCTGGCTTCCTTGCTGGCAACCGGTAATGTGGTCAATTTGTCCTCAAAGCGCTTCCATTCCTCCATCGAGTACAGGAAAAGACAGTTATCAAGACCCTTGGTCAGGATGAACTTGTATCCAAGTTCGTCCCTGAACTTCGAAGGGATGATGATCCTGCCTTTGGCATCTATGGAGTGCTGGTATTCACCGATAAACATGCCACTTGCCCCACTTTCCAACCTACTTGACACCACTATACTCCACTACCCTCCACAATGCAACAAATTAAACAAAAAAAATGGGTGATGACACCCACTTTTTCAATGTTTTTTTATAAATTGTCAGACTTTTTCGATCATATGACAAGATTTTGTATCTGATAAAATATAGTCCACTCTATCTTGTTTTGAAACTGTCGATTTATAGCGACACCGGAACCGACGTTGTTAGGGAAATCCCGTCAGGATCGACCTGGCACTGGATCGCTTCGATGGTGATCCCTGCTTCTTTCGCTTTGCGCAATGCATCCCCAAAGGCGCGGTGTGTCGCATCATTTGGTTCAAATCCATGGATCCGGCCAGTTTGAATCACGAACAGCAGGATCGCATGATGTCCATGTGCTTTTGCCTTGACCAGTTCTTCCAGATGTCTGATGCCTCGCAAGGTCGGAGCGTCGGGAAATCTGGCGACATCGTCTTCCTCCAGTGTTACTGTTTTGACCTCAAGAAAACCGGTCTTGCCTTCTCGATCTACAAAATAAAAATCAAAGCGGGAAGAATAAAAGACCGATTCCGGGCGAAGACTTCGAAGCGGCAAGCTGACACCGGGCAGTAGGAGGCTTCCCTCCAGCAAGGATTCTTTGACCAAGAGGTTGGAGGCGCTGGAATCGATATTGACCAGACGATTTTCTTTCTCAACAGAAATCAAAGAATACCGAGTCCTGCGACCGGTATTCTTGTTCTGCATCTGATGGTCTTCCAGATAGATTGCCGCTCCGGGAATCAGCAGCTCCTTGAATCGTCCCGTATTTTTTATGTGAGCTTCTGTCTCTGTACCATCGACGGAAACGATCGCAATGAATCGGTTCGGCCTGGATACAAATTTTCCGGGTACGATCGTTTCATACTTCATTTCCGATCCTACTGTTCATTTTGCTTTCGGCCAGATCCGTTTTTTGCTCCGTCTTTCGCTTCCTTTTCCCTGACATAGAAAAGCATACTGCTTCCGTGCCGTACCGATTTGATCTCGACGCTCTCCATGGATCGAATGAATGGGGTGAGTTTTTTAAAGCCAAAATTACGAACATCAAAATCAGGATATCGTTTCAGTAACATCGTCCCGATGTCGCCGATGAATACCCAGTCATCTTCATCAGAGTTTTCCCGGATGATGGTCAATACCGCTTGCTCGATCGTGTCAAAGGTCGTCATTTCGACCTTCGGCTCTTCCTCTGTCTCTTCAAATCCTTCCGGCAGTGAGATAACGATCTTTTCTTTTCGTTTGAACTCTTCTGCCTTGGATTTTACCAGTTTATCCTTAAGGTCGTCCTTTTTGGCTGGAACAGGTACGTCTTGCTTTGCGATGATGTCCAGATACTTAAATTTATTGCACGCGACGATAAAAGCCTTCGGTGTTTTTCGTTCGCCCATACCTACCACGTCCATGCCGGATTCTCTCAGGCGGGACGCGAGCCTGGTGAAATCACTGTCACTTGTGACCAGACAAAATCCGTCCACATTTCCCGAATACAGGATATCCATGGCGTCGATGATCATGGCGGCGTCGGTCGAGTTTTTTCCTGTCGTATATCCATATTGCTGGATCGGCGTGATCGAATATTCCAACAACACACTTTTCCAGTTCCCAAGCGCCGGTTTGGTCCAGTCTCCGTAGATTCGCTTGTATGTCGCGATCCCTTCATTGGACACTTCATCCAGAATGAATTTGATATACTTGTCCGAAATGTTGTCCGCATCGATGAGCACTGCGAAACGATGATCATTGGGCATGAGATCCCTCCTGCTGCTTCAAATATAACTGCTTTTATTGTAGCACAAGTATAAAAAAAATGCTATTCGTCAAGAAGGCGTGAATTTTGTAACGATTTCACTATTCATGATTGAATTTTTTCACTTCATACTATATAATGTCTTTGCGTGCGGCTATCGCTTTTGTCGCACAAAAAAGCCGGAAATGGAGGATCCTTGATGTTTTTACCTACACCGGACCCTGTGGCTTTTGATCTGTTCGGACTGGAGATACGATGGTATGGTATTCTAATCGCCATCGGCATGCTTCTGGGTCTGTTGGTTGCATACAAGCGCGCCGGATCTCATGGGATCGATCCGGAACGCGTCGTAGACCTGGCTCTGATTTCCATTCCTGTGGGGATCGTCGGTGCCAGGTTGTATTATGTTGTGTTCAACTGGGAGTATTATCAGGGAGATTTCTTCCGGATGATCGACGTCCGTGCCGGCGGTCTTGCCATCCATGGCGGTTTGCTGTTCGGCATCGTTGCCGCAGGGATCTGCTGCAAACTTTGGAATATTAGACCCTTTGCATTTCTTGATCTCATGGCCCCTTCCATCGCTCTCGCCCAGTCCATCGGCAGATGGGGAAACTACTTCAACCAGGAAGCCCACGGCAGTCCGACCGATCTCCCCTGGGCGATCGAAGTCAATGGGCAGATGGTTCACCCGACGTTTCTTTATGAATCGATCTGGTGTTTCCTGTTGTTCCTCGTTTTGCTTTGGATCAGCCGCGACCGGAAGTTTGACGGCCAGATCTTTTTACTCTACGGCATATTCTATTCCTTTGAACGCTTTTTTGTGGAGCAGCTTCGTACCGACAGCCTTATGTTCGGCCCATTTCGGACAGCACAGCTGATCAGCGTCGCGATCTTCCTGCTCTTTATACTACTTTATATCTCACTGAACCGAAGACACGGTCGAAAAAACCGTATGTTTTATTGAAAACAGACAAGGAGACCTCTATATGAAGCTTGGCATCGTTGGTTTGCCCAACGTAGGAAAGAGCACACTTTTCAATGCAATAACAAAAGCCGGCGCGGAAGCGGCAAACTACCCGTTTTGCACGATCGAACCGAACGTCGGTGTCGTCATCGTTCCCGATGAACGACTGAAAGTCCTTCACGAGATGTATGATTCAAAAAAAACAGTTTACACGACCATCGAGTTTTTCGACATCGCCGGTTTGGTCAAAGGCGCCTCCCAGGGTGAAGGTCTGGGAAACAAGTTTCTCGGGCACATACGGGAAGTTGCTGCGATCGTCCACGTTGTTCGTTGCTTTGACGACCCTAATGTGGTGCACGTCGACGGAACGGTCGACCCTCTATCGGACATTGAAACCATACGTCTGGAACTGATTTTTTCCGACCTTGAACTGTTGGAGCGCCGGATCCACCGCACCCGAAAAACAATGAAAGGTGATGCTCAACTGCAGGAAGAAGCAGCCTTGCTGGACCGGATCAAAGAGACACTGGAGTCAGGCAACTCTCCACGCACCATGAATTTGACCGAAGCGGAAGATATCTTTATGAAATCTTTGGATCTTCTTTCGGCAAAGCCGGTGATCTATGTGGCAAACGTGGGAGAGGATCAGGTCGCAGAAGGATATTCCAATCCGTACGTAGATAAGGTGCGACAAATGGCTGATGCTGAAGGGTCTGAAGTCGTCGTTCTTTCAGCGAAACTCGAAGCGGAGATCGCAGAGCTCGAGGAAGAAGAAAAGGCCGCCTTCTTTGAAGATTTGGGCATCAAAGAATCCGGTCTGGATAAATTGATCAAAGCATCGTACCACCTGTTGGATCTGATTTCCTTCTTGACTGCCGGCCAACCGGAGGTCAGAGCCTGGACGATACGTCGTGGAACAAAAGCGCCCCAGGCGGCAGGCAAGATCCATACCGACTTTGAAAAGGGCTTCATCAGAGCGGAAACCATTCCCTATGAGAAGCTGATCGCATGCGGAGGAAATTTGGCCACCGCCAAAGAAAAGGGCCTTGTCCGTTCCGAGGGCAAGGAATATGAGGTCAGGGACGGGGATATCATCCATTTCCTGTTTAATATATAAAGTTATCGCTCAGAGTTCAATCGTATTGGAGGAGGAATCACTTTGGACGTAATCAATTCTGTGATCGATTTTCTCAACGGCATTATCTGGTCCCAAGCTCTGGTCTATTTTTGTCTCATCACCGGTCTGTATTTTTCAATTCGTACTAAGTTTCTGCAGGTGAGACTCATCAAGCCCATGGTCAAGTACATTTTTGAAGGAAAAGATTCCAAAGAGGGCATCTCTTCCTTCCAGGCACTTTGCACCGCTCTTGCCGGCCGTGTTGGTACCGGAAACATCGCCGGAACCGCCACCGCCATTTTCTTCGGTGGACCGGGAGCTCTCGTCTGGATGTGGATCATCGCTTTCCTCGGCGCATCGTCCGCTTACATGGAAGCCGCTCTCGCACAGGTCTGGAAGACCGAGATCGACGGCGAATACCGCGGTGGTCCGGCGTACTACATCGAAAAGGGCATGCATTCCCGTTGGTATGCAATGGTCTTTTCTGTTTCCACACTTCTGGCTTGTGGTCTTCTGCTGCCTGGTGTGCAGGCGAACTCCATCGCCAACGCCTTCAACAATGTCGGCGGCGTTCCCAATATCGCATCCGGCGTCGTGATCGCAATCGTTCTTGCGCTCATCATCTTCGGTGGTATCCGAAGGATAGCCAAAACCGCAGAGATCATCGTTCCCTTTATGGCAATCATCTACATTTTAATGGCTATCATCATCATCTTTGTTCACATCGATCGTCTTGGCGAGATTCTGGGACTGATCTTCGGAAGCGCTTTCGGCATGAATGCAACGTTTGGCGGTATCATCGGTTCTGCAGTTGCCTGGGGCGTAAAGCGCGGCATCTACTCCAATGAAGCCGGTCAAGGTTCCGCACCTCACGCAGCAGCTGCTGCTGAAGTGTCTCATCCTGCAAAGCAAGGCCTGGTTCAGGCGTTCTCCGTCTACATCGACACTTTGTTCGTTTGTTCCGCTACTGGTTTCATGATCCTGATGACCGACTGCTATAATGTTTTGGATCAAGCAACCGGCAACTTCCTTCACATCGGTGACAACGCCACGATGCAAGCTTTGGCGGAGACACAGACCGTCGGGCCTCAATTCACTCAGGCTGCGGTAACAACGGTTGTCGGAAGCTTCGGCGGATGGTTCGTAGCGATCTGCCTTGCATTTTTCGCTTTCACCACGATCATGGCTTACTACTATCAGGCGGAATCCAACGTAGCTTACATCTTCCGTCATCAGGACAGCGCTAAGAGACGTGCAGTCACCCTGGTGCTTCGGATCGCCATCATCGTGGCTGTTCTGTACTCCACGGTGAGCACCGCGACCGCTGCCTGGAATGCTGGAGACGTTGGTGTTGGTCTGATGGCCTGGATCAACCTGATCGCTCTTTGGATCCTCCAGAAACCAGCACTTGCAACTCTGAAGGATTATGAAGCGCAAAGAAAAGCCGGGCTGGATCCCGTGTTTGAGCCGGAAAAACTTGGTATCAAAAACGCGGATATCTGGAATGACATCAACAAGAGAAGACTCAAATAGCAAACGTACACGAAAGGACGACCCGGCGGGTCGTCCTTTTTCACTTCTGTTGCTTTATCGTCAACTGCTCAATACTCTTCTCGGAGTCCGAACTCCGCGGATTCCACCCACTCGTTTGGGCGGTTGATCAATATCACCAATTCTTCCAGGATCGCATGGTGGGCTTTTTCTTCTTTTACCAGAAATCCAAAAAGCTCTTTGTCGCTGTCTTCGGTTGCAGCTGCCAACAGTTCGCTATACAAGGCAATGCTTTCCTTTTCCATTTCCATGCCTGCCCGATAAAGATCGATCTGCTCAGGCTCGGGCTTGATTTCCATTTTAAAATCGGTCTTACCATGAAATACGTTTCTGGCGTCTGTGAGAATATCGTTGTCATCCAGTTCGTAGGATGCGTTTTCAACACGTCGCATCAATACGGCTGCATGTGAGCGTTCGTCCTCTGCAAGCATGAGAAAAACCGGCTCTAATCCGTGATGCTTCGCTGCTTGCTCACGATAGTACCGTTCTCCATCCTGTTCCATTTTGATTGCAAATTCGATGCGTTTCATATTCGTCCCTCCTCTATCTTATGCTATAGTATCACATACCGGTTTCATTTTGCAAACGTAGCGCTACTATTGAGGGAACCTCAAAAGTTACGGTGGCGACCGACACTCCGGCCTGCTCCAGGGCTTTCACTTTACCCTCGAAGGTTCCTTTGCCTCGTTCAACAATGGCACCTGCATGACCCATGGTTTTTCCCGGAGGCGCACTCTTTCCGGCAAGGTACGCGACTACTGGTTTTTTTACATGCTGCTTGATGTAGGTTGCGGCCTTTTCTTCCGCGCTGCCTCCGATCTCGCCGATCATCACGATCAGTTTTGTCGACGGATCCTGCTCCAGATCCTTGATCACATCGATGAAATCCAGACCGACGATGCGGTCTCCGCCCAAGCCGACCACAGATGATGTGCCGATCCCTTCCGCTGCAAGGGCACCTACGATTTCGTAGCTCAACGTTCCCGACCGGGAGATCACGCCCACCGGTCCAGGCACGAAATATCGGTTGGGTGCAATGCCGATCTTGGAAAGTCCGGAAGTAGCCAGACCGAATGTATTGGGTCCGACGATCGTAGTCCCCTTTTGCTTTGCATAGGCAATCAGTGCAATCGTATCTTTTATGGGAACATGCTCGGTCAAGAGAACCAGCAATTTGATCCCGTTGTGGATCGCTTCTATCGCTGCGTCCTTTACAAAAGGAGCCGGGACAAAGAGGACGGAAACCTCTCCGCCAAACCCTTCAACAGCTTCCTTTACAGTGTTGCAGACAGGAACTTCGCTGATCGTCTCTCCTCCGTGTCCGGGTGAAACACCGGCTACGATCCTCGTGCCATATTGAAGCATCTGTTCCGTGTGAAAGCTTCCCTGTTTTCCGGTGATGCCCTGCACGATGACTTTTGTCGATTCTGTAAGTACGATACTCATATCAGACACTCCCCCTTTCCCGAGCTGCCAGTTCTACCGCAGATTTCGCAGCTTCGTGCATCGCGGAAAAAGGTTGGATCCCGACTTCGGATAGAATGTCCCATCCTTCTTCCTGGTTTGTGCCAACCAGACGAACGACCAACGGAACCTCAATGCTCTTCTTTCTTTTCACAGAAGCAATCGCCCGCGCTACGTCATCACATCTTGTGATCCCTCCAAATATGTTGATCAGGATCGCGTTGGGTTTTCGTTCCAATACCAACTCCAGTGCTTTTGTCGTAGCCTCTTCACCGGCTCCGCCTCCAGCATCCAGAAAATTTGCTGCTGCTCCTCCGTAATAATCGATCAGATCCAGTGTCGCCATCGTGATTCCTGCGCCGTTGGCCATGACGCCAATGTCACCTTCCAGATCAACAAAGGCCAGCCCGAGATCCTTCGCAGACGCTTCTGCCGCGGATCGTTCTTCTACGCTTGGGAGATCCTTCTGCCGGTAGAGAGCATCCTCATCAATCGTGATTTTCGCATCTGCCGCAATCAATTCCGCGCCAGACTGCACCAAAGGGTTGATCTCCACAAGCTCTGCATCCAGTTCGGAAAACAAAGCAAACAGCTTTTGCAGAAGATCCTGGAACTGCTTTTGCAACTCAGAAGGAAGTGCGAGAGCTTCGGAGATTTCTCTGACCATGAAAGGCATCAGCCCAATGGTAGGATCCACAAGATATGTGACGATCAGGGATGGATCCACTTCTTCGATGTCCATTCCTCCTGATGCTGATGCAAGGATCACCGGACATCTGTTTTCTCGATCGATGGTCACCGCCAAGTAGTACTCTTTTTCGATCGCAAGCTTTTCTTCCACAAGAACAGCTTGCACGATGAATCCTCGTAGATCAGATCCAATCAGTTCATCTGTTATCCTTGCTGCTTCCACCGGATCCTTGGTGAATCTGATCCCTCCCGCCTTCCCTCGTTTTCCCGATAGAATTTGCGACTTTATGACGACATCTCCCAGTCGGGCGGTCGTCTCTGCCGCCTGTTCTGGAGTGAACGCCACCTGTCCTTTTGGGATCGGGATCCCATACCGTTGGAAAAGATCCTTTCCCATATACTCGTGGAGCTTCATCGGTAATCCTCCTCTGAACTAAAAAAGCTCCGAAGGAACGGAGCTTTTTTGCATGGTTCATTAATTATCGTCTTCCGCGCATATGGCGATCGAAGCGGATGCTCCGATCCTGTCAGCGCCGGCTTCGATCATCTCCACTGCTTTTGCTCTGTCTCTGATACCGCCGGAAGCCTTGACCTTCATCGTGTCTCCAACAGTCTGTTTCATCAGCCGTACATGCTCAGCAGTTGCTCCAGCGGTAGAAAAGCCGGTTGATGTCTTGACGAAAGCGGCTCCCGCTCCTTTGGCAAGCAGACAAGCGTCGACGATTTCTTCCGTTGTAAGAAGACAGGTCTCCAAGATCACCTTAACGATGGCGCCCCCTTTGCCGGCGGCGTTCACTACAGCTCTGATGTCCTCTAGAACATAATCCGTACGGCCTTCTTTCATCGCGCCGATCGCAAGCACCATATCGATCTCAGTTGCACCTTCTGCCACAGCAATTTCAGTTTCTGCCGCCTTCGCTGCAGTATGAGCTGCGCCCAGCGGGAAACCGATGACCGCTGCGATGGCAACGTCGGTTCCTGCCAATTCCTCTTTGCACAATGCTACATAGCAGGAATTGACGCAAACTGCATAAAACTGGTGGTCTCTTGCTTCCTGGCAGAGGGTCTTCACATCCGACGATGTGGCATCCGCTTTCAGGACGGTGTGGTCGATATAGGTGTTCAATGGTTTCATTGGATCTCCTTAAATAAGAATCTCTACCAGATCGCCACTGCAGAGTCCCGCGGCATTTCCTTCATCTGTATCGAAGTGGGCTTCCGCTTCGTGACCTTCTCCGGTCCTGACCATGACGTTTCCAAACACAAGGCCTCGTTCTCCACCGGTGCGGATGCTCACGATCTGCTTGTCCACGACGCCGGCTTCCTTTGCTTGCGCGGGAGAAAGGTGCACATGGCGAAACGCAACGATCGCTCCGTGATCGAGATCCACTTCTCCGGCAGGACCGATCAGCTTCAAGCCAGGTGTTCCGTCTAGTTTTCCTGATTCACGGACCGGAAGGCTGACTCCTAAAGTCCTGGCATCGGTCATCGACAATTCCACCTGAGTCTCGTTACGCAATGGCCCGAGGATCCGAACGCCGCGGAAGGAACCCTTGGGTCCTGCCACATCGATCTTTTCTTCTGCTGCATACTGTCCCGGTTGCATCAATGCCTTGAAGGGGGTAAGCTCATACCCTGCTCCAAAGAGAATCTCCAGATGCTCCTTGCTGATGTGAACATGCTTGTTGGACAATCCGACTGGTACCTGATAAGACATTTGTCTCCTCCTATGAATGTTTCTCTTCCTCTAAATAGCTGATATATGGTAGGTTTCGATATAATTGGTTGAAATCGAGACCGTAACCGACGATGAACTTGTTCTCGATGGTAAAACCGATGTAGTCGGCGGTCACAGCCGCCTGCCGACGTTCCGGCTTGTCCAGCAAGGTGCATATTTTTAAGCTTTTCGGATTGCGGGCGAGAAGATAATCTTTCAAATATTTCAAGGTGAGCCCGGAATCAATGATGTCTTCTACGATGATCACATTTTCCCCTTCGATATTGGTGTCAAGATCTTTCAGGATCCGAACGACTCCAGTGCTTTGTGTCGAGGCGCCATAACTGCTGACCGCCATGAAGTCGATTTTCGTTTCGACGTTGATCTCACGAATCAGGTCGCTCATGAACAAAACGGCTCCTTTCAGAACGCAAATGGCTAAGATCGATTGCCCTTTGTAGTCCCGGGAAATTTCTGCGCCCAGCTCCTGGATTCGCTTGTGGATTTGTTCCTTGCCGATCATCACATCGCCGAACACATAGTTCTTCGTCATCGCTTACCTGTCCTCTCTATCCTCGTCGTCTTCTTCCTTCACTTCAAAGTGTACATCATCTATGATCTTTTTTCCACGGAATTTTTGTTCCGGTTTCACTTCTTTCTCTCCCAACCAATACTTGTCCAGCTCGGTCTTCAAGTACCAGATGATAAATCCCCACAGTACAAAGTCGTCGACGAACCCAAAGATCAGGATCGGCGCAGGGATCAGATCGATCGGTGTCAGAAAATATAAAATGCCAAGAATAATGATCAGTTTCTTCCGCTTTGGAACAGTTTTGTCCCTCATGAATGCAGGGATCGCACGGATCCGAAGCAGGAGTGTTCTTAGAAATATGAACTGCATGTCTTATTCCTCCAAAGTCCGTTCCAGCTCCCCCATCAGGACATCCATTCCTGTACGCTTGAGGGTAGACACGGGAACGATCCGGTCCCTGTCTGTCAGCCCCAGCGTTGCGCGTATGACCGAGAGACATTTATTCAATTCGCTTTTCGAAACCTTATCTGCTTTCGTAGCAACCAGCAGGCCATCCAGTCCAAAATGGCGAAGCCACTCATACATTTGGATGTCCTGGGTGGAGGGCGCATGCCTCACATCCACCAGTTGTACCACTCGTACAAGATTGGGGCGGTCTTTCAGGTACGCTTCGATCATCGCGCCCCAATCTTTGCTCAGTGATTTTGAAACCTTTGCATATCCGTATCCGGGCAGATCGACGATACGAAAAGCATCATTGATCTGATAGAAATTGATCGTTCTTGTCTTTCCCGGATTTCCGCTGACTCTTGCCAGATGTCTCTGATTGACCAACAAATTGATCAAGGAAGATTTCCCGACGTTGGAGCGGCCGGCAAATGCGATCTCTTTCATATCCATAGGAGGATACTGGTTCGGCCGGACAGCGACGGCAATCAGCTCTGTCTTTTTAACGATCATTGTTTTACCAGCGCTTCCTCCAACACCTGGTCGATATTGTCCACCAAGACGAAGGAGAGTCGCTTTCTGACGTTTGCCGGGATCTCATCGATATCGACTTCATTCTCCTTCGGCATCACTATTTTTTTGATGCCGGCACGATGGGCAGCCAGTACCTTTTCCCGAATGCCGCCAACCGGCAACACTTTTCCCCGCAATGTGATCTCACCTGTCATGGCCAGATCCTTGCGTACTGGAATACCGGTCAGCGCAGACACGACCGAGGTGCACATCGTTACCCCGGCAGAAGGGCCATCCTTGGGAGTGGCTCCCTCAGGAATGTGGATGTGAATGTCTTTCTCTTTGTAAAATTCTTCGGAAATCGATAGTTCCTTCGCTCTGGATCGGATATAGCTGATCCCGGCTTTTGCCGATTCCTGCATTACCTCTCCCAGTTTCCCGGTCAGTTCCAGCTTTCCGCTGCCAGGCACTACAGTGGTCTCGATGGAAAGAGTGTCGCCTCCCACAACGGTCCATGCCAAACCGGTCGTGACACCGATCTCGTTTTCGCCTTCGATCTTATCGTAATGAAACCGCTTTTTGCCCAGATATTTTTCTACGTTGGCAGCAGTGATATTGATGGTTTCTTTTTCCTTTTCGGCAACTTTGCGGGCTGCTTTCCGGTTGATGTTTGCAATCTCCCGCTCCAAGTTACGTACACCGGACTCTCTCGTATAATTGTTTATGATGGTCCGGATCGCCGGCTCAGAAAAGTTCAGATCTGAGGCCTTCAATCCGTGTTCTTTAAGTTTCTTGGGAACCAGGTACTGTTGGGCGATGTTGACTTTCTCTTCTTCGGTATAGCCTGAAACATAGATGACTTCCATCCGGTCAAGCAGCGGTCTCGGGATCGTGTCTGTGGTGTTGGCAGTCGTAATGAACATCACCTTTGAAAGATCGAAAGGGATCTCTAGGTAATGATCGGTGAAGTCCTTGTTCTGCTCCGGATCCAATACTTCCAAAAGAGCCGACGCCGGGTCTCCACGGAAATCGCTTCCGATTTTATCGACTTCGTCAAACAAGAACACCGGATTGTTTGTTTTGGCTTCCTTGATGGCAGTTATGATTCGTCCGGGGATCGCTCCGATGTAGGTCCTTCTGTGTCCACGGATCTCCGCCTCGTCTCTCACTCCGCCCAAAGACATGCGAACGAAGTTGCGGTTCAAAGCACGGGCAATGGATTTTGCAATGGATGTTTTTCCTGTTCCCGGCGGGCCAACAAGGCATAAAATCGGACCTTTCAACCCTTTGGACAACTGAACAACCGCAAGGTATTCCAGCACTCGTTCTTTCACTTTCTCC
Source organism: Firmicutes bacterium HGW-Firmicutes-11 (assembly GCA_002840285.1). GTDB lineage: Bacteria > Bacillota > Clostridia > Peptostreptococcales > Anaerovoracaceae > PHAE01. Next base: position 34,949 of record PHAE01000008.1, read on the forward strand.
AGACCGTAATGGTCTTCGTTCAGGATTTTTTCCGCGAGTTTGATATCTGCATTGTCTTTTGATGCTTTGTTCCACGGCAAAGCAAGTATCCATTCAACGTAGGTCCTGATTACGCCACCCTCTGCCGAAGAGGATTGGATTTTCTTGAGGCGTTTGATCTCCTTTTCCACCTTTTCCGCGATTGCGGGAGAAAGTTTCAATTTTTTCAGCTGTTTGAGCCACTCTTTGATCTCATCCTCTGCATCCTCGTCCTCTCCGAGCTCCTCCTGAATGACCCGAAGTTGCTCTTTGAGATAATACTCTCTCTGGCTTTTATTGATCTGGGTCCGCACCTTGTTGGTGATCGTGTTTTCGATGTGGAGGATCTCGATCTCTTTCGTCAAGATCTCGCTGAGGATTTCCAGGCGTTCTTCAACGTCAAAGGCCTCCAGGATCGATTGCTTTTCTTCGATTTTGATATCCAGATGGGATGTGATGATATCTGCAAGCCGACCCGGCTGTTCCACTGATGCAACAGAGGGGAAAATATCCTGTGATACTTTGGGGTTGGAATTGAGATACTCCTCAAAGGAAGTCAGTATGGAGCGCATCAAAGCGATCACCTTGGGAGAAGGTGTATCCTGGTCTTCTTCCTGGATCGCGGTGACTCTGCACTTGAAATAGGGAACTTCAAAGATGAACTCTTCGATCTTGCCGCGGCTGACTCCTTCGACCAAAACACGGATGGTGTCGCCGGGTAGGCGAAGCATCTGCTTGATCTTTGCAATGGTGCCGATTTGATAGAAGTCTTCGCGAGTCGGAAGGTCCGTGTCTGGATTCAATTGGGCAGAAAGGAACACGGTCTGGTTCATCATCATCGCCTTCTCCAGTGCGCTGATGGATTTTTCTCTGCCGATGTCAAAATGCAATACCATATATGGGAAAATGGACAAGCCCCGGAGTGGGATCATCGGCATGATTTCTTCGATTTCGTCTTTTTGTTCGTCGGTCAGTTTTTCGTCTATCATATTCTATCCTCCTAAAGGGAAAAACAGGCGGCGGGGCCGTCTGTTTTCCATGCTACGATGCTGTTTCTTCTTTTTTATCGAGTCGCTTTGCGTCTCTCAGCACCAATGCCGGCCCCGAATTGTAATCTATGGTTCCCCGAGTGATGATGCACTTTCTGATATCGTCTCTCGAGGGGATCTCGTACATAATGTCGGTCATCACGTGTTCCATGATGCTCCGCAGTCCCCTGGCACCGGTCTTGCGTTCCAGTGCCTTTTCTGCGACTCGCAAGATGGCTTCATCCTCGATTTCCAGTTCTACGCCATCCAACTGGAATAGTTTCTTGTACTGCTTCAAAATCGCATTTTTCGGTTCCTTTATGATGCGAACCAATGCTTCCCTTGACAGCTCTTCCAGTGTGACCATGACCGGCAAACGGCCGATGAACTCCGGAATGAGTCCGTATTTCAAAAGGTCTTCGCCTTGCACCTGTTTCAGGATCCGGGCTCCTTCTTCCTTGGAAGCCTTGATCTCCGAGTTGAAACCAATCGTTTTTTCTCCAATCCGTCGCTGAATGATCTTGTCCAATCCATCAAAAGCGCCGCCACAGATAAAAAGTACGTTGGTTGTATCGAACTGAATGAAATCCTGATGGGGGTGCTTCCGTCCGCCTTGTGGCGGTACGCTGGCAACGGGGCCTTCAAGAATTTTAAGCAGCGCCTGCTGCACTCCCTCACCACTGACATCTCTTGTAATGGAGACGTTTTCCGATTTCCTTGCGATCTTGTCGATTTCATCCACGTAGATGATGCCCTTTTGCGCTCTCTCCACATCGTAATCTGCAGCCTGGATCAGTTTGAGAAGGATGTTTTCCACATCTTCTCCAACATAACCGGCTTCGGTCAATGCTGTGGCGTCGGCGATGGCAAAGGGAACATTGAGTATCTTTGCAAGGGTTTGTGCCAAAAGAGTTTTACCGGATCCGGTGGGTCCGATCATCACGATGTTGCTCTTTTGGATCTCGACATCATCAGTGCTTTTTCCGATGGTTCCGATCCTCTTGTAGTGATTGTAGACTGCCACTGCCAGGGCTTTTTTCGCATCGTCCTGATCGATCACATAATCCGAGAGGGCGAGGGAGATCTCGCGTGGTTTTGGCAACGCCAAAGGATCCAGGTGGGCTGTCCCGTCCTGGGGAAGATCTGAAAATTCTTCTTTGATGATATCCTGACAAAGCTCGATGCATTCATCGCAAATATATACATTCGGTCCTGCCACAAGGCGGCGGACCTGATCCTGCGGCTTACCGCAGAAAGAACACTTCAATTGCTTTGTTTCGTCGTATTTTCCCATGTTGCTACCTGTTTCTTTTTTCCATCACCTTGTCGATGATGCCATAAATGACTGCTTCGTCCGCGTCCATAAAGTTGTCGCGGTCGGTGTCTCTGGCGATTCGCTCCAGCGGTTGCCCGGTGTTTTGGCTCAAAATCTGATTCAGCTTATGTCTGGTCTTGATGATGCGTTCGGCGTGGATCCTCAGATCTTCCGCCTGACCGCTCATCCCGCCCAGGGGCTGATGGATCATGATCTCTGCATTGGGGAGTGCAAATCGTTTCCCCTTGGCACCTGCTGCGAGCAAGAATGCTCCCATGCTGGCTGCCATACCGATGCAGATCGTCGAAACGTCAGGCTTGATATACTGCATCGTATCATAGATCGCCATGCCCGCGGTGATGGATCCTCCCGGGCTATTGATGTAGAAATTGATATCCTTGTCCGGATCCTCTGCTTCGAGGAAGAGCAATTGGGCCACCACGAGACTTGCAGTGTGCTCATTGACTTCCTCGCCGAGAAATACGATCCGATCCTTCAGCAATCTCGAATAAATGTCGTAGGAACGTTCGCCACGGCTGGTCTGCTCGACTACCATTGGAATCAGCGTCATGTCTGTTCCTCCTTTTCCCGATCGTTATAGTTATGCCTCAATGACGGCCTGTTCAAACAAGAAGTCGACGGCTCTTCTGTTGACGATGTCTTTCATCAGAAAGCTCATGCCCTCGATGCCCATCATCTCCCGGAGTTTGTCCGGTTCCATCTTGTATTGTTCTGCCATCTTTGTCAGTTCGTTTTCGATCTCTTCGTCGCTGGCTTTCAATTCTTCCGCCTTTGCCACCGCTTCGACCAGAAGGCGAGTTTTTAGTTTTTTAAAGGCATCCGGGCGAATCTCATCCCGATACTCTTTGATGTCACGACCCAGGTATTCAAAGTACTTCGCTAGATCCAACCCTTGGTAACGCAGTTGCTGGTCGAATTCCTGAAGCATATCGTCGATCTGCTCTTCCACCATGATTTCCGGAATATCTACTTCATGGGCTTCGTAGATCTTTTCCAACACCGCATTCTTTGTTTCGTACTCGGCCTTTGCTTTTGCCGTCGTTTCCAATTTCTTTTTGGTATCTTCTTTCAATTCGGCAAGGGTTTCAAATTCACTGACATCCTTGGCAAAATCGTCATCCAAAGCGGGAAGTTCGGTTTCTTTGATTTCATGGACCTTACATTTGAAGATTGCTTCCTGACCCGCCAGCGTGTCCATATGGTAGTCTTCGGGGAACGTGACCTTCACATCCCTGTCATCTCCCGTCATAGCACCGATCAGTTGCTCTTCAAATCCGGGGATAAAAGTGTTGGAACCCAGCGTCAGCGGCTGACGTTCCGCGGTTCCTCCTTCGAATTGATCCTCACCGACAAATCCGGCATAATCGATCAAAACTGTATCTCCGTCCTGGGCGGCACGATCGACTATGATCATCCTGGAATTCCGTTTTTGCAATGCTTCCAAATCCCTATCTACATCGCTCTCGTTCACTTCGGAATCGATTTTTTTGACCTTGATACCTTTGTATTCTTTCAATTCCATTACCGGGGCGACTGTGACTTTGACCGTTACTCCAAAACCCTTTCCGCCTTCGATCTGGTCAAATTCTGCGGAAGGTCGATCCACCGGTTCCAGTTCCATCTCTTGTACCGCTACCGGATAAGAGTCTGCAAACAACTGATTGATGGCATCTTCGTAAAATATATCATCGCCATATTTGGCTTCGATCAGCTTTCTGGGTGCCTTTCCCTGGCGAAATCCGTCCAATGAAAATTTGCCCCTGGTCTTTTGATACGCCTTCTGGATCGCGCTTTCAAAATCCTCTGCTGAAAATTCCATTTTAAAAGTAGCTTCGTTTTTCTCTCTTCCGACAAATGTTGCTTTCATTTACTGTTCCTCCTAAAATTGATGGCACTTTAGGCCATCATCGCTCAAATATTATACTGTTTAACGCCAAAAAAGTAAAGTATTTAAATGTTTTGGTCTGGTTTTTTAAAAGTTTGGTCGGTTTTTCCTGATTTTTCATAAAAAAAGCGGATCATTGTTCAAGAATCAATCATCCACCTCTTTATTGCATGCTTGCGATGGGTCAATCGTTTGAGTTCATTGTTTCATACCCTCAGAGATCAGCTTTAAACCTCGTGCGTATTTGCTTTCGTTCAAAGGGGTCAGTTGGAATCTCTTGGCAAATTCAAGCCCGATCGCCAACACATCCTCTTCCTCTCCGGAAAACAGTTCGATTTCCAATTCGCAAATCGGCAACTCGCCGGTATCGGTCACGATATTTCCCGTGTCGATGGCAACTTCAAGTATGCTCCTACCGTTATCGACTCTCATACGACGTCGAAGATACCGAATTTCCAGCAAACTTTCAAGTCGGCTGCTTCCGATCAACTCGATCATCTCCCGGCCGGTTTCGCTCTCTTTGAATATCTGTGGGGAGGGTTCGATAAAACACGCGGGGTCAGCAACCGGAACATTGACCTCTTCCCGCTTGTGAAGACCATTCTCGCTTCCGCCATTCCATTTAAGCGAGGCGACCACCCGGTTCCCTTCCATTCGAACCCGAAATGCGATATCGTGAGCGGACAAGATTCGGGACTCGGTGTCGAAATAGGCGGATTTCATAAACAGAGTCTCGCGGGAATCGACTTCTCCGATTTCTGAGAGATAATCGTCTTCCCATATTGCTTCCGCAGTCGCTTTGTCAGCGATGGAGTATTTCATTTCTATTTCCATTAGTAATCCTCAATCAAATCTGAATTTCGCACATTATGACAAGAGATGCGTCCTTATCTTACCACTTTTCCTTGTCGAATACAACAAATGGATGGCTCGTGCCATTGCTCACAGGTTGAGCTTGTAATCGCCGGGTTTGATCTTTCCGGCCTTTCGCAATACCCGATCGAACACCAGAGCCAGGATTGCCGGCAAAACAAAATGCAACAACAAGACGGCCAGTAAAACACTAGTGTTGAAGCCCATCGATGTGAACGTTCCGATCTGCCCGACAAAGCCGGAAGTTCCCATTCCCGAGCCGGCAGGAATGTTGGTCATTTTGAATCCCATGGTTGCGATCGGTCCAATGACAGCTGCCGCTGCCGTGGGGGGCAACAGGATCCACCAGTTGTTGACGATATTCGAGATTTGAAGCATCGAGGTCCCGATGCCCTGTGCGAACAGGCCTCCTATGCCATTGTCCCTGTAGCTGATCACTGCAAAGCCGATCATTTGGGCGCAACATCCGACCGTAGCTGCCCCTCCTGCCAGGCCAGAAAGTTCAAGCATGATCGCCAGTGCCGCACTGGAGATCGGCGCAGTCAACACCAATCCCATGATCACAGCAACAGCGATCCCCATGAAAAATGGCTGCAATTCCGTCGCTGTCATTACGACTTTGCCCAGTCCGACCATCAATGCCGCAACGACAGGGCCGACGGTCTTTGCCGCCAGTGCGCCGATCAAGATCGTAATGGCAGGCGTCAATATGATGTCGATTTTCGTTTCCTTGGATATTGCCTTCCCGAATTCGGCGCCGATCGCAGCTGCAACGAAGGCGCCTGCCGGTCCGCCAAAGGCAGCTCCCATGCTGCCGGTTACGATGCTGGAAAAAATGACCAGAGGCGGGGCTTTCAATCCAAAAGCAACTGCCGCTCCGATGGCAGCGCCCATCATGCCCATTGCTGCCGTACCGGCATCCACCAGGAAAAGCGAGATCAGGTTGTCACCGAACAGCAGTGCTGTTTGCTGCCCCAAAGTCTTGATGATCAGACCGATGATCAGAGAAGAAAACAGACCGATGGCCATCGCGGACAAAGCTTCGTTGGCATAACGTTTGACCGTGAAGCGTATGTCCTTTCGTTCCAGAAACGTTCCAACTTTACTCATTTCCTCTTCCTCTCCCGTCACGTCACTGATAACAGATTGAAAACATTATATAGCAATTTGTATAAAAATCAATCCGTTCTCTCCAGTGCGAGCAGTTGTTCCTTGATTGCGAGACCCCCTCCATAACCGACCATGGATCCGTTCTTTCCGATCACACGATGGCAGGGTATCAGGATAGAGATCGGGTTTTTGTTGTTGGCATTTCCCACCGCCCTACATGCTTTTGGATTACCAACCGCTTCCGCTATTTCCTGATACGTTTTTGTTTGCCCGTAGGGAATTTGAAGCAGGGCGTTCCAGACGTTCTTTTGAAACTCTGTTCCGCAAGGTAAAAGCGGCAAGTCAAAAGATCGACGCCGCCCAGCAAGGTAATCGACGATTTGGGCAGCCGCATCTTTCAATAGCGGAGTTTGCTCTGTCAATGCCTGTGGCGGTGTCTCAGATGAAAAGAAAACATCTGTGATATGTCCGTCTTCTTCAGCGATGCCGATGCTTCCTAAGCGGGTATCGATGTGGATCATTCGCTTCATATGCACCTCTGTTGTTTTTTATTATTATATCGCAGAATTTCTTATATGCAAACATCTGCCTGGCGATTGACCTTCTTTCAGAATTATCGTATAATTAATAATAAGTATCAATCAATAACAAGTCTCATTTTGCTGTATGGGGTAAACGTATGAATCGGTCCTTTGAAGAGCTGTCGATGCTCTTGCGTACTAGAAAGATACGACCTTCTTATCAGAAGGTTCAAATCCTTTCATACATGCATCGCGTTGGCGACCATCCTACCGTCGACCAGATTTTTCACGAGCTGCGCAAAGAGATTCCAACACTATCAAAGTCGACGGTTTACAATGCATTGAGGTCATTTTGTGATGCAGGTATCGCACGAGAACTCGAAATGGGCGAGGCAGAAACGCGATATGATATCGTCGTAGAGCCCCACGGGCACTTTCGATGCAATCAATGTGGCACTATATACAATTTTACGGTCGACATGAAGCAACATAGCGCTGCCGAGCTCACCGGATTTCGCATCGATGAGCGAAATGTGTATTTTAAAGGCATTTGCGATTCTTGCCTTTCGAATAAATGATAGATTGACTGCCATTCCACGAATCAAGAAAAGGGAGGTACCAACGATGGATGAAAAGAAAAAGCTAACAACGGTCGCAGGCGCACCGGTCGATGACAATCAAAATTCGATGACTGCTGGTCCCAGGGGACCGATGTTGCTGCAGGATGTATGGTTTCTGGAAAAACTGGCGCACTTTGACCGGGAAGTGATCCCCGAGCGAAGGATGCATGCCAAAGGTTCCGGTGCTTTCGGAACATTTACGGTCACCCATGACATAACGAAGTATACCAAAGCAAAGATTTTTTCCGAAGTCGGCAAAAAAACCGAGATGTTTGTACGGTTTTCCACCGTTGCCGGTGAGCGCGGTGCTGCTGATGCCGAACGGGATATTCGCGGTTTTGCCATGAAATTTTATACGGAGGAAGGTAATTGGGATCTTGTAGGAAACAACACCCCAGTGTTTTTTCTCCGGGATCCTCTGAAGTTCCCCGATCTCAACCATGCAGTCAAAAGGGATCCTCGTCACAATATGAGGAGCGCAAAAAACAATTGGGACTTCTGGACTTCATTGCCGGAGGCCTTGCATCAGGTGACGATCACCATGAGTGACAGAGGCATACCTTTCTCTTACCGCTTTATGCACGGATTCGGCAGTCACGCCTTCAGCATGGTCAATGCAGAGGATCAGCGCGTATGGGTCAAGTTCCATCTCGTTTGCCAGCAGGGAATCAAAACTCTGACTGACGCAGAGGCCGAGGCTGTTGTTGCAAAGGACAGAGAGAGCAACCAGAGGGATCTTTACGATAGCATCGAACGAGGAGACTTCCCCAAATGGACGATGTTCATCCAGGTCATGTCGGAAGAACAGGCGAACAACATGCCATACAACCCATTTGACTTGACCAAGGTATGGTACAAGAAAGACTTTCCCCTGATCGAAGTGGGCTATTTCGAACTCAATCGAAATCCGGACAATTATTTCGCCGATGTGGAACAGGCCGCATTCAACCCTGCAAATGTTGTACCGGGAATCGGTTTTTCTCCTGACAAGATGCTGCACGGCCGCCTCTTCTCCTACGGAGATGCCCAGCGGTACCGTCTCGGTGTCAACCATCATCAAATCCCTGTGAATGCGCCCAAATGTCCCTTCCACAGTTTCCATAGGGATGGGCAGATGCGAGTCAATGATAATTTTGGAAGTGCATTGGGATATGAGCCCAACAGCTATGGTGAATGGCAGGAGCAGCCGGAATTCAAAGAGCCAAAGCTTCCCATTTACGGTGATGGGTATCGCTGGGATTTCAGGGAAGACGACAGCGACTACTATACGCAGCCTGGCCTGCTGTTCCGCCTGATGAGTCCGGAGCAACAACAGGTTTTATTCGAGAACACGGCAAGAGCGATGGGCGATGCTCCGGAAATGATCAAACGACGTCACATCGGCAACTGCTACAAAGCGGATCCGGCCTATGGCAAAGGAGTTGCCATAGCATTGGGACTTTCGCTTGACGAAACCGATCTGCTTTAGCAAATTACTAACTCTAACACATTACATGAAGAAGGGATGGCTTTGTCGTCCCTTCTTCATGCCTCAAAGGTGACTTCGTGGATAAACACCAACTTAAAAGAATCGTCTATATCGTGATCGGTTCCCTTACCCTGGTGCTTGGGCTGGTGGGAGTTTTGGTTCCCGTTCTTCCGACGACACCGTTTCTGCTCCTGACCGCATTTTTTTATATGCGAAGTTCAGATCGGCTTTACCACTGGCTGATCCACCACAAACTATGGGGTCGACATCTAGACGACTACCTGACTTACCGGGCCATAAAAAAAAGCACGAAGATCGCCTCCCTGCTTTTTCTTTGGTTCACATTGACGATCTCCATGGTTCTTGTTCAACAGACCTTGGTGACCCTCTTACTGATCGTCGTAGGAACTGCTGTCAGCGTCCATCTACTGCTTCTAAAAACCATTGATGACGACCAGCGTTCTTCTTGAAAATCAACTGCCTCCGCCACCGTTGCCGCCATTGCTGCCGCCGCTGCCGCCATTATTGCCGCCGCTGCCGCCATTACCGCCGCCGTTGCCGCCAGCATTGTTTCCATTGTTATTTTCCGTCTGATTCATTTCTTTTCGGTTGGCCTGGATTTCCTTATTGATCTCCTTGACGGAACGTTCCAGCCAGTAGGCCTGGTCCTTCACTTCGTCCCAGTCCTCTTGTGTTTCGCCCAACTTTTGAACGAGGTTCAGTTTGCCTGGAGTGACATCGAGTTCTCTGGCTTCCATGACCCGTTCCAATCCCACTGCTTCTGACTGAACATCAGCGGTCTTTCCCTTTTCTTCAACCACTTCCCGAATACGAAGACGCAACTGTTCTGCTAATTTCTCCGCTTTTTTTGAGTTATCAGAGCCAGTTGTGACAACGATGCCATTCTCACCTTCGTCGTCAAAATATCCTTCGGCAATGAGCTCTTCTACGGTCGCTTTCATCGCCTTTTGTATTTTCATGTTCTTGACGTCAAGCTTTCCAACAAGATCTTTCGCATCCTCATTGACAGCTTCGATGCTCAATACCCGGTCAAGCACATTGATTTCGTATTGGATCGCCGGATTCACATCCATACTGACATAACCGACCGGTGTCGTATAAGCAAATGCGCTGACAGTGAACACCGCGACCAATGCCGCAACCGATGCCAGCAGGCGGAATTGGCGGTTGCCGGATCGCTTGATCGTATTCATGGCAATCACTTCTCCAACTTGATATCCCCGGTTTTTTATGTTCTCAACAGACCCGTCGTCCCCAAGGATGGCTGCCTGCTTGTCTCTGATTCCAACGACGATGCCTTTCATTTTTTTGTACCTTCTTTCAAGTGGTGAAAATAGTCGGCGAGAATGGGATACTCTCCGTGCAAGATCTCTACTGCTGCTATTATATACTTTCGATGGTTTTCCAGAATTTTGGGGGTCAGAGAAAGATTTTTTGTAAGCAGTTTCACTGGAAGTGTTTTTGTTCGCCACAATTCAGAAAGCAATAACGGCTGCTCCAGCAGAAACAAGATCGCTTTGCCACAGGCCTCTTTTGTTTTTATCGCTTTTGGAGACGCTTCCGCAAGGTCAAAGAAGGAAATGTTGTAATGACGCAGGATCTGTTCGATGCTTTCCACTTCCAGGGCTGCATCGCTGACGATCTCAATTGCCTTGTCTTCTTGCTCGCTCATTGCTTCCGGGTCTAACAGTGTTTCTCCGAAGTGGCGCTGCTCTTGCTTTCTGTGATCGAACAGCCTGCGCCGTATCACCGTGTTGGCAAAGGGAAAAAAGCTGCCCTTGTCAAAGTCATAAGACAGTATCGCTTCATGAAAGGCAGACAAAGAAACGGACCACCGATCATCGCTTTTATCGACATAGGTTCCGGTGGCTCGATACGCGGTTCGGAGAATAAAGGATTCGCAATCGCGGATCATCTCCTCCAAAATGCGTTCGTCGCTCTTGGCGAGCACAGCTTTCTGATCGACTTCTCTCATGTTTGACTTTTATTCGACCTCGCATACGCTTTTGATGAAGGATTCATAATCTGATAAAATACGATCCAGGTCAGCGGTTTCGTCGTCCAATGCCAGTCCATAAAACGTCGGAGCTTTGACTCCCCTGTCTTCGATTTCTTTTCGTAGTTCTTCGATGTAGACTCCCGATCCCTGTACGAGAGCGGCATTGTAGTCAAGATCCACCGGGCTTCCTCCCCAGTTCTCATCCCAGCTTGTGATCGTTACCCCGCAAGTCGGGGAGCCGTCGCAACTGAGGACAGCAACGGTTTCATACCCCACTTGTTCGTAGGCCTCCATGTAGTCGACCACTTCTTTCGCCAGCTTTCGGCAGAAACTTCGAAATCCAACATTGTCGTAGAGATTTTTCGTTGCCCACCAACGCTGGATCCCCAGGTACAATGTCTCCGGACAATGCATTTGGTTGACTCCGAGACCATACTTGTGAAGGGTGTCAAATACCTCTTTGCAAAGCCCTGGATATCGGGCCAGGCCTTTTACCTTGTTGTTCGTGTTCAGAAGACAACTGGAAACAAATACGATTTTTTTGCTTCGGGCATCTTCCATTCGGTTGTCCATGTCGTTCCTCCCTTTTGTCTATATCCCGATCGGGACCTGCAATACCTCTCCCAGATACGGCGCTGCTTTTTCCATGACATGCGCCGGTTTCTTTTGATGGAACACGATCGTGACATCCGCGCGAATCGCATCCTCCGCTGCATTTCCGTCGTCCCCGGCCAAACCACTGGGGATATCCAGGGAATAGACGGGAGCATCGGTGCTGTTGATCCATTTGGTAATGATCCGAATATCAGGCTTTAATTGTCCGTGATACCCAGTCCCATAAAGCCCGTCTACGACCAAATTCAAATCATTCTCTTTCAAGTAATGCATTACTTCTTCTTGAGTACGGACCATCCGGATTCCAAGATTCTCGCAGATTTCCTTGTTTCTTAGCGACTCCGCGCCGGTCGGTTCTCCATCTGGACAAAGAATGATCGTTTCTGCTCCTGCTTCTTTCAGCATACGGGCTACAACAAAACCATCTCCCCCGTTGTTTCCCTTCCCGCATAGTATCAAGACCGGCTTGCCCTCCACCGGTTCCCTCTCCAAAATTACACTGGCCGCAGCCTGTCCGGCATTCTCCATCATTTGATGATAGGTGATTCCCGACGCTGCCGCCCGAGCTTCGATCTTTTTCATTTCTGCGCAGGTGACGACATCATTAAAAAACAATGCTGTCAGATTTCGGGACAGCAAATCGTAATCTTCCATATAATTCCAACGTATCAGCTTCTGTTGTGTTGATTCTTCCAGATCAGGAAACGGCGTCCCGGAAAGGATCGCTTTCGTCTCATTTTCGTTAAAAATTGCGATGTCTTCGATCATTGTCAGCGAAGACCGGTTCATAGGGCAATTCCATTGGCATTCCATACAGCCGATGGCAGTGTTATGCCAGTCGCTTCCGATCCAATCAGGAAATGGGGCAGCGCTTTCGTTGTACAAAGTCAGGCAACGATCGGCATGGACCAGGAATCGGTCTTCACCGATGGCATTTCCCGGGCATGCTACCGCACAACATGCACAGCCTTCACACGCTTCCATCACGGCTTGTGCTACCCAGGAATCGAGTTCGCAAGGCATGTCGATGACGTAGACGCCGATCCAGTAAAAACTGCTGTCGCCGTCGATATAGCAGATGTTGTTTCGCCCATACTTCCCGAGACCACTTTTAACAGCCATCAGTTTGCCCGGCAGATTGATTTTGGTTCCGCTTACGCCCTCATCCGCCAAAATTTGATCCAGTTTACGATTGACTTCGCCAATTCGCGGGTGAGCATCTTCGTTCTCAACGCTGGTGTTCATCAAGTAAGTTGGTGGGAGGATCGCCGGCTTTTCAATTCCGTTAATAGTAAACCACGCCCTGGCCATTGGCTGAGGGATCGCCAGGATGAGCAACGATCTTTCGTTTGACCCATCAAAACTCTTGCCATAGTCAAATTTATCTATGTAACGGCCGACACTATGCTCAACGTCGGAATTGTCTTCGCGCAATTGCGCCAGGACGTTGCGGATCTCCTCCGCGTGATAAAACGAAACGATTTGCGCCTTCCATCCGAATTCCTCCAGTTTGCTTATGATCCGTTGATTTCTGCTTTCCATCCAGCGCCTCCCGATCCGTCGTTTCTTGTGTGTTAATCATAGCAGAAATGATTGTAAAATAGCAAGAAAACCAGTATAATAGGGCCCGTATGTTTACGCTATCGTTCCATCTTATGTAAAGGATGTCTCTTATGGTTCGCGACTACATCACCGATCTTCGTCAGGAATTCCAAGGGTACGGCAAAACGAAACTTATGAAAGATGTACTTGCGGGCCTGACGGTGACGGCGGTTGCCTTGCCTCTTGCTCTTGCCTTCGGCGTCAGCAGCGGAGCCGATGCGGCAGCTGGTCTGATCACCGCCATCATCGCAGGTATCGTGATTGGCGCCTTTTCCGGCGCGTATTATCAGATCTCAGGACCAACCGGCGCAATGGCTGCTATCCTGATATCCGTCATCGCCAATTACAAATTGGAAGGTGTCTTCATTGCAACACTGATTGCTGGTGTCATTCTCGTTCTTGCAGGATTGTTCCATTTAGGTACGTTGACGCTCTTCATTCCCGGTCCGGTGATCACCGGGTTTACCTCGGGTATCGCTATCATCATAGCACTTGGCCAATTTGATTCTTTTTTCGGTGTGCATTCCGAGGGAGAAACTGCAATTGCCAGGCTGTTCAGCTATCGCGAACTTGGATTCGATCCTAATTATTCCGCCATTGGCGTTGGTCTGTTCGTCGTCTTGTTCATGCTTCTTTTCCCTAAGAAATGGACACGATTCGTTCCTTCTTCTCTATTGAGCATTCTACTGACGACGATCGTCTGTTTTGCGGCAGGCATCGATGTAGAAACCGTAGGCGAGATACCGAAGACGCTGATTCCTGCTGGACGACTCCATTTTAGCGATTTGAACCTATCTTCGATGTTTGATCTCCTCGCTCCCGCACTCAGCATCGCTTTGCTCGGTATGATCGAAAGTCTGCTCTGCGGAAGCAGCGCCGGCAGAATGACCGGAGTCCGGCTGAACAATGACCGGGAATTGGTGGCACAGGGGATCGGAAACATACTTGTACCTTTTTTCGGTGGCATCCCTGCTACAGCAGCCATTGCCCGCACCAGCGTTGCCATACGTTCCGGCGCAGTCACAAGACTGACCGGGATCGTTCATGCTGTCGGATTGTTGTTGTCTATGTTTTTGCTGGCACCTTTTATGTCGCGAATTCCCCTTTCAGCTTTGGCAGGCGTTTTGATCGTCACTGCCTGGCGAATGAACGAGTGGGATACGATCCACTATATTTTCTCACGCAGATTCAAAGGCGCGATCTTAAAATTCACAGCCACTATGCTTGCCACGGTAGTCTTTGATCTCGTCGTCGCAATTTTGATCGGTGTCTTCATCGGATTGGTGCTGCTGGTCCATCGTCTATCTGAAATTGAGATCAACTATGAAAAAGTCGACATCGAGCGTCTGGGCATACATGATGAGGACCTTACCAAGAGATATCGGAATGCCTATGTCGTTTACATCACCGGTCCATTGATCTTCGCAAACACCAATAGCCTCGAACAGATCCTGAAGAAAATTCCCGGTGACTGTGATAGACTATTGTTGTCGATGCGGGGTGTCTCTCACATCGACGTCTCCGGCGCCCAAAGCTTGTTGGAAATGATAAAAATTTTTAAAGAATCCGGCGGCAACTTGTTGTTATGCGGCGTTCCCAACGGCACGATGGAGAGCATGCGTCGCGCCGGTATCTACGACATGGTTGGCCAGGATCGCTTTTACTGGAGCGTGGAGCGTGCGATACTGGATCATCCCCATTGAAGCGAGGTGAGCCGAATGTGCGGAAGATATGCTTACTTTAACGACATCGAACTCAAAGAAATCGTTCGTATCGCAGAGGGTTCTGTTAGCGAGCCGGAGATCTCCGAAGCCCGGATGATGGAGATCCGACCTACGGAGGTCGCACCGATCTTAGTGGCGGAAAAAGGAATCGTCCTTCCCAAATTGGTTTCCTGGGGATTTCCCGGTTTTCACGGCAGCGAGGTCATCTTCAATGCCAGATCGGAAACCGCGCAGGAGAAACCGATGTTTCGCACCGCACTTGCAGGTGGTCGCTGCGTGGTCCCTTCCGTCGGTTTCTACGAATGGGACAAAGAAAAGCGCAAGCATCTGCTGCGCCTTTCGGATTCATCATTCCTTTTTATGGCAGGTCTGTTCCGTTTTTTTAAAGGTGTTCCAAAGTTTGTCATTCTCACGACGGCGGCCAACGAAACCATGTCACATATCCACGACCGCATGCCTCTGGTTTTGCCATCGAGCGAACTCCATGACTGGCTGAATGATGAGAGCTCCGCGCTCAAGTACCTTTCCTCTTCAGGATTGCCTTTGGTCAGTCAAATCGTAGACGTATCAAAAGATCCGAAGTCTGGTCAACTCTCATTTCTTTGATGTACCGTTCTTCCATCGGGATCCATTCCTTCAGAAAGCGTTGTTGCTGCTGCACGCCGTTTCGTTCAAAGATCCGGCGGCTTTGGGTCTCTTTGTCTACCGTCAGGAATGCGCTGATGTCATATACGTCTCGAAAGAGTGGATGCAGACTGTAGGCGCCTTCAACGACAGTTACTTTGTTACGTGGGATCGTGATCCATTTTTTCATTTTTTGATCTCTGCAATCATATTCCTGATAGTGCAGATCCTCTCCCTTTCTAAGGGGGTCAATGACTTCGAAAAGAAACCGTTCCTGATCGAAGTTGCCTCCGGTTTCTGCCAGCCGCGCTTCCGTCCTCTGCCCCGTTTGAAGAAAAAAATGATCCATCCGAATCAATCCGGCTCCCCGCTCTTGCGCCAGGCGCTCCGCGAGCCAGCTCTTTCCTGCTGCGCTTCTGCCGTCGATTCCAACCACCACAGCCTCTTTGTGCAACAGAACTATCTCGATCCGCCGGTTCACCTCAGCGATCGCTTCTTCCATGCTCCACTCTTTGATCGAATCAGTCAATTTGTCCTGCTTTCTTTGCAGCAATCAATACCGCAGGAATCAATACTAATTGGATCACGATTCCAGGGATGGCGTTCAGCAAGGATCCTGCAATAAAAACCTCAAGAGAAAAAGGAATCCCCGCAAGTCCATAGAACAAATAAGCGGCGATACCCCAAACGATGCGTCCGATGATCATCGCGCCGAGCAAAGCGATGAGGAAGGAGCTGTTTTTCTTCGGCAGACGACGATATAGCTCCCCGGCGAAGAAACCGTAGGCGGCAAGCTCAAAGGCCATGGTGACCGCGATGGGAAAGAGCAGCGGCATCCCAAAAAGCAGACTGCGAAGCAACGGCGTCAGCAAACCCAGCAACAGCCCATACGGCCCGCCGCAGAAAAATCCTCCGAGAAGCACCGGGATGTGCATCGGTAGTAGTCGATTCCCAAGCGCCGGCACTTGTCCTGTCAGCAACGGCAACAACAATCCCATTGCCAAGAACAAACCAGCCAGTACCATTCGTTTCGTCTTATCGTTCATTCATTCCTCCCAAGGCTTCTTTCCAGTCGACTTCTGCAATCAATACGGCAATAAAAATGACGGCAAATGCTCCAATCATGATGGGGGTATAGCGTTCTCCCAGGAACGTGACTGCGATAAGGCTCCCGAATACGGTCTCCAGGTTGATCAAGATCGCTGCATGGCTCGGCGACGTATATTTTTGACAAAACACCTGTATGATGAAACAAACAAATGTGATGATCACAGCAGCATACAGGATCGCCCAAATCACTTCCAACGTAACGGGTTGTCTGTCGGTATCGAACAACCCAAGAATCAAAAACAAAGCTCCTGCTGCACTAAACTGGATCCCGGCCAGCAGGATCGGGTCCTTATGAGGTGCAAAGATACCGATCACTGCGGTGTGGAAGGCAAAGCCGACTGCGCTTAGCAGCACCAAGCTGTCACCCAGATTCCATCCGGAAAACCCTCCCGGACCGATCGAAAGCATCCCCAATCCAATGAGCATGATGAAACAGGCCAGCAAGATCTTTGCTTTTGGCCTCTCCTTGGTCATTGCCCAAAAGAGAAACGGCACCATGATCACAAACGCGCTGGATATAAAAACCGCTTTTCCTGCGCCTGTATACTGAAGACCTATGGTCTGAAACAGCATTCCAAAGGTGAGAAAAGCGCCCATCAGGATGCCCGCTTTCCAGTCCGATTTGCTGGAAACCGCGAACCGGTGGCGAAAGATGACGAGGGCAAGCACCGCGGAAATCACAAATCGGAAGGTCAGAAACTGTGTCGGCGACATTACTTCGACGACCACCTTTGTTACGGTATACCCGCTGCCCCATATCATAGCCATGAGCACGAGGATCAGATCTGCTTTTCTGGCTGTCATCTTCCCGTTCATACGATCGGGTCCGCCTTTCCACTTCCATGATTGCACTTATTTTAGTTTACACTGGAACTGGCCATTGTCAACCAAAGACGCAGTAAATGCCCTTGGTTGTCTTTTTTAAATCCACATTGAATAAAAAGACAACGATTTGTTATTATATTCCATTAATGGAAGGTAAAATATGGTATTTTGCTAATAAATATATATTTATTAGCTTCCAAATAAATAAATATCCAAACATGACCCAAGACTGCCTTAAATGTTGTCTTCTGAGTCAAATTCCGTCTGGAAAAGACAACCAGGCCTCCCAGGGTCCGGGCCTGGAGCTGAAGACCTGAAAGCCTGGAGGGTCAAGGTCAATAAGGAAGCGAAAGGCCGGCACCTCATGGTGCCGGCCTTTCGTTCACTCTGCCGTGTTTGTTTTGGTACAGTTCATTTGGGCGGCTTACGCTTTGTCAACGCGATCCTCGTTTGTAAATCACTTTTCCATCCATGATCGTCATGTCGACATTGGCTTCCCGAATCTCCTGCGGAGACACCTGGAACAGATCCCGGTCTAAAATGACCACATCTGCCAGCATTCCGACGGCAAGCGTACCCAGTTCCTTTTCCCGACTCACGCCGTAGGCGGAGCCATAGGTGTACCCCCGGATCAGTTCCGCTACCGTCAGCTTTTCCGTCGGATTCCATCCACCGACCGGAAGGCCGTCGTCGTGAAGTCGCGTGAGTCCTCGATGGATGCCATAGAAAGGATTATTGTCCACGACAGGACAATCGCTTCCCAGAGACAAGACTCCGGTCGCGTTGAGCAGGCGTCGGAAGGGCCAGGTCTTGCCTGCTCTTTCTTCGCCGAGCACATATCGGTACTCTTCTCCCTCCCAGGTCGGCATGAGACCGACATGCTCCGGTTGGACCGAGGGCACGATTCCTAATTCTCCAAACCTTGGGATATCCTCATCGGTAACGAGCTCGGCATGCTCAATGGCATGCCTTGCTTTGTTCGGTCCATAAGTTTTGATCGCGCGTTCGAAACAGTCCAACGTGAATCGGATCGCCCGATCCCCGATAGCGTGAATTTTGACGGACAAACCAAGGCGATGCCCTTCCAGGATACCATCTTCGATGCGGTCCAGCTCGCAAAGCTGAAATCCCCGGTTGCCTGGAGCGTCGGTATAATCCTCCAGCATCAGGGCAGTGTGAGTGATCGGAACACCGTCAACAAACTGTTTTAAAAGATTTGCACGCACCTTGTCTCCGGTACAGGTTTCTGCATCCCTGGCTGCTTGCTCAAGATCGCCGAACAGATCCGACGCCGCATGGATCCGAACCGTCAGTTCTCCTTTTTCTTCCATCGCTTTGTAGGTCGACAAGCGTCCCAGATTTGCTCCAAAATAGGGTTGCACATCTACCAGCGAGGTGATCCCAAGCGGAGCTGCAGCATCCATGTACGCCTTGAGAAATCGCTTTTCCTGATTCATGGTCAGATCAAGGCTATGTTCTCCAACCAGCGCCACTGCGCTTTCGTACAGAAATCCAGCCGGTTCTCCGTTTTCCAGACGGGCGATCTCGCCACCGAATGGATCGGGAGTATCTTTGTCGACTCCGGCGATCCGTAGCGCTTCGCTGTTGACCCAGGCGCCGTGAGCTTCTGCATTGAGCAGAAAGACCGGCCGATCGGGAAAATACCGATCCAAGGTCTCTTTCTTCGGCAAGACTTTGTCATCCCAGAACACGTGGTACCAGTTGAATCCGTAGACCCACCCTTCGCTCGGGTGGGCTGTCTCATACTCGTACAGCATCTTTGCCGCTTCCTCTTCGGATTTGGCGGTTCCCATGTTGACGAAACACTTGTACATGCCCGCCAGGATCAGATGGGTGTGGCTGTCATGGAACCCAGGTACGACAAGGCGCTTCCCGGCATCGATGATCATTGTGTCCGGTCCGATGAATTTATCCACGCCGTCCTTTGCTCCCACGCCTACGATTCGGTTGCCTTTGATCGCAACAAACCCTGGTTTGGGAGCATCGGATATACTGTCAAAAATGGCTTCTCCTTGAATGACTATGCCTGCCGCTTGTGTCATTTCTTTCATTTCTTCCTCCATCATCGGTCAGTCGCGGATGGAAAGCTTAAGGATTTCACCATAACTGTCGACGCGCCGGTCACGGTGAAACTGAAGAATGTCTCTTGCCCGTTTGATTTCATCCAGATCCAGTTCGGCAACGATCAGATCCTCTTCATTGCGTTTTCCTTCTGCGATCAGGTTTCCCCAGGGGTCGGAAACAAAACTTCGGCCATAAAACTCCATGAAACCGCTTCCGTCGGCTGCATCTTCTTTCCCGACCCGGTTACAAGCGCATACATAGAAATTGTTGTGGATCCCATGAGCTTTGACGCCGTCGACCCAGGTTTGTGATGTATCCAGATCCGGATTGTCCGGTTCCGAACCGATCGCCGAGGGATAGAAGATGAAATCAGCGCCTTTGATTGCCAGGATACGGGACGGTTCCGGGAACCATTCGTCCCAACAGATCAACACTCCAAAGGTGCCGTATTTGGTTTTCCAGACATGGTAAGGAGAATCGCCCGGTGTGAAGTAATACTTTTCGATGTATTGCGGTCCTTCCGGGATATGATGTTTGCGATAGACTCCCAGTAGCGATCCATCAGCATCAATGACAGCTGCGCTGTTGTAATAGACGCCATCCATGGCATATTCGTAAAAACAGCTGACGATCACGACATCCAGTTCCTTCGCCAAAGACATCATCGCCTGATTGGACGGACCATCGACCGGTTCCGCCCAGTCGTATTTCGTGTAGTCGATGATCTGTGCGAAATACTGGCCTCGGAACAGTTCCTGCGTACAGATGATTTTTGCGCCTTTTTCTGCTAGTGCACGTATCTGCTCTGCTGCTTTTTCAACATTCTTGTCTCGATCGATGTCACAGGCAAACTGGGTCATACCGATTTTCACTTTTCCTTTGTTCATTTGAAGCTAGCTCCTTTCTCTATGCAATTATGCCTGCAATCACAAACGCAATGAACCCTAGCGCAAGGGGCAGCGCGAGGATCGGAAGCACAGCTCTTGCATAGTCGGAATTTCTGATTTGCGTGGAGGCACAGGTCAAAGTGACCGCATCGCTGTAGAAACAGCTGTGGCTGCCAAATGCCGCGCCTGAAATGACTGCACCGCAAGCCAGCAGAAGATTGACGTCCATTGAGATGGAAAGCGGTACGATGATCGGGAACGCGATGGCGGCGACGCCCCAGAAGCTTCCGGTGGCAAAGGCGAGGAATCCGATCACTAAGAATGAGATCGCCGGCATCATTACCGGACTCAGGATCGGTTCGACTTTTTCAATGACATAAGGAGTGAGACCAAGGGCATCGTTTGCCTGTTGCAGGAAGAACGCAGCGCAGACGATAGCAAGCACAAGAACCATATCCATAAATCCACTGATTGCCGTATCACCATATTCCGCCGGCTTCATCAACCGCTGCGGTGCGTAAAGAACGACACAGCTTACGATAGCTATGATCACGCCGATCAACATATCGGATGTGACCATTACAACTCCACCGAGGATCAACATGGGAATGATAAAATTCATTGCCCTGGGTTTCTTGTCGAATGTTTTTACGATCTGTGTCTCTTCTTCTGCGATCTGCAGGGTGCTGTCCGGGAACGTCTGTCCTGTCTCCAAAACTCTTTGTTCCACTTTCTTCATCGGTCCCCAAATAGGAATCACTTTAAGAATCAGAAGCGGAACCACGAGAACTGCGACCCAGCCATAGAGAATGAACGGGATCGTGCTGATATAGGTCGCTGTTCCCATGCCTGCTTCCGCAGCTCCGGAAGCTTCCAGTTGGCCGGCCATGAAAGCAGACCATGTGGAAAATGGAATGAGTACGCACACGGTGGCACCGGTGGAGTTGATGACATAGGCAAGAAATTCTCTTGGTACTCCATATTTATCGGTGACTTTTCTCATTGCCGTACCGACTGCCAGTGCATTCAGGTAGTCATCGATGAACACGATGATCCCAAGGATCCATGTGCCGATCAATGCAGACTTCCTGTTCTTCACCAGGCGGGATGCGATATCGGAAAAGCCGAGGGCGCCTCCAGATTTTTCCAGCAAGGCCACCAGACTTCCGAACAAGCCACACACCAGAATGACCCAGACGGTCACACCGTCCATCATGACCACGTACACTGCGTCCAGCCATGCATAGAAGAAGTTCGTGCCTTCCAGGATGATAAATCCGATGACCGAGCCTAAAAGCAATGGCTCCAGGGTCCGTCTTGTGAAAAGGGCCGTGATGATAACGACCGCTGCCGGGATCAGACTTAATGCTCCATAATGATCCATCATTGTACCTCCTTAAAAAAATAGTAAAAGTTCAGAATACTCTAATTAATATATAGCAATTGCCATGCCAACGTTGGATCGTTACAATTTGGACCGTCGCCTTCAACATGATGTATCACAATTGATACGATTTTGCTCCTCCCAGGGAAAACGGGTGAAAAATAAACGAAAAAGACAGTGTCTCTCCAAAGATACACTGTCTCCATATGGTTACATTTATGAACTATCAAAGATATTACTGCCGTGCTTTTTGTATCCGTTGTCCAATATTTCGTGCTAAAAACAATTGGCCGATGGAAACGACCGCCCCCTCAAATAACAATATCCCTGCATAAACGATCCTATTGTTGTCCAGGACTCCCATCAGTAAGGCAAACATATGGGTGGAAAGCAGCAGATCTGTCAGAAGGATCCCAACGAGAAATCCCACGGAATTGGCAATCGTCAGAATCGGGACCGAGATCCACATCTTAAGTTTTAAAAGCAACGGCAATACCATCGCAACCAGAAAACATATCAGAAGGAACACCATCTGCAATTTGAAAAACAAGAAACACAGCAGAGCCACCAATCCGAACACTGCAGCTTTTTCCACCGGCTTCGTTCTCACTGTTCCAAGGTGCAAAGCGATGGGCACGAGAAATGCGTTGAAGATATTGGTCACGCCTTTGAACATCGAAAAGGAAACGATGATAAGGGCGATCGCCAGAGCCCCTCGTGTGATACTCTTTGTATTAATTCGCCCATTCCCCCTTTTCTCGCTCATACTCCGAAGGATCAAACCTGCTATATCTGTTTTTTCCATTTCTTTTCGCCTGATACATGGCGAAATCGGCATATTCGATCAGATCGTAAATTTCTTCGGTATCGATCCCGAATACTGCCATCCCCGCGCTGATGGAAATCGGTATTTCATGTGTTTCAACGACTACTGGTTCCCTCAATACATGAGTCTGTAGCGCAGCCCAAAGGTCGGCGATGTCCTCGTCGTTCACATCCGGAAGTCCGTAGGTGAATAGTCCGAACTCATCCCCCGAGATCCGCATCAGGATCGTATCAGTAAAAGGCAAGCTCCTGAGTCGATCTGCAAACGCGATCAAATAGCCGTCTCCGACACGATGTCCGAAGGTATCGTTGACCTGTTTGAACGCATCGATGTCAACAAAGGTGAAAACCCCCAGCTTCCCGGGATTTTTTTTGATCGCCAGCTCGATTTCCGCCCGATATTGATACCTGCTGACCAGTCCTGTCAAGGCGTCTTTCACAAGACGATTGCTTAGATCTTCATTCAGTCGCTTCAACTGCGCGTTGGCCTTTTCCAGATTCCGCCTCGTGTTGGTCAACTCGTTGTTCAAGAATTGAATGTTCTCAAACTGATAGCGGGTCGCCTCACTGTTGTCAAATTTGATTTTTTTATGCAATTCTCGATTGATCTGCATAAAGCGGTTGATGATGCTTTTGTATTCGCTTGCGTTGCTGTTTTCATCGAACAGCAACGTATCTGCTCCAAATACCAGGAATCGGGTTTCTTCCAGGGGAAGGACACAAAAGCGCACCGTTGCGCCATGCCCCACCAATGACAGAGGCCTTCCACAATGCAGCACATCGCTTTCGGGAGTGATGGAATCGAATAATTGGATCAACTCCGGTCGTTCCTCTGAGGAAAATAAATCGAAAAACGAGTGATCGACCGCAGGAACAATGTACGCCGGCTGACTCCACCGGACATCACAGATCATGCCAGTCCTCTCGATGGTGATCAGAAAATGGATCATTACTGGCTCTCCCCAAGAACGATCGTCTGGTTTGCCCAAGCAATCAACTGGATCGCATTGTCCGTCGAAACGTCGACCCCCCATTTTTTCCAAAGATGATCGGTCTGCCGGAACGCCCTTCCTCCTACGGCGATCTTCAGCTCCGGAAACCGTTTTTTGATTTCCAGCACAAGTTTATGACAATCGATGATGTGTTGCGGCATAGTGACTGATAGACCAACAAGATGCGGCTGGAATTCTTCGATGCTGTGTAGGATCGCATCGATCGGGGCCGCCGATCCCAGATAATGGCTGTCCCAGCCATTATACTCAAAGAGATCAGAGACCATGCGAATTCCCATCTCATGAAGTTCACTACCCACGCAGCAGGTCAGAACCCGATGACCGTGCTTGGCCTGGCTGAAAATCAAGGGATAGAACTGAGAGAGCGCGGCTTGCGTCGTCGATGTGCAATAGTGTTCCTTGTCCACCGTGATCTCATGTCTGTGCCAAAGATCGCCTACTTCATACATGGCGGCCTGTAAAATGTCGATGTAGACATCTTCCAGTGAGATCCCGCTCTTGACTGCCCGATCCACCAGACCGACGGCAGCCCTTGTGTTGTTTTGCATCATGTAATCCAGATACTCGCGTTTCCATGCGTCGTGCCTTCCCCTTGTGAAAGGAAACGAAGGATCAAACTCAGCACATGCTGTTTTTGTAGCTTCTATGGCGCGATCCAGGTGGTATGCAGCCTTTTGGCCCTTCTCTTCCGGAAAAACTTTGAACAGCTCTTCCTTCAGAATCTTGTAATGATCGATCATATGATCCCGGATTCGCTCTTTGTCCAGTTCTTTCATAAAATGGCAGAGCAAATAATAGATCCACACCGCATAATTATTGAACACCCGCTCGTCGTCGTATTCCATTGCGGTCTCCAGGTAGCTGAGATTATACAGGATGTCGTTGTACATTTCCCGTTTTCTCCGATCGTCATACTCGGATTCCAATCGTGTATCCTCTGCAAATTGTCGATTGTACACGTTTCTGGCCAACGCAGCCGTTTGTTCGCTGCTGTCCAAAAATAGCAGACTCATAACCGTGATCCCCTCTCATTAAACAAATTCCGTATGCCCTACTGTAGCCTCAATGGTCTGTTGCGGAAAGACCGATTTGAACATGTCATAATACAGTCCTTCCTCGTAAGTCGTTATCCTGTGACCACTCGGAGTGACGGTTCCCGGCGCCCATATCCCGTCTCCGTAGGTCTCTTTGGCGTAGTCTTCCAATATGGAAAAGGAGCCGGCGCCGATGCTGAATTTTTGCTTTTTCCGCCTTGCAACCTCTGGCGGAAGCTGATCTGCAAATGCAGTTCTCAGTATCCACTTTTCCACTCCCTGGCAATTGATTTTCATCTGCGGCGGAATCGAATGGGCCAACAGAATCATCTCTTTTGAAAGAAATGGCACATTGGCTTCCAGGCCAAATGCTGCGGACATACGATCCCCTCTCTGTAAACCGGTATTATGGAGATTTCTAAGCAGAGAGTCTGTCTCATCAAGCAATTGCTCCGGAGGAAGCCCCTTCATATACTCATACCCGCAAAACAGTTCGTCAGCCCCTTCTCCGGAGCAGACTTGATCTACGTGTTCGGAAGCAAGTCGCGCCAACATATAATTTGGAATTGAGCTTCTGACGAGCGCCATATCATATGACTCCAGATGATAAATGACATCAGGCAATACTGAAAGCATATCTTCAAGATCATAACTGTACTCATAGTGATCTGTACCGAATTTATCTGCGCACAGCCTTGCATGGGAAAGGTCCGGACTACCTTTCATTCCAACACAAAAGCTTTTGACTCCCGGAATTTCTTCCGAGACGATGGATGCAATGATGCTGCTGTCCAGGCCGCCGCTCAAATAGACGCCCATGGATGACGCATTATACAAAATTCTTTCGATCGAACTCTCCAGCTCTGTACGTATGGCCTCTTCCACTTCGCCCTTTGAAGCGTCAAGTCCTGACGCATCCAGTCCTTCCTTGTTATCTGTGAGAAAGTGTTTCTGCTGCGATCCATTGATTATACTTAATGCACCAGGTGGTATCGCCTCGATCTTTGACACACGATCTGCCAGTGCCTTGATCTCTGATGCGAAGTACCAGGTACCGTCGTTTTGTCCAACGTAAAGCGGCACGACTCCTAATGAGTCTCGCCCAAGAACAAGTCCTCGATTTGGATCATGGATGGCAAAAGCAAACGTGCCTTCCAGTTTTGCTACACAACGGTCGCCATGGGTCTTATAGCAATCCAGCGCATAGTCTGCGTCTGTTATACTGTCAGAGCACATCTCACGATTTACCAACGCTCCGTTGAAAAGTATCGATTCTTGCTCGAAATCGGAGTCTGTAAACCACTGTTGATCGATGCAGCCGCGATGATCGATTGCTTCTGCCATCGTTTCCAATTGTTTGAATGAACCTCTCTGCCCGTAAATTCCTGCTATACCACCCATCGTGTTCCTCCTTTTTCAGCATTCATGATCTGTGAAATTCTTTCTTCTTCTGAGAGTATCCGTTCCTCCTTTCGACTCCATGCATAAATCGCCCCGCCGACCGCCCGGGTCTCAAGTTCGCCGGCAGCGAAGGGATTGCCCTTCAGGTGCGGCGCGTCAAGCAACCCCGTTTTGATCGCCATTGCAAGCGTATCCGGATCCGTGAATGGATCTTGTTGATTTTGACCGATTTTTTGGATCGCGGCAAGCAATTGTTTTGCTTCGATCAGCAATACCCGCTTTCGTTTTTGGATCGTCGCATCAAAGGAAAAGTCCGGTTGCCCGTAAAAGCAGTTGCGGATCGTGCCGTGTACGATGTCGCAGCTTTCGATCACATCTTTCGCTTCTGCAGCGTGGTCTCCCTCGCAATACCCCACCACATGGATAATGTGTGGTTTCAGCTGTAGTGCGAACGCCGTCGAGGTCGCCAGCTGACCCTTTGCCACACATTCCCTCGGCGACAAATGAAGCAATCCGGCTCTTACCTGACGATAGGTAGTAAACTTGCTGTCGTGCAAGGATTCGATCAGTTCAATTTTTGCCAACATTTTGGCGATATCCATCGCCGGCGTGACCGTCGGCGGTGTGTTCATCATATATTGCGCGATGTAATGAGATACTCCTGCCGCCTTTGCGTTGTAGGCGGCCAAATATGCCATCACGACCGCAACGGTGTCATGTGCTTCTCTCAGGCTCCAATGATGAGATTCGTTGACTTCCAGTGGTATTTCGCCCCATTCAGAGTCCGTTGTCCTTCCATACCATCGCATTGTTTCTATGTTTTCTTTGATTGCCTGGACTAATGGTCGGTCGGATCGGCCGTCCAACCCGCTGTACCAGCATAACGGCACGGCGCCCCAGGCATTTTTGATGGTGTCCGCAGACATTTCCGCCCAAGGGATCAGATCTCTGGTTCCGCTGTATATGCGAAGCAACGGCCGGTTGCCGTGATTGGCAGCCTCTCTCAGTCGTATAAGGTCTACTTTCGACCGTATGGGGGCACCACCGGCGCCATCCATTCTCCGGTCCATTTCATCGGGACGGAAAAAAGACTGTTGCGCATTTTGATCCGGCGCAAGGGAAATGATATCGAGAACGCCGGATTCGGCGATTTCTTCAACGCCTTGTATCGTCGCATCCATATCCGGTAAACCAAAATGGTGACGGATCAAAGGAAGTGGAGACGAATCTTTGAGTCGATCAAGCAAGCTGTCGCTGTTTTTGCATTGAGCCACTGCATAAAGCGTCCCACCCAACAAGCATCTTGCTTCATTCATGTGTTCCAGTCCGGTAAAGCATTGTTCAAAGAGACCGCTCTGCTCGGCTACCACGCATACCGGAGGGGTTCCGGCAAAGGCCATCTTTAACGTAGCCAGTCGTTTTTCTCCCAGCGCGTCCCTCAAATTTTCAATCAATTCGATTGCCACAGAGGGCGTCAAACGATAACTGACTCCCAAAATATCCGGTTGGTAGCGATCCACTGCCTCGACCCATTGTTCAACGGGGACCGCCGCGCCAAGAAAGTGAGTCTCATAACCCATTTCTTCAGCAATTCGTAAAAAAGAGACCACGCCTGCAACGTGAACACAGTTGCCCAACGCTCCTGCAACGACGACCTTTTTCTTTATTTCAGTCACATCAAATTCCTCCTTCCCTGCTGCTCCCTTCAATGATGAAGCTTCTGATCTCTTTCAGTGACATTCCCTCCAATCCCATTTTGTCTACGGTCCGTCCTTCTTCTCTGAAATCGGTCTGATGCAAGATCGAACCCAGGTCAATGATCGTGTCGATCGTTGGAGTCGGAACGTTGCCCAAGCGGCCAAGAGAAGCGATGGGGACCAGACTCATAGGGATATCTTCTGAAATATATCGATGAAAAATCGTTTTCGGTGCTTTGATCCCGTCATACCCCCGATTGTTTCGCATCGCTTCGTAAAGTGTCCTGCCTGCTGCATCGTATGCAATATAAAGCCACTCTCTGGCGGTCATTGCCCGAAATCCCAGGGACTCGGCGACGTCCACCCGCTCTTGATCCATTTTTTCCAGTATCAATGCAACGGAAGGCGTGATTCCTTCAGTATAATAGTCAAAATCTCCATTGGTGCTTTCGATTCGCGCCGCATTGAGCACGGTCACCGCCGGGTGAAAAATGGCGCCGATATTGTCCAAGCTGGTCTTCATGACGTTATCGCCGGGAATAAATTGCTTAAACGCGGTTCGCAGGGCGCTTACGACTTCCGGTGTGCGATGGGCCGGGATCGCTGCCACCGGCACACTGTTTTTGATTCGAAAGATGTGGGTTTGCGCAGGATTCATGGAACGGCTAGCATAGAGCAATGTCTGCGCCTCACAGACGACGACTTCCGCCTTGCACCCTTTCGCTCTTATTACGTTCAATACTTCCAGTGCTCCGCCGGTTCGGCCCGGATTCAGCACAATGATCTGCCCGTCGACCAGATGGTCCGCCAACTGTTCCGCGATGAATCGGTGGCCTGTCGCAGGAAGCACCACCATTAAAACATCTCTCCCCTGTATTGCCTCCTGAATGTCCGAAGTCACGATGGAAAGAGTGGCGAATCCTCCCGGGATGTTGTCTCCCGACGTCAGGATCTCGATACCACCACTGTTTTGTATCGCTCGTATCCGGTTTGCGCTCCGGTTATAAAGGCTCACATCCACACCGAGCAGCGACAGATGTCCGGCCATTGCCGTTCCGCCGTGCCCTGCACCGAGAACTGCAAACTTTATATTGTTTTTTTCCATATATTCCTGTCTCCATTCTGTTGGGAGTAAAATAAAAGGCAGGCCAATATCCACAGGCCCGCCATTCTACTTTTAGATATCGCCTTCTACGTCTTCCAGCAGGATCCTCTCACGGTACGAGCCTCGGGCTTCTCTCTTTATTAACTTGATATAATCGATGTGCATCGGTTCGTATTCTTTTAATTCCACCAGACAATCGAGCGCTTCGTAGATGTCTGCGATCTCTTCTTCGTTGCCTGTGATGCGAAATTCTTCTATCTCTTCTACGATTTTGTTCAGCAGGGCTTCCAGATATTCCGGCGGTGTCATGATCCTTGATGTGCAGGAACGGCCGCTCTCCTTGATGAGGCGCGGAATGTTGTCCCGAACCAGTTTGTTGTAGCTTCGCTTCATGAGAGTTCACTCCTTTACGCTTTTTTAATATTATACCACACTTTGAAAAATCGTTGCTTTTTTTTGCGACTGGTGTTATTGTTGTTTACTGTACGACAAAAAAAGGCGTATAATAGTCCTACATTATATGAAAGGATGTGCATAGGGTAAATTGAAAAACGAAAAACTGCAGTTGCATGGATTCAACAACCTGACCAAAACACTCAGCTTCAATATGTATGACATCTGCTATACCAAATCGGTAGAAGACAGAAAGGCATATATTGAATATATCGACGAACAGTATAATGCAGAAAAACTGACTGAAATACTGAGCAACGTCACCGAGATCATCGGTGCCAAAATTTTGAACATCGCAGTTCAGGATTACGATCCCCAAGGATCCAGCGTAACGATTTTGATTTGTGAAGAAAGCGCGCCACCGGAGCTTGAAGTGCGACATTACCCGGCGTCCGACGCGCCTTCGGTCGTTGGGCATCTGGACAAAAGCCATATCACAGTTCATACCTATCCCGAATATCATCCCTATGGCGGTGTATGTACGTTTCGCGCCGACATCGACGTATCTACTTGCGGCGAGATCTCGCCGTTGATGGCATTGAACTATCTGATCGACAGCTTCGCTGCAGACATGATGACCCTGGACTACCGGGTCCGTGGTTTCACGCGGGATCGGACCGGTAAAAAGATCTTCATCGACCATGATCTGAGTTCGATCCAAAACTACATTCGAAGCGACATCGTGGACGAATACTTCATGATCGACGTCAACGTGTTCCAGGAAAATATTTTTCATACCAAGTGCAAACTCAAACACTTCGATCTCGACAATTACTTTTTCAACTTCTCAGTGGAGGACATCTCCACCGACGAGATCAAAACGATAACAGGAAAGCTTCGCAAGGAAATGGACGAGGTTTTTTACGGAAAAAACATGCCTGAAAAAGGCTGAAACAGGAGGAAAGCAAAATGTTGGAAAAAAATCATGACGTATGGTTCTCAGAGTATTATATGGACGACGACGTCAAGTTATCACTGAAAATCGACGAGATTCTTCACGTGGAGCAGTCTCCCTTCCAAAAGATCCATATTTTTCGGAATGAAACCTTCGGTGTTTTTATGGTATTGGACGGTTACACTCAGGTGACAGAAAAAGATGAGTTTGTCTATCACGATATGATCATCCACCCTGCAATGGCAGTCAACCCCGATGCAAAGAGAGTACTGATCATCGGCGCCGGCGACGGCGGAACCGCGAGAGAAGTCTCCCGCTACAATACGATCGAGACCATCGATATGGTAGAGATCGACGAAGCTGTAGTGCGCGCCTGCCAGAAGTACATGCCCTCGACCGCATCGATCCTGGACAAAGAACCTCGGCTGAATCTCATGTTCCGGGACGGTCTGGAATTTGTTCATAACGCTCCCGACAACTCTTACGATATTATACTGGTCGATTCCACCGATCCCGCCGGCCCGGGAGAAGGGCTCTTCACGACTGCCTTCTATAATGATTGTTTCCGGATCCTGAGCGAGGACGGCATCCTCATCAACCAGCACGAAGGCGCATTTTTCGAAGGCGATATCGAAGAGATGAAAAAAGCGCATGCAAAAATCAAGAAGACCTTCCCGATCGCAAAAGTATTCGGCTTCACGACACCGACCTACGCCTCCGGCTACTGGTTCTTCGGATTTGCTTCCAAGAAGCTGGATCCGATCACCGATCATAAACCGGAACGTTGGGAAGCCTTCGGACTCAAGACCCGCTACTACAACTCCGATCTTCACAAAGGCGCCTTCGCCCTCTCCAACCACGTAAAAGAAATCCTGGCATCGGTACTGTAGAATATGGGTAGTAGAACATGGGGACGGTTCTCTGTTCTAGAACATGGGGACGGTTCTCTGTTTTACCGGTGTTCTACTACACTCGTACTATGAAATGAGCGAAAGGGTCGGCACCAATGGTGCCGACCTTTCCTGCCTTTTCCTGCCTGGTTGTCTTATCCAGACCGGTTTTGGCTCGAAAGACAACTTTCGGGGCAATGTCACGTCATAAAATTATATATATTTACATTTATGTAAACATATTACTTCATTTGTTCCCATATTTCCATAATTTACCTGTTATTTATGGTATTTATTTACATATTGTGGTCTTTCTCTTCGATACTGTTTCGAATAAAGACAACCAAGGGTGTGCGACAGGTCACAGGCACAAATCAAGGTCAAGGTCAGGTGTTGAAAACAGCAAAAAAATATCTAAAAGACAGCAAGACAATGCTTAAAATTGGATCGCTTCATGGTACCATTGTCGTAACACATATTGCATCCATGTGCCAAGGAGGTGTTTTATGTCAGAGTCAGTCTTTGAACAAATGAAAGTTGCCGTTCGAGACGGTGACGAGACCTGCGCATCGAAGCTTGCACAAGCAGCCGTCGATAGCGGAATGAACCTTGGAGATGTTTTAAACATGGGATTTCTTCCCGGCATAAAGGAAGCCGGCGTGCTTTATGAAGCCGGCGATTATTTTCTTCCTGATATCGTTTGTGCCGCTGATGCAATGAAATCGGTTCTCTCAATATTGAATCTGGCAGAAAGACGGACTGGAGAATTGAGTCAGAGCAAGGGTGTCGTTCTTCTGGCAACCGTACAGGGAGATGTCCACGACATCGGGAAGACGATCGTAGGCGCCATGCTGACCGCCAGTGGATATGAAGTGACCGATTTGGGCGCAGACGTGAAAAATGAGATCATTGTAGATTCCGTCAGAGAGATGCGTCCGTCTGTGTTAGGTCTGTCCGCTTTGCTCACTACGACGATCAAAGAGCAGCGAACCGTCATCGAGCTGCTGGAAAAAGAAGGGCTTCGCAGTCAATTAAAGATCGTCGTTGGCGGCGCCCCTGCCAACAGCGATTGGGCTGAGAACATTCTGGCAGACGGTTATGCCGACACCGGGATTGCAGCTGTCCGTCTCGTGAATCGACTTCTTTATGGGAAGGAGGATGCATAATATGAGACCTTATATGAATGTGCTTAACGAGGAAGAAATTCTCTTGCTGCATAATGAAAGCCTTCGCATTCTTGAAGAGGTCGGAATTTGTTTTCCCAGTCAGGAAGCGCTTGCGATTCTCAAATCCGGCGGAGCGCAAGTGGACGAGGATCGGCAGGTCGCCTTTATTTCAAAGATGATGGTGGAACATGCCTTGGCTACTGCGCCGAAACAGTTTGTGCTGGGTGCTCGCAATCCGGCTTACGATCTTACCCTACCTTCTTTATTTACCGCTTTGAACCTGGACGGCATGGGCGTCAACACCCTCGATTTTCAAACCGGGAAGCGAAGGTCCTCTGTTTTGCAGGACATTGCCGATGCCGCCAAAGTATTTGAAACGATCGATCAAGGATATGTGCTGTGGCCACCCGTCTCAGCCTCAGATGTACCGACCGGGGCACGCAGCATCGCAGGCACAGGGGTTTCCTTTCTCAATTGCAGCAAGCACATCCAGGACGAAGTCAAGGACAAAAGAGAAGTCCCATATGTCATGGAAATGGTGAATGCGATCCTCGGCGACAGCGGTGCAGTTCGCGATCGCAAGCTCTATTCCGCGACTTACTGCACATTGGCGCCCCTTTGCCATGATCAGGATATGATGGAAGCCACAATGGAGCTCAGCCGATTTTTCGCACCGATCTTGATCTACCCCATGCCAGCATGCGGAACGACAGGGCCGGCGAGCCTTCATTCCAATATTGCAGTCGCCAATGCGGAAGCTTTGTCTGCCTTGGTACTCTTTCAACTGACAACTCCCGGTGTCCCTTTGATATATGGCGCAGCCCTTGGAATCGTCAACGGTCGCTCAGGCATGTTCCTCGAAGGCGCTCCAGAAACCATGTTACAGATGGTGGCAATGTGCCAGATGGGAAAACACTACGGACTTCCGACCACTTCTGCCGGTTGCCTTACGGATGCCAAAGCTCCGGGAATGCAAGCCATACTGGAAAAGGCAATGACGTCTCTGCCCCTTGTACTACAAGGAACGGATGTACTTCAGGGGATCGGTCTTGTGGAAAGCAGTATGAGTCTTTCCCTGGAACAGATGATCATAGACAGTGAAATTGCCGCATTCTGTGACCGGATCAAGAAAGGTGTCTGCATCGACGAAGACTCGATGCTAATGGAGGATATCAAAACCGTGGGACATGGCGGCCACTACCTGAAGCAGCCAAACACGAGAAAAGCATTCCGCAATGGAGGGTTTTATGTACCCGAACTTTGCGACCGTAACTCCTACGGAGAGTGGGACGAACTCGGCCGACCGGATCTGATCGACAACGCAAGAAAAAAAGTAAGTGCCGTACTGGCGGAGGATGTGAAAGATCCTTTGCCACATACGACACAAATCATCATCGAGGAGATCATGGACGAAGCCACCCGCAAATTGAACGAATAGCTTATCCTTGACAAGGCTCTCCTTGAAGCGTAGTCTATCCCTTCAATTTGTCGGTCAGCTTATAGAGAAAGTCATTGATGTTCGCTACGATCGTTGTCACTTCGAGGGTGCCTCTGTCCCTTAATTTGTTCAGTACGAATTCCGAGATATCGACAGCGTAAATGTAAACGGGCCGCACCTCACCATCGACTTCGATATAAGATGGTGTCAGGTTCCCGGCAGCGATGGTGTGGAGTTGGGAGGCCAGGCAGACGATCGTCGTGGCCTTTTTTGTGTGTACCCGCATATCGTCTTGTACAGAAGACATGTTGTCGTTGACATCAAGCATCGGACCGTCGTCTCGAATGGAGCCGGCCAACACAAAGGGGACATTGTTTTTTACGCAGGCATGCATGAGTCCGTTGTCGATGTTGTAAGCCTCGATCGCCGGCGCGATCCCGCCGGCCTTGTTGATCAGATTGATTGCATCCAGGTGATGGTAGTGGCCGTTATGGACGTTTTCCCTGGTTTTGATGTTCTGCCCTAGCGCGGTACCGAACAGAGCGCCTTCCAGATCGTGGGTCGCGACCGCATTGCCGCCGAAGATCGCATGGGCATAGCCATGATCCACAAGATAAGACATGGCATCCCTTGACGCGGAGTTGAAGATGGCCGCAGGACCCAGAACCCATACGATATGTCCCTTCTCCTTATCGTGGCGCAACAGTTTGACCAGCGTTTCATAATCCTTGTCAAAGGAAGTTTCTCGGGATCGTCCCTTTCGAAAGGCGAAGGCATCGATCTCTGCTTCGTCGCTGAAAAACCCCTCGTTGTAAAGGAAAATTCCTTCGGATCCGTCATCTGTTCTTCCACAAATGACGGTATCGCCCAGCTCCAGTCTGCGAAACTCGCGAACCTCGAGGCTTCCGTCCGGGTGGATCACCGGAACACAATCCATTCTGGTTTCCGGAAGCAATACCCATTTTCCATTTATTTTGAAGTATTCCGGATACATGGAGGTGGCATGATACGTATCCGGAGCGATGCCTTTGCTCTCAACTTTCTCCGTTCTTACATCCGGAGCGTTCCGGAATCTTTCCTGGCTGAAATCCGGCGGGCTGTATTTTGGCAGTCGAAACATGAGCGTCCTCCCGATACTACCGTGCAAAAACTATTACCTCCACTATACAGCGTCCTGTTCTGTATTTCAATTCATTCTTCTGACTCCGGCATTTGTCTGGCAAGATGCCCCTTCATTTGTTTGACAGGATGCCTTTGTCATGATAGCATGTTTCAAATACGCGAGAAAGAGACAGATTTATGGCCTTCATTTTTACATCGGCACTGGTGCTCGGGTTTTCCGGCGCAATGATGCCTGGATCCCTACTGACCTATACCATCCGGCAGGCGCTTGCCAATGGGCCAAGGGCGGGTTTTGTCATTATTTTCGGACATGCCGTTTTAGAACTGGCGCTGCTCTTTTTGATCTTCCTCGGATTTGACATCGTATTGCAGTCACGGGAAGCACAGATCGGGATCGGCATCGTAGGAGGCATTTTACTGGTCTATATGGGTATCGACATGATCCGCAACTCTCTGGCAAATAAAGTAAAAATTGAAATGGACAGCGGGGGATCCGATTCCAAAGGACTGTTCGTTTCCGGCATCGTCATCAGCGCAGCGAATCCCTATTTTCTGCTGTGGTGGGCTATCATCGGCCTCGGATTCGTGATGCGGTCCCATCAAATGCTCGGGTATTTTGGTGTGGCCTTGTTTTTCTTCGGCCATATCCTGGCTGATTTTATCTGGTATGGATTGGTGTCCACCGTGGTCGGAAAAACAAGAAAATTCATCAAGGAAGGCCCCTATCGTTTTCTGATCGTTGTTCTCGGCGCCATGTTGGTCTTCTTCGGCGGCCGCTTTCTCTGGGATGCTGTCACGACTCTGATTTCCTGAGGTTTTAGCATTAAAAAGCTCCTTTTCCGCCGAGCGGTAAAGGAGCTTATTTGTTTTTCTGCATCATTATTCTTTTTCCTTTTTGAAAGATGATTGCCGATCAGTTGACTTTGTTGCCTCCCAACTTAGTGACAACGTATCCCAGAGCGAGCATGCTCAATGCACTGGAAACACCGATGATCACCTTGGTTCCTTGTGGTTTTTTTACTTTGACCTTTGCAAAAGGCATTTCTCTGAGTTTACGCAGTTGCGCTTCCATTTGTTTCTTGTCCAGCTTCTGTTTCACTTTTTCCGTAACATCCCCGGGCACTTTCCAAACCTTTGATACCATGATATCCTCCTTACCAATGACTACGCCTACAGAGCTGTTATACCCCATGAAATGACAACTCAAACGTTATTGTTATTCCAGTAAATACTCTTTGGGAAGCGCCTGGATCGGTATGGCCAAGCCGGTCGTTTCTCCCTCCTCGTCTTCTTCCTCCGTGACGGCGAAAATAACACCGACAACTTCCCTTTCTGCATTGATCACCGGGCTGCCGCTGTTTCCCGGGTGCAAGGATATCCCCACATCAAAGACCGGCACTGCCACCTTGTAAACACGATAGAACCTTCCCACCGATCCTCTCTGCGCGATTTTTTTGAATCCCAATGGATTTCCGATCACCGTAACGGTGTCTCCTTCCTCTGCAGGTTCGTCATGATTCAACGTAAGAAACGGCAGATCCTCCCCTTCGATCTCAAGCACAGCTAGATCAACGTCAGCAAGCAATTGATAGCTGGCAGCATCGTACCTTGATCCGTCGGGAAAGCGGACGGTGATACGATCTGCCCCTTCGATCACGTGGTTGTTGGTCACGATCCGTCCAGTAGGCAGAATATTGAACCCGGTACCCTGATGCGTGGTTCCCTGAAGTGTGCTGTCGGTCTCGTACGCTTCAATACCCACCACCGCGGGGCTGGATAGCTGCACGATCTCATCGTCAAGCAAGGCCTGGTTTTCATCCAGAAATTCGGGGCGGTCGCCAAAGAAAAACTGCAGATTTGGTATGGTAAGACCAATGAAGGAAATGATGATGAGCAACGCCAGAACGCGCAAAGGCCAACGGGATCCTGGCTGCTTTAACGGCTCCTCTTCCCCTTCTTCAAACTCCTCGTCTAACTCCTCATCAAACTCTTCAAACTCATAGTTGTCTCTATCCAATTGCCAGCTCCTTCTCGTTTGATCTTTATAGTCTTATTATAACACTAGATCAGCGTGCTGTTCAAAAAGACAAAAATCAGACTCAAAACAAGGATCCCTCCAAAGATGAAGACCGAATAGGTCAACGTATCCAGCTTTCTGCCAGAACGTAACACAGTCTTTCGTACCGTCGTCTCTCCTTCGGTCACCAGGAGCGCCGTCTTTCGTTGCAAGGAAGACGTCTTTCGTTGCAAGGTAGGAGCTTGAGCAAACATCGGTTCCGGTTTTATATACGGGGCCGGTTCCGTCATCACTTCCGCCTCGGGTTCCTCGACTTCTTCTTTAGTGCTTAGCTTGATCATCTGCTCAGATGCAGTATGGAACAACCATCCAAGGATTCTGTTCATGAGCTGGAAGAAACGAATCAACCATTGATCGAAAAACTGGAAAAAAGCCAGCAGTAGATTGTATAAACAACGAACGACGGGAATGATGAGACCTTCTTCGATGGTGAAATAGTTGCTGGTCGGATTCCTGTACACGATTTTCCCCTCGACGCTTTTTCGCAGACAGAGCCGAATGATCAAAAGGTAGAATCCGATCCCTGCCAGGAAGATGAGCAACGAAGACGTAAGATTCTTGCTGCTGAAGAACTTGACCGTCACCGCACCTTCCAATCCCAGAACGGCGGATGCTTTTGCAAAGACCGGAAAGAAAAAATCCGCACGGATGCCAAGGAACAAGACCATCAACGAGAGAAGCGAGAGCGGTAAAAACACTTGCCATTGATGCAAGCGGATGCGTTGAAGCTCAAAGGCTGAATTCTTTTCAACGAACAGAGCAACGAACAGCTTGGTCATATAGGCGACAGTCAAAGCACTTCCCACGTAGAACAGCACATTCAATAGAGGAAACATGGGGCCAGGCAAAATATCCGCCGCTTCCAGCAGTGCGTCATGGATCATGGTCTTGCTTGCATAGCCGTTCAAACCGGGGAATCCGATGATCGCCAGCGCTCCGACAAGAAAGAATCCTTTCAGTACCGGTGCAAATCGTCCGCACCCGTAAATGGAGTTGATGCTGTACTCCGATAAGACCATATAAAGGACCCCAACCAGCATAAAGAGCAGAGCTTTTATGATGCCGTGATTGACCACGTGGAACAACGTCCCATAGACAGCGAT
>PHAE01000038.1 GCA_002840285.1 Firmicutes bacterium HGW-Firmicutes-11
TGATCGCCGCTGTCAGGGTCGTCTTGCCATGGTCGATATGGCCGATCGTCCCGATGTTGACATGGGGCTTATTTCGTTCAAATTTAGCTTTTGCCATTGGGAAGTTCCTCCTTTATCCTCTATTTTCCTCTATTTGTTTATTTTCTCCAGTAAGTTGTCCGGCAGCTTTTCGAAGTGGTCGAATTGCATCACATAAACGCCTCTTCCCTGTGTTCTGGATCTTAAGTCCGTCGCGTAGCCAAACATTTCAGCCAATGGAACGAAACCTCTGACCGCTACTGCTCCAGAGAAAAGATCGGTACCTTCGATTCTGCCTCTTCTTGAGCTGATATCTCCGATGATATCGCCCATATAGTCTTCCGGCGCTGTCACCTCGATCTTGAAGATCGGTTCCAGAAGTACCGGTTTTGCCTTTTTCGCTGCTTCCCGGAATGCCAGGGATCCTGCGATCTTGAATGCCATTTCTGACGAGTCTACCTCGTGATAGGAACCGTCGTAAAGCTCGACTCCGATATCCACCACCTGGTATCCTGCCAACGGACCGGATTGCATCGCTTCCCGGATCCCGTCATCGATCTTGGAAATGTACTCCCTGGGAATCGCTCCGCCGACGACTGCGTTCTTGAACTCGTAGCCCTCGCCGGGCGCTCTGGGAGTAACGCGGATCTTGACATGGCCGTATTGGCCGCGGCCTCCGGATTGTTTGGCGTACTTGTAGTCAACGTCCGCATCTCCCGACAGAGTTTCTTTATAGGAAACCTGGGGTTTGCCCACATTGGCTTCTACTTTGAACTCCCGCAGGAGACGATCGACGATGATCTCCAGATGAAGCTCTCCCATACCGGCAATGATGGTCTGTCCGGTATCGGTGTTGGTGTAAGTACGGAATGTGGGGTCTTCCTCTGCAAGCTTTGCAAGAGCAACGCCCATCTTTTCCTGACCGGCTTTGGTTTTCGGCTCGATGGCGATCTCGATCACCGGATCAGGGAAATCCATGGATTCCAATATGATCGCATGCTTTTCGTCGCAAAGCGTGTCGCCGGTCGTCGTATCTTTCAATCCCACAGCCGCTGCTATGTCTCCGGAATAGACTTCCTCGATTTCAGCCCTGTGGTTGGCATGCATCTGCAGGATACGGCCGATCCTTTCTTTCTTGCCCTTCGTCGAATTGTATACGTAAGACCCGGACTTCAATGTCCCAGAATACACCCGAAAGAAGGCAAGTTTACCGACAAAGGGATCGGTCATGATCTTGAACGCAAGGGCCGAAAATGGTCCGTTGTCTTCCGCAGGCCGCTCTGCTTCCTCTTCGGTCCTGGGAAGGATCCCCCGGATCGCAGGAATATCAAGAGGAGACGGCAGATAATCGATGATGGCATCCAGCAGGGGCTGGACTCCTTTGTTCTTGTAGGACGAGCCGCAGATCACGGGGATCAGGGTCCCGGCAATGGTCATCTTTCGCAAGCCGCTCTTGATTTCCTCTTTGGTAAATTCAATACCCTCCAAATACTTGGTGAGCATTTCCTCGCTGGCGTCGGCAACGGCTTCCACCATCTGGTGACGGTACGCTTCTGCTTCGTCCAGCAGTTCGGCCGGGATCTCGGTGACTTGAAATTCCTTTCCCAAGTCATCCTGGTAGATTTCTGCTTTCATTTCCACTAGGTCGATCATGCCGATAAAACTGTCTTCTTTACCAATGGGAAGTTGTATCGCTACCGCATTTGCTTTCAGGCGATCCTTGACCATACCGATGACACGATGAAAATCGGCGCCGATGATGTCCATCTTGTTGATGAACACGATGCGTGGCACCCCGTACTTCTCAGCCTGCCGCCATACGGTCTCCGACTGGGGCTCTACCCCTCCCTTGGCACACAACACCGTGACAGCTGCATCCAGGACCCGCAGTGAACGCTCCACCTCTACGGTGAAGTCCACGTGGCCGGGAGTATCAATGATGTTGATCCTTGTGTCTTTCCATTGAGCGGTCGTAGCAGCAGAAGTTATAGTGATGCCCCGCTCCTGCTCCTGCTCCATCCAATCCATGGTGGCTGCACCTTCATGGACTTCTCCAAGCTTATGTGTGATACCGGTGTAGAACAGGATTCTTTCCGTTGTCGTCGTTTTACCGGCGTCAATATGCGCCATGATCCCAATGTTACGTGTTTTATTTAACGGAAATTGTCTTGGCATATCTCAACTCCTTTCTGCAACGCTTCGCTGCTTTTGTTTTTTATTCCCTTGCCACTACCATCTGTAGTGAGCAAAGGCTCTGTTGGCTTCCGCCATCTTGTGGGTATCTTCTCTCTTTTTGACCGATGCGCCGGTTCCGTTGGCTGCGTCCATGATCTCTTTCGCCAAACGCTCGGACATGGTTTTTTCGCCTCTCGCCTTGGTATACTTGGTCAACCAACGCAATCCCAGGGTCTGGCGGCGTTCGGTTCTGACTTCGATCGGAACCTGATAATTGGCTCCGCCAACTCTGCGCGCTCTGACTTCCAAAATCGGCATGATGTTGTTGATCGCTTTCAGAAAGACTTCCAGCGGATCGTTTCCGGTCGCTTTTTGGATACGTTCAAAGGCATCGTAAACGATGGCCTGAGCGACTCCCTTTTTTCCGTCCAGCATGATACTGTTGATGAGCTTTGCCACAACAATATTGCCGTAAACCGGATCAGGAAGCACTTCTCTCTTTGGTATATTACCTCTTCTAGGCACTTCTCTTCCCTCCTGCTTGCATAAATGCAATACTCGTTCGGTACTCGTCCGCCGACCGGCGGCCGCGGTGCGCACTTAATCTATATATGTATTGTATATAGCAAGGGCACGCTGACACCCGAATCTACTTTTTCTTTGCTCTTTTTGCTCCGTACTTGGAACGACCCTGGGATCGTTTCGCCACACCGGAAGTGTCCAAGGTTCCTCTGACGATATGGTACCGTACACCTGGCAGGTCTTTGACCCTGCCGCCGCGGATCAGTACAACACTATGCTCTTGCAGGTTGTGCCCGATGCCGGGGATATAGGCGGTGACTTCGATTCCATTGGTCAGACGGACTCTGGCAACTTTTCTCAGGGCGGAATTCGGCTTCTTTGGCGTCACGGTCTTAACAGATGTGCACACGCCTCTTTTCTGAGGAGCTTCGGTTTCTGTAGGGACACGCCGAATCGAATTCATTCCTTTGAGAAGTGCGGGAGACTGGGACTTTTTGACGGCCCTGGTTCTTCCTTCTCTTACCAACTGGTTAATGGTAGGCATTCTTCACGTTCTCCTTTCTTATATTCAAACCATTATGGTTCAAATCAAAATAAAATGTTCCCGGCTGCTTGTGAGCCGTCGATTAGTATATCACCGGGAATTGGCGGTTGTCAATCAGTTTTCCACTGTCTCCTGCACTGGCTCCCGTTCTTCCACGCTGAATGTTTCCGTCGTTTCCGACAGCAGATCCTCTTCATAGATCTCATCCTGAATCACGTGGAAGGACTCCATGTATTCGGTGTTGACACCATAGTCCACGGTGATGTCCTTGTAGCGTTTCATTCCTGTACCCGCCGGGATCAGCTTTCCGATGATGACGTTTTCCTTCAAGCCCAACAGATAATCTGTTTTGCCCTTGATCGCCGCATCGGTCAACACTCGCGTCGTCTCCTGGAAGGATGCCGCCGAAAGGAAGGAGTTGGTCGCCAGCGATGCCTTGGTGATTCCGAGAAGCACCCGTTTTGCTTTGGCTTCCTCAAGATCCTTCACCTTTGCTGCCGCATTGGCGTCTTCCATTTCGTTCTGGCTGTACAGTCCGCCGGGGAGCAGGTCGGTGTCGCCGGATTCCTCGATCTTGAACTTGGAAAGCATCTGGCTTACGATGACCTCCACGTGTTTGTCATTGATGTCTACACCCTGGTTCTTGTAAACACGTTGCACTTCCTTCAGCAGATACTGGTAGACACCTTCGACTCCATTCAGTCTGAGTATGTCATGTGGATTCAAAGGACCTTGCGTGATCGGATCACCGGCCAGGATGAAGTCTCCCTTGGACACTTTGAGTCTTGCTCCATAAGGGATGACATAAATACGTTCTTCTTCCCCTCTGATCTTGACTTCGATTTTATTGTCTTTTCTGGTTTCGATGGATACCACGGTACCGTCACCCTCGCAGATCTCGGCGAGACCTTTCGGCTTTCTGGCTTCAAAAAGTTCTTCAACACGGGGCAGACCCTGTGTGATATCGCTTCCTGCAACGCCGCCGGTATGGAAGGTACGCATGGTCAGCTGGGTTCCCGGCTCTCCGATGGATTGGGCGGCTGTGATCCCGACGGCTTCGCCGATATTCACTGCTTCGCCGGTGGCTAGATTTCTGCCGTAGCACTTTCCACAGATGCCGTATTTGCTCTTACAGGTCATGACCGAGCGGATCGCCACTGACTCGATCCCTGCTTTCGTGATCGCCTCTGTGTGGTCTTCCATGATCTCTTGGCCGGCTTCCACGATCAATCTGCCCTTTTCATCGACGATGTCCATGAGTGCAGTCCGTCCAATGATCCGAAGGTTCAACGGCTCGATGACTTCTTTGCCATCGACGAATGCGCGGACTTCGATGCCTTCATTGGTTTCGCAGTCAATTTCACGGACGATCACATTGTGGCTGACATCCACAAGACGTCGTGTCAGGTAGCCGGAGTCAGCCGTTCTGAGCGCCGTATCGGCCAAACCTTTTCTGGCGCCGTTGGTCGAAGTGAAGTACTCCAAAACCGAAAGACCTTCACGGAAGTTGGAGGTGATGGGGATCTCGATGGTGTGACCGGAGGCATTGGCCATCAGTCCCCGCATTCCGCTGATCTGTTGGATCTGCTTCTTGCTTCCTCTCGCGCCGGAATGTGCCATGACGTAAAGATTGTTCAGCGAGGACAGAGATTTCATAAGTGCGTCTCCGACTTTTTCTGTCGCTTCACCCCAGGTCTTGATGACTTTTTCATATCGTTCGTTATCGGACATCAACCCTTTGCGGTAGGCGGACTGGTACTTTTCTACCATTTCGTTCGCCTGTCGAAGGATCTCATCCTTGGCTTCCGGTATCTCCATGTCGGATACGCTGATCGTGATCGCGCCGATGGTGGAATAATGGAATCCCATATCTTTGATGATGTCCAGAATATTTGCGGTCATTGTGTTCCCATATTTTCTATAGCAGCGATCGATGATCTTTCCCAGCTTTTTCTTGTCGCAGAGAAAATCGATCTCAAGAGAATAGGGGTCCACGGATCTGTCCACGTAACCCAGATCCTGCGGTATATTTTCATTGAAGATGAATCGGCCAACGGTGGATTCCACCAGTTTGCCTCTTATGTCACCTTCTATTTTGAGCTTGACTTTGACCTTTGCATGCAGTCCTACAACACCGTTCCGGTAGGCCATCAACATTTCATCGAAGTCAGCGAAGATCTTGCCGTCACCCTTTTCCGCCGGCGTGTTTCTCTCGTCACTGCCTGGATGAGTCAGATAATAGCTGCCAAGAACCATGTCCTGGGTCGGTGTCGTGATCGGTGTGCCATCCTTCGGAGCCAGAATGTTGTTTACAGAGAGCATCAAAAACCGGGCTTCCGCCTGTGCTTCAACAGAAAGAGGCACATGGACCGCCATTTGGTCGCCATCAAAGTCAGCGTTGTATGCGGTACAGACCAAAGGATGCAGTTTGATTGCCTTGCCTTCTACAAGAACCGGCTCAAATGCCTGGATCCCAAGACGATGCAACGTCGGTGCGCGGTTGAGCAGAACAGGATGTTCCTTTATGACTTCATCCAGCACGTCCCACACTTCTGGACGTACTTTTTCTACCATTCTCTTGGCGCTCTTGATATTATGGGCGTAGCCGTCACCGACCAGCCTCTTCATGATAAATGGTTTGAAGAGCTCCAGTGCCATTTTCTTAGGCAGACCGCACTGGTAGAACTTCAGCTCCGGACCGACCACGATGACCGAACGACCGGAATAATCGACTCGTTTTCCCAGGAGGTTCTGACGGAACCGTCCCTGTTTGCCTTTTAGCATATCCGACAATGATTTCAGCGGGCGTGATCCGGGACCGGTCACCGGGCGGCCACGTCTGCCGTTGTCGATC
The DNA here is from genome assembly GCA_002840285.1 of Firmicutes bacterium HGW-Firmicutes-11. Taxonomy (GTDB): domain Bacteria; phylum Bacillota; class Clostridia; order Peptostreptococcales; family Anaerovoracaceae; genus PHAE01. The sequence continues at coordinate 6,114 of PHAE01000038.1, forward strand.
AGCGCGTCGACCGCTTCCTGCAGCATGCGCTTTTCATTTCTGACTATGATGTCCGGTGCGCCCAGGTCGAGCAGACGCTTTAGACGATTGTTTCGATTGATGACCCGTCGGTACAGGTCATTGAGATCGGATGTGGCAAATCGACCGCCGTCCAGCTGGACCATGGGTCGAAGATCCGGCGGGATCACAGGAATCACTTCCAGAACCATCCACTCAGGGCGGTTGCCGGAAAGACGCAGTGCTTCAATGACTTCCAACCGTCGAACGATACGGATCCGCTTTTGGCCGGAGCTTTCTTTCAATTCTTTTCTCAGCTCGTCGGATAACAGTACCAGGTCAAGCTTCGCCAAGAGTTCACGGATCGCCTCGGCGCCCATTGCCGCCCGGAAGTTGTTGCCGAATTCTTCTTTCGCCTGTCTATACTGCTGTTCGGTGAGGATCTCCTTTTCCGCCAATCCGGTGTGTCCCGGATCCAAAACGATATAGGCAGCGAAATACAGAACCTTTTCCAGGTTCCTGGGAGAAATATTGAGCACCAGTCCCATACGGCTGGGAATGCCTTTAAAATACCAGATATGGGAAACCGGTGCCGCGAGTTCGATGTGTCCCATCCGCTCCCGGCGAACTTTGGCCTTTGTGACTTCGACACCGCAACGGTCACAGACGATCCCTTTGTAGCGGATCCTCTTGTATTTGCCGCAGTGACACTCCCAATCCTTGGTCGGTCCGAATATTTTTTCGCAGAACAGCCCTTCTTTTTCCGGCTTCAATGTTCTGTAGTTGATGGTTTCGGGTTTTTTTACTTCCCCTCTGGACCAACTGCGGATCTTGTCGCTGGATGCCAGGCTGATCTTCAGTGCTTCAAAGTTGTTCAGTTCTTGCATGTTTTTCCTCCTACAAGGTTTCCTCGTCGGTGTCAAAATCTTCGTTCAGATCCAGATCCTCCTCGATGTCAGCGGACGCTTCTTCGATCAGTTCTTCCGAAAACCCGGAGCCTGCTTTGAACAGCTCATCTTCGGTTGCCAGGTTTTCCAGATCGATGAACGTGTCCAATCCGGACAGCGCTTCATATTCAGTGGATTCTTTGATCTCGATTTCTTCGTTTGTTTCGGTCAGTACTTTGACATCCAGGCCCAAGCTTTGCATTTCCTTGATCAGAACCTTGAAGGATTCGGGAATGCCCGGTTCGGGGATGTTCTCACCTTTTACGATGGCTTCGTAGGTCTTGACTCTGCCGATAACGTCATCCGACTTCACGGTCAAGATCTCTTGCAGAGTATAGGCTGCGCCATAAGCTTCCAGGGCCCAGACTTCCATTTCTCCAAACCGCTGTCCACCGAACTGTGCTTTTCCTCCCAATGGCTGCTGTGTCACCAAAGAGTAAGGGCCGGTGCTTCTGGCGTGAATCTTGTCATCGACCAGATGGTGAAGCTTGAGCATGTACATGTAGCCGACCGTGACCGGGTTGTCAAAGAACTCACCGGTCCTGCCATCCCGCAGCGCCAGCTTGCCACTCTCCGGATATCCGCATTCCTGCAGTTGCTTGATGATATCCATTTCGTTTGCTCCGTCAAAAACCGGAGTCGAAATGTACCAATTCTTATACTTGGCGGCAAGTCCCAGATGTGTTTCGAGAACTTGTCCGATGTTCATACGGGATGGTACTCCCAAAGGATTGAGCATGACTTCGAGAGGTGTGCCGTCTTCCATAAATGGCATATCTTCCTCAGGAAGGATCCGTGAAATGACACCCTTGTTTCCATGGCGTCCCGCCATCTTGTCGCCAACGCTGATCTTACGCTTGGTTGCGATGTAACAGCGGACGAGCTTGTTGACTCCGGGAGGAAGCTCATCGCCTCTCTCTCTCGAGAACACCTTGACGTCGACGACGATACCGGTTTCACCATGGGGAACCCGCAAGGAGGTGTCTCTGACTTCCCTTGCCTTTTCTCCGAAGATGGCTCGCAGGAGACGTTCTTCTGCCGTCAGTTCAGTTTCCCCTTTCGGTGTCACTTTTCCGACTAAAATGTCGGAGGAACTGACTTCTGCACCGATGCGTACGATACCTTCTTCATCGAGATCCTTCAGTGCATCTTCTCCCACATTGGGGATGTCCTTTGTGATCTCTTCCGGGCCGAGTTTCGTATCTCTTGCCTCGGCTTCGTACTCTTCGATGTGGAGAGATGTGAGAGAATCTTCTATGATCAGACGTTCATTCAATATGACAGCGTCTTCATAATTGAATCCTTCCCATGTCATGAAGCCGATGAGTAAGTTTCTGCCGAGAGCGATTTCCCCCAAGTCGGTGGAAGGTCCGTCTGCGATGACTTCTCCTTGCTCCACACGCTCGCCGTGATTGACGATCGGCTTTTGATTGATGCAGGTTCCTTGGTTGGAACGTCTGAATTTCAACAGTTTATACTCGTCTATGCCGTTGTCGTTATCTCTGCGTACCTTGATTTTCGTAGCATCAACGTATTCGACCGTACCTGATTCCTTGGCAAGGACAACAACGCCCGAGTCTCTGGCTGCGATGTATTCCATACCGGTTCCTACGATGGGAGCATCGGTGATCAAAAGTGGTACCGCCTGCCGCTGCATGTTGGATCCCATCAACGCCCGGTTGGCGTCATCGTTTTCAAGGAATGGGATCATTGCCGTTGCCACCGATACGACCTGCTTTGGTGATACGTCCATAAAGTCGACCTCGTCACGGGCGACCAGATCAAGCTCACCGCCGGGCTTCCGCACAACGACCTTATTGTTGACGAAGTTTCCTTTGCTGTCCAATGGCTCGTTTGCCTGAGCAATGATGATCTGCTCTTCCTCGTCGGCTGTCAGGTATTGTATGACTTCCGTGACTACGCTGGTTTTTTTGTCAACGATCCTGTACGGAGTTTCAATGAATCCATATTCGTTGATTTTTCCATAGGTAGTCAGTGAACCGATCAGTCCGATGTTGGGTCCTTCCGGGGTCTCGATCGGGCACATTCTGCCGTAATGGGAATGGTGAACATCACGAACTTCAAATCCGGCCCTTTCCCTGGAAAGTCCCCCGGGACCAAGCGCCGACAAACGTCGCTTGTGGGTCAGTTCCGCCAGTGGGTTGGTCTGATCCATAAACTGTGACAACTGACTGCTTCCAAAAAATTCTTTGATCGCCGCAGTGACAGGTCGTATGTTCATCAACGCCTGGGGTGTAGTTACTTCGATGTCCTGAATGGTCATACGTTCTTTGACCACACGTTCCATTCTGGCCAAACCGATCCGGAACTGGTTCTGGAGCAGTTCCCCAACCGTACGCAATCTCCGGTTGCCCAGATGATCGATATCGTCCGTCGCTCCGATGCCTTCCGGCAGGTTGAGCAGATAGCTGATGGAAGCGATGATGTCGTCCAGAATGATATGCTTGGGCGACAGCTTGTTCTTCATTGAAAGAAGGGCTTCGATCTGTGACTGCTCATCTTTGTAGTTTTCCAGAATGTATCGCAATGCAGGGAAGTATACTTTTTGCGGGATCTTCAACGTTTTTGTGTCGAATCCAACGAAGTTATCGATGGCGACAAAGTTGTTTCCGATCACTTTGCATACCGGTTTTGTCTCAGTTTTTCCATAGACGTAAACAAACTCGACTCCTGCGTTTTCAATGGCGTAGGCGGTCAGTCGATTGATTTTCACATCCTTTTCTACCAGAACTTCTCCGGTGAAAGGAGCAATGACGTCTGCGGCGGCGACGCATCCAACGATGCGGTTTCCCAAACCGAGTTTTTTGTTGTATTTGTAACGTCCGACCTTTGCCAGATCATAACGCTTGGCATCGAAAAACAACGCTTCGATCAAATCATAAGCGCTTTCAAATGTGGCCGGCTCACCGGGACGAAGCTTTTTGTAAATTTCTTTCAAACCCTCGTCATAATTCGAAGTGACATCCTTGGCCAATGATCGCTGGAGGCGTTCATTTTCTCCGAACACTGCGAGGATCTCATCGTCTGTGCCGTAATGGAGTTTTTTTGCTGTCTCACTGGAAAACTCATCGTAGCGTCTGATTTTCTTCTGAAGCTCCGGCTCCCGAATCTGAGAGTCTTTTCGCTTTTCCAGATCGATCTTGTCCTCGACCGCCTTGTAAGAAAGCGCTCTCAGGATACTGGTGATCGGTTGTTTTCTCGTCCGGTCGACCCGGACGGATATGATTTCATTGGAATCGGTCTCATACTCCAGCCATGCGCCCCGGTTGGGGATGATGGTAGTGGAATAGAGCCGGTTGTTGGATTTGTCAGTAGTTACATCATAATAGGGGCCCGGAGACCGGACCAATTGCGTGACGACGACCCGTTCGGCGCCGTTGTAGATAAAGGTCCCTTTTTCCGTCATGAGAGGAAAATCTCCCATGAATACTTCCTGTTCCTTTACTTCACCGGTTTCTTTGTTGACCAATCTGACCTTGACTTTAAGTGGAGCTGCAAAGGTTGCATCTCTTTCTTTGCATTCCTCCTGGGAATACTTTGGTTGCTCGTTGATCGAATGATCGATAAACTCCAGGACAAGATTGTCTGCGTAATCCCTGATCGGGGAGATGTCTTCAAACACCTCTCTGAGCCCTTCCTCTATGAACCAATCGTAGGAATCTTTTTGGATTTGGATCAGATTTGGCATCGGAGCTACTTCATGAATTTGTGAATAGCTCATCCGCGTTTTTTTGCCGATTTTGACGGGTTGTGGCATAATCATCACTCCTTGTATATAAAACAAACTACTTTGCGTGGCAATGTACTATAATATCACAAGGCCTTCAAGTAGTCAAGAAAGGTTTTTTATAATAATGGAAGAAAAAACCCGTTCGGTTCGTGGCCGAACGGGTTCCAAGCTTGATGTTTTATTTGATTTCGACGACAGCGCCGACTTCTTCCAGCTGCTTTTTGATCGCTTCGGCTTCGTTCTTCTCGATTCCTTCTTTGATAGCGCCAGGAGCGTTGTCAACCAGGTCTTTCGCTTCTTTCAGTCCAAGACCGGTCAGTTCTCTGACGACCTTGATGACTTTGATCTTTTCCGCGCCAGTTGCTGCGAGAATGACGTTGAATTCCGTCTGCTCTTCCACTTCTTCGACTACGCCTCCGCCTCCGGCCGCTGCTACGGGAGCTGCAGCGGAAACGCCGAATTCTTCCTCACATGCCTTTACCAGTTCGCTGATCTCTAAAATGGTCATGCCTTTGATGGCTTCGATGATTTGCTCTTTGTTCATTTTTTTCTCTCCTT
>PHAE01000039.1 GCA_002840285.1 Firmicutes bacterium HGW-Firmicutes-11
CAACAGGAAGTGCAACGGCTGAAGGGCGAATAGCGAACCGATTTCGCATCACCTGCAAAATCACCGGAGGTAGAACATGTTCAATCGATTCGGGATCGATCGAGTGCTGGAACCCCAACACGTCCTTTCCACTTCGGCGTGGAAAGTGGATAACAATCGGACATTGCGGCCGAATGAGATCCGTGTATCGATCCGCAAGCTTCATATCGAAAGCACAAGCTTCAAGCAAATCTGCATCGAAGCCAACAACGATCCCAAAAAAATCAAAGATCGGATCCAAGATATTGTGATTCGCAGAGGGAAACTACACAATCCGGTCACCGACACGGGTGGAGTTCTCTATGGTGTCGTCGAGGAAATCGGATCGCAGTACAACAATAAACGCAACTTGGCGGTGGGCGATGAGATCATTTGCAATGCTTCTCTGGCAGCTATTCCGCTCTATATTTCCAGGATCACGAAAATCGATATGGCCTTCACTCAGATCGATGCGGAAGGGCACGCGATTCTATTTGAAGAGTTCCCCATCGTAAAGCCGCCGAAGGGCATTTCCATCAACCTTTTGTTGTACACCTTTGACGAATCCGGAACACTGTACGCGGTCAGTCAAGCGGCTGCAGGGAAGTCCAGGTTCCTGGTCGTGGGAAACAATCTCCTGACCAACACTCTTTTTGGGTATGTGGTACGAAAAGCCGTCGGCCCCGATGCGGAGATCATCTGCCTCTTCGACAACAAGTCCGATATCATATTCCGAGGCAAGTCCATCGACGATCTGCTGAAAAAAACCTTTACCGGAATCCATTACGGCAACATACTCCGCCCGATCGAGTGTCTGGACCGGCTGGATGCGGAAGGCTATTACGACATGACCATCAACTGCGCTGATATTCCAGGGGCAGAGACGCTAAACATTCTGGCCGCCCATTATGGCGGAACGGTATTTTTTGCCAACCTCATCAACAACTACAACATTGCGCTATATATCACAGAATCCATTTCCCGGCACCTGAACATCAAGAGTGCGGAGGGTTTCCTGGAGGACTACGAAGACTTTGACATCGAGATCGTCAAGGAGTTGTCTCCCTATCTGGATCAGGCTTCCATAGTAGAGCATAAAGTGGAAGATGACTTGGACTACCCGCTGGGCCGTACGGGCAGAACTTTGGATCTTTCCGGCCATCGAAAGAACTCGGTGGAGGATTTTATCTGTGAAAGCCGCGCTATGGCAACGGTGCTGGATGAAGTTCTCAGCGTGGCGAAGTACGACTGTAACGTTCTCATTTCCGGAGACACCGGAGTCGGAAAGGAAAAGATCGCCACCATAATACACAAGAACAGCAACCGCAGGATGCAGCCATTCATAAAAGTAAACTGTGCCGCCATTTCGAAAGAACTGATCGAGTCGGAGTTCTTTGGATACGAAAGAGGTTCGTTCACCGGCGCAAATCCTTCGGGGAAAAAGGGCTTCTTTGAGCTGGCAGACAACGGAATCATATTTCTCGACGAGATCGGTGAGCTGCCGCAGGATGTTCAGGCAAAACTGCTTCGGGTCATTCAAGACGGCGAGTTTTACCGGGTCGGCGGTGTCAATACGGTGAAGACCAACGTAAGGATCTTGTCAGCCACCAACAAGGATTTGGAAGATGCGATGAACCAGAAGCGGTTTCGAAGAGATCTCTATTACCGGCTCAACGTGTTTCCCATCCGCGTGCCTCCGCTGGCGGAACGACAAGCGGACATCCCGGCGCTTGCCTCTTACTTCGTAGAAAAATACAATGAAAAATTTGGCATCACGCGAACGATATCAGAAGATGCTTTGGATTATCTAAAATCCTGCGCCTGGCCTGGAAACATAAGAGAGCTGGAGAACCTGGTGCAGCGCCTCCTGATTGCCGCAAAGGGAGAAAACATCACCGTGTTCGATGTGATGAAAGAACTGCACATCGATCTCTTCGAGCCGCTGACCCTGGACGCAGAGACTCGTATGATGGATGAAAGTGGCCACATGGATCTCGGCGAGGCGGTGGATAGCTTTGAAAAGGGCATCATAAAACACGCCTGCGAAAAATACGGATCGTCTCGTAAGGCCGCGGCAGCGCTGGGGATCAGCCAGACCCAATTGATCCGAAAAAAGAACAAATACAACATATGAACACAAAACGGTTCGCCTAGACTGTAAGGGCGAACCGTTTCTGTTTTATCGTGAGGAAAAGCAGCCCGCAAACCGTTGAAATACCAACGCCTTTCTGTGGCATGATACTTGCTTTATATAATAGGTAGTATGTCAAAGCACAGTTTATAGGAGGAGACAATGATGAAAAAAGGAAACCCTTACGGAACACACAGAGTATTGGAGCCCAAAGGCGTTTTGCCACAGCCGGCGGATAAAATCGACAACACCATGGAAATCTACGACAATGAGATCCTGATCGACGTGCAGACGCTGAACATCGACTCTGCCAGTTTTACCCAGATCGAGCAGCAGGCGAATGGCGATATCGAAGAGATCAAGAAGATCATGAAAGGTCTTGTAGAAAAGCAGGGCAAGCACAAGAACCCCGTGACCGGATCCGGCGGCATGCTGATCGGAACCGTGAAGGAAATCGGCCCGGCATTGGCAGGCAAGACAGACCTCAAGGTCGGCGACAAGATCGCAACCTTGGTTTCTCTTTCTCTCACTCCGCTGGTGATCGAAGAGATCCATGCGGTTCGTCCTGACATCGACCAGGTCGACATCACAGGACAAGCAATTCTTTTCGAAAGCGGCATCTATGCGGTTCTTCCCGATGATATGGCGGAGACTCTTGCACTTTCCGTACTTGACGTCGCCGGCGCGCCTGCACAGGCGGCAAAACTCGTCAAGCCCGGCGACACCGTAGTCGTCATCGGTGGCGGCGGAAAATCCGGATTGCTTTGCCTCTACGAAGCAAAGAAAAGAGCCGGGGTCACAGGGAAAGTCATCTGTGTCGGTGGCAGTGAAAAGAGCACCGACCGCGCCAGAAAACTGAACCTTGCAGACCATTACTTTGCGGCGGATGCAACCGATGCTATCGCCATGTATGAAAAAGTTTCAGAACTGACCGGTGGAAAACTGGCGGATATCGTCATCAACTGCGTCAACATCCCCAACACCGAAATGGCAAGCATCCTGGCTTGCAAAGATGAGGGAACGGTCTACTTCTTCAGCATGGCCACCAGCTTCACGAAAGCTGCTTTGGGAGCAGAAGGCGTAGGAAAAGACGTGAATATGATCGTCGGAAACGGCTACACCAAAGGCCACGCGGCCATCGCCCTTCAGGTGCTCAGAGAGTCCAAGCCACTTCGTGATCTGTTTACGGAAATGTATGCCTAACCGGCATCAATCACGTGCCTGAGCGGCATCGTAAGAAAGGAGCTCTAACAATGGCAAGAACCTGGAAAGACATCGAAATCTGGAAAGACATCAAAGATACCGATTGGAACGACTGGAAGTGGCAGGTCCGGAACCGGATCACCAATGTGGAAGAGTTAAAAAAAGTCATCAACCTGACGGCGAAGGAAGAAGAAGACATCACAGCGGTCATTCAGAATTTCCGGATGGGGATCACGCCCTATTATTCGTCCCTGATGGATCCCGATGATCCCCGTTGTCCCGTAAGAATGCAGGCGGTTCCAGTGATCGCGGAAAACCATAGAAGCGAAGCTGATATGCTGGACCCCCTTCACGAGGACGAAGACTCTCCGGCGCCGGGACTGACACACAGATACCCGGACCGTGTTTTGTTTCTAGTTACCGACCAGTGCTCCATGTACTGCCGCCACTGCACCAGAAGAAGACTGGCCGGCGAGACCGATTCGGCAAGGAGCATGGAAGACATCAACCAGTGCATCGAATACATCCGCCGTACCCCGGTGGTTCGTGACGTGCTGTTGTCCGGCGGCGATTGCCTGCTGATCAGCGACGACAAACTGGAATACATCATCAGCGAACTGCGGAAGATCCCTCATGTGGAGATCATTCGGCTTGGATCCAGAACCCCGGTGGTCATGCCGCAGCGCATCACCGACAATCTGGTCAACATGCTGAAGAAATATCACCCGATCTGGCTCAACACCCATTTCAACCATCCGAAGGAAATGACACCGGATGCGATGGAAGCCTGCCGCAAACTAGCCGACGCCGGCATTCCTCTCGGAAACCAGTCGGTGCTGCTCCGCGGCGTCAATGACTGCTCCCACATCATGAGGGACTTGGTTCACGTGCTGGTGAAAAACCGCGTTCGTCCCTACTACATCTACCAGTGCGACCTTTCCCTTGGGATCGAGCATTTCCGAACCAAGGTGGCAAAGGGGATCGAGATCATCGAAGGACTCAGAGGCCATACTTCCGGTTATGCAGTTCCGACCTTTGTGGTCGATGCTCCCGGCGGTGGCGGAAAGATCCCGGTCATGCCACAGTACCTGATTTCACAGGCACCGGACAAGGTGATCCTGAGAAACTACGAAGGCGTGATCACTACCTATACCGAGCCTTGCGATCTTCCGGACATCGGTTGCACCTGCGATTACTGCAATGAAAAGAAAGAATACCATTATGAAGGCGTCGCTGGTCTGGTTCAGGGCGAACGGCTTTCGCTGGAACCGCAGAATCTTCTCCGGCATAAGCGCAACGAACACAAGTAAAAGGAGCAGCCAATGGGTTTTCTTGACCACCTGGCACAGCGGCATCAAAGGATCTCCATCGTCGGTATGGAAAAAAACGCGGGAAAAACCACAGTTCTCAACTACCTCATCGAGGAAGCCATGGACGAGGGGATTTCTCTTGGTGTGACTTCCACCGGAAGAGACGGAGAATCGACGGACCTGGTGACAGGAACGGAAAAACCAAAAGTATACTTATATGCCGGCACCATCGTTTCGGTGCCGGTACAACTCTATGATCTGGCTGACGCCGGTCTGGAGATCCTTCGCATGACGCGCTACTCTACCGCACTGGGCCAGCTTCTGCTGTGTCGTGTGGCAGAGAGCGGCTATGTACAGATCGCCGGCCCGGTGAACACTAAAGACCACAAAGCGATGTGCAGCGAGATGAAGGAGCTGGGAGCAGGTCTTATCCTGATCGATGGAGCCATCGACCGCAGATCCATCGCCGCTCCCGGTACTTCCGATGCTATCATACTGGCCACCGGCGCTGTGATTTCCCGGAGCCTGAAAAGAGTCATCGAGGAAACGCTGCATGTCGTTCACCTCTACCAGTTGCCCCGCCTTTCCGACGGTTTCGTGAGAGACCGGATCGAAGAAGGAACGACCGAAGAGAAGATACTGCTTGTCAAGGGGCAACGGATCATCGCGCTTGAACTGCAAACCGGTTTGGCGTCAGGAAAATTTCTGGATGAAGCCATCGATGATACCACCGAAGCGATATTTCTTCCTGGAGCACTGACTCCCAGCGTCATCAACGACATCCATCCGGCAAAGTTCAAACAAGTGAATTTCATACTCAAAGATCCGACCCGGATCTTCGTCGGAGCGACTCCCTGGCAACAACTGCGCAAGCGAGGATTTTCCGTGGAGGTCTTAGAGAACATCGAGATCGCCGCCCTGGCGGTCAACCCATTCTCCCCGGCGGGTTACAGCTTTGACCACAAGGAGCTTCTGACTGCCATGAGAGACGCGGCCGGCGATATACCGGTCTTTGACGTGAAGTACGACGGGAGGTAGCAATGCGGCTTTGCAATCCAAAAACGAAAAGCGAAACCGGCTTTGACCATGTTGTTCACAGCTTGAATCCCCGGTCGCCATACGGCAAGAAGCGGGTGAAGGAGATCCGTCCCTTTGCCCCCGGTGAAGAGACGCTACTGGAACAAGAGCTGTCCCGCCAGGAATCGGCAATGGCGCTTTTGAAGACCGAAGGACGGCGGATGGAGTTGTTGTCAGAGATCCTGATGCAGATGAAAGACACCTCCTTTACGGTGGAACGGACGAAGAACAACGTTCTCACCATGGTGGAACTGTTTGAAATGAAGACCCTTCTTCTGCAGATGCTGGGGATCCGGGACCTGCTTTCTCCATTGAAAGACAGCATTCCGGAAGAGTTTTTTCCTAAAGACGTGGAGGAAGTCGTCGACGTCTTGGACCCGGACCGTGAACGGATGAATACATTCTATCTCTATGACAGTTTTTCCTGTCGGCTCGCTGAGCTTCGGGGAGAAAAACGGCGGATCGAACTTGAGGTCAGAAGAGAGCAGAAAGACCGGAAGAGAGAAGTCGAGCAGCGCTACGGGATCACCATGACACCAAAGTTCGAATATCTCGTCTCCAAAGCGGACAAAGAAAAGATGGAAGCAGCGCAGGCCATGCCCGAGCTGACGCTCCAGGAAGAAGACTACATGACAGCCACCTTCCGGCTACGGGGAACTCCTGTTGTCCATGCCCTTTGCAAATCGATGGACTCCTTGAACGAGGCTTTGGAAGACGAAGAACTTCTCGTGCGCGAGGCGCTTTCCCAACAGCTTGGAGCCCATCGGGATGTGATCCTGGAAAACAGCAGAAGGATCGGCGAATTGGATTTCAACCTGGCAAAAGCCATGCATGCGGAACAAAATCGCTGCGTCCGTCCCCGCATCGTGCAGGAGCATATCCTTGAGGTAAAGGAAGGCCGCCAGTTGGTGGTCGAGGAGATCCTCAACAAAAAAGGAAAAGACTACTGTCCTGTCACCTTATCCTTAAAGGATGGCGTCGCCTGTATCACCGGCGCCAACATGGGCGGCAAGACCGTGACGCTGAAAATGATCGGCCAGTGCGCCATGCTTGCTCAACACGGATTCTTTGTCCCCTGTCAGGAAGCGACCATCGGTCTTTCCAGCTACATACATATACTGATCGGCGACAGCCAAAATGTACAGCGCGGTCTTTCCAGTTTCGGCAGTGAAATGGAAGAGCTCAAGGACATCTTGGAACACAGCAAGGACCGGACCCTGCTTTTGATCGACGAGATCGCCAACGGTACCAACCCGATCGAAGGACTGGCGCTCACGAAGAGCATCGTTCATTATCTCAGCAAACGACTCTACATCACCTTGATCACGACGCATTACGACAACGTCGCAACCGAAGACAACAGCAGGAATCTTCAGGTGCGGGGTCTGGCCGGTGCCAACTTCGAAAACCTGGCAAGAGAGATCCGTTACGCCAACCGGCGGGAACGAATCGAGATCATTGGAAAATATATGGACTACCGCCTCTATGAGGTGGAAGGGGAAAAAGAAATACCCAAAGACGCACTCAATATAGCGAAGATGCTCGGCATCGGCAACGAGATCATCGAACAAGCGAAACAATACATGGAGGATCGGAATGATGAAAAGTAAACTGAACCTGGATCCCGGCGTGATCGACAGCGCCAGATCGTGTGCGGCGAGGATCGCAAACGATATGCAAAGCTTCATCGAACGACATACCACCGTCAGCACCGAGCGGACCGTGGTACGGCTGTTGGGGATCGACGGGGTGGACGACGTGGAGTCGCCGCTTCCCAACGTTCTCGTCGACGTGATCAAAGATGGCGGCGGATTACCGAGAGGGGCTGCTTACTGGGTCGGAAATGCCATGATCCAGACCGGACTCTCTCCTCAGGAAATCGCAGAAAAGGTTTCTGCCGGAGCGCTGGATCTCATGAAGCTGCCAACGGCAACTGCGGCAGAAGCAGAAGCGAAAATCATGCCTGTGGTTCTTGAGACTCTGGAAAAGATCAAAGCCCAGACAGCGAAAAGAGACAACTACATCGCGACCATCGGAGAAGGCAAAAAGCCGTACCTCTACGTCATCGTTGCTACCGGCAACATCTACGAAGACATCGTGCAAGCGCAGGCTGCAGGACGGCAAGGCGCCGACGTGATCGCGGTCATTCGAACGACTGCTCAAAGCTTGCTTGATTATGTCCCCTACGGACCGACCACCGAAGGCTTCGGCGGAACTTACGCAACTCAAGAGAACTTCAGGCTGATGCGGAAAGCGTTGGACGAAGTGGGTGAAGAAGTCGGCCGCTACATTCGTCTCTGCAATTACAGTTCGGGTATGTGCATGCCGGAAATCGCAGCCATGGGAGCCATCGAGAGGCTTGACATGATGCTCAATGATGCCCTTTACGGTATTCTGTTCCGGGACATCAACATGCAAAGGACTTTAGTTGACCAGTATTTTTCAAGGATCATCATCGGCTACTGCGACGTGATCTTCAACTCCGGCGAAGACAACTACCTGACCACCGCCGACGCCTATGACGAAGCGCATACGGTATTGGCTTCCCAGTTCATCAACGAACAGTTCGCCGTGTTGGCAAACATCAAGGAAGAACAGATGGGACTCGGCCATGCGTTCGAAATGGATCCCAATATGGAAAACGGCTTTCTCTACGAACTGTCCCAGGCGATCATGGCCAGAGAGATCTTCCCCAAAGCGGCTCTCAAATATATGCCGCCGACAAAGTTCATGACCGGAAACATTTTCAAAGGACACATCCAGGATGCTTTGTTCAACCTGGTCTCGGTGTGGTCCGGCCAGACGATCCAGCTTCTCGGTATGATGACGGAAGCCATCCATACACCTCACCTTCAGGACCGGATGTACTCTCTGGAAAACGCATCCTACATTTTCAACAATGCAAGAAACCTGGGAGATGAAGTGGAGTTCAGAAGCGACGGCATCATCCAAAAACGGGCGCAAAGCGTTTTGGCGGAAGCCGACCGGTTGCTTCATGATATCGAAAAGGAAGGTCTGTTCTCCACCATCGAGCAAGGAAAGTTCGGCGGTGTGAAGCGGGCCAGAGACGGAGGCAAGGGCTTGGCGGGTGTTTGCGTCAAAGATGCTCAATACTTCAATCCCTTTATTCCGCTTATGCTGGGAGGTGCGAAATAATGAACAAGCCAACAGGAACAGCCACATCTGTTGTGGATCTGACCAAAGTAAAGCCTTACGGCGACACCATGAACGATGGGATGGTGCAATTGTCCTTTGCTTTGCCGATCCCCCACGGACCGGAAGCCAGCGAGGCCGCAAAGATCCTGGCGAAAAAGATGGGACTTGACGAACCCAGCGTCGTTTACGCCAAAGACCTGGGAATCGGCTACACCTCATTCGTCGTCTATGGCAAGTGCCAGCACACGGTGGATTACACGACCATCAAAGTACCCAAGGTCGATGTGGACATCATGGACCGTACCCAGTGCGAAAAGTTCATTGAAGAAAACATCAAACGAACGGTGGTCATCGTCGGCGCCTGCACCGGGACCGACGCGCATACCGTTGGCATCGACGCGATCATCAACATGAAGGGCTTCCATGGCCATTACGGTCTTGAGCGTTATCACGGAATCGAAGCCATCAATATGGGCAGCCAGGTTCCTAACGAAACTTTGGTGGCGAAAGCGATCGAAGCCAAAGCTGACGCCATTCTGGTATCGCAGATCGTGACCCAAAAAGACGTTCATATCAAAAACCTCACCGAATTGGTAGAACTCATGGAAGCAGAAGGGATCCGCGACAAGGTGATCCTCGCCTGCGGCGGTCCCCGAATCTCCCACGAGTTGGCCCAGGAGTTGGGATACGATGCCGGTTTCGGCTCCCATACCTATGCGGAGGATGTGGCATCCTTCGTGCTGAACGAAATCGTCAAACGAAATATGGTATAGAAAGGTGTGACAGTATGAAAGATAAAGTTAAAACTGCGGCGGAAGCCGTTTCCGTGATCCAGGACGGCGCTTCGATCATGGTCGGCGGCTTCATGGGTTGCGGTACTCCGGAGATATTGATCGACGCGTTGGTGGAACGCAATGTAAGAAACCTGACCATCATTTGCAACGACGCAGGTGTTCCCGGCCGTGGCGTTGGAAAGCTGGTCAGCAACGGCCAGGTCAAGACACTCATTGCCAGCCACGTCGGATTGAATCCGGAAGTCGGCAAGCGCATGACCTGCGAAGAGCCAGAAGACAGGATCGAATGCATCCTGGTTCCTCAGGGAACTCTGGCAGAACGAATTCGTGCCGGCGGCACCGGTCTTGGCGGTTTTCTCACCCCCACCGGTGTTGGTACGATCGTCGCTGAAGGGAAGCAAGTGCTCCACGTCAACGGCAGAGACTACCTGTTGGAGCTCCCGCTTCGCGCCGACTTTGCGCTCCTTCGAGGAACGATCACCGACACCTTTGGCAACATCACCTATAACGGCACGACCCGGACCTTCAACCAGGTCATGGCGATGGCAGCGGATCACGTGATCGTGGGAACCTGCGAAATCGCTGAGATCGGCGCCATCGATCCCAACAATGTTATGACTTCCGGGATCTTCGTAGACAGTATTGTTGGAGGTGAAAAGCAATGGCAGATATAAAGGAAATCATCGCTCGGCGCGTAGCGAAAGAACTGAAAGACGGCGATGTAGTAAACCTGGGGATCGGTCTGCCGACAATGGTAGCTAACTTCCTGCCAGAAGATGTCCACATCGTCCTCCAGTCGGAAAACGGCATCATGGGCATGGGCCCCGCCGCCGAGCCTGGAAAAGAAGATGTCGACATCATCAATGCGGGAGCTCAGTACGTGACCGTGCTTCCCGGCGCGCAGTTCTTTGACAGCGCCACTTCCTTTGGCGTCATCCGTGGGGGACATGTGGATGCCACCATTCTAGGCGCTCTGCAGGTGGATAAGCACGGAAATCTCGCAAACTGGATCGTCCCGGGAAAAATGGTTCCCGGCATGGGCGGCGCCATGGATCTGGTGGTCGGCGCCAAGAAGGTCATCATCGCCATGCAGCACACTCAAAAGGGCGCTCACAAGATCCTGGACGAGTGCACCCTGCCTTACACCGCGATCAATGTAGTTGACATGATCATCACGGAGATGGGTGTAATGGAAGTGACTCCCGACGGCCTGGTCCTCACTGAGATCCATCCCGATTTCACCCTGGACCAAGTCCAGGAGGCAACCGAGTGCAAGCTGATCGTCAGCCCCGACCTTAAGCCCATGAAATAAAAGCTT
>PHAE01000040.1 GCA_002840285.1 Firmicutes bacterium HGW-Firmicutes-11
GGCTCGGCTCAGGACAGGCCCTTCGCCGGCCTAAACCAGCAGCGAGCCGAGGCTGTAGATCAGGAAGGCGACCAGCCAGGCGATCAAGGTCTGGGCAGTGAGGACCAGCAGGGCTGCCTTCATGCCGCCCATTTCTCTTTTGATGGCGGCAAGGGTGGCGATGCAGGGCATGTAAAGGAGGCTGAAGACCAGGAAGGCGAAGGCCGACACTGGTGTGAACATGGCGGTGAGGGCTGCGGACAAGGCGGCGGAGGAGGATGCGCCGGTCAAGACGGCGAAGGTGCTGACCACGGCTTCTTTTGCCATGAGTCCGGTCAGCAGCGCCGTGGCTGATTGCCAGTCGCCGAACCCTAGGGGAGCGAAGATCGGCGCGACGATGCGGCCGAAGAAGGCCAGCATGCTTTCGTCGCTGTTGTCCACGAGGTTTAACCCGAAATCAAAGCTCTGGAGGAGCCAGATGACGATGGTGGCGATGAAGATCACGGTGAAGGCCTTGCGGACGAAGCCCATGACGTTTTCCCACATCCGAAGGAGAACGCTCTTGGCTGCCGGCATGCGGTAATTGGGCAACACCATGACGAAGGGCACCGGCTTGCCGCTGAAGATCGTGACTTTCAGAAGCAAGGCATATAAGATCGCAACGACGATACCAGTCACGTAGAGGGAGAGCATGACCAGCGCCTCGTTTTTCTCAAAGAAGACGGCAGTGAACATGGCATAGATCGGAAGCTTGGCGCTGCAGGACATGAAGGGGATCAGCATGGTGGTCATGTAGCGGTCCCGCTGGCTGGGGAGGGTACGGGTCGCCATGATCGCCGGAACGGAGCAACCGAAACCAATGAGCATCGGCACGATAGAACGGCCGGAAAGTCCCAGTTTGCGGAGAAGCTTGTCCATGACAAAGGCGATTCGCGACATGTAGCCGCTGTCTTCCAGGATCGAAAGAAGAAGAAACAGCACGGCGATGATCGGAAGGAAGGACAGCACGCTACCGACACCGGCGAACACGCCGTCGATGATCAGCGACTGGAGCGCCGGGTTGGCTCCCGAAGAGCTCAAAGCCCCATCAACGAAAGCGATGAAGCCGTCGATGAAAAAGCTCAGTCCGTCGCTCAAAAATGTGCCGACCGGTCCAAAGGTCAGCCAGAATACGAAAAACATCACCCCCAGAAAAATGGGGATGGCGAGATGTTTGTGGGTCAGGATGGAGTCGATCTTGATGGAACGGCGTTGTTCCAAGCTTTCGCCGGTTTTTTCCACCGCAGGGCTGCACCGCCCTTCAATGAAGGCATAACGCATGTCTGCCATCGCTGCTTCCCGATCGGTGTTGAGGTGCTCCTCCATGTCTTCGACGATATGTTCGATGATGTCCCGCTCCGGTTCCTTCACCTTGAGTCGGGCCATTACCAACGGATCTCCTTCCACAAGTTTCGTTGCCGAATACCGAAGTGGAAGCCCGGAGGCGTCCGCCTCGTTGGCGATCAAATGGGAAATGGCATGGATGGCATTGTGAACGTGGCCGGTGCAAAAATCGATTTTTTTTGGCTTCAGCTTTTGATCCGCCACTTCCAGAGCGGCATGGATCAGATCATGGATCCCTTCGTTTCTACTGGCGGAAATGGGGATCACCGGGATGGAAAGTTCCTCCTGGAGACGGATCAGGTCAACGAAGATGTTGTTGTTGCGCATTTCGTCCATCATATTGAGGGCGATGACCATCGGTGTTTCAAGCTCCATCAGTTGGAGGGTGAGATAAAGATTGCGCTCTATGTTTGTTGCGTCGACGATATTGATGATCGCCGCCGGCTTTTCATCGATCAAAAAATCCCGGGTGACGATCTCTTCCGAGGTGTAGGGAGAAAGGGAATAAATGCCAGGCAGGTCGATGGCACGGACTCCCTTGTGGCCCTTGACCGGGCCTTCCTTTTTCTCCACGGTGACGCCGGGAAAGTTGCCGACTTTTTGGTTGCTGCCGGTCAACTGATTGAACAAGGTGGTCTTCCCGCTGTTGGGATTGCCGACCAATGCCAGGTTGATGGTCATTGGGACACCTCCTCGACAAGGATTTTTTTGGCGTCGTCCTTTCGGATCGTCAATTCGTAGCTGCGCAGATACAATTCAATGGGATCCCCCATCGGTGCCACTTTGCGGATAAGAACCTGTGTGTTTGGAGTCAACCCCATGTCCAAAAGTCGACGGCGCAGTTCTCCCTCGCCTCCCACCTTCAGGATGCGACATGTGGCTCCGGGCCCGGCATTGGCAAGGGTCATGGCGTGGTCATGTCCATGCTTGCGGCCATGCCCATGACCAAGACCAAGGCCATGTTTCCTGCCTTGGCTGTGTTCATGCTTATGCTTGTGCTTGTCGTGGTCGTGCTTGTGGTTCTCGTGGTCGTGGCCCATCGTATCCTCCAAAAAGAAACGGCAAAGCGCCGTTTGTAGTTAGCATATGCTAACATAAATATACCCAAAATCCGCCGGGATGTCAACGCTTTTTTCTACATTGACGCATTTCTCCGTTGCCGATATAATAACTCTGTTGTAATAAAACAAAAATGGCCTTTCAAGAAAGGAAGAAATACGATGGAGAGAATGGTAGGAACTGTCGTGCGCGGGCTTCGTGCACCGATCATACGTCAGGGAGACGACCTGGAAAAAATCGTTGTGGATACAGTGCTGGCCGCATCAAAAGCGGAGGGATTTGCCTTACAGGACAAGGACATCGTCTGCGTTACAGAGGCGGTGGTCGCACGGTCCCAAGGGAATTATGCCACGATCGATCAGGTTGCGTCAGACGTGAGAAACAAGCTTGGCGGCGGAACCATCGGCGTCGTTTTTCCTATTTTATCCCGTAATCGCTTCGCGATCTGCCTAAGAGGTATTGCAAGAGGGGCGGACAAGATCGTTCTGCTGCTCAGTTATCCTGGCGACGAAGTGGGAAACAATCTGGTGGACATCGATCTTCTCGATGAAAAGAGCATCGATCCTTGCCAGGACGTACTGACCAGAGAGCAGTTTGAAGGGCTGTTCGGCCATTCGCGGCATCCTTTCACCGGCATCGATTATGTGTCGTATTACAAGCAACTCATCGAAGCAGAAGGCACCGATGTAGAGATCATTTTCGGCAACGATCCCAGAGCGATCCTGTCCAAGACGAAGCAGATCCTCGCTTGCGACATACATACCCGCGTGCGGACCAAACGGCTGTTGGACGAAGCCGGCGCGGAGACCGTGATCGGCCTGGACGATATCCTGTCGACAAGTGTCGACGGGAGCGGGCACAATCCCCAATTCGGGATCCTCGGCTCCAACAAGGCTACGGAGGACACAATCAAGCTGTTCCCCAACGATTGCACCGCATTCGCAGAAGGCATCCAAAAGAAGCTTCATGTCGCTACGGGAAAAGTCATCGAGGTCATGGTATACGGCGACGGCGCGTTCAAAGATCCGGTAGGAAAAATCTGGGAGCTGGCGGACCCGGTGGTGTCTCCCGGTTACACCAAAGGGCTGGAAGGCACGCCCAATGAGGTGAAACTCAAATATCTGGCGGACAACGAGTTCGCCCACCTTTCCGGCGACGATCTGAAGCATGCGATCTCCGACTACATCCGGACCAAGGACGAAGATCTGGGAAGCAGCATGGTAGCCCAAGGCACGACGCCACGTCGCCTTACTGACTTGATCGGCTCCCTGTGCGATCTCACCTCCGGCAGCGGAGACAAAGGTACACCGATCGTGTACGTTCAGGGATACTTCGACAACTATACAAAATAACAATGCGGTTAAATTGAGAATTTGACATTACTCAAAGCAAAGAGTCCACCTTTTAAAGGTGGACTCTTCATTTTGAAGTGGACCCTTTTAGGCATATATTTTTTTATAATTTGCCAACAGTTTAAGCAATTTTTCCACATCCTCCTTTGGAGTCGCCCAGGAGGTCACAAATCGCGCTTCGATGTTATTTTCGTCAAAGGGTTTTTCCGCCTCATAATAACACTCTTTGGAAAGAACTGCATGGATCGGATTAGGCAAAACAACAAAGGTCAAGTTTGTCGACGACTCTGTGACCAAGTCGTAACCTAAGGCTTTAATGCCACTTCTTAAAAGCTTTGACATTTCATTTGTGTGTTTCGAGAGCTCGAAAAAGAAATCATCTCTAAACAATTCTTCGAATTGAACACCCAGCAATCGGCCTTTTGCCAACATGCCACCTCGTTGTTTGATGGTGTATCGCAAGTGCGATTTGAGTTCCGGGTTTAGGATCACCAACGCTTCGCCGAACAGTATCCCGTTTTTGGTACCTCCAATGTAAAACGCATCGGTCAATGCGGCAATTTCTTCGATCGTCAAGTCGTTGTCATCGCAAGTCAAAGCATTCGCAAGGCGCGCGCCATCCAAATACAAGTAAAGACCGCGCTGGTCACATTTCTTTCGTATGGCTTCCAGATGTGCTTTCGTATAGATCGAACCGGTTTCTGTTGCATTGGAGATATACACGACCCGTGGTAAAACCATATGTTCATCTACGTGAGAATCGCATGCTTTATCGATCTGCTCCGGTTTCAACAATCCATCTTTGCTAGGCATTTCTATGATCTTGTGCCCCGTCGCTTCGATCGCGCCAGTCTCGTGGACCGAAATATGGCCGAGCTCTGTAGAAATGACCGCCTCATAGGGTCGTAAGAAAGAACACAATGCGATGGTGTTCGTCTGGGTTCCTGCCACTAACAAATGCACCTCTGCATCTGGCTGCCCGATTCTTTTTTTGATCAGATCGATCGCGTTCTCGCAATGCGCATCCAATCCATAACCAACATGCTGTTCCATATTGGTGGCGACAAGCGCTTCCAGTATTTTGGGGTGCGCGCCCTCAGAGTAGTCGTTCATAAAATACAGCATTTCGTATCTCCTTGTGTGTACTGAATTCTACAGTTAAGCAATACGTTATTATTTTGAAAATCGCCAGGCGGCGGCTGCAGAAACGATGAGAAGAAAAAGGCTCACGATCCCCATTACGCCGATGGAACCGGTCGCATCGGTCGGCAAGCCCGGCCAAATGGCGTAGACGGATCCGATGATGAGTCCCAGGATGCCGGAGTAGAGAGCATTGGGGTAGTGGGAAAGCATGGATTTCACCGATCGAAGTCCGATGAACAGGCCAAGAAAAATGCCGAGCAATACCGGAAGCAAAATCTTAAGATCGAATATGGAAAGGGCTTGCATCACGATTTCATAGCCGCCAAGCAAGAGCAGAACCAAGGAACCGCTGATGCCCGGCAGGATCATGGCAATGGCAGCGACCGCCGAAATGACAACTAACCAGGCGAGGAAAGGAAGTCCGCTTCCGGACACTGGGGTCGCGGTGGAAAAGGCAACCTGCCCCTCGTCGAGACCATCGATCACGATCATGCAGACAGTGGCCAATAGGAAAATCGCAATATTTGTGAGGCGCATGGGCTTCGTACGCGCGCGCCGATAAATGGCGGGAACGCTGCCGAGGACCAAGCCGATGAATGCGTAATACACCGGCAGGGGATACGTGGCAATCAGAAATGTGATCCCCCGGCTGAAGAGAAGGATGCCCGCCAGGGTGCCGGCAGCCAATACAACGAGAAAGGGAAGCTGGTCGCGGATCTTCCTTCGATCCAGCGCCTGAAGGATCGGATCATAGACGCCAAGAATGACCATCATGGTCCCGCCGCTGACGCCGGGGATCACATTGGCCACGCCGATCACAATGCCGATGAAAAAATCCTTGATCCGATTCAACTCTTACCTCGCTCAATACTCCGAACCCTGATTTCTACAGCGCTACGGTCTTTACATTGTATTATACTGTTTTCCCAGCGCTTACACAAGTCGCCCAAGTCGCCGGCTGGTGGGAAAGGTGGCGCGGGGGGGGAGAGGGTTTTGCGTGCGATCTTCTCATAAGTAAGAAAAAATCTTGAAAAACGTACAACATATGAGAACCATTGTCTGATAATAACGGAAGAGAGGATGTGGGCGATACCGCTGAACGCCATGTAATTCAAATATTTCAGAATATTTTAAGCTATTTTTTGCATAGTCAGGCTTTTGGCACGGAACTTGAATCTATATAAGAAGTGCAGTACAAAATCGTTATAGTTTCACAAGGAGGTAATAGAATGGCTGCGTACAAAGAAGCTGCTTTAAAAGAAGCAAAAAGAGTATTAGGGTATATTGAGCGCCCGGCACTGACCGATGATGAGAAGAAGCAGATCACGAAGGACTCGATCGAGAACTTCAACACCAACGTCAACCCGGGATGGCTGCTTTACAGAAAATCAATGTCGACCGACGCCGCATGCGTCGAGTGGACCGACACCGAGGAGCACTTTACAGACCTGTACGGAAATGATTTCATTGACTGCCTCGGCGGCTTCGGAATCTATACCTGTGGACACAGAAATCCGGAGATCCTGAAATATGTCAAAGCGCAGTTGGATAAATACGCGCTCCACAGCCAGGAACTCATTGACCCGCTGAGAGGTTATCTGGCAAAGTTGGTTGCCATGATCACTCCCGGCGATCTCCAGTATTGCTTCTTTACCAACGGTGGAGCAGAAGCAGTCGAAATGGCTCTCAAGCTTGCAAGACTCGCGACCGGTGGAAGATATTACATCTCCACCGTAGGTGCGTTCCACGGAAAATCCATGGGAGCGATCTCCATGGGCGGCAAGGGTGCATATAGAGAAGATTACCTGCCTTTGATCCAGCAAGTCCAGCACGTCAAGTACGGCGATGCGGATGCAATTGAAACAGCGATCTGCAATCTTCATGCAGTTGGCGAAAAGGTTGCCGGCGTTATCCTGGAACCGATCCAGGGCGAAGCAGGCGTACAGATCCCACCAGCCGGCTATCTTAAGAAGGTCAGAGAAATCTGCGACAAATTTGGCGTAGCCATGATCCTCGACGAGATCCAGACCGGCATGGGCCGTTGCGGCACCATGTGGAGATGTGAAGCAGAAGGCGTCACCCCCGACATCATGACTTACGGAAAAGCCTTCGGCGGCGGCATCATGCCCATCACCGGAATCATTGCCAGACCGAATATGTGGGGCGAAAAGCTCATCGATAATCCCTGGATCCTAGGCTCCCCGACCTTTGGCGGAAACCCATTGGCCTGCTCGGCTGCCATTGCGACCATCGCTTACATGCTGGAAAACGACATTCCCAAGCAAGCGAAGGAAAAAGGCGATTACTTCATGGAAAAACTTGGCGCACTGAAGGAAAAATATCCTACCGTGCTCAAGGAACTTCGCGGTGCGGGCCTCCTGATCTGCATGGAATTCCCTGCAGCTGAAGTTGGATATGCGGTCGTCAAAGGTCTCTTTGACCGCCACGTCATGACCGCCGGAACCTTGGTCAATGCCAAGACCGTTCGGATCGAGCCCCCTGCGGTCATCAAGTACGAAACCATTGACATCGTCATTCAGAAGCTGGAAGAATCCATCATCGAAGTGAAGAAGGAATTCAAGCTGTAAGCATCGAAAAAAACGCAGAAATGGCAAAAAACAACTCACAAAGCCCCGCCGCAAGGCGGGGCTTTAACGTTCGAATTTCAACGTTTTCCTTGGCTAAAATATTCTGAATATAGCCAAAAGGGTGTACAAATCTCGAAATTGTGATATAATATGTCAGCGCTTGAAAACAGCGCGCGAAAGGAGAGAAAGGATAATGGCAAAGAAGCTGATATCTGTGTGGCTTTCATTGACCGTCCTGCTTTTCTCTACTATAACGATCTATGCTGAAGAAGACATCGTCCAGGGTCAATTCTTAAATCGAACAATCGACATCAATGGAAACAGGATAGAAAATTATTACTTGGAAAATCCGGTCTTTCTGTACCAGGGAACCGCCTATCTTCCTCTGACCGGGGAACTTGGCGATTTACTGGGTTTTGCAGTGGATATGGATCAAGAAAGCCGCACACTCACATTAACAAAAACCGATCCGATCAGGACTTCACTTCAGGAAGAAGTTTTGAAAAGTGATCTGACGTGTCCTCCGGCCAAGGTCGTCAAGGACATCGACGTCGTCATCAAAGCCGTTGAAAGCCGGCGCAGACCAAATCTGCCGGTTTCCCTTCAGGGCATTTCTGCAACCGCAGCTGATATCGATATTGGTGGACAGCTGACCAGTATGCGAAGAGCAGAGGCAGACACGATGGGGATTCCGGTCTTTGCACAGGAATCTCTGGATAAGGAAACCTATTCGATACTGATGGCCAACGACGTGTATTATGTTCCCGTCCGGGCATT
This sequence comes from Firmicutes bacterium HGW-Firmicutes-11, assembly GCA_002840285.1. GTDB lineage: Bacteria > Bacillota > Clostridia > Peptostreptococcales > Anaerovoracaceae > PHAE01. The sequence continues at coordinate 8,282 of PHAE01000040.1, forward strand.
GACGGGAGAATCCTGCTTCGGTTGGAATCTTCTCTTTGATGACTATACAGGACTGTACATCAGCACCGATCCGGAAGTGCCTGTAAACGCCTATTTTGATAGAGCGGAATCGGATTACAACCGTGGCCTTGCTCAGTACATCGTTTCGAGAAACTCGGCGATCAGTATAGACAAAGCGACGATGCTGGTCTTCCTGTTTCGCCACGAAGCAAAAGTCAACGACGTTGATGAGATCCTGCTGATGGCGATGGCCCAGAAGGAAAGTACCTTCCGCACCGATGCAGTTGGCGGGACCGCCATCGGCCTGATGCAGATCACCGTTGGAACAGCAGCGAGGTACGGTATCAGCAAGGATCAATTGTACGATCCCCATACGAACATTGAGTTCGGAGCGAAGTACATCGGAGACAAGCTGGATCATTATGATGACAAAGTCATCGCTTTGACCGCTTACAACGCGGGAGGCGCTGCAATCAGCAGAGGATCCTACACCACACGATATGCAGGTAGGATCACCGATGCAGAAGCATCGATCCGTGACTTTTTGGTCAACAAAGGATTTGGCTTGGGAAGCGGTATCTAAGATGGACATTATACCTATCAAATACGTTCATGACTCACTATTGGTTTTAGATCAGACCAGACTGCCCAACGAGGTGGTCTGGTTTTCCATTTCTACACGAGATGAGCTTTATGAGGCGATCAAAAGCTTGCGGGTTCGAGGGGCTCCGGCGATCGGCGTCGCGGCAGCCCTTGGCATCGCGATCTGCGCACGAGAGTATGCAGAAGAAGAGTTTACATCGTTTTACGAGCACTTTTGTGAAGACAAGGCCTACATCAATTCTTCCCGGCCTACGGCGGTAAACCTTTCCTGGGCGCTGGAACGGATGGCTGCCTGTGTGCGTAAGTGCAAGGACTTGCCGGTTTCGGAAATAAAAAAAGTGCTGTTGGCGGAGGCCACAGCCGTCCGGCAAGAGGACGAGGACGGCTGCAGGATGCTGGGCGAACACGGCCTCACCCTACTTCGGCCGGGGATGGGCATCCTGACCCACTGCAACGCAGGGGCGCTGGCCACCGCCCGCTACGGCACCGCCTTGTCTCCCCTTTACATCGGCCACGAACAGGGTTACGACTTCAAGGTCTACGCCGATGAGACAAGGCCTCTGCTGCAAGGCGCCAGATTGACCGCCTTTGAGCTTTCCGAGGCAGGGATCGACGTTACTCTGATTTGCGACAACATGGCCTCTCTTGTCATGAAACAGGGCCGCATCGACGCTGTACTGGTGGGATGCGACCGGATGGCGGCAAACGGAGACGGTGCCAACAAAATCGGCACGTCTGCATTGGCGATCCTGGCAAAAGAGTATGACATCCCCTTTTATATGTTCGTGCCGACGTCCACCATCGATCTGGCGACTCCCGACGGATCCGGAATCGAAATCGAACTGCGACCGGGAAGCGAGATCACGGATCTTTGGTATGAAAAACCCATGGCTCCTGCGGGCATCAAAACCTACAACCCTGCCTTCGACGTCACCGAGGCAAAGCACATCACTGCAGTGGTCACTGAGCAGGGAATCGCACGTCCGCCCTACACAGAATCGTTGAAAATAATGATTGACAAGGCAAATGCAAAGTGATACTGTTGTTCCAATAAAGTGATAAAGCGATGACCGGAAACAAGTACGGATCCTGAAAACGACAGAGAGCAGCCGGGTGGTGAGAGGCGCAAGTGGAAGGGACACCGGAATACATTCCGCGAGCTTCCCACCAAAAGGGCCAAGGCCCCGGTAGGCTGGGACGGGCGCACCCGTTACAGTGCCAGAGTATAAGCGTCGACGACGCCGTACTCGATGAGGCCGGGCACCGCGAGGCGCCGGCGAACTGAGGTGGTACCGCGAGACAAGTTCTCGTCCTCTGAGCAATCAGAAGACGGGATTTTTTTATTTCGCAATTTTATCGTAAGGAGGACCAAACCATGTTTCTAAAAATTCTAATGATGCTCGCGTTCTTCGCCGTCACCGCTTACATCGGCTTCTACAGCCGAAAGCACGCAACCAATGTGAACGATTTCGTCCTCGGTGGAAGAAACGTCGGACCCTGGATGAGCGCTTTCGCGTATGGCACATCCTATTTCTCCGCTGTGGTATTCGTCGGATACGCTGGCCAGTTTGGCTGGAATTTCGGCATGTCGGTGGTCTGGGTCGGCATCGGAAACGCGGTGATCGGCAGCCTTCTCGCCTGGGTGATCCTTGGGCGTCGGACGCGGGTCATGACCAAGCATCTGGATTCCGCTACCATGCCCGATTTCTTTGGAAAGCGGTATGACAGCAAGTCCTTCCGGATCGTCGTATCCGCTCTCATTTTTATATTTTTGGTTCCCTATTCGGCATCGGTCTATCGGGGATTATCGGAACTGTTCTCCATGGCCTTCGGCATCGACGTCATCTACGCTGTGGTGGGAATGGCGATCCTGACTGGCATCTATGTGGTGCTGGGTGGATACATGGCGGTTGCACTCAACGACCTGGTGCAGGGCATAATAATGGTGGTGAGTCTCATCGCTGTGATCGCCGTCGTTCTCAACAGCCAAGGCGGACTTATGAATGCAGTGGTGCAGCTATCCAAGTTTGAATCACCGGCGGCGCCG
>PHAE01000009.1 GCA_002840285.1 Firmicutes bacterium HGW-Firmicutes-11
AAACTCTTGACAAAGCTTGTGCCATGATTTATATTTTACCATAGTTAATTATTTTAACTATGGTAAAATCGGAGAAGTGTAATGAAACAATCCAAAAAAGACCGCATCCATCAGGAGATCTTACAGGCTGCTAAATGGATCGTTCACAACGAAGGCCATGGTGCGCTGACGGTTCGCCGTCTAGCGGAATCAACCGGTTATTCACATACACATCTGTATTATTACTTCAAAGATCTAAACGATCTTCAATGGAGTCTACGTCTGTCCATGATCGAAGACATGGTGGATGCACTTGCGTCCGATCCTGTCTCAAACCCGGACCCGGTGGAAGAGGTCATAGAAGCTTTTTTTCGCTACATGGACTATTTCTTTATTAACCCCAACGTGTTCCGCTTTTTCTATTTCTGCACTTTCATCTCCCCAGAGGTCGATGTCCGGTACCAGGAGTTGGAACAGCGTCTACAATCGTTGTGGCAGTCGACGTTTTCCCGGGCGATTCGGGAAGGTGTCATTGATTCAGCCGATCTCGAACTTACAGCGAAAACGATCATCTATGCGCTGCAGGGCATGCTCCTTCTGCACATGTCAGCAAATGGCAACGCAACGCAAGAACAATGTAAAGTGGAGCTGAAGCAGTTGATCCGATATATCTTAAAATAGAATCCCTATATCCAAGGAGGCACTATCATGTCATACGTTTGCTCATCCGAATTCCGACCATTATACCGCATCGCATGGTATCTCTCCTTTGCGATGCTTCTTCTGATCCCTGCCCAAATCGTTGTGTATGTGGTTTCTCCTCCGCCAGTGACCATCGATGGTTTTTTCATGCTTTTTCAGAAAAATCCCTTTCTTGGGCTTTTGAGTCTGGACTTCCTTTACCTATTCAACAATGCCATCATCGCAGTGATCTACCTGGCTTTGTTTACGCTTCTATGGAAGGAACGTCCAGTGACTGTCCTCTTAGCTTTGACATTTGGTTTGATCGGCATTGCGACCTATTACCCCTCTAATCCGGCCTTTGAAATGTTGTCCCTGAGCAGCAAGTATGTCCAGGCACCGGCAGCGCAACTCGATATATATCTGGCAGCCGGTGAAACGCTCCTGGCTGGATATGTCGGCACCTCATTCAATGTTTACTACGTATTAAGCACGATTTGTCTGTTGTTGTTTTCCAATGCGATCCTCCGAAGCCAGCGTTTCAGCAAAGCAACCGGTCGGTGGGGTTTCGTCTCCGGTTGTTTTATGATCATTCCATCGACAGCTGGTACTCTGGGCATGATTTTCTCGTTTTTGTCCTTGATCCCCTGGGTCGTTTTCATCGTCTTGCTGATGATTCAATTCCGTGGTATCGTTACTACGGAGGTAACATCATGATCATCGTTTCTGCCAGCGAAAGAAGCCAAATTGCCCCGTTGTTCCAGGGAATCCAGGATTCCATGGTCATCGCCTATCTACAAGGATACATGGGAACTGGTTATGTGGACCAACTTCCGAACCCTACGGTCGGGTTGATCGTCAGCGGAGAATACAGCTTTTGGGTCGGGGATTCGACATCACCGGCTGCAAGGGAGATGGCGGAAACGATCTTCGATCATGTGGAGGGGGATCAAACGACCGCCATTTATGGGGAAGACGATCTTGGATGGCGAGACTTGTTGTTGTCCATTCCCAAAAACCACCCTGTAGAGACTCCACGATACCGGATCGCACAGAAGGATTATGTTTTCGATCGGATAACACTACAGAATTTAATCGACGCGATCCCGAAGGAGTTCGACCTGCGCCGCTTTGACAACGAGCTGTATGCCCAAGCGATGGCGGAGGACTGGTCCAGGGAATTCTGCGAAACCTTCGCCTCGGCTGAAGAGTATCTGTCCCAAGGCTTTGGTTTTGGAGTGCTTCACAATGGCAAGCTTGTGGCCGGCGCATCCTCCATGACAGTCTATGATGGAGGTTTGGAAGTCCAGGTCGCCACGAAAAATGAGTTTCAAGGAATGGGGTTGGCCATGGGATGCGCTGCGGCGCTATTGTTGGAAGCCATGGATCGCAACGTGCGCCCCTGCTGGGATGCGGCCACCTTGGTCTCAAGACATATGGCGATAAAACTAGGCTACGAATACTTGGGAGAATACTCGACGGTGTATATGCATTTGTGAACGTCAGCTTAACTATCCTTGCAAAGTTCGATCGCTTGTTTTCCGGTGATATGTTCGACATCGATTGCGACGATGCATGCTCGTCCGCATCCTTCCACTTCTTTGTGTTGATCCTCTTCGGATTGATCGCCAGAATACTTCTTTACCATAGCCATAAAAGCATCTTGTCTTTCATCGCCCTCCACAATTCTGGCCTTGCCAAAAGCGATCACACTTCGGAAGTAAGAAGTGTACTCCTTGCTTATAATGGTATCTTTATCTATTACGGAAAATGAAACTTTGGAGTTTTGGGCTATGGCGTCCATCTTATATCCGGTTTTTGCAGAGTGAAAATATATTTTTTCATTCAAATAGACATAGCTCAACGGGACTGCATAAGGGTACCCTTCATCCCCTTGGCACGCCAAGACACCATTTGTGCATCTGTCCATAACAGCTGATGTGTCTTCCCTTGATAATAGCTGCTTTCTTCTTTTCATTTCTCGAAACATGGATTCCCTTACCTCTCTTTTCTTATTAGCTAACATCGTACATGCTTACGTTTAAAGCCGAGTCGTCCTTTCGTCGCTGCTTTTTGGATTTCTTCTGCTGCTCCGGTTCCGATGGCTGTTGCTACAGACAACGCCTTTTCATGCAGTGGCAGATAAGAAACGCCAACAGCTACAAGAAAGCGATTCATGGCGACCTGCGCCCGGGCAGGGCTGGTGTGTATTGTTTTCCGAACAATCTCGAGCATGGCATCCAGTTTTTCCGTCTCAAACTCCTCATCCTTGCGATTGCCGATCAGCCAGCAGTAGCAACTATATCCAGCTGATACATAGAGTTCTCTCCCGTCTGCGATCCAGCGGTCAGAAACCGCCTGCGCAATCTCAGATTCAGAGAGGGTTACCGCCACGATAAAATCTGAAATCATATAGAAATACGCGCCTTCCATCCACCGGTCATAATCTTCTATTGTCATGGCTTTGGGATTTGCGATCATCCCAGCAAGGTACATGGCATCATAATTTCCTGTCGCGTACAACGCTTCTGCAATTTCTTGGTTGATCCCTATCTGTTTTAAAAATGGCTTCATCGCTCCCGTTGCGACACCATATAGCGGCTCGCGAGCGCCATTCTGCATGTATATTTTTTTTGTCCGCGGAGAACCTAACGACTCCAGTTCTTTCAATATCGATTGAACTTCCATGGCATCCCCTTTCTGCTAATACCTCTTCTAATCCTTATTATACTCCCATTCTTTCAATTGTTAATCAACATTTTTGCGCATCTCGGGTATTGACATGACCACCTGGTCATGATATGGTGTGACCAGGTGGTCATTGGAGGTGATACAGATGCCCAAACAAACATTTTTCAATTTGGACGAGACGAAACGCAAGGCTATCGTAGAAGCAGCATTGAATGAATTCGCAAGCCGTCCATACAACGAAGCATCGCTCAATACGATCGTTGCAACGTCGAATATCTCGAAAGGTAGTCTTTACCAGTATTTTGATGACAAAAGGGATCTCTATCTGTACCTGATTGAGCGTGCCGGAGAAGTCAAGCTTCAGTACTTGCACAAGTATAATTCCACGTTGCTCTTTGACGATTTTTTCCAAGGATTTGGTGATCTCATGAAACATGGTGTGGAATTCAACCTGGCGAATCCGCTGTACAGCAAACTGCTGAACAGCGCTTTCAATGGTCCGCTGATCGACGAAAGCATGGCAAAAATGAAGCAGATGAATGCCGTTTTTATGGACGGTCTGATTCAAGCGGCAATTGAAAAAGGACAAGTGCGAAGCGATGTGGATCACGAGCTCATCGTCTATGTCCTTAACGCGTTGACCACTGATTTCTCCAAATATGTTGCTGTCAAGTCAAACCTTACTATCTCGGATGCGATCGACGACTTGATGGATCTGATCAAGCGCGGCCTCGCGATCTCCGGCTAAGATCAGCAAAGAAAGGTGGTGTTCGAATGCATGCATTTATAGACAACTACAGCGTGGCGATGACCGCGTTGCTTACGAAAAACTACAGATGGTTCAGTGACAGTATCGACAGCCCTGGTTTCCGTGACCAGTTGAGAGATATTGCTATAACTTTGCCCACAGTCGAAGGCGAGAGGTTTTATGAGATCGATGCCACTTCCTCAGAGGGACGTCTTGATCCTGCATTTCATGTCGTAAAATGGCACGGTCCGGAGTACCCCACGATCATTTATCATCACGGCAACAACGAGAATCCCTTCAATTACGGGAGAGCGAGCAAGAACACCTTCAAATCGATCTTATATAAAAACAAAGATGAGATTGATGCCAATCTCATCTCATTGCGCGCCCCCTATCACAACAACGATATGAAGTACTATTTTAAAAAAATGGCCAGGCTGTCTGAATTCACAGCCATGCTTTCCACCTCAGTTAACCTGGTTGAATCGTTGGTTCAAATGCTTCAAAATAGCGGCTGTAGTCGTGTTGCCGTTGCCGGTCTCAGCTTAGGAGGTTGGGTGACAAATCTGCATCGAAGCTTTTATAACAGTGCGAATCTATATATTCCCATTTTTGCAGGAGCATCCCTCGGCGAATTGTTCCTGACCTCATGCTACCAGCAGCTTTCCAGCGATCTTGCCAAAGGAAACCCGGAAATAATAAGGACTTGTCTGAATTTCGATCAAGAGTTCAAGAAAATAGAAGACGATAACGTATATCCGCTATTAGCCAAATTCGATCAAATCATAGAGTACAATGTACAAAGCTTATGCTATGAGAAACAGCAGGTTGCCGTCATCAACAAAGGTCACATCACTGGAGCTTTGTCGTCAGATGCACTGCGAGAGCATATATTGCGCTATGCCCTCGCTTGATCTGGCACTGATTTATATAATAAATCCCGCGGCCAATGCGACCACGACGATCAGTGGCGCCGGGATTTTTTTCGTAAACAAAAGTGCTACTGTAACTAGCATCACAACAATATTATCGAGTACAAAACCACTTTTTTGCATCAGGATGATCGCAGCGACGGTGATCAATCCTCCCGCAATTGCAGTAACACCTCTTAAAGATGCTTTTATTCCCTTGATCTCCTTGACCTTTTCCCAGATAGGGTATATGAAGTAAATCAAAAGAAGTCCAGGCAAAAATATGGCTATGCCACCAGCTACAGCTCCGATCACTTGCGTCAATGCGCTCCCGCCACGCGCCGCCATTCCACCCGCGTATGCGCTAAAGCTGAACATAGGACCTGGCAGCCCTTGTACAAGTCCAAATCCCGTGAGGAATTCCTGATTTGTCATGTACTGGTTTACCTCTACCAATTCACTGTACATCAGCGGAACGACTACTTGTCCCCCGCCGATGACCAGATATCCATAGCGATAAAAGCTTTCAAACAAATGAATGATTTTGTCATCCCAAAGATACGTTGCAATAAGACTTCCCACGGCAAAAATTGCGAAAGCGATCAGGTATCGCCAGGGAGGGTTTATTATTACGCGGTTCCATAGATCCTTTTCTTTTGAGGCGATTACAGTTACTACTCCTCCCAAGACAAGGACCAACGGATAGATCCAAGGTTCACGAATAAAATAGGTCGTAACTCCTCCTGCGAGCAATAATAAAAATGTGATTCGATCCGTTACGACTTTGCGCCCAATGCGGTATGCGGCTGCTATGATAAACCCGACTGCCATTGGTCCAATGTAGCGCAGACCTTCTTGCGACACGTTCAATACATCGAGGAATTCGGCTAAAAACGACAGCAACGTCATGACGATCAAAACTGGCAATGCCCACACTAGCATAGTAAAAAGCGCCAGCAACGGTCCCCCTGTTTTATACCCAATAGCAACGATGGTTTGCGTGCTGCTTGGTCCGGGTAAAATGCCGGTCAAAGCGATCAGTTCTACCAATTCTTCCTCTGTCAAATACTTCTTCTTTACTACCAATTGATCCGTAAATACACCGTAATGTGCTTCCGGTCCCCCGTATGCGCCCAAGGAGCAGATGAAAACATCCTTCAGGAACGTCTTCCAAGGTACTTTCTGTTGTTGTTCCGGTGACATTGTCTACTCCTCTCTCCAACGATATTTTTTATTCTGGCGCAATACTTCAAGATCACAATGCATGCACAGCCCGTTGTGACAGCAGATCACGTCGCCGCAAGTAGAGCAGCGCCACTTTTCTTCTTCGCTTTTTAAAAATTCTTCCATGCCGTTTTCCTGAATGGATCTTAGGTTTTCGATCATACTCATGTGGTATTTGTCGCGATATCGCTTGTCCAGAGATTTCAAACGCTTACAGGGAAACGATTCGCACTCAAAACAGAATCGCACCTTCCCTTTTCCAAGCAGTTCGCAACGGTCACCCATGTGGGTGCAGTGTTCCCCTCTTGGAACACAACCGGGGCAATATTTTCTACGCAATCCTTGTCTGTTCAGATCTTTTTCCCAACACTGGTAGGCAATACACAAACTGCAATTCATACCGCAAGGGGCAATCAACTTTTCTTCCATAATTTCAATCCTCATAATTGTATCTTCCATACTGCCCGTCCGGCATCTTAGCTTACTTCAATCTTTGGATCATAGCCTTTGTCAAGGAGTCCGAGCCATACATGGCAGGCGCATATTCCTATATCAACATTTGGGTGTTCCCATTTGAAGTGTTTGTAGCCCGGTGGCATCGCTATCGTGATCGTCTGGAAGGAATCTTCAAAAGCAAATCTCCACATTTGTGATAGAGATGGTGTCGGTTTTTGCAAGAAAAGCGACATTGTCCGGTGGAGACTTCATGAATGAGTAGAGGGTTTTTGTAGGGTCGGCGTGAAAGAACCGAATCTCAACGCTATGATCAAAAGGAACCGGCATCGTTCCAGCAAAGTCTTTTACTGCGTCAATGACATCCTGAGCAACAGGTTCCATACGAAAACTGCGAGCTGACCTCCTTGCGTCGATCGTACTCTTGATCGGGAAATGAAACTCCATTCATGACACCTCCTTGAAAATGACGCAGCAACGACCCTGTAAAATGTCAGCAATGTAAAAATACTAAGCGGATTGCTTACAACTCGCCATAAATTATTGGTGGGTTACATATGCAACATCAGCAAATGCCAAGGTGATCTCAATTCCAAAGGTCAGAATCGGTATATACAGTATAATAAATAGCAGTAAAATAGCAACCTGTCCAACCATCAGAGAGACACTGTTATGAAACAACATATTCAAAGTGCTGTCAAATACGGATCTCATGATTCTCAGTCTCATTTCAGTAAGGACGGTCAAATCGCATGGTATATGCGTTATTTGCTTTCAGCTGCTGATCCCAGAAATAGTTTGAGACTCTCTTCCCAAACAAATTGTATAGAATTACGATACCCTTACCAAATCGAACGGGCCTGGCCAATCGGCTTATATCTACTGTATTGAAGCTCCCTTCGCGCGTTAAGTCCACAATGGTCTTTACCAGTGGTTCCATCATTTTCTCTTGCGCTGCAGGTGGCCGCATCTGCAAGCCTTCCATCCCGCCCTTAATGGCTGTGCCCAGGTAGGCTCTTCCTAGTCTGAGAGCCAATTGTTCGAAGTATGCCTCAAGATAATGGGACTGACTGCTTTCCGGAAAACCAGACTGTACAAAGAAGCTTATGCTCCCTTCGGAGGGTTGAAGTTTTTCAATAAACCCCATGACGTGGGAAGGCATTGCATGTACATATAGAGGCATGAAGAGAAGAACATCTTTCTCGTTTTTAAACGACTCTGCCCACTCATCCCACCTGTCCCTTTCCTTTAAATCACGAATCTCGACCCTGTCACCAAGGGCTTCTGCAACTTTTGCTAAAATAAGTACAGAATTGCTACCGCTCCTTCTGGGAGAACCGTTGTAAATCACTAGCTTTTCTATTGGTTCCGTTGATCCAAAGGGTGCTGTTTGATTCTTGGCTTTTCTGGATTCTAAAAGGCGCAGTTGGAGACTGCCGTCTTTTAGAATGCGGTAAGCATTGGACTTAAAATGGTAAGCAGTCCGATACAAATAATCCTCGATGATTTGCTCCTCATTCTTTGTCAACTCTTTCGCATCATAGTAAAACACCATATCCGGATAGCGCTCATATCTGGCAGCATGATGACATTCGCCATCTACCATTTCAATATATGGATGATAATGGGGAATCGTCCGGTCAAGAAAAGCTTTGGCTTGATGGTTGATAAACCCTTGGGCTGTGTCCATGAGTAAAATTACGGTATGACTGTTGACGTAGTCTCTGTAGAGTTCAGACGTTTGGTCCTTCATCACACATCGTCCCGGGGTTTTGAGCCAACAGTTCCAACAGCCTATACACGCAGTAATGGGCTGTTCTCCCAAACGAATAACATTCAAGGGTTCTTCATATAGGTTTTGTATGGCCTCATAGAGTTCAACATCTTTTTTCGTTCTTAGATCAATCAATGCATTCATAACTAGTTCTCCTCAAACTGCCAGTTTCACTAACTATCTTTTGTGATTTTGATATTTTCTCCCCTTTGATGTATGACGGCACTTATTACGTTACCTTCCATATCTCTTATAAAGGATAATTGAATGTCCATTATTTCATGAATGAAAAAGTCTTTAGATGCAGGGTAGAACAATTGTTTAGAAGCATCTGAGGTGTCTACATAAAGACTCTCTCCATCGGTAGTAATTACTATGTCTATCTGCGGATGACTATATTTTCCTATATATTCATCATAATTCTCAGCATCTATGTGGATTCTGGTGTATTGTTGTGATTCACTTGTTCCAAACTCCCTAACTACCATGGCTTTAACGACTTCAGGCGTATGCGTCGCGCGCGACTGCGTAAAATATAGGACCATTAATTTTTTCTCGGGTATCGCAAAGGCGATTGTCCCGTCAGACCCCCCATGGCCAAAATAGTCACCAATTTCCCAAAGATAGCCATACTTATCATTGAAGTTCCCTGGAGTCAACGCATTGACCACCGATTCCTCTGATAGATACCGATGTGAATCTATACTGCCCTTGTTCATCCACATATATAGAAATTTAGCATAGTCCAATGGAGTTGAGTACATTCCACCGCTTGCTCTAAAATAATTTACTGCCTGTTTCTCTGAACTATCCCAGTACTTAACGTATTCGTTTCCTTCCCTGAAATAAGTCGCACTGATTCTGTCTCTAATCTCTTCATCTTCTACCAGATCACAAAATGTATCACTCATTTCTAACGGCGCTATAATCTTGTCTTCAATGTATTTTTCTACAGGCATTCCTGACACTTCTGCGATTACCGCACCGAGTACTGCTACACCTGCATCACTATAGATATATCTGGTTCCTGGTTCAAATCGTGGTCCATGTGTACCGATATCGTCGACCACTTCTCTTAAACTGTTATATGTCTCATAATCTCTTGGAAATCCCGGTTGATCAAACCCACCGGTATGTGTCAAAAGTTGTTCGATAGTAACAGCTTCCGACGAGGGATTATCAAAAGATGGCAAGAATTTTGATACTGGATCAGATAAATGAAGCTTTCCTTCTTCTGCTAACATCAGCGCTGAAGTAGCAATAAAAGGCTTTGTCATTGACCGAATACGAAAAATCGTATTCTTTTTCATGGGAATTTCTTCTTCTTTATTCATCCATCCAAAGGTTTCGTGTACTACGATTTCTCGATTCTCAATCACCAACAATTCTGCGCCCACGACTTCACCAATATTCACCCAGTTGTCGATTTGGTTCAAAATGGAATCAAACCTAATGCTACTATCATCCGCAGATGTACTATATTTAAATATTCCTGTATCAGTGCCTGCAGAATCCTGATTATTTGTTTTCAATAAGGCTAAAAAAATTATGCATATCAAAAATACTATGATTATCGCTATGACTATAACTTTTAAAGACTTGGCTTTCATTCATTATCCTCCTTGCTTTTCACAATATGCCCAACGATCGCGCCTAAAATAAGCCCTACGGCTGTACCGATCCCCGCCCAAATGACAGTGCCGGTTATAATAAGGCTTACGCCTGCCCCTATTGCCGTCCCGAAAACCAATCCGATTCCTGCATAAGGAATCTTTGCATTATACTTCGTCATGTTTTCACCTCATTCCCTCAATTTATTCGTCGGAGTCAATGTATTTAGCATCCATTTGGTCTTGTCTTTTTTTGTTGATTATATAAAGAAGCTCAAAACCTATAAATGCAACAATTGCTCCACAAGCAAAAGTGATAAGAGTCGCCATTGCAATACCAGTTGCTCCACCCATTTGTTCCAGGCCCAGATTTGTGGTATTCAGTGCTGTCGTTATAACTGCAATGGTTACACCGCAAACGATACTGTTCAATACGACAATTTTTTGGCCTTTGAAGGTCTCGGTGAAAAGATTGTTCCCCGCTATAATATTTCTGCTCACAACATAAATTGCTGCTATCATAACAAAGATAAATTCTGCAGCGTATTGAGAAAATGGCGCATCAAACATAAATTGCTGTAGCAGGATCGAGGCGATCAATCCGAAATATACAATTCCAAAAGCATCGCTTCCTATCTTTCTTTTTTGAGTGACGATTCTCTCGTCTTGAATCTTAAAATTTTTCATAGTGTTCCTCCCAAAATAAATCATTCAATGTTTTATCCAATGCTTTGCAGATCGATATGCAAAGATTAAGTGTTGGATTATAATCACCAGCTTCGATCAGTCCGATCGTTTGCCTTGTTACACCAGCTTTTTTTGCCAAATCTTCTTGCTTCATGTCAAGTTCCATGCGTGCAATTTTCATACGTTTGTTTTTCATAACCCACCTCGCAATAATGAATATTATAACGTAAACATTACATCATGTAAAGTATATATTGCATTTGCTAAAACTGAAGGCGCTTATTCATGTCCATCATTCATTTCGCATATAGGTTTTGGATGGCCTCATACCGTAAAATGGAACTTTCTCCACTCCCGCTATGTCTAATCGATCACAAATAACATTTGGAGGTGTGTAGTATGAAAGCTCAAAAAAAGGGATTCGCTTTCGCGTTGATCCTTAGTTTAACCTTGGTAGTGGCAAGCGTCGCTACACCAATGATGGCATTTGCTGATGCATCCGGCATCGAAGCGCCAAGTATATCCGATCAGCTCAAGGGTGATGCAATTGTGAAAGTACCCCTGATCGATGATCAGCTGTTTGTCACTGTCAATGAGATGGATCTTGTTCTGAACATATCGGAAGAAACCCTGGTGATCGATTCCAAGACAGGTCTGCCGGCATCTTTGGAAGACCTCAAAGCCGATGATGCTATTTTTGTCTATTACAGCGCAGCTATTATGAAAAGCTTGCCACCGCAATCCCATGCGATTGCGATCGTTACCCAGGTAGAAAAGAATAAAATTCATGCGGAGCTCTTCACCGTCAAGGAGATCATCTCTGAGAAAGACGGTGAAATCCGCGCTCTCAACAAGGAAGGCGATCTTATTGTCGCCTTTTTAGAAGAAATCTCACTAACCCCTTTTAAAACGAAACAGATCGTAACCATCGATGACATCAAAATTGGAACGCAACTCTTTATTTGGTACGACATCGTGGCTTTGAGCTATCCGGGTCAAACAGCTGCAACAAAAGCTGTGCTGGTTGGTCAATTGGATGAGAATGGTTTCCTCACGCTCCCTTTGCGTGCCGTCGCTGAAAGCTTAGGTTTTCAGGTTACCTGGAATGGTGAAGAACGTAGCGTCCTTCTCGACGACGGTGTCGTGAAGACTACTCTCTTTATTGGTGAAGACAGCTATTTTAGAGCGAGTAGCCAGGCCATTGGAATCACACAGACGTTCCAACTGGGATCAGCGCCAACGATCGTCGACAGTAGAACCTATGTGCCTGCATCGTTCTTTCGTTTCATTCACAGCGATAATGGTGAGGTTAAATAGAACTCAAATAAAATCTTTCGGATTGCCCACGGTAAAGAAAAAGGCACCCTACGCAATATGACATAGGGTGCCTTTTTTCATTTTGATTCAGATCGTTGTCTAACCGGTCTTGCTTCGATATACCCTCTGTATCCTTGCGGTTCAAGTTGAAATCTTGGACCATCATCGTCTGCCCATTCAAATCCATAAATCTCTGGATTGTAGGTTTTCATTATTTGCCACAATTCATCAATCGCCTCTTCAAAGTTTTCATCCTCATAGGGTTCTCCTTGAAAAACCATCATCTTACATGGTTCAAGCTCGATAATCTCAAACCCTTCCGGAATCTCTCCAGCATAATTTCGAGGCACTTCCACGCCCTGAACATACTGGGAAGTCCCTGCGTTTACCAACTTCTTGGGTAGCCACATACCAGCAGGTTCGTACATAGCTTCTTTGATACTTGAAAGCACTCCCCACACATCGCAGCCTACTTCTTCGCAATACTCAAAATAGTGGGTTGCTTTGACGCCTCTTTTTAAAATTAGCTTTCTTGATGGCCTTTCCACCACCTGTACAAAAACGGTATGTGTGCTTTTCTTTTCTGACATTTCTGTATCTCCTTTTTGTAATGTAAGGTAAAAATCCCGGATGCGATCGGGCATAAATAGCTGGATCGGTGTAGGATTATCACTGTACTTTTTCGGAGATAATCCAAATTGTTTTGTAAAAGCTCTGGTAAAACCTTCGTGAGAGTCAAAAACAAAATCAAATGCCACATCAATAATTTTGGGTTGATTGTCTCTTAATACCAGTGCAGCTTTGCTCAGTCTTAACGCTCTCAAATAATCAAATGGCGACTTCCCTGTCAGTTCTTTAAATAGTCTTGCCGAATGCCATTGTGAATAACCAGCTGCTTTTGCAAGGTCACTCAGCGTAATTGCCGAATTGATGTTTTCATGCATATAATCTTGCATTCGCTGAACCGCTTTTATTATTTCCCATCGCTCCATGTTTTCACCTCCTTTTACAGGATGCCATATTATCTAAGATTTTTCTTGACTTGAATTGCTATAATGGATATCTAATCATTTGCTATTCATTTATGTTCGCCAAGAATTCCTTGATGGCTTCTACAGCGATGTCTTGTTGTTCTTCTCTTGAAATCGTTGCGTCGGTATCTCCCTTTTGCTTGCCGTAATTGCCGAACTGGGCATGGTTCCCGCCTTCTATGACGACAATATTTTTCGTATAATCGATCTTCTCTGCAACACTTGTGTTGAATGAGCCGTAAATTGTCAGCGCGTTTTCCTCCGGATAATCGCCATAGATGTAAGCGCCAAGCAAAATCAACCCTTTCACTTTGTCCTGATTCTTTGATGCATAATCACTGGCCATTGCGCCGCCCATGGAATGCCCTGCGATATACCAGTTCTTAATGTCAGGGAATTGATCCAAAATATCATCGGCAGTAGCTGGATCGAAAATGGCCATATTAAAGGGCATTTTGACTAAAATGCAAGTAATGCCAGCGCTTTGCTTGATTTTCTCCAGAATCGGCAGATAGGCGAAGTATTCCACCTTGGCACCGGGATAAAAGATCATCGCGGTGTCGACGGGCGTGGCTGGAGATAGAATAATGAGGTCGTCTTCCACTTGGGTGAGTGCTTCGCTTTGCATCGCTGCATTGGCCACATCATCTGCTCTGTAATAATCCGATGCATAGATCAGAAAGCCGACGACCAAAAAAATCACAAGCGATACGATCGAAATAAAAACTATTTTTAGTCTTTTTTTCATCGATATCCCACCTTCACCTTTTACTGGCCAACAATCGGTCCAAATAAATAGATTTAAACTGTTTACTCGCCATCATTTGTTTTAAAGGCGGTAGTTTGAGAATCACTCCAAGCACTGCCGCCATGGCACGATGGTTGGCAAATGCCTGGTTATCAAATATGAGGTTTTGAAGGGTTCCTTTTTCGATTGCCTGCAGTACGAATCTATGTGTACTATTCACCGGGGTAATGACTTGGATCTCTCTCCGTATCAATTCGATGGCTTTTGAGGGACAAACACGTACACATACCCCACAGCCAAGGCATACCTCATTATCAACTTGAGCTACCTTCTTGTCCTTACTGCTATTTGTCATAGAGATTGCCAATACGGGACATACCTTCTCACATTTGCCGCATCCCGAACATTCTTTTAAAATGTTCGGAATATAATTTGTGGTAGCCACTGGTTGCATTGGACTAAATTTTCTTGCTGCCTGCAACGCTTCGCAGCAACAACCACAACAGTTGCAAATAAACGCCGGGGACTCACGAACATTTTCACCTATTTGAACCAGATTCGCGTCATAAGAACGTTCCAATACATCCAATGCTTCCTTCTTATCAATCAATCTGGCATGCTGTCCGTTTTCCGCAAGCGAGCGGGCAACATTTCCCAACGTGAGGCAGACATCCAATGGCGCATTCATTTCGCAAAGCTGACTTGCATGCAACATCTTATGCCTGCAATAGCAAGTTCCAAGGCCGATATAGGTTTCTTCCTCAATGATATGGCTGGCTCTTTCATAATCCAAGATATGAATTGTATTCTCATTGGTTAAAATTGGCTCTTGCACATAAACGCGTCCAAGATGTGTTTCGGTTGCAAAGAACAAGTCCTTCACAAAATCTTCTTCCACATTCATATACTGATAATACAATTCACTTAAAAACTTCTGATCGATGTCGCCTCTCGTACGCATCAGTGCAAATTCAATAAACCCGGCCATCGGCGGCGGCATTACGAATTGACGGGCTCCATGATAGAAAGAATCCACAAGCAAGGCTTTCTGGCAAAGGTTCTCTAAAAGAGCTTCTGCTTTTCCTTCGCTGGTATTCCAGATTTTTGCTGCTTTTTTCGCAGTAAAAGGGCGAACCGGTAATAAAGCAACCAATTTTGCTTCTTGTTCTGTGAATAGAACTTGCAAAATACGATATAGACTCTCGGTTGGTGGAGCTCCTTGTGTAAACCAGTTGATTCTTTCTTCTAAATTCTTATAGGCATCTTTGCTTGTGATATGTCCCATGAGTTCACCTTCCCACAATACTGCGCCGTCTTTACATCGTTATTATACACTTTATTAAAAACCTCGTAAATTCCAACATGGCTTGGTGGAATTTACGAGGTTTTACAATTGTCTACTTTCGCTTACTGATCTTGAGCGTTTAAGAAGATAGGTGTTCTATTTTCCGCCTGCAGCCACGCAAAAGTATCCCTTCTCCAGCTGATACTCTTTATGGACTTCACAGTCTGCACAGATGCAACCTTTTTCTTCATCAATGCAATGGCTCTCTTCGTATGCGCAGAACATAGCCTCCGCATGGATCCTATAATCTGTACCGACCATCGTTAGAATCACATTGCTTGTCAACGATCTCTTTTTGCAGGCAAAGGCGTAGCTTGGGCATGTCATACAAATACATTTCTCGAGGTTTTCCTTCGTTCGATCGACTTTTGACATATTCAATCTCCTCTCTCTTTCCTAACTGCCGTGGCATCACAATACATTAAATATTCATAATAATCTGTTAAATCAACTATATCACTAATGCATATTGCTGTAAAGTTTTGGGTACAAGTAACCAAAGTACGCAAATGTGAAAGGGGATGTAAACATGAATAAGACAATGAAAGGGCTTGCTATTGGTATTGTGATCGGAGCACTCTCAATGCTTCCCATAACTTCGCTTGCAAATTCATTCGCACAGTACATGTTGGTGGATGTCAAGTACCCAATTGTGGTTGACGATACTTTATACGAAGGCGATCTCCCTATACTTAATTATGAAGGTTACACCTATGTTCCCTTAAGAACGATGAGTGAGCTTCTCAATGTAAACATATTCTGGAACGAAACACTAAAACGGGTCGAAATCACTCATGGGAATCCAACTCAGAATGTGGCGTTTCGTAATGTATCCATAACTGGTTCTCAAGGCGACTATGTTGTAACGGGAGAAGCGCGGATCTTCGAAGCCACTCTTCAATACGAGGTGGAAGATGGACATAACGTTCTGCTTGCAGGCTTTGAAACTGCCAGTGCTGGCGCGCCGGCTTGGGGTACGTTCACCATCGACATCGATATCCCTGAGGCGGACTTACCGGAAAACGGAACACTGACGTTGATTTTGTTCGAAGCAAGCGCAAAGGACGGTACACCTGTGAATCAACTGTATGTGCCGCTTGAAACATTCAATTGATCTCAGAAAAACTGTCGCCCTCTCTGACTGAGGGCGACAGTTCAATACTTTTCTGCAACAACAAGCATTTCGTAATCTGTCGTTGCAAGTTTATCCTCTCTTGAATACGCACCGATTTTCGCACCGAAAATCTCAATCTTTTTATAACCCAAGGATGTAAGCAGCCATGTGATTTCGCTTGGTAAATAGTACCGTTCATTACACTCAAGCTTATGCTCATTACCGTCATCATCCGTAAAAGCGGTGTTATTATGATCTCTCATGGTCATCAAATCAAAACCGTCGCTTTTATAGTGCGCGCCTACTTCATTCGCGCCCGCTTCATGAAAATCATCAATGGAATGAAATAGGGGAAACAAACCATTAAGCGTCGTAAAAATGAACTTGGCGGAACTCTTTAAAGATTTGGTTACGTTTTTCAAGATCTCAAAGTTCATTTCGTCCGTTTCCATCAATGGAAACCCACCTTCACAAAGCATAATGGCTACATCAAACTGGTTTTCAAAAGGTAGATTTCTGGCATCATGCATTAAAAACTCGATCTCCAGGCTTTCTGTCTCAGCCTTTGTTTTCGCTTTTTTTAACTGTGATTCGGATAAATCAATTCCCGTAACGACGTAACCTCTTTTTGTAAGCTCAATGGAATGTCTACCGGTTCCACAGCCAACATCAATTATTTTTAATGACTTATCGCCATTAAGCTCTTTCTCTATAAAATCACATTCACCTATCGTTCCTTGTGTGAAAGACTCTTTATCATACATCTCCCCATAATTCTCAAATAATACTTCATACCATTGTTTCATGATTCACTAGCCTCCTAGTTATCGCTTTATTTCATGCTCAAAGCTTCAATTGCTTGTTCTTCATCAGGCAGGAAGAATATATCTTTTCCTTAATTGTTTTTTTCGACAGTTGTTATTTCCATAATCGATTTCTCCTTCATAGTTGTTTCTTGTATTCTGCCAGAGTTGCCAAGTCTGAAAGTGGATTATCAGACCTTATTTCAAGCGTCAGTGGTATCAGCTTGCCCATCGGAGATGCTTCTGCCATTCGCTCCTTGATTTCATCTGCAATGGCAAGTTCTTGAATGCCTACGCGAGTCTTTTCTGTGAAAAACAGGCGTTATAGTAACGCCACTGAGTTTCGATGTCGATGTCTTTCAACAAGATGCAGAAGTGCTGATAGGCTGTGAACGCACTGCCAAGAGCGGCGGCGAGAACCGATTCGGAAGGATAAATACTCTCATCTCGTAGTAATTGGCTCACGTTTTCCATGGTATCGCTTCCTCCATTCGCATGTCGAGTAGATCCGTAATATTCACTTCAAGATGGCTTCGCATTCGCAATCATTATGTTGTCCACCGGACTATAAATTCGCAGTCAGTGGTTGATCGCCTCGATGCCAAGCCTCTTATGCTCCCTAAGGTATTCCCGCATTTTTTCTAATTCCTCTGGAGAGTGTCTCTGCCATTCCAAAACTTCGTCCAAAACTCGCAGAGGCGACTTTGTCCGATAAGACCTTGTCGGATTCCCCGGGAATTTCTTGTCAGTCAGATTAGGATCATTCTCGAAGGCGCCTGTAGGTTCCACACGATAGATCCGGCCGGGCTTGTCGCCAATCGCAAGCTCTGCTCCCCATATTGCGGCATCCATAGTTGCTGTCATATAGACGAAGTTCGCTTTCTTTTTTTCTCCATAATTTGAACTTAAGCCAGGCTCAAGCAAATCCCCTGGCTTTAAGTCGGCTTTTGTGCCGTGGAAGAATGGCCCGACGTCTTTCGGTCCATTGCCATGCATCGTAGTCAATTTTTATATCCTCATTGCATCTTTGATTGATGTATTACATCAATTTCTATTCGATGTCGACATCCGGCTGAAACTCCTCAAACAGGTTGGGAAAGACCTCTCTCATAGGGGTTATGGAACTGTAGTCTGTAATAGGATTGTTGGCGATCGAAAATTCTTTCAATTGTTTCACATTGGCAAGCGGACTGATATCTGTGATGAGATTGTCCGATATAAATACGCTCCAAAGCTTAGGCAATTCGCCTAGAACTGTTATGTCTTTGATTCCTGCACCCCGTACCTCAAGCACCTCAAGCTGTTTCATGTCACTGATAAAATCCAGGTTTTCATAGCCGTTATGCCCCTGATCAGGTGCATAGCTCCAGTCAAATATTAGTGTCACCATATTGGAAAGGCCCTTCAATGGGGACAAATCGGTTACTCTAACACCGTTAAAAGTCAACGTTGTGAGCTTTGTCATTGATGCCAGCGGTGAGAAATTTTGAATATCGTTGAAGTCCAAATGCAATTCCGTTACATTCGTAAAGTAAATAAGATCACTGATGTCTTTGATCCCACCATTTTCTGCATTCATTGCATCCCAATCCTGATTGCTTAAATCAAGCGCAGTGACTGCCTCGGCATCGCTGATCGTGATGTCACCAGTGGGCATTTTCATCGCAGCACGGATACCCTCTTCAAGATATGGATCAGAAAAATCAATAATTACGGGATCGTTTACTTGAGGCTGCTCTGCTTCTTGTGGCGAAGCTTCTGAGCAGGCAGAAAGTGACGCTAAAAGAGCAACGACCAGCAAAATGATGGCAGCTTTTTTCATAGTGTTTTCCTTTCAGTCGCTTTGCGACTTCGTAAGCAGGGCTACGACTTCTATGTTCCCGGCATGGGGGAAGAGGTCGACTGGTTGGGCCTCGACCATCTCATAACCGTGGGCTGCGAGGTACTTCAGGTCCCGGGCCAGGGTGGCCGGGTCGCAGGAGACGTAGATGATTTTCGGCGGGCCGGCCTCGGCCACGGCGGCGAGCAGAGCAAGGTCGCAGCCGGAGCGTGGCGGATCCAGGACGATCAGGTCGGGCTGGATCCCCTGGCCGGTCAGTTTGGGAAGCTCTTCTTCCGCTTTTCCGTGTATGAACTCCGCATTGACACAGCCGTTGAGGACTGCATTGCGATTGGCGTCCATCACTGCTTTCTTTTGGGATTCGATGCCGATGACGCGCTTTGCTTTGTCTGCCAAAAAAAGTCCAATGGTGCCAACGCCGCAGTAGAGGTCAAGGACGGTTTCCGTACCTTTCAGTTCGGCGTACTCGATCACCTTTTGATAGAGTTTTTCTGTCTGGGTCGGATTCACCTGGTAGAAGGACAGAGCAGATATCTCAAACTGCTTTCCCATCATCTCGTCGATGATCGTCGGATTGCCTCCCAGGGTAATGCATTCGGTGCCCATGATTTCTCCGCGCTTTGTTCGGTTTACATTGAGGATCATGCTCTCGAAGCTGTATCCTTCCATATCCTCCAGCGCTTCGCTGATTTTAGCAGCCAACCATTCTGCTCCCGGGATCCTGCGTGCGGTGGCGACAAAGATCACCATGACGTCGCCGGTTCCATATGCGGTTTTGACGATCAGGTGACGCAGCAGTCCGGTCCCTGTCTTGGAATCGTATACCGGCACTTTGAACTCTTTGACGTAATTTCTGACCACTTCTGCAATACGGTTCGCGGCTTCCGTTTGGATCGGACAGTGGTCGATGTCGATCGCTTCGTGGGTCCTCGCCCGGTGGAATCCCACCGTACACGCCCGGAGCTTTTTTTCTTCTCCTGTCACACGCGCAACTACGTATTGGGCCTTATTGCGATATATGACTGGATCTTCCATAGGTATCACATCATGCACAACGGGGTTTTCTATTCCACCGATTCGAGAGAGGCGATCCTTGACCCATTTTTTCTTGATGATCAACTGCCCGTCGTAACGGATCGACTGTAGTCCGCAGCCACCGCAGTTCCCCTCGTATTTGCAGAACGGTTTGATGCGATAAGGGGACGGTGTAATGATTTCTTCTACGATCCCTCTTGCAATGCTCTTCTTGTGCTCTGCGATACGCACTTTGACGGTTTCCCCGGGAATGGCCCCGGGAACGAAGATCGCCAGTCCTTCAACTTTGCCGATTCCTTCTCCATGCGTGCTAAGATCTACGATCTCCATTTCATATCGTTCATCGGTATTAAACATTTCTTCTCCTTTGTTTTCTTGGAAGCAAGCTTTATGCTAGCGTCCTTACAGCCGGCAGATGTACCAAGCTGATCGAGGGCCTACGTCTTCCATCTGCAGGTTATGAAAGTAGTCATTGAGCTCAGAATCAACATTTTTTATGAATCCGGGATAGTCGCCGCCTTCCATTCGTTCAACGATGTCGGTCAACAACGATCGGTTTTGGTTGTAATCGTGAAGGATGACCAGACTCTTTGAAACTCTGGACATTTCACCATAGAGGCGAGTGCGCTGCTCTGGCTGCATGCCATGGGCAACGAAAGCGGAAATGGCGATATCAAAACTCTTGTCCGGAAATGGAAGGCCGTCTATAGCATCCGCCAGTACGAATCTGATGGTCTTGTTCTCTTCCTTGTTTCTGCCCACTGCCATCATTCGTTCGATACGCTCTGTGCAAGTCACGGCAAAACCGGCTTCGTTGAACACAGAGCAGAGAGCTCCGGTACCGCCTCCCACATCGATCATCGTTTCAAAGGAATGCAGATCAAGGATCTTTGACATCTTACCAACGACGCGGCGATATTCTCGCTTTTGTCGTTGGTAAAACAAGCTGTAGATCGGCGCGATCCGATGGAATTTATCCATCACAGGTTGCCCTCATATACATATTGCAAAGATTCCCGGGCGATTTCGGCTAGCCGGAGTATCCGGTCAACCGGGGTTGCCGGGCGGTCCTTCATATTGAAGTTTGGGAAAAAACGGGACACATGGAGCGGAATGCCCGGATCCACTGATGCCAGCCATTTGGTCAACTGCCGCATCTCCTCGTCGCTATCGTTTTCCCCCGGGATCACAAGGGTCGTGACCTCCACATGTGAAACTGTTGCAGCCAGTGTTATCGTCTGCTTGACGGTTTTCACATCTCCGCCGATCCTTCGATAAAAATCATCGGAAAAGCTCTTCAGATCTATGTTCCAAGCATCGATCAACGGCAGTAGTTCAGACAGTGGCTCCTGATTGATGTAGCCATTGGTCACCACAACATTTTTCATGCCCTGTTCGGCAATAATAATAGCACAATCCCGGACGAACTCATATGCGATCAATGGCTCGTTGTAGGTGTAGGCCAAACCAATGTTCCCGTTCTTCTTGAACTCTGCTGCTTTCTCTGATAATTCTATTGGAGAAAGTTTGACATATTGCTCCGGTTTTCTGACCATCGAGATATGATGATTCTGGCAGAAGGAGCACCTCAGGTTACAGCCGTAGCTACCGGCGGAAAGTATGTTGCTCCCGGGGAAAAATCGGCGCAGCGGTTTCTTTTCAATGGGATCCAGAGACAGTGCCGTTACGATTCCGTAGCTGTCACATCGGATCTCGCCGTCAAGATTGATCCTCGCTCCGCAGACGCCATACTGTCCCGGCTTGATCTCGCAGTGTCTGGGACAAACCTCGCACTTCATTTGTGACGCACCACCTCAAAACGTTCCATCCGAAAGTCGTCTTTGGGATCGATACCAGCCTTTTGCAAAGCGATCTCAACCTGTTGCTGCGGTGTCCGGACTCCTTCAAGGTTCGGCAGCAACAGTCCCCGTTTTCTTCCCTTGCTAACGATAACACCGTAGCGGATCACGTCCAACTGGGACAGATCTTCGATCGGCTCCGCTTTGCCCAGCACATCGACACTGTAGACCAGCTCCGGCAATTCTTTTTTGGTCACGGGATCAAACCTTGGATCTCCCACACCGGCGCTAATTGCATTGCGAATGATCTCGTCTGCGATACAAGCTTCCACTGGCTCGATGGTGCCGATGCAGCCACGAAGCTGGCCGTCTTTTTTCAAAGAAACAAATACACCTGCCTTCTCCTCTGTCAATGGCACAGAGAGGTCGGTCGGCCGTTCGATGGTCTTTCGGCTCGTGACGTAAGTCTCCAGCGCTCGTCTTGCGAGTCGTACATACTCGCTCTCCTCTGACTTGAGTTTAGCGAGTTCCTGTGTAAGACTTGATTCTTTTTGAAGATCAAAGCATCTTTCCCGGGAAACACCGGTGACAAGAAAGGATGCAACCGCATACCCGACACCAAAAGTACCTTCATAGGAAAGTAGTCGCGGCTCAACCGTGTGACCGTCCAAAGCGCCGGCCATGATTTGAATTGATCGGAGTCCGCATTCGCCAGCGGCTTCGCAGAATTCCTCCGGGAAACTTAAGAATTTCAAAAAATCGCCGCTTTCCATAGCCGCGGTCACTTCCTGGTCAAACACCGGACCTTCTTCGGAAAAGTCATACGGCCCCTGATCCGAAAGCCGGTGAGACAGATCACCGCTAGCCACTACAACGACCCGACGATCCAGATCTGCAGCCACTTCTGCGATGCATTTTCCGAAGCGGTAATGATCCAGCGCCGAAAGACCGGAGATCGAAGTACGAACCCATTGGACGTCTTTCAGCTCTTGCTGTAAAAACCATAGAGGTACGAGGATTCCATGATCCAGGTTTTTATCTTTTTCTCCCAACGATCCTGCAGGTATACCGTTTCTGGCGGCGCAAATGCCGAGTTCGTTTACCAGCTCCTGGTCATAAGAGATACGAAGTTCGGTTTTTGTGTCGCCGAACCGCTTAAGATCTCCCCTGGCTGATGCCCCGGGAGAAACGTGGATATAGTCCCGGTACATGATGCTGTGTGGTGTTGCCACCACAATGGTGTCTGGTGCAAGGTCCCGGATCTCTGCAGCAATTGTTTGATAGGCATCGATCGTCTTTTGTATCTTATGTTCCTGCCCGCCGCCGACATCGGGCACGATCAGTGGCGGATGAGGAACGATATAACCGGCCAGCACTGACATGATCACCCCTCCTTTGGAACGGAAGACCGCAGTTGATCTGCGATTTCTCCTATTTTTCTAAATCTGTGATTGATTCCCGATTTCTTCAAGGGCGGCTCCGTCAGCTCTCCCAGTTCCATCAAGCTCGCTTCCGGGTGAGCCAGACGTAGCCGGGCAACCACCGCCAATTTGTCCGGCAATGTTGCCAAACCCCGTCGCTTCTCGATCAATCGGATGTCGTCGATCTGCCTTGCCGCACTGTTGATGGTCTTGTCCATATTTGCATTTTCGCAGTTTACGATACGATTGGTTTTGTTTCGCAATTCCTTTATTATGCGCACATTTTCAAAGGCCAGCAAATGAGTGTGGGCTCCGAGGATGGCGAGAAGGTCGCTGATCTGCTCTCCCTCCTTTAGATAAACGATATAGTTTTGCTTTCTGGCGACCACTTTTGCTTTCAGACCAAATCCGTTGATCAACCGCTTCAGATCCTGCGCGAGAGTCTCGCTGTTTGCCACGATCTCCAGATGGTATCCCTTTTCCGGATCGCTGATCGTTCCTGCACCTATGAATGCTCCTCTGAGAAAAGCTTTTCTGCAACATTTGGTCTTTATGATGTCGGAAGAGATCTCGTCGGGAAAGTAATTGCACCCTTCCTTCACCTTGAGTATACCGGTTTCTCTGAGGATCTGCTCTGACTTGTCTTCCGTGCCGATGGTAAGCTCGTAGACGTGTCCCTTCTTGGACAATGCGCTCTGCCCGATGGCAAGGTCGGCGCCAACGCCGAAATACACTTTGATCCTCTTCAGAAAAAGGCGTGCAATGGCAGGGTTCTCTGTTGAGATTTTAAGGTCGACCCGGCCTCCGCCGGACAACTTCACCGTTCCGCACATTCTTACAAATCCTGCGATCTCAGCCAGCATGCAGCACTTTTTTTCAGTTTCGATCCTAGCCAGTTCTTGTTTGATATCGGAAGAAAAGGACATAGCGCCTCCTGAACATGCTTATTTGTAAACTCTTACAGATCCCGATGGATCGGGATCACGCGCCACCCGTCGGCGCGAAACAGCTCGGTAAAAACGTTTGCCAGCGCCACGGATCGATGTTGACCGCCGGTACAACCAAGAGCCAGTACCAGTTGGGGCTTTCCCTCTCGTATGTAGGACGGTATCAGGTCGTTGATCAAACGGTGGACCTGATCGATGAATGGCTGGGTCTCCGGCTGTCGCAGCACGTAGTCTTTCACTTTTTTACTGTTGCCGGTCAGATGTTTCAAGCTTGCGAGGTAAAACGGATTTGGTATGAATCGCAGGTCGAATACCATATCAGCATCCAAAGGGATCCCCTTCTTGTAGCCGAAAGATAGTATGGTCAGTGTGAAGCGGGACGCATCGGGACTTGCCATCAGGTTTCGGATCTCTTCCGAAAGCTGCGCAGATTTCATGTTGGAGGTGTCCAATATATAGTCCGCTTCCCTGCGGATCGCTGCGAGTCGCTCTTTCTCTGCTGCGATGCCTTCCTGGATGGACCCGTTGACCGACATCGGGTGGACGCGTCTCGTTTCCTTATACCGTCGAAGAAGGACCTCGTCGGAGGCTTCCAGAAACAGGATCTTGTAGGAAACGCCCACTCGTTTCAGATCATCCAACCCTTTGAGCAAATCGTCGAAAAACTCTCCCCCCCGAATGTCGATCACAAAAGCGACCTTGCGGATCCCTGTTCTCTCCTTCACAGACAAGTCGATGAAGTTTCGGATCAATGCGGGCGGCATGTTGTCGATACAGTAGTACCCCAGATCTTCCAGGCAGTGCATCGCCTGGCTTTTCCCCGCTCCGGAAAACCCGGTCACGATGATGAGTTCCATTCAGCATTCCTCCAAATTCACGATCCTTGCCGGATCGATTCCGGCTGCGAGGGCGCGTTCCAGTCCCGGTAGAAATGTCCCGACTCGGTCCGGGCTGTGGGCATCGCTGCTTATGATAAAGGATACCTGCTCCTTTGCCAGATGCTTCAATTCGTCGTTCATCGGCGCTTCGTGCCAGGTGCTGATCTCCATCAAGGTTCCGGTCTCGACGCAGGCTCTGGCAATGGGAAGCAGGTCGAACCGTCCCTTGTCGCCAGGATGTGTCAGCGCCTTGATCTTGTTCTCGTGAAGCGCTTTGATCACAAGTTCCGTGTTGATCTTTCGCTGTCCTTTGTCACCGGTAGCCGGTGAACCCCACTCGGTTCTTCTGCCCTTGATGTAGTTGGCGACCAGGTTGACCGCGTGAGTTTTAAATGCTCTGACCGGTGCTTCACCGAAGATGCCATAGTGATATCCAGCAAGCACATAGTCGAAATAAGACAATTCCTCTGTCCAGATGTCAAGTGTTCCGGAGGGGTTGATGATGTTGGCCTCCACTCCCAGTGTGATTCGAATTTCTGGATACATAGGCTGTAAACGATCGATCTCTTTACGCATCACCGGGAAATTTTTGTGCTTGACTCCATAGGTCAAGTGACCGGGACCGTGGTCTGCGATGCCGATCTCTTTCAGCCCTTTGGCGATCGCTGCCTTGACGTTGTCTTCGATGGACCCGGTGCCATGGGAAAATGTGGTATGTGTATGGATATCATAGATCATTCGCATCATGATTCTTCACCGATGATCCGGATCTCCGGCTCCAGATGCACACCTGAGTTTAGAAAGACTTGTTCCTGGACGAACCGCATCAATCCTATGATATCTTTCGCAGTCGCGTTGTTTTCATTGACTAAAAACCCGGCGTGCTTGGTCGAGATCGCCGCACCGCCTATCGACGCGCCCTTAAGCCCGGCATCTTCAATCAGTTTTCCTGCATAGTTTCCCGGAGGACGTTTGAAAAAGCTGCCTGCGCTGGGCATATCCAATGGTTGTTTTTCCCGGCGCTTTGCGGACAACTCTTCCATCCGGCTTCGGATCGCTTCCCTATCTTTTGTGACAAGCGAAAATGCTGCGGAAACTACGATTCCTCCGTTTCCCATCAAAGCACTTTTTCGGTAGCCGTAATCCATGTCGGTGTTGCTCATCTCGGTGATCCGTTCTCCGTCACTTGACATGACCTGGACAAATCCAACGATTCCCTTCATTTCTCCATCATATGCTCCAGCATTCATAAAAACCGCTCCGCCGACGCTGCCGGGTATCCCGGAGGCGAATTCAAAGCCGCCAAGTCCGCGGGAGAGTGCTTCCGCTGCTGCATCTTTCAGCAGTGCTCCGGCGCCGGCAACCAGTATATTCTCTTTTGTTTCAAAGTGTCCCAAGTCCCTGCCGATCTTTACGATCGCACCTCGGTATCCGCCATCCAAAATCAAGAGGTTGGTACCGTTTCCCATGATCAGAGTGTCCACATCATGAAAGGCAAGTATTTTTAAAGTCGAAGACAGTTCCTCCACTGAGCCGGGAATGATGAGCAGATCGGCTCTTCCTCCTGCCTGAAATGAGGTGTGCTCTCTCATCGACGCGTTTCTTAAAATTCTGCTCGGAGTGAATCGCTTCGAAAACTCCTGGTATGCACCTTCCTGTGACAAATGACTTCCTCCATGAACTGCCGCATTCTTTTCTTCTATTATATGATAATAAGGGGGGTAAAGTAAATAGAGTGCATATTTATCAATATTTTTGCATATTTATAATATTTTCTCTTGCAAACCTCATTGGTCGATGCTATACTCAATCCCATAGTGAAAATGGAGGAAACGACGATGAACAAAGAAAAAATTGTACTTGCATATTCCGGTGGTCTTGATACATCGGTGATCATGAAGTGGCTCAAAGAAAACTACGATTACGATGTGATTGCCGTATGTCTCAACGCGGGACAGGATGAAGATTTTGAAGCGATCGAAAAGAAGGCGTACGCGACAGGCGCATCCAAATCCTATGTGATCGACATCAAGGAAGAATTCGTGACGGATTACATCTGGCCAACATTGAAAGCCGGCGCTGTTTATGAGGGCGATTATCTGCTTGGCACTTCAATGGCGAGACCTTTGATGGCAAAAAAGCTCGTCGAGGTCGCTGAAGCAGAGGGTGCTTTTTCCATTGCTCATGGCTGTACGGGAAAAGGAAACGATCAGGTTCGTTTCGAGGCCACTATCAAAGCTTTGAATCCATCGATCAGCATCATCGCCCCCTGGCGGATCTGGGATCTCACCTCCCGAGAAGACTGTATCGCTTATGCGAAAAAATACGAAATCCCCATCGCCCAGACGGAGGAGGACATTTATAGCCGAGATCAGAACATTTGGCACATCAGTCACGAAGGCGGTAACCTGGAAAGCCCATGGAACGAACATCTTGACAGTATCCATGTCATGAGCGTCCCGCCGGAAAAGGCGCCTGACGTCGCCACTTATGTGGAAATCGACTTTGAGGCAGGCATTCCCGTCGCCATTGACGGCGTTGCCATGGGTCCTGTCGATCTGCTTTATAAGCTGAACAAGCTCGGTGGAGACAATGGCGTCGGAACCATCGATATCATCGAGAACCGTCTGGTGGGCATGAAATCCAGGGGCGTGTACGAAACACCAGGAGGAACGATCCTCTACAAGGCACATGCTGCCCTTGAGAAGCTGATACTCGACAGGGAAACCATGGCCTATAAGAACATCGTCGCACAGAAGTATTCACAGTTGGTTTATGACGGCCTCTGGTTCACACCTCTTCGGGAGGCCATCGACGCTTTCGTCAATTCCACCCAGTCCTTGATAAGCGGGACGGTTCGAGTTAAACTGTATAAAGGAAATGCGACACCGGTGGCGACAAAATCAGAGAACTCTCTTTACAGCGAAGAATTTGCCACCTTCAGCAAAGACGAAGTATACAATCAAAAGGATGCAGAAGGGTTTATCAATCTCTTCGCCCTGTCGCTCAAGATCCGGGCAATCCTGAAGCAGAACAAAGAGGGAGGGATCAAGAAAGATGAAACTCTGGAAAGGCAGGTTCTCAAAGGAGGCGACTTCATCCGCTGATGCGTTCAACGCATCCATCGGTTTTGATCAGCGACTATATAAGCAAGATATCCTTGGGAGCATCGCTCATGCGGCGATGCTGGGGAAACAGGGTATCATAACAAGCAAAGAAGCCGAAGAGATTCGGCTTTCTTTGCTTGAACTTCTCCATGAGATCGAGGCGGGTGACGTGGAGTTCACCGTGGAACGGGAAGACATCCACATGAACATCGAAAGCATCCTGACCGAACGGATCGGCGATGCGGGCAAGCGGCTTCATACCGCCCGGAGCCGGAACGACCAGGTCGCAACCGACCTGCGCCTCTATCAAAAGGAGATCATCGACGAGATCCTGTCGCTGCTTTCCCGGCTATCAGAAACGCTAAGAGAGTTGTCTCAGCGACATAAGGAAACCGTTATGCCCGGCTATACCCACCTTCAGCGGGCTCAACCGGTGACTCTTTCGCTCCACCTGCTCGCATATGATCAGATGTTTTCCCGTGATATCGATCGTTTCCGGGATTGCAGAAAGCGCACCGATTCTCTGCCTTTGGGTTCTGGGGCTTTGGCCGGTACGACCTATCCGATCGATCGTGCCTACGTCGCCAAGGAATTGGGTTTTTCTGCTATCTGTGAGAATACGATGGATGCAGTCAGTGACCGTGATTTCGCCATCGAGTTCATCAGTTGCTGCGCCATGACGATGATGCACTTGTCCCGCTTCTGCGAAGAGCTGGTTCTCTGGAGTTCAACCGAGTTTGGATTCATAGAGATGGATGACGCATTCAGCACCGGAAGCAGCATCATGCCCCAAAAGAAAAACCCGGATATGGCGGAGCTGATCCGGGGGAAAACCGGCCGGGTCTACGGCGACCTTATGGCCTTGCTGACGATCATGAAATCCTTGCCCCTTGCCTACAACAAGGACATGCAAGAGGACAAGCCGCCGCTCTTTGACGCTGGTGATACACTGCGTGACTGTCTGTCGATCTTCATCGACGTTATTTCGACTATGGATGTCTGCACCGCAAGGATGGAGGTAGCCGCCAAGTCCGGCTTTATGAATGCCACTGACGCCGCCGACTACCTGGTGAAAAAGGGCCTTCCCTTTCGGGACTGCCACGAGATCATCGGCCGCATGGTCCTCTCCTGCATCGAAACCAACAAAGCCATCGATGAGATGACACTTGCGGAATTTGCCGAGTTTTCCGAGCTGTTCGAGGAGGACATCTTCGAAGCCATCGACATCCGCAAACGAGCCACAAGGTAGAAACAGATCACTATATGGTTGTTCTTAAAGGCGATCCCTATGGCTGTTTCAGAAACCGTCCGAGCGAAGCGAGCGGTTTCTGAAACAGCCATAGGGATCGCCCTTATACTATTGCCTTACAGTGATCTGCATCATGACTTCCATTTTGTTGTAGACGCCTCGTTCGATCACATCGTTGATCGGGCCGGCGTCTTCCTTTTTCAAATAAAGACGGATGGCGTCGTAATACTCCGGTTCACTTATATTCCATTGGATCGGCGGAAAGCCGTTGACCATCAAGTGGTACTGGGCTGCCATCCGCGCCATCGCTTCGGATCCGGTTTCAAAGGGATAGATCTCGATCATTTTATTGTGAATGTAAGCTGCCTTCTCGATCGGATTGTTGGAATAAAGATCGCTGTGAAGCCAGCCGAAAAACAATGACATCTGCTCTTCGATCTCTTTGAAGTGCGGCGGATTGTAATCCAGCATCCGCAGCACCGGATTGCTTTTTCGGTATTCCGGCAATGCGGGTTTCACCAGCGCGCCATAGGCTTTAAGTAAAAGCGACTCAGACAGATACATATTCATGTCGACCATATCCGTCAAGAGATGGATCGCCTCCTGGTAGTTGCCGATCATCGCATGGTTGCTCACGCTTACCTCGACCAGAAATTCGCCGCGAAGGATCCGCTCCACCGTTTCTTTGGAAAGATTGCTTCCATCCAGGCGTAGAGAGGAATGGATCCAGTCTGCCAGGTTCAGCTCCGCAAGATAACTCACCGCCTCTTCTTTATAAGGTTTTCGGTTTTCCAGGATAATCTTCCGTTTTTTGATTTCACGAAACACGTCGCTTCTCCTTTACCTTCTTCTTTTTTTTTCGTATACTGAATTTACAGAGCAGGGAGGAATGGCATATGGAATGGCTGCATGATATCAATTTTTATTCCGTCACACTCCGTCTGGTTCTCGCGGTTTTGTTTGGCGGGATCATCGGGTTGGAACGCGGAGCGAACAAGCACCAGGCAGGACTTCGAACCCACATTTTGGTCTGTGTTGGAGCGACGCTGGCGATGCTGACGAATGCTTATATCTTTGAGGAGATCACAAGGATCGCCGATCCCGCCCGACTGGGGGCGCAGGTCATCAGTGGAATTGGGTTTTTGGGTGCCGGTCTGATCCTGGTCACCAGCAGGAACAAAGTCAAAGGCCTGACCACAGCTGCCGGCCTTTGGGCATCGGCATGCATCGGACTTGCCCTTGGGATCGGGTTTTACGAAGGCGCTTTGATTGCAGGTATCTTGGTTTTTATCGTGTTGGCCTTTCTTCCCCGGCTTGAAGCTTACGTCTACGACCGCTCGCGGCTTATGAATGTGTTCGTGGAGCTAGACTCGATGAATAATCTTCGCAGATTCATCAACAGTGCCCGGAGCCAGGATTTCATCATTGTAGAGACTCAGGTCAGCAAATCCGACAATATAGTGGATCACGGCTACAACCTGAACCTGTCCTTTCGGATCCCCAAGCAGATCTCTCATGATGATGTCTTGCGATCGCTTTCCAAGTGCGATGGCGTGTTTCTCGTGGAAGAACTGGAATAGTAAATAAGGATACGCAAAAGGACGCGGCCGGGCATTGCCCGCGACTGCGTCCTTTTTTAATTAAACCGGATATACCATTTCTTCTTCCATCAGGAGATCGGAATCGATCTGGTACCGTTTGGCGTTGCGATACTGGAAGAAGTCGATGGATGGCTTCGGGAACATGGCCCGTGTGAGGATATCCTCGTCTTGCTCGACATATTGGGCGATTTCACGTTTTATGCTCTCCATCTCCGGCGGAATCAAATCTGCCGGACGGCAGGTGATCTGTTCTTCTTCGCTGATGATCTTCTTCACGATCTCTTCTTTGATTGGAACTGTCGTCTTCCCATACATGCCCTTCACTAGTTGTTTCACCTCGTTGGGAACCATCTTATAACGCTCCCCGGCGACGACGTTGAGCACTGCCTGGGTGCCGACGATTTGACTGGTCGGTGTGACTAGCGGGGGATAACCGAGATCCTCACGTACTCTTGGAACCTCGTTCAGCACCTCTTCGAATTTGTCCATGGCGTTCTGCTGTTTGAGCTGAGAGACCAGGTTGGACAGCATGCCTCCCGGAACTTGATATTTGAGAGTATTGATATCGACACCCATCAGTTTGGGATCTAAAAGTCCATCCTCGATGTATCTCTCTCGAATCGGACGGAAGTATTCGGCAACTTCATTGAGTCTGTCCATGTTAAGATCGGTGGCGTACTCTGTTCCGGCCAGTGTTGCCACCATAGGCTCTGTGGATGGTTGTGACGTTCCTTCACCAAAGGGAGAAATGGCCGTGTCAATGATGTCTGCGCCAGCTTCGATCGCTTTTAGTAAGGCCATGCTGCCCATACCACTGGTTGCATGGGTATGGACTTCCAACGGGATCTTGATCTTGCTCTTAAGATCCTTGACAAGGGAGTAGGTGCCGTAAGGATCCAGCAATCCCGCCATGTCTTTGATGCAGATCGAATCTGCGCCCATGTTCTCAAATTCCAATGCCAGATCGATGAAAACCTGATGGGTATGGACCGGGCTAATGGTATAGGACATCGCCGCCTGCGCGTGTCCTCCTTCTTTCTTGATCGCTTCGATGGATTTGCTCAAATTTCTCGGGTCGTTCAGGGCATCAAACACTCTGACGATATCGATGCCATTGTCGTGGGCCTTTTTTACAAATTCCACAACGACATCGTCTGCGTAATGCTTGTATCCCAATAGATTTTGCCCGCGAAGAAGCATCTGCAACTTCGTGTTCTTGATGTGCTTGCGAATGATTCTGAGTCTCTCCCATGGATCCTCGTTCAAGAATCGGAGACACGCGTCAAAGGTTGCTCCACCCCAAACCTCCATAGCGTGGTAGCCGACCTGATCCATGGTCGCAAGGATCGGCAACATCTCTTCTGTCGTCATCCGGGTCGCGATCAGGGATTGGTGGCCGTCGCGCAATACAGTCTCTGTTACTTTCACTTTAGTCAATGGAATCCTCCTGGTAAAAATATTGTTACTTCAAATGGGAAATACGGTATAATGTTATTATTATATATGACAACGAAAAAATTACAACCCAAGATTGCCGGAACGTGAAAGGAGATGCCTATGTCATCCAAGAAGCGCAGCGGTCCATTGAACATCCTAGTTGGAATATCATTTGTGACCATGATCACGGTGAACGCGCTGGCGAACATCCTTCCGATCAATGGTATTGGAACCGGACAGGTCTCCGACTCTTATCCCAATCTTTTTGCCCCAACGGGTCTCACATTTGGAATATGGGGAGTGATTTACCTGTTGCTCGCGGCTTATCTGCTATTTCAGTTTGGTTTGTTCCACGACGGGAAAGAGCGCATCTCCTCAGAGTCATCGACTCGTACAGCCCTCCTTTTTTCATTGTCCTCCTTTGCCAACGCAGCTTGGATTTTTTGCTGGCACTACGGGCAAATCGGGTTGTCTCTGATTCTGATGCTCATCATTCTTGTTTCCCTTATCGGTATTGTTACCGGTTTTCGCGGACGTTCAATCAGCAAGAGAGAACGATATTTTGTACGCCTGCCTTTCTCGGTCTATTTTGGATGGATCACCGTAGCGACCATCGCCAATGTGACAACGCTGCTCGTGGATCTCGGCTGGAGCGGTTTTGGAATCAGCGAAGCGACCTGGACCATCGTGATCCTGATCGTTGGCGCTGCCATCGGCATCGCCACCATACGGACGAACAGAGATGTGGCATACGGTCTGGTCCTTTTGTGGGCTTATTTGGGAATCTGGCTGAAGCATACCTCCTATGATGGATTTCGCAGTCAATACCCGATGGTCATCATCACGGTGATCAGCTGTTTTGTTTTGATCGTTCTGGTTGAATTTTCATTGCTGTTGGCAAGACGCACGAAAAGGGAGGCATAACGTGGACAGCAACAAAGCCAAAGTCACCATCGACGGCAACGATCTGTTCAATTGGTTTCACTCAGGAGCCAGGGAAGTGAGTTCCACGAAGGGATATCTCAACTCCATCAACGTGTTTCCTGTTGCCGACGGCGACACTGGAACGAACTTGTCCTTGACATTAGGTGCCATGGTAGAGCAAACCGAAGCGCAACCTTCCTTTTCTAACGCGATCAAGCGATTGTCGGAATCCGGTCTTGCATCGGCCAGAGGTAATTCCGGCATCATTTTCGCATCTTATGTCAACGGACTTGCTGTCAATGGTGCCGATTACGACACTGTTGGTCTGGCGGAATTCTCCGGTATCGCCAACAAAGCAGTGGAACACCTGTACGAGGCCGTCGAGGAGCCGGTCGAGGGTACGATGGTCAGCGTTATCCGGGAATGGGCTGATTTTTTGTTCCACAATCACCATCGTTTCGACTCGTTTCAGAGTCTCATGGAGGCCGCTTATCGATTTGCCGGCAAAGCGTTGGAGGACACCACCGCTCAGCTTGCAGTCCTTAGGAAGTACAAGGTCGTCGATTCCGGCGCCGCGGGTTTTGTTGGATTTCTCAATGGGATCAATCATTTCTTTGCCGGAGCACCTGCAGACGTGATCGAGGCCGATGGTTCCGTTCCTCATGAAGTCATCGAAGAGTCGGCTGCAGAATATCCATTCTGCACGGAGATTTTTCTTACCGCCAACCACAAAGATCCCTCACACTTTCATCATCTCCTGCACGGTCACGGAGATTCTCTGATCGTGACTTCTGCGGGAGACAAGGTCAAGATCCACATTCACACAGATCGTCCGGAAGAGATCGTTTCTATTTTAAAGGAGGAGGGTACGCTATTGAACCAGAAAGTGGATGACACGAGATTGCAGAGCAGTGTTGCAGCAGAGCGAAGGCACAGTGTAGGTATCCTAACCGATTCTATAGCCGATATACCGGAAACATTTAAGCTGGAACATCAGATCCACACGATCCCGCTTGGTCTGATTCTAGACGACGTCGTTTATTTGGACAAACAAACCATTCATCTCGCACAACTGTTTCGGGAGATTCCCAATTCCAAGGTCTATCCTACCAGTTCCCAACCGGAGCCGGGGAGAATACGGAGCACCCTGATCGAGCTGCTCGATCACTACGATTCTCTGATCGTCATCACTATCGCTTCCAAGCTGTCAGGAACAAATCAAGCCTTCCGTCAGGAACTGAAGCGAATCGACACCCAGGGCAAAAGAGTCACCGTGATCGACAGTCGTTTGAATTCAGGAGCTGAAGGGCTTCTGGTCGCAAGGGCAGCCCATCTTCTTGACCAGGGCAAGAGCCACGACGAAGTGGTCGCCGAAGTAGAATCCATGATTCCACGCACAAAAATATATGTGTGCCTGGAAACCTTGGAATACGCTGCGAAAGGCGGCCGTGTTCCCAATTCCGTCGGCAAGATCGGTATGATGATCGGTCTTCGCCCCATCATGACCCTGGACGAAACAGGAAAAGGTGCCACCTTCGGTATGGGACTATCTCAAAAATCGATCACCGGAAAAATTCTGAAGCTGGTTCGTTCTGCAATGGCTGGCAAAGGCATCGAAGCATACAGCATCGTCCACGCGGACAATCTGCCGCTGGCACTTGAATATAAGGAATCGCTTACGAAAATCATTGGAAAGGAACCGGAATTCATCAGCGAGATCTCATCCATCATCGCCATCCATTCCGGACCTGGCTCTGTCGCTGTCTGCGTGACGGAACGGCCATAACGTTTGCAGATCAAGGCATTGGAGGTTGTTTTATGGACGCTGCAATTTTGATCTTTATTTATTTTCTCATCTTTTTCATCGCGGGAACCGCAATCAAAAACAATTCTATCGTCGATATGGGTTGGGGCGTTGGATTTGTGATCGTTGCCTGGTTTGTGCTTACTTCGACACCGACCGCTCCCATCCCGTTGATCATTATGACCGTTCTCATTTCGATCTGGGGCCTCCGGCTGTTTTATCATATCCTGAAGCGAAACGTCGGAAAACCCGAGGATTTCCGCTATGCGACCTGGCGGAAGGAGTGGGGAAGCTGGGTGATCCCCAGGGCGTTTTTTCAGGTGTATATGCTTCAGGGCTTTTTCATGTTTGTGATTTCCACACCCCTTCTATTGACCAGAGACTCCAACATTCCTCCTATCACTGTACTTTTATACCTCGGCATCCTGGTCTGGGTGATCGGTTTCTTCTTTGAAGCTGTGGGCGACTACCAGCTGAAGGTCTTCATCCGGAACCCGGACAACAGGGGCAAACTCATGACCACGGGATTGTGGGCATTCACACGCCATCCCAATTACTTTGGCGAGGCAACCATGTGGTGGGGCATCTTCCTGATTGCCCTGAGTGCAGGAGCATCCCTGTTGGCGATCGTAAGCCCTCTGACGATCACACTTTTGCTTCTCTTTGTCTCCGGCGTTCCCCTATTGGAAGCTTCAATGAAAAAGAAACCCGGATATGAAGAGTACGCCCGAAAGACAAGCGTCTTCGTCCCTTGGTTTCCAAAGAAGGAGAAACAATGATGGAATCCTTTTTTACGATCGCCACGTTGAAACACTACGTTGTGGCCCTGGTGATCTTCCTGATCATTGACATGATGTGGCTCACCGTGATCGCGAAAAATTTATACAGTAAATACCTTGGATATCTGATGGCTCCCAATGTGAATTTCGCCGCAGCAGCGATCTTCTATTTGATCTTCATCGTCGGCCTGCTCTTCTTCGTCATCGACCCGGCTCTCCGTATGGAGAGTCTATCGTATGCTCTGTTTGCAGGGTTGTTTTTTGGATTCGTCACCTACGCAACCTACGACCTGACGAATCTGGCAACCGTAAAAGATTGGCCGATCACGATCACGATCATCGATCTGATCTGGGGAAGCGCTCTGGGCGCAATGACCTCCGTGTTTAGCTACCTTCTCATTCGGGTATTGAACTGGTAATGAAAAAGGAGGTGCTCAATGAAGCTTTATGATTTTGTTGTGAAGGACGAAATGGGTGACGATGTACCCATGAGTCGATACAAGGGCAAAGTTCTTTTGATCGTAAACACGGCCAGTAAATGCGGTTTTACGCCGCAATACGAAGGTTTGCAACAGTTGTACGATCATTTTGGAAACGATAGATTTGAGATTTTAGCATTCCCCTGCAATCAGTTTGCCGGGCAAGAGCCGGGTGACATGGAAGAGATCAAAAGTTTCTGTTCCTTGAACTACGGTGTCAACTTTCCGATTTTTCAAAAAATCGACGTCAACGGCAGTAAAGCGGAACCGCTGTTCAACTACCTGAAAGACTCTTCGCCCAGCGTTCTGGGTAAAGCGATCAAATGGAATTTTACTAAATTTCTCGTCGACAGCGAAGGAAACGTGGTCGGTCGCTTTGCTCCCAAGACCGAGCCGGCGGAATTAAAAGAAAAAATACAGGCCTTGATCGACAAGGCCTTTTGATTCTTGAGCTATTTCTTCCTTTTGACTGCAGTCTTGCTTTTGACTGCAGTTTTATTTTTTTGTCTGTTTTGTTCGTACATTTTTGACTTCGCCGCCGCCCGGTGAGAGGTGGCGTAAATCATATTGATCCCAATATAAAGCACAGTAGCCAACGCGATGATCACGATCATCGTTTTTCCATCGTCTGCAAAACCAAATATCTTGGCGGCCAGTAGCACGAACACGATGAAGATCCAGTAGTACATAACGACACTGACTTTACTCACGATCTACCTCCACTTATCTGGCACTTCTTCTTCGGTCCGCTTCGGACAGTATCTTTTTCCGCAGGCGGATGTCACCCGGAACGATTTCCACAAGTTCGTCATCGTTGACAAATTCCAGCGCTTCCTCCAGCGTGAATGTTTTCGGCGGGGTCAAGCGAATGGCATCGTCGTTACCGGCTGCACGCATGTTGG
Organism: Firmicutes bacterium HGW-Firmicutes-11; assembly: GCA_002840285.1. GTDB lineage: Bacteria > Bacillota > Clostridia > Peptostreptococcales > Anaerovoracaceae > PHAE01. The sequence goes on from PHAE01000009.1 coordinate 37,319, forward strand.
TCGTCTTCTTCGCCTTGCACGGATTCACTGCCATATCTTCGTTTCTGCTGTTCATCCCCACGATCATGCCGGCATAGACCTTTGTTCCGGGAGACAGAAACATGGTGGCACGTTCTCCGATGTTAGAAAGTGCGTATCCCGTCGCAATGCCCTCTTCTATGGAAACGATAGCACCATTGGCTCTCTGGGGTATTTCACCCTTGTGTTCTTCAAAGGCCTCGAAGCGTCGCACCAATGTGCCTTCGCCTCGCGTATCATTGATGAATTCCGTCCGATATCCCAGCAATCCTCTTGTCGGCACCAAGTATTCCATTCTGGAATATCCTTCCTTGCCGGTCATGGAGTGCATGATTCCCTTTCTCTGGTTGAGCTTGGCGATGACTACCCCCGAGTACTCGTCCGGTACGCTGATGATCACCCGTTCCATCGGTTCCAAAAGCTTCCCGTTCTCCCGGTGAAGTATGACCTCCGGTTTGGATACAGCGATCTCGTATCCTTCCCGTCTCATATTTTCCAGCAATACGGACAGATGAAGCTCTCCCCGTCCGGACACTTTAAAGCCGTCGGTCGTATCCAATGGTTCGATCAGAAGCCCGACGTTGACTTCCAGTTCCCGTTCCAGTCGTTCTTTCAGATGGCGGGACGTGACGTATTTCCCCGTTTTTCCTGCAAAAGGAGATGTATTGACCATGAAGTTCATGGAGAGGGTCGGTTCTTCGATGTGAATGGACTCCATCGGCAGCGGTTGCTTCTCTAAGCAGATGGTCTCACCGATAGAGATGTCACTGATTCCAGAAACCACGACGATATCTCCGCTTTCCGCCAATTCCACAGGCACGCGAAGCAAGCCCTTATAGACGAAGACCTGGTTGATCTTTTTGATTGCCACCGAACCGTCGGCGCGGCATACGGATACCACCTGTCCCGGTCGCATGGTGCCGGCAAAAATCCTGCCGATGCCAAGCCGTCCGATATAGTCGTCATACCCCAGAGCGGAAACCTGCATTTGCAGAGGTTCATTGTCCCTGTCAGGGTAAGAATCGACGTGGGAAATGATAGTGTCAAAAAGGGGTGAGATATCGACACCTTCCTCCAGCGGATCCAACTGTGCAATGCCGTGCTTTGCTATGCCGAAGAGCACAGGAAAATCCAACTGATCTCCCTGGGCGTCCAGTTCAAGGAATAAGTCTTCGGTCAACTCTACCACTTCCAGCGCACGCTGATCTTTTTTGTCGATCTTGTTTATGAGAAGTATGGGACGAAGACCGATTTCCAATGCCTTTTGAAGTACGAATCTGGTTTGCGGCATTGGGCCCTCACTGGAGTCAACCAGAAGAATGACTGTATCTACCGTACGTATGATCCGTTCGACTTCAGAAGAAAAATCCGCATGGCCGGGTGTGTCAACGATGTTTATTTTAACTCCCTCGTGCATGACTGAGCAATTTTTGGAGTAGATCGTGATCCCTCGTTCCCGCTCGATATCGTTGCTGTCCATGATGCATTCGACGACTTCTTCGTTTTCACGAAACACGCCGCTTTGCGAGAGTAGTGCGTCCACCAGCGTGGACTTTCCTGCGTCTACATGTGCAATGACTGCAATGTTGATGATCTTTTGTTTCAATTGAATTCCTGCTTCCTGTTTGATTTATTATTTGTGTGTTTACCAGCCACCGCCGCCTCCGCCTCCCATTCCGCCACCGGAGAAACCGCCGCCGCCGGAAAATCCGCCGCCGCCGAAGCCGCCCTTTCCCGAACTTGGAGGTACTGCTATGCTGCTTTGCATGGCGCGGGTGTAATGGTTGAAGGTGTTGAGAAACAACAATGTGTTGAATCGGTTGTTGTAATAACTGGTCTTATACCAATCCGGTTGCGGTACGGAAATGGCTTCAAATTTTTCAGCCCACCGCTCTGCGAGTCCGAACACGTAAGCATAGGGAAGGACACGGTAGAAATATTGAGGATCTTCTTCTGCCAGCACTCGGATTCGGTCCAATTCGGCCTTTCGTATAAACTCCTTGAATCCAAGGATCTTGCCCAACAGCGCTGCGCTTTCTTTCGTTCTTCGTTTCATCCTTGCCGCCATCAGGAAGCACACGAAGGATGCTGCGATGGTAAAAACAGCGTACAGCAGCAGCTTCAGAATGAACAGTCCATAAGCGAGGATGCCGATATAGCAAAGAATCAGAGCAATGCCAGCGACGATTCGTCCAACGGTTTTCTTTCCGGTGGAAATGCTGTGCATTCGATCGTAGATATTGATCAGTGCGAAATAAGCGACCAAAGTTCCTAATATGACCGGAAGGATCAAAAATCCGTACGTGAACATCTGCATCGAGTATCCGGTGCCGAAAAATACAAACGCCGCTAAAGGAATGGCCATGATCAAAATGGACAATCCCCTGGAAAACAAGGATTGTTGCGTAAATATCCGGCGAGTCTTCGTTTTTGCATAGTACTGGTACAACTGCTTTTGCGCCCGGGCAAAATCCGGATAAAAAGTGCCTTTCAGCTCTTCGGAACGAATCCGGTCGCCCAAACCAAATAAGCCGTCAAACATGGTTCTCTCGTATGGCCTTGCAGTATCCGGAAGATCCTTTACTTTTTCGAGGATGAAGTCGTCCTCTGTCTCTTCCTCGATCGTGAGATATCCTTGATCAGCAAAGTGAATGATCATGGATACCATATCCTTGCTGTCGACGACGCCATCGATGATGTACCCGACCTCAGCCGGCCCGGCACCTTCCGGTGGATAAAACTCGACTGTCTTTACCACTTTGGGGTCTCTGCCGAAGAAATACCATAGTAGTATACTGCAAAGAGGCGCAGCAATCAATAGAAACATCAATACCAGAAGCATCCAGTCGTTGGTGGGTTGCCCACTGAAATACCCGTCGGGCAAGACAACACGAATCGTCACGCCTTCACCCTGCTCCAGTTGACGATTTGTGGATCCATAAATCACAGTATCGCGAACCGTCCAGTCGACTGCACTGGTGTCCGTTGAGCCATAACGCCCGGATAAAAATTCCACTGCGCTTTCGTCAAATGATTTCGGCATCGTGATACGAAAAGATGCGCTTTCCACTGAAGTGTTCCATCCTGTAGGCATGAGGCCCCAGTAAAATTGATCCATCTCGTCGATTCGGTCGTCGAATGCTGTGACCAAATAGGTGATCCGATAGGTGATCGGTCCATATACATATCGATCAGGGTCTCCGATTTTCAGCAGCAAGTTGTTGTTCTCAAAACTTCGCTCAAAAGGAAATCCCGGGACATCGGTATCGGTTATTTTGACACGATAAGGCATCTCGATCGCTTCCCCGTCCTGTTCAAAATAAATGGAACCGGCATAGGGAATATAACGAAAGATCCCATGGCTGTCCTCCAGGAACTCCATCGTAATGGTTTCCGTAACTTTAAAACTGTGATCCTCGCCTACGTCCACGGAAACATCGAAGCGCTTGGTCTGATAACTGGCCGCGCTTGCGATACCGGTAGACAAAGTCAATAAGAGAACGATGATCAACACCGTACCCGCGAATCGTTTCATGCACTCTCACCTCTGGCCGCGATGGTTCTGTTTAGAACTTGACGGAGACTGCTTCTCTCTGGCTCTCTTCCGAAACTTCAAACATCGGCTTGCGTACAAATTTGAAAATGCCGGCAATGATGTTTGCGGGGAACATTTCGGTCTTTGTGTTATATTCTTTCACGACGGCATTGTAATACTTTCTGGAGTTGGCGATATCCTCTTCCACTCGCTGCAGTTGCGTCTGAAGATCGAGGAAGTTTGTATTCGCCTTCAGATCAGGATAGGATTCCGCCAATGCGAACAAGCTTTTTAAAGCACCGGTCAGCATATTTTCTCCCTGGATCCTGTCTTCCATCGTAGAAGCTCCCTGGGCTGCGTTTCTCGCCTGTACCACCTTTTCAAAAGTTGACGACTCGTGGGCTGCATATCCCTTGACCGTCTCCACCAAATTGGGGATCAGATCATAGCGCTTTTTCAGATACACATCCATGGTGGCAAAACCCTCTTCCACCATGTTTCTCAGTTTCACGAATCCGTTATAGGCGCCGATGACCCAAAGAACAATGATCGCCGCAATGGCTAGTACGATAATGAGAATTATAGTTCCCGGTTCCATTTTTATTTCCTCCTTCATACACTTGACAACAGCTTATTGGATTCTCCAGTCCACCGGTGTGGTGAAGCTCTGCAAAAAAGCGTTGGCTTTGGAAAAATGCTTGCATCCATAAAATCCGTTATAAGCGGACAGCGGGCTGGGGTGTGCTGCCGTCAGCACCAAATGCGGGCTTTCGGTCAACAGAGGAGCTTTTGATTTCGCATTGGCTCCCCAAAGCAGGAATACCATCGGTTCTTCTCTCTGCCCCAGAAGCTGTATGATCCGGTCCGTAAAGATTTCCCAGCCTTTTCCCTTGTGGGAGTTAGCTTCTCCTGCCCGGACCGTCAGTACGGTGTTCAGAAGCAAAACTCCCTGATCCGCCCACTGAGTCAGACATCCATGAGAAGGGACGGGAATTCCAAGGTCTTCCTTGAGTTCCTTGTAAATGTTCCCCAGCGATGGCGGAGATGGAATGCCTTCTCTGACAGAAAAACAGAGACCATGTGCTTGTCCGGGGCCGTGGTATGGGTCCTGCCCGAGGATCACGACCTTCACCTTGTGGTAAGGCGTATGCCGCAATGCATTGAAAATATCGTGCATCGGCGGATACACCGTCCCTGAGCGGTACTCAGCAATCAGAAACTGTCTGAGATCTCTATAGTAATCCTGCTCAAACTCTTCTTTCAGCAATCGATCCCAGTCGTTCCCAAGTTTCACCATAGGAAATACCTCCGCGCAACTATCATACATCAGATAGCAGCGAAAATCTATAAAAAACGATGAAGACCCGGAAATGGAGGGAGTTAGAAGAAGGACGGCCGATAGGCATTGAAGGCCGATGGCAAGGCGATTTCGTGAGACAATCTCTCTTGGTCAGCGCAGATCCATATAGCATCATCTTCCTTAAGAAAGGATGCTTCCGCTTCGATCTTATAAGCTTTCATGCGCCATTCGACATGACTGAAGATGTGGCGGGACGGGGGAAGCTCTTCCATCGAACGGATCCGATACCCCCAGGATTCCAGTAATGGTTCCAATTCATCCTCTGACAGCAACCGGTCGGTTCCCGGCAGTTCCCACTGGCCAGCTAACAATCCCTTGTCCTCTCGCTTTCGAAGGAGGATGCAGCTGCCGATTTTTAAAACAAAGATCGTTCGCTCTGTAATCGTTCGATCTGGCTTTTTCCTTTTTGATGGGATCTCTGCGGTCACTTTTTTCATGTGAGCGATGCACTGGCCGGCCAGCGGGCAAAGGTCGCAACGGGGCATGCCGTTTGGTATGCAAACGAGAGCCCCCAGTTCCATCAGCGCCTGGTTGAAGTCTCCTGGTCGGTGACTTGGCATGATCGAAGCAATCGATTCGCTGTAGAAGCGTTTTACAGCCTCCGATCTGATGTCAGATCGGTCCCCGGTGACCCTTGCGACCACTCTCAGCACGTTTCCGTCCACTGCAGGGACCGGAAGTTGAAACGCGATCGAGCCAATTGCGCCAGCAGTATACGGTCCGATCCCCGGAAGTGAGAGTAGCTGTTCGAATGTCTCCGGAATTTTACCGCTGTACTGTTCCATCACAACGCCGGCTGCTTTTTTCAGATTTCTTGCCCGGTTGTAATAGCCAAGGCCCTCCCAGAGCTTCATCAGTTTGGATTCCTCCACATTGGCCAGTGCCTCCACATCCGGCAACGCTTCGACCCAACGCAGAAAATAAGACCGCCCTGCCTCGACCCTGGTCTGCTGAAGCATGATTTCTGATATCCAGACTTTGTAGGGGGTGGGATCGCTGCGCCAGGGCATCGATCTGGCGTTTTCACCGAACCATTCAAGAAGCGGCGAAACGATGTTCTTCAAGGTGTTTTTGTTCATCCGCTGTACATCCGATATAAATGGGCGTAGACACCGTCCTTCGCCAACAGGGCTTCATGGCTGCCCTGCTCCTCGATGCCGTTTTCCGTCAGCACCAGGATGACCGAGGCATTTTTAATGGTAGTCAGACGATGGGCGATGGTGAAGGTGGTCCGGCCTTTGGCAAGGCGGGCCAACGATTGCTTCACCATGGCCTCGCTTTCATTGTCCAATGCGGATGTTGCTTCATCCAGGATCAGGATCGGCGGGTTCTTCAGGAAGACCCGTGCGATGCTGACTCTCTGCTTTTGCCCGCCGGACAGTTTGACTCCACGCTCGCCCACATACGTATCATACCCCTGGGGCAATGCGATGATGAACTCGTGGGCGTCAGCATTTTTTGCCGCTTCCTCCACTTCTTCCCGGCTGGCGCCGGGCTTGCCGTAGGCGATGTTTTCCAACACCGTGCCGGAAAATAAATAGACGTCCTGCTGGACGATACCGATCTGGGATCGCAGCGACTGGATCGTGACTCCCTTGATATCATGGCCGTCGATGAGGACCCGTCCGTCGGTCACATCGTAAAACCGGGGGATCAGGTTGCAGAGGGTGGTCTTTCCGCTACCGGACGGACCGACCAGAGCAACGTTTTCTCCTTCCTTTACCACGAGGTCAATGTTGGATAGGATATGGCGGTTATTGTCCGAATACTTGAAGCTCACCTTGTCGAAGCGAACTTCGCCCCGCACCGCCGGCAGCGGCACAGCATCCGGTGCGTCGTCGATCTCTACCGGTTCATCCATGATCTCGGCGAACCTCTCGATGCCGGTCATCCCCCGCTGGAACTGTTCGGTGAACTCGACGATCCTTCGGATCGACTGAAGAAGCATGGAAACATACAAAAGGTAGGCAACCAGATCCGGAGCGCCGATCCGCCTTTCCACCATGAAGAGTGCGCCGACGATCACGACGACGATATACATGACTCCGTCGAAAAACCGGATCGTGCTGAAAAATCCGGCCATGTAGCGGTATGCCTCTCTCTTTATCTCCAGAAAACCTTCGTTCCCTTTCCTGAATTTCTCTTCTTCTACGTCCTCATTTGCGAAGGACTTGACCACCCGCATTCCCAAAAGGCTATCTTCCACTTGGGCGTTGAGTTCGCCGATCTGGTTCCGGGAGCGTTTGAATGCGTCCCGCATTTTGCCGTTGAATTTCATCGAAGCAAGGAGCATCAAAGGAAGAAGTGCAAAAACCAGGATCGTGAGCAACGGATCGGTCTGGGCCAGTATAGTGAATGAAACACCGATCTTCAATGCCGCAATAAAGTACTCTTCCGGGCAGTGGTGAGCAAACTCGGTCACGTCGAACAGGTCGCTGGTGATCCGAGCCATGATCTGACCGATCTTGGTATTGTCGTAATAAGAATAAGACAGATTCTGCAGGTGAGAAAACAGGTCTTTCCGCATATCGGTCTCGATCTTGGCCCCCATCATGTGTCCTACATTGGCCATGAAATAATTGGCCACTAAATCCACTACCCGCAGGCCAAGGTAGAATGCTCCCAACAACAGGATCCGCTCAACTGTCAGCGCCTCGATGTCATTCATGCCCATGTCGGTGAGGTAGCGTATGATCAGCGGAAGCGTCAGCTCACAGACCGTCGTCAGGGCTGCGCAAAAAAGATCGAGAACCAGGATCCATTTATATTTCTTAAAATATGGAGCAAAGCGTAGAAGCAGCTTCCGGTTCCGTTCATTCATCGCCGATCCGCCTTTCCCCTGCCAAGAAGGATCATGACCATGAAGCGAGGCAGCGCCGCCGCCCGCTTGATCCTTGCCGGCTGTTGGGCTAAACGGTAAAGCCATTCCAACCCATGCTCCCTATAAAAACGGGGCGCCCGTTTCACTTCACCGGAAAAAACGTCGAAGCTACCGCCGACACCGACGGCTGTGTTCACAGCAAGCCGAGTTTTGTTGCGAGCGATAAAAAATTCCTGTTTGGGCGCGCCCAAAGCGACGCAGAGCAATACAGCTCCGGAAGCGTTGATCATCTCGACCACTTCCTCTTCTCTCATTGGGTCGAAATAGCCGTCAGCCGCGCCAGCCACCACCAGTCCCGGGTACTTTGCTTCCATCGCAGTCGCGGCCTTCACTGCCACTCCAGGCTTCCCGCCCAAAAAATAAACCGACTGCCCGGTGGTTGCCAGGCGCGATAGTGCCCTTTCCAGGAAGTCGATTCCCGTCACTCTTTGTTTGAGTGGTTTGCGTAGTAAGTGCGACGCATAAACTAGCCCGATTCCGTCAGGTATCACCAGATCTGCTGAGAGGATCACATCTTTGAATGCAGGATCTTTTTCTGCTACAGTGATGATCTCAGAGTTTGGAGTCACGATCAGACTGCAACCCGGCGACGCGAGGAGTTCTTCGAAGATCTCCAGTGCCATCTCCATGTCCACCCGGTCGATCGGCACACCTAAAATATCGATCCGTTCTCTGTAATTTTTGTCTTCCATTTCCAATTCACCTACAGCTATCTCGCCTTTACTTCCTTACAAATTTATGCTAATCTGAAAGCGATGTCAACCCTGGGTTGACCGAACTTATTTATGGAGAAAAGCTATGAAATTATGCGTTATCGGGTTGGGATATATCGGTCTTCCGACGGCAGCGATGTTTGCTTCCGCAGGGCATCAAGTGGTCGGCGTCGACAAAAACGAGGCGGTTCTATCTGCCTTAATGGAAGGTCGCATCGTAATTGAAGAAGAGGGCTTGGGACAGCTTGTAAACGACGTGGTCTCACAGGGTCTTCTCTCCGGGTCTCCGGTTCCGGTGGAAGCAGATGTGTTTCTGATCGCCGTTCCTACACCGATACAAGAAAATAAGGGTGCGGACCTTTCCTGCGTGATCGCAGCCACCGAGAGCATCGTTCCCTTTCTTCGCAAAGGCAACATTGTGATCCTGGAATCCACTTCACCCGTCGGCACCGTGGACGAATGCATGGTGCCTCTGCTGGAATCCTCAGGTCTTTCTGTCGGCGAAGACCTTTATGTCGGCCACTCTCCCGAGCGTGTCATACCCGGCCAGATCCTGAAAGAACTGGTGAATAACAGCCGGATCGCAGGTGGTGTAAATCCTGCTTCGGCAGAGAAGATCGCCGAAGTCTACCGGACCTTCGTCAAGGGTGAGATCTTTCTGACTGACACTCGCACCGCCGAGCTCTGTAAACTGGCAGAGAATACGTTCCGCGACGTCAATATCGCCTTTGCCAACGAACTCGCCATTTTGTGTGAAAACTTCGGGATCAATGTCTGGGAAGCGATCGCGCTGTGCAACAAGCATCCCCGGGTCAATATCCATCAGCCGGGTCCCGGCGTGGGTGGCCACTGCATCGCGGTGGATCCCTGGTTTATCGTAGAAAAACAGCCGGAAACGGCTGTGATCATAGCGACTTGCCGAAAGACCAACGACAGCATGCCGGCCTATGTCGCCACCCGCGTAGATGGACTGCTGGACGGCATCGACGATCCCAAGGTCACCATGCTTGGCATAACCTATAAACCCAATGTGGGTGATGTGCGGGAAAGCCCGATCCTTCATCTGATGGAACTACTGAAAGAAAATGGGATCGAAGTCTCTGCATACGACCCCTTCGTCAGCGGCAGAGACGATCTTGATGAAGACATTATGAATGCGGCGAAGGATTCGGATCTTCTGATTTTGGGCGTCCATCACGATCGTTTCCGTGATCTTCCCTTACAGCAGTTGGGAGCCGTTATGCGCCGGAAACAGATCCTGGATACAAGAAACGCCATCCAACGAATCGACGCGGAACGCGCTGGTTTTTTCTACGCTCTGCTTGGAGAAAAATAACCCCGGTAGATGACCATGGCAGCCAGTCCCCAAAAGTATGCCACCATGTAGGGTTCTTCAAAGATGTTTTCAAAATAGCAGTGAGCGAGGACGCCGCAAAGACCTGAAAAAATGCCGACCGTCAACAGTTTTGGATCACCAACGGCCCGCATGAGCGGGTCTTTTTTTGCTTCCGACATCTGGTCCTCGACGATCCGGTTGCTGCTGCGATGGATCGCACGGAGTCCGAAGACAAGCAAAGCGGCAATGAGCAACAGGAAAAAAGCAATACCGATGTATCCCATTTCGACCATGGTCTTAAGATAGTAATTGTCCATATAAAAGTAACGAAACTCCAGGGTCTCGTCCAGCAGTTTGTTGTTCATGGCAACCGCGCCGCCGAATCGGCCCAACCCAAAGCCAAGCCAGGGATTGTTTTCGGTCACCAGCATTCGGCCGATCTCCCACCGCAGCGCCCGTCCGCCGATCGCCGAGGCCTCTGCGTAGTCGCTGGTAAACAAGTAGGTCAACCGACTGGTGATAGAGGGAACAAAGACCAACACGGAAGCAACTGCCACTCCCATCAGTCCCAGCAGGCGACGATCCACATAAAGAGAGAAGAGGGTCACGGCAACGATCATGCCGATCCATGCGCCTCTGGAAAAAGTGAAGAGCAAAGCGAGGACCATCGTTCCTGTGACAGCAAAAAGCAGGAACTTCTGCCACTTCGACTTTAGATAATACATCAGCGCGGCAGCCATCGGCGCCAGCATCACTATGAGAGATCCGAAGATATTAGGGCTCCCGGTCAATGAAAAAACCCGGGTCCTGACTCCCATTTCGGTTTGACTCACCCAGGATGCGGGAATTGGGACCGCTACGATGAACTGATAGATCCCATGCAGACAAAGAAGCGCGCCGAGAATGACAAACCCGGCATACGCAACCGAGAAGTCTTTTTCGTCTTCGATCAGACGAACCATCAGGAAGAACCAGATCATGTATTGGACCACTGCCCGATATCCGGCCCATGCAACAGCTGGATAGGGATTCACTGCGGACATCAACAACAGGCCGACTGCCATGAACAACAGAATATACCCATCGAGAGGGGTCTCTCTTGCAATAGCCTTCGACTGTCTCAACCCTCTCCGCCAAAACAGAAATAACACCGCCACCATCATGAAAGCTTCTTCCCAAACGGAAGCGATCACCGAATAGGCAAGCCGGTCACGGATCATGTACTCGATCGGTAGGTAGAATACAAACGCCAAGAGCAGCCACTGGCCCAGACGAAGCCGATGTAAAAGGGAAAAAACAAGACTGCCCTCTGTCACACGGAAATAGAGATCTCTCAGCCATGACAGCGCTTTATAAAACCTGCTTTGCAGGATCCATCCTCCGATGATCAGAAGGATCCAACGGAGCCCATCCATCAATGATCCATAAATGGAGTTTCTCGTGTGATCCGGGGCGCTGCAAAACCGGTTCCAGATCTGACTGGAAACCGAGATGCGTCCATATTCACCAAGCTTGCGAAACATAGCAAGCAAGGCGCTGTTGTTCCAGCATCGTTCCATCGATCAGTCTCCGATCTCCACGTAGCGGATCGTTCCACTGCATTCAAATGTCTGAGTTTTCAGGATGAATGTCTTGCCGGCCCGTACTTCCTGACTTCCTATTTTAGGACTGGGCGTTCCCTGCGGGACCTTTGCAGTTATCTTGACCACAACGTCTTTTTTGCTGGGGTCGGTGGCATCCACGATGATCCCATCGTCCCGGATCGCCTGCATGACGTAATCCTCGAGCCATACGTCAGTGACTGTGGCATTCATGTATTCGTTCCCCGAAACCAAGCGCTCTCCGATCAGGTCCTGACGGATGATCTCCTCGACCAGCCGGGGGGCGGTTCCGATGATCACGACCTCAGCCGTCATGTCCACCTGCGGCGATACCGCATTGTTGACCTGAGTTCCAAAGAGCTGCCAGGCAATCGCTCCCACGACAGCCAACACCGCCACTAAAAGCAGCAAGTCCACCACATTGATCCATCCGAACAGTTTGCCCTTTTCATTTACAAGTTTCATTCTGACCTCCATTCCTGCGGGAGGATCTCCTCCATCTGCCGTACCCGTTCCTCCCAGGAACAGGCCTTTCCATATTCCATTCGTCGTTGTCTCTTTTCCGGGCCCCTTTCTCTCAGGGCTTCCTCACATTTTACCACAAAATCCGCGGGTGTATCAGCTATATATACGACATCGCTGTAGTCCAGCACCTGAAGTGGCATTCTTGTGCTGACGATAGGTTTTCCGGTTGCAAGATATTCATAAAATTTCAACGGACTCACATCCTTTGCCAGGTCTCCATCCCGGAAAAGATTGAGACAAACATCAAAATTGCGGATATGGTCTGGCAGTTCGGTTTGTGGCAGTAGCCCCATCTGCCGGATGTTGGGATACTTGGACAATGCGGTGAGATCCACCCCTGGCAACGCTTTTCCGATCAACACGATCGATGCCTCTGGTTTGGCTGCCGCCAATGCCTCGATGCAATCGTAGTCGATGCATTCCTGCAGCATTCCGACAAAGCCAAAGACCGGTTGCTTCCCTTCTGCTTCTTCTTTGTCGTTGTCGAAGGGTATGGCTGCCCTGGAAAACAGTTCATATGCGGCACCGTTGGGGATCAGAGTTGTCGAAGCATTGAAGGGTTTCAGACGATCGTAAAGCCCTTGGGCAGTGCAGAAGACCTGCAACGCCTTTTGTGCGAGATCTTCTTCCATCCGGTCCACCACCATCGGATCGATCATACCTTTATAGGCGGAGTGTCGGTCGACACAATCGTAAATGATACCTTTTGATGGGATATATTCCACCAGGTCGCAGGATGTCGGAGAATAACACCAGAGATAAGGATCGTGAAATCCATGTCTCCCCAGGCGTCGTTTCAAATGGCCAGCCAGGATCCTCTGATTGATTCGGTTGATCCATCGGTATCGGTTAAAAAATGGAATGACCGGTGGAGGAGCGTAAACAGTTATGTTTTCCTGCGCCTTGACTCCCTTTTTGAGAAAAGCGAACAGCCTCGGAAACGTATGGATATCCTTAAGTGGCGCCAATAAGGAAACCGGCGGATCGATGTAGAGGATCTCCGCATCTTTGAGCCGGGTCATCACATTCTGCTTTCTCGTGGGGATCGGATAAAAATTGGAAGTGGAGACACAAATGATCTGTTTCATCCCGAGGTCGTCCTTTCTTCGGCAAGCAAGCGTTTGACCGCATCGCCGTTGATTTTTTCGGCTTCTCGCAAGATCCTTGCCGCTTCCGCCGCATAGTCTTTGCCGTGCTCCATCGCCCGATCGATCTCTTTGCACAGTTCCTGAACTGACAGTTCTTCCAGTGGTATGCACGCAGTGTGACCGATGTCCTTGACAAAACTGTCCACCTTGACGTCATAGGAAATACCGATCACCGGAGATCCTCCCGTAGTTGCAAAGATCAAAGAATGAAGTCGCATCCCGACCACCGCTTCCATGGAACCCAGCATACCGATCATGTCCTCGACCGGATGCTTTTTTGAGCAGGTGTAGTAAGGACTCTTCATATGAGCCACCACACGATGGGCTGCCGATACGTCCTTTGGGATCTCGATGGGAAGAAACACCGGCGTGGCGCCATAGGTTTCGTAGGCATAATCAGCAGCTTTTGCGATGTATTCCGGATGAGTGAAGGTCTGCCAATTTCGCAGACAAAAGCCGATTTTTTTCAGATCTGCCGGTATCCCCTCCGAAAGGAACGCAGCTTCCACTGCGATAGGTCCCGACTTTTCAATGTTCACCGTCGGATCAGCAGCCAATTGGATCTCAGGCTTAGCGACTCCCATTTCCTTCAGGACTTCCAGGGAGATGCTGTCTCGCAAAGTGATGATGTCCGGCGTGCTGTCCAATACCTTGGCGGATATGCGTCGATTCATTGCCGAATCGATGGGACCGATCCCACAGCCGTACATTATGATTTTACAGCCCCACCACTTCGCGGCCTTCAAGGTGAAAAGATAGAAATACAGCGACCGTGAGGAGGTGACGTCCTGGATCAGACTACCTCCTCCGTTGACAAAAATCTCAGCTTTTTTAAGACTTCTAAAAAAGGAAACCACGTTAAATATATACATGGAACGCGTCTTGCTGACTAATCTGGTTTCTTTTTTGTTTCTTGTCATGACGCAGAAAGGCATATCCGGGTCGATCTTTCTAAGCTGCCCCAGAATCGCCTTCAAGATGGCCTCGTCCCCTGCGTTTCCGCGGCCGTAAGCACCGCAGATCACCGCCCCCTGACGTCCTTTTCTCTCTCGGCGGCGCATGATGGTCTGGTAGACCTTTTCCTGATCTTCTCTCATCCGCTCCAGAGAAAAATCGGCTTTTGCTCGTAGAAAGAGATTCTCAGCCAACCGGTGTCGGAGTTCTTCATCGACGGACAATCGGTAGATGTAATCGCTGAAGGTTTCCGTATCTCCAGCTTCAAAAAGGAAGCCGTTTTCCCCATGCCGTATCAAAGCCGGTATTCCGCCAACCCTTGTTGCGATCGCCGGACAATGTTCGTAAGCTCCTTCAAGAAGGGAATAGGGGAATGTCTCTGAAAGAGAAGCCAGGACATTGATGTCGACCCCGGAAAAGAATCCCTGGATATCGCTGATCCAGCCGGCAAACTCCACCCGGTCCGCGATCTTTAAGCTCTTTGCCAAAGACCGGAGTTCTTCCTCATCCTCACCGGTACCGGCAATGGACAGGCGTAGCTTCGGGTTTTTCTCATATGCCATGGAAAAGGCGCGTATCACAGTACCGATGTCCTTGATCGGTGTCAGTCGCGCGGCAATACCGACGACGATATCGTCGTTTTCCAATTTCTGTTTCTTAGGTCTCGTATCAGCTTTGGAAAAATCAAGACCGTTGAATATAGTAAAGATTCTCCAGGGATCAAATCCGCGTTCGATCAGGTTCTGCTCCATGCGGTCTGCGACTGCCATATAAAAATCCATGTTTCGAAGAGCGATGGCATTGATCAATCCGAAGGTGTATTGCTTCAGCGGATTGCCCATGTAGTCCAGTTTCGGATCTGAATGGACCGTCGTCATGACAGGGATCGACCTGAGTTTTTTCACGAGAACTCCCAGCATGTTTGCCTTTGCTCCATGACAATGGATCACATCGGGACGAAACCGGTCGACCGCAGCAAGAGCCATCCGCATGTCGGAAAACACGTTCCAGCCATTGTCCATGACCTGCACGTCCAATCCCATTTCCCTTCCTTCTTCTGACAGCACGCCTTTACGGAAACTGACCAGCAAAAGATCATTGCTGGCCGATAGTTCCCTTGCGAGGGAGAGGATATGGGTTTTACCGCCACCGATGTCGCCACCGGCGGCGAAGAGCATGATCTTCATAAAAGACCTCCGATCAGTTGAGATTGGTTATGATCGTTGCGACCTGTGCCCTGGTCACAGGGTTTTTTGGCCACAGTTTGTTATCGTAGCCAGAAACCACACCTTGTTGCACCAAAGTTTTGACGTAAGGCAATGCCCATGCGGAAACCTGACTGTTATCTGCAAAGGTGACGAGATCATTTTCCGTAAAGCCCCTCTGCTGTGTCCTGCCGATGATGGTCATCACCTCTTCCCGGCTGATGGGACTGGCCGGATTGAAATAGACCGATCCGTTCTTTTCAACACCGCTGATGATCCCCATGCCGTACATCGCCTTGGCTGCCGGTACTGCCCAGGCGGGTATCGAGCCGGCATCCGCGAAAGGAAGCAGTATCTGATCGAATCCCGCAGCCTCATCGCCGATCCAATTTGCCATCAATACGGAAAACTCTGCCCGTGTGATCTGGTTGTCCGGACGGAAAGATACTCCGGTATCGGTCGGCATGCCGCTGACGATACCCAATGTGTACAAATAGGATGTGCTGTCAGAGGACCAGTGACCGTTCATGTCCTGGAAGGGTCGTTCCATAGAATCTCCCGGTATGGTCAACGCGCTTCGTCCCAGGTTGCCGCTCCGGTCTGCTGCGATCACGGCGACCCTGTGCATCAGTCCATCTGGAGCCGGTAGCGCTGACGTCAATGTTTTGGAGGGTCGGTCATAAGTGAAGGGCAATCGGGTTCCGTCATACGTCACCGCCAGATCCGCCGGCGAAAGATCGCTGTCGATCCCGTCGGCCACGATAGCTGACAACGACTGTCCGGTAATGCTCATCGTGATCACGGGAGGATCTGTGTCGATGTAGTAGCCGATCCCGCCCATGATCTGGTCGAGATAGAGAACTCCGCTGCTTTTAGATCCCGTTTGGGTCAGTATGATCCCATTCAATCCGGTGGCTCCCTTGGGAACCGGTACGATCATTTGTTGCCAGCCAGTGAAGCTGATAGCAGATCCAGTGACTTCCTTGATCCCTTCCGGTGTCGAAAATGCCAGTTGCAGGGTATTGCCTGACTGGTCTCCGTACACCCAAAAACTCAATTGACTGAAGCTTTTGGAGAATCCGAGGGAAACTGGCAAAACGATACTGCCGGATCCAGTTGCTCCAAAGTCATACTGGATCCTGCCGCTTCCATATCCGTAGCGTACTTTTGTAAGGTCTGTGCTACGATCCACGACGGCTCCATGAGCAAATATATTCTTTAAAATGTGATCGTCTCCTTCAAAGGATTCCAATCGGGTTCCTTCACTGGTCACGTTGACCGTCATCGTTGCGGTGGTGCCTCCTGCAGACACCGACACGGTTCCTGTGCCGTTGGTGATGTTGCCAATGGTCAACAGTCCGTTTTCATCTATGGTACCGATGTTTCCGGTCACTGTCCAGGTGAAGTTTTTATCCTGGGACACCAGAGGCATGCGGTTGTATACTGCCTGGGCCGCCAAGTCGACGGATGCTCCTGCGGAGGATGACAAGGTCGTTACGACCGCTCCTGTCGCCTGATCGATCAGTTGGATACTGCTGGGTTTGGCGATCACATCAACTTTTGCCATTCCAGCGATCCTCGAATTGTAGCGCACTGAAACTTCGCCGCTTTTTGTTGCGCTCCCGGCGGAAAAAATGCCGCTTCCATCAAAGGTTCCCAATCCGCTAGTGGCACTGTATGTGAACGAGGAAGGTGCTGCTACGGAATAATAATATCGATCGCTGGCCTTCATGGTAAAGGTCTGGGTTGCTCCGGCAAGCATTTGAACGTGATAGGGATACACATGAAGGTTCTCCAAAACGCCGGTGGGTGCTGCGGTATTGACCAAAAGAATGTAATTGCCGCAGTTCCGCAAAGAACCCTGCGCCGGACGGTTTATGTTCGTCGCTGCGCTGTCTCCGGGATAAACCGAATGGATTGCGGTGGATCCGCCGCCATCCATATTGATGCCTTCGACGCATCCTAACTCCAGAAGCCGGTCAGCGAGTTGGGACAAGGTCAACCCCTTGCTGTGGCCAGCCAATCTGCCATCCACAGTATAAAAGATAGTGGTACCATCGGCTTTGATACCGATGGCAGATCTGGGATGGATCTCTCCCCCTGCGGCTACGACCTTCGCTCCGGCAGTCAACAGCTTCTCACCGCCGCCGACCCCATAAAGTACATTGTTCCAAGCCTCGTTTCCAGTGAAAGAAATAGTTACCGGATCTCCGGCATTCAATGCTCTGAGCTGAGTCAGGGTGCCGGGGTAAGCGGTCCCGACCGATATGCTTAGCATCAGTTTCCCTTCCGGTATCACCGCCGGCACAGCAGAATCTGCGACCGATGCGACGGAAGCTTCGATCACCCCGTTGATTCTTGCTTCGCCGGATAGAACATCCAGCACCACGTTGAATGTCGGGATCGGGGCTTTATTCGTATCGTCATCAGCAAAATCCGTCGTGTAAAGCATCACGCCGGAGGTTGCCGTCACCGTCTTGTTCATATGGATCAGGCCAATACCGGAACCCAATGTCGGACCATCGGCACGAATATTGAGGCCAGCCCTTCCAATGATCGCTGTTCCGTTTTCCAGGAATCCAACCGCCGGGTTAGCTGTGCTTTCCGATGTACGCAAGATCCCGTCCTTGATCGTCATACCGACGGCGACTCCATTGGCAGTATTGAAGTAATCCCCATTCATACCTGCCACTACATAGTCCCCTTTGGCAGCAGCCTTCGCTGCTACTGCGTTGAAGCTGGCGGCGCCAACGATGTCATTGCCGTACGATATTTTAGGTACCACCGTTGCTCCCGGTTGATAAACGATATAGTTCTCTGTGTTTTTTTCGCTGTATGATGAATTCCAATACACTCCGCTCGCCAGCGTCAGATTTTCTCCCACAGTTATGCTTTTACTGAATAAAAGATCTCCGAGGCTGGCTCCGAACGCAGTCAGTCCGCCAAGCGGCGTGATCGCCATAGCTGTGGCAACGAAATATGCAATTGCTTTTCTTCTGAATCTCATTCTGTCTCCCTGTGTGTGCTACTGAATCGTATAGCTTCCCTTAACCATGACCCAAAGATCGGATCCCGCTTCTAAACCTCGTCCATCGGCTCTTGGAACGAGCAATAAATGATTTGCCGTGATCGTCACGCCACCTTTCAGGTCTTTTGCAGAAGTGACATCGGAAAGCCCGTCAACACCGTTGTCGATCGCATAGGCATCGCCACTTCGGAGGATCAGTTCTGTACCGGCTCCACCGATCAGTTTTTGGCCGGCCTTTACATTGATCGGTTCGAACACACTTGCGGTGCCGCCGGTTTTTAAGGCAGCAATCTGGGCATCTACATAACTCTTGGTCACCACCGGATCCTCTGCCGAGCCGGGATCATAAGTTTCTGCGAAAACTGCTGCAGTTGCCAGCACCAAAACCAGAATCGTGATCAAAACTGAAATTCTATTCTTTTTCATTCCCTACCTCCTGTTGCCGGATCTGATTGCCGGCGATCTCCATGATTGCTCTTCCTGTCATGGCCGCAACGTCCGACGCGACCAATCCATATTCACCCAAAGCAGCTGCACCCAAGTCTCCTGCAAGTCCGTGGATGAAGACTCCTGCCAATGCAGCATTGATTCCCGTAAGGCCTTGCGCCGCAAGTCCTCCGATGATTCCAGCGAGGACATCGCCGGTTCCGCCGGTGGCCATTCCGGGATTTCCTGTCGTATTTATATATATTTCTTGCGAAGGAGCGGTCACGATCGTCCCCGCTCCTTTTAAGACGATGATCGCCCCGGTTTGTTCCGCAAGCATCCTTGCCGCACCCGGTCTGTCACGATTGATGTCCATTGCGGTGCATCGAAGCAATCTGGCGGCTTCTCCCGGATGAGGCGTGAGTATGACAGTTCCTTTTGCCTCTTTTACCCGATCCTGCAATTGCCTGTTCACTGCCATTCGGTTGAGGCAGTCAGCGTCCAGTAGCACGATGCCCCCGCTGCATTCCAGCACGTTTCGAATCGGTCCCTCGTCAAAATCGACACCCAAACCAGGACCTGCAACGATCGCTGAGTATCCGGACAATTCTTTGCGATCCAATGTGCGGGGGCGGCATACTGCTTCCGGTACTGCCGTTTGCATGATCGGAAACAGCTCAGGAAGAATGGAGACCCGCACCAGTCCCGCTCCGCTTCGCAGGGCGCCTCTTGCGCATAACACTGCAGCCCCCGCCATACCAACACTGCCGGCAATGACAAGAACTGTGCCATAACTTCCCTTGTGGGCAAAAGGATCTCTTCGTTTCAGCAACGTTTCTGCCATTGCTCTGTCTATTTTATTATTTTCGTTCATCGGCATCCTCCAATGTGTTCTTGCACGGCTTCTATTTTAAATCTTTTAGGATGCTCTGCCAAGGGGTTTGCTCCAGAATGGCCACGAGATCTGTGATCTGGTCGAGATTGTATTGTGCCATTCCATATCGAGTGCCATCTCCAATTGCGGCGCAGTCCATTCCGGCCGCAAGCGCAGCTTCTATACCGACTTTTGCGTCTTCGACGACCAGGCAATCCTCGGGCTGAACCCCCATTTGACTCGCTGCTCTCAAAAAAATTTCCGGGTCCGGTTTTGCTTTTGTGATTCCATTCCCATCCGATATGGCATCAAAGGCGTCCGCCAGTCCAAGACGCTCTAATATATATTTCGTGTTCTTGCTTGAGGAGCCGATCGCCATAAGAATCCCCATCTTCCTCACGACAGAAAGCGTCTCAGTAACTCCTGGATCGAGATTCTCTGGTGTCAAAGTTTTCAGCGACTCACGATAGCGTTGATTTTTTTGGTCGGACCAGTGTTTCTTTTCGGCTTCTTCCATTTCCTCATCATGAGACTCCAGCATGATCTCCAGGCTCTCCCGTCGGCTAACGCCGCGTAACCTGTCGTTTACGGTTCGATCAAAGGTAATGCCAAGACTGTCGGCCACCGATTTCCATGCCTGATAATGGTTCTCATCCGTATGACAGATGACGCCATCTAAATCAAAGATCACTGCTTTGTACTTCATGATGATTTCCTCCGAGAGGAACCGCAAGGCGGTCCCTGAGCCAATATTCTTCTCCGTAAATGTTTATGTTTTGCGCACTGCCCTTTTCCAGCAAAAACACGCATTCATGCTGATTGACACTTACCAAGATACGACTTCCCTTATACAATACGGCGAATCGATACGCATTCCAGGTCCCCGGCAGCATCGGAGCAAACCAGATGCCCGATTCCTTGAGCCGGAGGCCTCCAAAACCATAAACGATCGCCATGTAGCTGCCACCCATGTTAGCGGTGTGAACCCCGTACTTTGTGTTTTTATACAGATCCAACAGATCAAGCTTTGCCGTGTTGCCAAAATAGTCCGCTGCCTTTTCTTTCATGCCCAGCTTGGCTGCCATGATGCTAAAGATACACGTGGATAGCGAGGAATCGTGTGTTGTGATCTTTTCATAATAGGCAAAAGAATGCCGCATCGTTTCACGGGTTTGAGCATCCTCCAGCAAGAAATGAGCCAGTATCGTGTCCGCCTGTTTACAAATCTGATGCCGGTATAAATGCATCGGGTGATAATGCAAAAGCAAGGGGAAATTTTCCTTTGGAATATCATCGATCGGCCATTCCCCCTTCTGGAGAAAGGAGTCATCCTGCGGATTGATACGTAGCCCGCTGTCGTAGGGAAGGTACATGTTGTCCGCAGCACGTTTGAATTCTCTGACCTCGATATCGCGAAGCCCCAGACGTCGCATGATCTTGTTGAACTGGCCGGTGACCTTCAGCATATCATAGAATTTCACCGCCCATCGAAGATGGTATTGAGCGATGGCATTGGTATAGTAGTTGTTATTGACCATGCAGGTATATTCATCAGGACCTGTGATGCCATTGATCTGGAATGTACCGCGATGGTAATTTCCTACATCGATCCAAAGTCGAGCGGTCTCAAAGATGATCTCCGCTCCTTTTTCCTGTATAAATGCAATGTCGTTCGTCGCCAGATAATAAGCGATGACCGAATAGGCAATGTCGCCGTTGATGTGATACTGCGCGGCTCCTGCGGGAAAATACCCGGAACACTCTTTTCCCATGATCGTTCGCCAAGGGTAAAGCGCACCTTGACTATGCCCCAGAAGCGTAGCGTTTTCTTTCGCCATATCGAGCGTCTCGTAACGGTACTCGATGAGATCCTTTGCAATGAGAGGATTGGTGATCGTAAAAAATGGTTGTATATAGATTTCCGCATCCCAGAAGTAATGGCCTTCGTAGCCTTCTCCGCTCAGTCCTTTTGGAGCGATGCTGCTATACTGGTCTTTGCCCACCGACTGGATCAGCTGAAACAGGTTGTAGCGGACGGCCAGATTCATTTCATCGTCGCCGTCGATCTCAACGTGGCAGTTTTTCCAGTAGTCGGTCATGTATTGTTTTTGGTTCTCGTAATGCTCATCGATCGAAAGGGAAAGTGCCGCTTCCAATTCCAGAGCTGCTTGCTCCCTGCTGTTGTCGCAACGTATCGAATCGCAAAAAACTGCATATTTGATCAGTCGCATCGTCTCTCCCCGCGTTAGAGTCGTGGTCAAATGACAGACCGCATTGTTGTCATCTACTACGAAGTGATGGGAGGATTCCTGAAAGATGTGGTTTTTTACGCTGCTGCAGACTTCGATTCCTGACCGGGAGGTACAGGAAGTGATGTATGAGGCATCCTCTTTGATCTCACAGCAAGAAGGTGTCAAATATCGATTTTTCTCATCTGCCATTCGAGGGTCTTGCGGATCGTTATAATTGTATACGTTTCCATCGTGACCGGATTCGATCTGAACTTCGCAGGAAAAATTGATCGGTGTGACCTGGTAGTCAATGGTAAACAAAGAAAGCTGTTGAAAGGAGGCCATCCGGACAACAGTCAGCTCCAGTTCCTTTCCTTTCGGCGAACGCCAGACGACTTGTCGTCCTGTGATACCAAGATCAGTATCGATCCAGCGCTTTCCGGACAGGATCTCTCCTTCAAAGACGTTGAAGGTTTCATCCTCCAGTGTCAATCGGATCGTCTGTGTGTCGGATACGTTGACCAGCGTCTGTTTTTCTTCAACAAACCCGTATAATCTTTCTGCCTGGTGAACCGGAGTAAAATCATAGACTCCGTTGAGGTATTGCCCTTTCATCGAAGGGATGTCGTCCGGATATCCTTCTTCAAAGACGGAACGGACACCGATGTAGCCATTCGCATTGTGGAACAAAGCTTCGTTGCTCAACAAACGTTCCGCTTCCAGTTCCAGTTCCGGCACGACATAAACCGATTCTTTTTTGATCATATCTTCTCTCCTTTCGAAAAGAGCAGGAGATACCTATCTCGTTTCTTCGCTGATTTCTGCGAACTTTCTCAGCAGATGCCGCATGGATTTCCATGATTTCAAGTAGTAGTTCGCGTGGGTCGCTCCGATCCCTATCTTGATGGAAAATGCTTTCTTCGGCAAAGCGGTGAAAAGATCTTCATCGGTGAAATCATCTCCCGCGCCAAAGACAAGGTCATAGTGCTCATCCTGAAGGAACGGTTGGATGCCGAACCCCTTGTTGATCCGGTTGTCTTTGATCTCCAGAACCTTGTTCCCCTCCTGGATCCCCAGGTTCATCGTAGCGGTCATGGATAAGATCGCTTCCCGGATATCGCCAAGTTTCTTTACTACCATGTCCGGCTCGCACTGACGATAGTGAAATGCCAGAGAGTACTCTTTTTCTTCCACAAGGGAACCCGGCATCCGGTTGGCATACCAGTCAAGAATGTTTCGTATGGATTCTTTCCATTCATTGTCCAGCATCATCGACATGGACCATTCTTCTCCCGGATGTCGCCGCCATAGACCGTGTGCCGCCAAGAAATGCAGGTTCATGTCCCCAAACCAGGTATCCAGTATCTTTCGGTCTCTTCCGGAAACGATGACGACGGTATTCCTGGGATCGGCGATCACCCGCTTCAGCACATCCTTCAAATCCGGGTCTGGCTTTGCTTGTTCCGGTATTGCCCGAAACCCCACCAGCGTTCCGTCGTAATCGAGGAATAAGATTCGCTTTTGCGCCTTGCGGTAAGCCTTCTCGATCCTCGGTCGCTCCTTTTCTAGATTGCGGGTTTTAGCATGAACGTCGTCTACGTTCAAGCGGGCCAAAGCGCCGAGAAATTCGTCTGCCCAGTATTCAACATTGTAGCGGCGAAGACGCTCTTTGATGATCCGGTTGATCGCGATTTTTTCTTCTGTTGGCATTTCAAGCGCCTGTTGGATGCCTTCTGCCATGGCTTCGATATCGTTGGGATTGACAACAACGGTCTCTCCCAGTTCATTTGCTGCACCGGCGGTCTCGCTGATCACGATCATTCCCTCATCGTCGATCCTCGCAGACATATATTCCTTGGCGACCAGATTCATACCGTCCCGGATCGGTGTGACCAGCATCACGTCTGAATGACGGTAAAAGGCGATCAGCATCTCCTGGGAAAACGATTGGAACAAGAACCAGATGGGCATCCAGCGGATCGTGCCGTATTTACCGTTGATCTCGCTGACCAATTCTGCAATTTCACGACGCAGATGGGCATACGACACTACCTCGATTCGGGAAGGCGCCACGATCATATTCAGCCGTACCTTGCCCCGATACTCAGGATGTCTGGATAAAAAGGTATCATACGCTTTCAAGCGTTCCGGGATGCCCTTCGTATAATCCAGCCGATCGATGGAAAGAATGGTTTTTGTATCATCTTTCGCCCGGATGACCTCAGCTTCCCATCGAAGATATTCTTCATCATCATAGTCCCGGGAGAATCGTTCGTAGTCAATGCCCATGGGGAAGGCATCCACTTGAATGAATCGGTCTTCGAATGTGATTCGGTTCAGGTTCTGATCCAGTCCCAAGATCCTTCTTGAGCTGCTGAGAAAATGACGAACGTAATCGTAAGTGTGAAGTCCAATGAGGTCAGCTCCAAGAAGACCGCGAAGAATTTCTTCCCGCCAAATAAGTGAGCGGAACACTTCGAAAGAAGGAAACGGGATATGTAGAAAAAATCCAATTTTTGCATTTGGGAAACGCTCCTTCAGCATTTGGGGAAGAAGCATCAACTGGTAGTCATGGACCCAGATCGTGTCACCATCCTCGACCACTGTCTCCGCTACCCGGAAAAAGTCTTCGTTCACCTTGCGGTACGCTTCCCAGGTCTCTGTGTTGAACTCCGCATGATTAGAGAAGTAATGGAACAATGGCCAAATGGTCCGGTTGCAAAAGCCGTGATAGTAAAGCTCCACCTCGTCGGCTGATAAAAAAACAGGGATGCATTTGTGTTCGTCTTTCAAGTCCCGAAGAATGTCCTCCCTGTCCGTATTTGTCATGTCTTCATCTGCCATTCCAGGCCAGCCGATCCAAAGGCTGCCGGATCTTTGATGATATCCGGAAAGCCCTGTCGCCAGACCTCCGATGCTCTTATTGTATTGCAGTGCACCTTCGATTTTGCCAACGGTGACTGGCAGACGATTGGATATAAATATCATTTTACTCATGTTCTTTCTCCTTTCCTTACTTATCAGTATACCATAATTCGTCTTGAAGTTTCCTCCGTTTCTTGTTATAATTCATGAGTTAGAATTGCAAGTCGATTCCACCAACCACAAAGGAGAGGAGAAAGCATGGATACCAACCCCGGCCCCAGTCCCAGTCGATACGATCACGGTAGTTTCGTTGTTCCGGCTTTCCCTGATGTCCAAGGATGCAGTTCTGTTCCCAGAATCTGCTGAGGTTCTTGTCGGGTTTCTGATCCGGAACGCGTGTGCCGAATAACAAAAGGAGGTACAGCCCAATGGAGTATGAACTTGACAAGATGATCGACGACACCATTCCCCGCATCATCGAACTCATCGAAGAAAAAAAATATGTCAAAGCCAGAGAGCTTTTACTGGAGTTCAGCGAAGTCGACATCGCGGAGATCCTGGAAGAAATCATGGAAGTTCTTGGCGTGGAAAAGACGATCATCATGTTTCGAACCTTGCCGAAGGACGTCAATGTGGAAGTCTTTTCCTACCTTGACAGTGACGAGCAGGTCGCGATCATCAACAGCATCACCGACAAAGAGATCCACTACATCATCGACGAGCTCCCCTTCGACGATATGATCGACGTGCTGGAGGAACTTCCTGCGAACATCGTTGACAAGATCCTTGAAAAGGCAACGAAAGAAGAACGAAAGCAGATCAATTCCTTCCTCCATTATCCGGAATACAGTGCGGGTACCCTGATGACACCGGAGTACATCAGTCTGCACAAGGATATGACGGTTGAGCAGGCACTGGCTCACATAAAAAAAGAAGGTATGGATAGTGAGACGGTCTATACCTGCTACGTGAAAGATACCGGGCGAACACTTCTTGGTATCGTTTCACTCAGAACTCTTGTCGTTTCTGAAAATGATGTGATGGTCCGTGACATCATGCGAACTGATTACGTATGCGCCAATGTACACGCTGATCAGGAAGAGGTGTCCAATCTCTTCAAGAAGTACGGATTTCTGGCTATACCGGTCGTGGACAACGAGCACCGTCTGGTCGGCATCATCACCGTCGATGATATCCTTGATATCATCGAAGAGGAGATCACCGAGGACTTTCAGAAAATGGCCGGCGTTGCCGCATCAACGGAAGAATACCTTGATATGAGCGTGTGGAAACACGTGAGAAACCGTTTCCCCTGGCTCTTGTTCCTGATGTTCTCTCTCATGGTCACCGGATTGATCATAAACCAGTTTGAAGACCTGCTCTCAAAAGCGATCGTACTCGTCGCCTACCTTCCTCTGCTCATGGGAACCGGTGGAAATTCCGGCTCACAGTCCGCCACACTTGTCATCCGGAGTATGGCGGTGGGTGATATCGAACTGAAGGATTCCGTAAAAGTTCTTTGGAAAGAAGTCCGGGTCAGTTTTTTGATCGGCTTTTCCCTCAGTGTTCTGAATTTTGCCAAGATCTTGCTGATCGACGGCGAAAGTCCTTTCATCGCATTGACGGTTTGCGGTTCCATGCTGATCATCATCACGATGGCAAAGACCATCGGCGGAATGTTGCCTTTGCTGGCAAAAAAACTGAAGATCGACCCGGCATTGATGGCAAGCCCCATGATCGCTTCTCTGACCGATATGGTTTCTGTTGTCACTTATTTTTTCCTTGCAAGCTTGATTCTTGGTATTTAACAACAAACGGAGGTACCGACCATGATGACAAAAAGTGTTCAAACCACCATCGAAAACCTGAAGCGAAATGGATTCGATGTCCGCTATCACGAAACTGAAGCTGAGGCAAAAGCCGCGATCCTTGCAGACATTGGGCAAGAGGAGAGTGTCGGTTTCGGTGGATCGATGACTTTGAATGACATGGAGATCTATGAAGCCCTAAAGGAGCGCGGTACCCCTGTGACCTGGGCCTGGAAATTGTCGCCGGGAGATGACCGGCTCGACCTTCAAAAACAATCAGCGATCGCCGATATCTTCCTCACAAGCACGAACGCGATCACGGAAGACGGATCCTTCGTCAATATCGACGGCACCGGCAACCGCATAGCCGGAATGTTGTTTGGGCATAAACGGGTTTTGATCGTTTCCGGGACGAACAAGATTGTGAGGACCCATGAAGAAGCCATCCTTCGAATCAAAAACGTGGCATCTCCGGCCAATGCCAAGCGACTCGGCAAAAAAACACCTTGCGCAACGACAGGGAAATGCATGAACTGCGATTCTCCCGACCGGATCTGCAAAGCGACGTTGACCATTGACCGTCAGCCGGGAGGAAACCCAATAACACTGCATTTGATCCAGGGGTCTTATGGTTATTAAAATCTGAAAATTGGAACTTTGGTTGCACATTTTTGACCGCTTTTTCTTTCAATTTCTCATAGGTTGAAATTTCAAAGCTTTTCTTTTCATCACCCCGTAGAAGCTAGTGATTTCAGCGTCTACGGGGATTTTTCGGCGTTATGAATCTCTTGACGAAAATTTCTCAATATGCTATCGTGAGAACGACGAGACCATTTCTCTAGTTTCAGCAGTTTCAGCAACAAAAACAAGTGAAAAGAGGAGAAAAAATGACAGATTTAACCAAAAAGTATCTTGAGACCGTCAAGAAAAGAAATCCAGGTGAGGCCGAATTCCATCAGGCAGTGGAAGAAGTCCTTGAAAGCTTGGAGCCCGTACTAGAAAAATATCCCGAATACGTCGAGACCGGCGTCGTGGATCGACTTCTTGAGCCGGACCGTCAGATCATGTTCCGGGTACCCTGGATCGATGACAATGGCAAGTGCCAGGTGAACAGAGGATTCCGTGTACAGTTCAACAACGCCATCGGCCCTTACAAAGGCGGTTGCAGATTCCATCCTTCCGTATACTTGGGCATCATCAAGTTCCTCGGATTTGAGCAGATCTTCAAGAACAGCCTGACCACGCTTCCCATCGGCGGAGGCAAAGGCGGTTCCGATTTTGATCCCAAAGGAAAATCCGACAATGAAGTCATGCGTTTCTGCCAGAGCTTCATGACAGAGCTTGGCAAATATATCGATGCTGATACCGACGTTCCCGCCGGTGACATCGGCGTTGGTGGACGCGAGATCGGTTTCATGTTTGGTCAGTACAAGAGAAACACAGACAAGTGGGAAGGCGTTCTCACCGGTAAAGGTGTGGGCTGGGGCGGATCTCTCGGCAGAACGGAAGCCACCGGCTATGGCACAGTATACTTCACAAGAGAAATGCTGAAAGCCAACGGCATGAGCTTCGAAGGCAAGAGAGTCGTCATTTCCGGTTCCGGAAACGTTGCGATTTACGCACTTCAGAAGGCACAGTCCTACGGCGCAAAAGTTGTTGTCGTTTCTGACTCCAACGGCTACATCATCGATGAAGACGGTGTCGATTACAAACTGGTCAAGCAAATAAAGGAAGTAGAAAGAAAGCGGATCAGCGAGTATGTTGTTCATAGACCTAATGCAAAATATGTGGACAGCACCAATCCCTGGGAAGTCAAGTGCGACATCGCCCTTCCCTGCTCCACCCAGAACGACATCGACCTGCCAAAGGCAGAATTCTTGGTCGCCAATGGTCTCATCGCTGTAGGCGAAGGAGCCAACATGCCTTGCACAAACGAAGCAGTTAAATTCTTCCTGTCCAAAGGCGTTTTGGTCGGACCGGCCAAAGCAGCTAATGCTGGTGGAGTTGCGGTTTCAGCGCTGGAAATGTCCCAGAACAGCATGAGATTGGAATGGAGTTTCGAGGAAGTCGACACTAAGCTGGACAGCATCATGACTTCCATCTTCCAGGCCTGCGACAGAGCTTCAAAAGAATTCAACATGCCAGGCAACTATGTTGCCGGAGCCAACATCGCCGGTTTCCTGAAAGTAGCCAAAGCGATGAAAGCACAGGGCGTCGTTTAAACCTCGACCTTGAAAGCACCTATAAAAACGAAAGGGCTGTCTCTATAATATGGAGACAGCCCCTTCTGTTACATTTGGCAAATGCCTTGGTTGTCTTTCGACGCCAGCAAATGCCTTGGTTGTCTTT
>PHAE01000010.1 GCA_002840285.1 Firmicutes bacterium HGW-Firmicutes-11
ATGATTATTTAAGGAATAGATTGATTTGAGCAACAGGCGCCCTCTTCGATCACGATTCTGTTCTTGCTCTTTTGTCCAGAAAACTCTGCAATATAATAATTGCGGCCTGTTTATCGATCACATCTTTTCTTTTGTTACGTTTCACATCACCTGCGATCAAAATCGCTTCTGCCATGCTAGTCGTAAAACGTTCGTCTTCAAAATGAATTTTTACATCCTGCAATCCTGTGCTCTTGAGTTTGTTCTCAAGCAGTCGTCCAAATTCACGGACTTTGATGGTTTGTTCGCTGTCGGTGCCGTCCAGACGCAGTGGCAGACCGATCACTACGCCGCTGCAACCGTGTTCTTTGACCAGATCGAGCACTTTGCCGGCGTCTTTTCGCTCACCGACACGTTCGATGGTCATGAGTCCCTGTGCTGTGATCAGCAGACTGTCGCTCAAAGCAACGCCGATGGTCCTATCCCCTACATCCAATCCAAGAAATCGCATCGAATGATCCTCCATTTCAATATATTATATTCTTATTATAGCGTATAAAAAAAGACAGCGGGCGTTTTCGCCCGCTGTATCGTCGTTATTTTTTCAGGAAGGCTCTCAGCAACTCTTCCACCAAATCATCCCGTTCGATCTTGCGTATGAGATTTCTGGCATTGTTGTGGCCAGTGATATAGGAAGGGTCACCGGAAAGTATGTATCCGACCATTTGGTCGATCGCATTGTATCCTTTTTCTTCAAGCGCGCCGTAAACGGAGCGCAGAATCGCTTCTGTGGTTTGTTGATCCCCTTTGTCGGGGCTGTTGAACAGAATGGTGTTTCGTTCCATTATCTTCACCTACCTTACCGTTCCATTATAGCAAAGTGGAAACCGATGTCACAAGGTATTTGGCGTTATTTAATATTGTTGTAATAATCCGAGGGTAAAATCATCACAGAAGTGAAGCTGCGATCGCAAATGCCTCATCGATCTTTGATGGATCCTTCGCCCCGGCTTGCGCCATGTCGGCTTTTCCACCGCCACCGCCGCCTGCTGCAGCAGCTATTTTTTTGATCATAGTTCCCGCATGGTAACCTTTGTCCAGAAGATCATCAGTGACCGTAACGATGAACGTTACTTTATCGCCGACGACCGATGCCAGGACGATGACCAGGGATCCTCTCCCCTCTTTGACTTTGTCGGAAAGCATGCGCAGCTCGTTGACATCGTATCCGTCAAATTTCGCTGTTAAAAGTTGTACACCATTTTTCGTGATCGCGGTTTCCATCAGAGTATTTACGGAAGAACCCAGCTCTTTCTCTTTGGTTTCCTCAAGCGCCTTGCGCATGACTCTGGATTCTTCCAGGAGTACTGCGATGCGACCGGACAGACCATCTGCGTTCGTTTTGAGCTGTTCAGCGGCATGGGAAACGGTCCCTTCGGCTTGCCTGACCCGGTCAACCAGACCACTTCCGGTGATCGCTTCGATCCTTCGTACCCCGGCAGCCACTCCTGTTTCGGAGATCACTTTGAAGGCGCCGATCTGACCGGCGTTTTCTACATGAGTTCCTCCACAGAATTCATTGCTGTATTGATCGACGGAGACGACACGTACGACAGCGCCGTACTTTTCACCGAACTGGGCAGCTGCGCCAGTTTTCATCGCTTCTTCAATTGGCAGTTCCTTGACATGGACCGGCAGAAATCCAGTCACTTTTTCGTTGACCAAATCCTCGATCTGACGAATCTGGTCCTTGGTAACCGGCTCAAAGTGGGTAAAGTCAAACCGTAATCCATCCGGTGTGACGCTTGAACCGGCCTGCTCGACATGGTGTCCGACAACGTCTTTCAATGCCTGATGCAACAGATGGGTCGCTGTGTGGTTTCTTGCAGCGCTGTTGCGCTTCAACCGATCAACGACTGCGGTCACTGTAGCTCCCTTCTGGAAACTGCCGGATTCCACAAAGATCCTGTGGAGGAATACATCCTGATATTTGGTGACGCCAAGGACGCTGGCGGATCCGGTGGATCCTTCGATGCGTCCGACATCGCTCACTTGTCCGCCGCTTTCTGCGTAAAATGGAGTACGGTCAAGCAGTACACGCACAGTGGAGCCGGCCTCAACGGTCGACATGTCTTTGGCGTCTGCAATGATCGCCAGGATCGTCGCCTCAGTTTCCAGCTTCGAATAACCGATAAACTCCGAAGAAAGTCCCTTTGTGAATAACAGGGATTCTTCTGCCCAACCTTCGTCGGAATCCGATTTTCTGGCAGCGCGAGCGGTTTCCTTTTGGTGATCCATTCTCGCATTATAGTCGTCCACATCGGCGGAACAGTCGTGTTCGCTGAGAATTTCTTGTGTCAATTCCAATGGGAATCCAAAGGTGTCGTAGAGGCGAAATACCTGTTCTCCGGATAAGACGCTCTTGCCTTCTTTTTTTAGCTGAGCGATGTAATCCTCAAGTAAGAGTGTGCCTTGATCGATCGTATGGCTGAATTTTTCCTCTTCCACGGTGAGGATGCGATGGATGTACTCTTTGCGTTCGTCGATCTCCGGGTAGGCATCCTTGGAGATCTCGATCACTCGGTCGGAAAGGTCAGCAAGAAAACCACCGGAGATCCCCAGCAGTTTCCCATGTCTGGCGGCTCTGCGCAGCAAACGCCGCAACACGTATCCCCTGCCCTCGTTGCTTGGCAGGATACCGTCCCCGATCATAAAAGTGATGGATCGGATGTGGTCGGTGATGATTCGGATCGAAATATCAGTCGGGGCCTTGCCCTCTTTGTATTCCACGCCACAGAGAGCGACGACACCGTTCAGTATATGGCGGATGGTGTCGACGTCGAAAATAGAATCGACTTCCTGCATGATGCAGGCCAGGCGTTCCAGTCCCATGCCGGTATCGATGTTCTTGTGTTTCAGTGGCGTGTAATTGCCTTCTGCATCCCGGTTGAACTGGGTGAAGACATGGTTCCAAAACTCGACATAGCGATCGCAGTCGCAACCTGGTCGGCAATTCTCACTGCCACAGCTATAGGCCTCGCCACGATCAAAATAGACCTCGGAACAAGGACCGCATGGACCGATGCCGATCTCCCAGAAATTATCTTCTTTTCCCAGACGAACGATCCGCTCCTCGGGGATCCCAATGATGTCTTTCCAGATGCCATACGCTTCTTCGTCATCCAGGTAGACACTGGGCCAAAGCTTGTCTGCGGGCATTTTGAGAACTTCAGTCATGAATTCCCATCCCCAGATTATGGATTCTTCCTTGAAATAATCTCCGAAGGAAAAACTGCCCAGCATTTCAAAGAAGGTAGCGTGACGCGCCGTATAACCGACGTTGTCGATGTCTCCGGTCCGTATGCACTTCTGGCAGGTGGTCATCCGTTTGCTGGGTGGTGTCTCCAACCCGGCAAAATAAGACTTCAACGGCGCCATGCCGGAATTGATTATCAAAAGACTCTTATCGTTTTCCGGGATCAGCGAATAGCTTTTTCGTGGATAATGCTCCTTGCTGACGTAGAAATCCCGAAACATGTCGCGCAATTCATTCAAACCAAATTTTTCCATTTATTAACAACTCCTCATAAAAACATTGGCGATATTATATCACGGCGGGGTTCAAAAGTGTATACTCTGTGGTAAAATAATGCTACTATGACCAACAGAAAGGAACCTCCGTGAAGAAACGACAGCTTGGCTCGACCGGGATCCCGGTCACACCCATTGGCTTCGGGGTGCTCACCATCGGAAGAAATCAGCTGAACCTTTCCCTGGAGGAAGGCGCCGCAGTGCTTCGCCATGGCTTAGAACGGGGAATCTCTCTACTGGATACGGCCCAGTACTACGAAACCTATCCTTACATCCGGGAAGTTTTAAGAGGTGGTGCTTACGATCCGGTGATCGTCACTAAATCCTATCAGTCAAGTTATTTAGGGATGTCGGAGGCGATCGAAGAAGCGAGACGGGAAATGGATCGGGATGTCATCGACGTGTTTCTGCTTCATGAGGTTCGAAGCGAGACAGACTTCAAAGAGCGCGCCGGCGCCTGGGACTGCCTTATAAATGCCAGAGAAAAAGGATGGATCAAAGCAGTCGGTGTGTCGACGCATCATGTGGATGTGGCCGAAGCGATCGCAATCAACCTGGAGGCCGATGTCCTCTTTCCATTGATCAATCTGGCCGGTTTGGGAATACGCAAGGGAAACGGAAGCGGAACCAGAGAAGAAATGGAAGCAGCGATCCGAACCGCGGCTGACAACGGACAAGGCGTTCTGGCCATGAAAGTGTTTGGCGGAGGATTGCTGCTGGACCGTTATCAGGATGCTTACCGTTATGCATCATCGCTATATGGTATTGCTTCGTCTATGGTGGGTTTCGGATCGATCGAAGAAGTGGACCGGATGATCGAACTGGTCGAGGGTGCGCTGCCTAACGACTATTTCCCTGACCTGTCGAGCAAGCGCATACGAATCGATCAAAGCGACTGCATCGCCTGTTATGCATGCAAAGACCGCTGTCCAAACGCGGCGATTTTTATCAATGAAAATGGACTGGCGGAGATCGATTATGATTGTTGCCTTTCTTGTGGTTACTGCGGACCGGTCTGTCCGGTCAGGGCGATCATTCTCCTTTGATGATTGCACCACCAAGAAGACGTTCTCCAGAATAAAACACCATGGATTGTCCGGGCGTCGGTGCCCGTTGGGGTTCTTTGAACTGTACCGTCAATTCACGGGAGTCGATTTCCTTGATGATGGCATCAGCGGGCTTTGCTGCATACCGAATCTTTGCCTGAATCCCCTGCCCTTTTATGTTTGAGGGAAAAGCAACACCTTCCGTCTCGTGACCGGTAAAAACATGATCTTGACCTTTGACATACTGTCTGAAAAGCGCATCGTCATCCCCAAGGGTGACGGTGTTTTTTTCTTGGTCGATCGCAATGACGAACATCGGTTTTCCAAAGGTCATACCCAGTCCTTTGCGTTGACCGACCGTGTAGTGAACGATTCCCTTGTGACGGCCCAGAATCGTCCCATTTGCGTCGATGAAGTCGCCGGGAGATGGATGGTAGCCACGCTGTTGGATAAAGTCGGCGTAATCCCCGTTTTTCACGAAACAAATCTCTTGACTGTCTTTCTTTTCTTCGTTGCCGACTTTGTAAGTCCGGACGAGTTGACGAACTTCTTCTTTCGATGTCAGTTCTCCCAAGGGGAATCGTATTCTGGCAAGGATCGATTGGGGCAGCCGATATAGCATATAAGACTGATCTTTGGATACAGCTTTCGCTTTATTGATATAGTAGATATCATCGTCGCTGTCATAAACCACTCTGGCATAATGCCCGGTTGCGATCCAGAATGCACCGACCTCATCCGCGGTTTCGGCCAAGATCCGAAACTTGATGGTGGGATTGCATAGCACACAAGGGTTTGGCGTAAGTCCGCCGGCAAATGCATCACAAAAGTACCGAATGATTCTGCTATCAAATTCTACGGCAATATTTTTGCTTATAAAATCGATCCCAAGACGTTCGGCAAGGGCACGCGCAGCTTCTGTTTCCTCCGTTTGGTTTCCCAGAACGTCCAAAAACAGACCAGTCACATGATATCCCTTTTGGGTCAGCAATAAAGCGGCGGCCGTGCTGTCCACGCCGCCGCTCATGCCGATCAACACATTGTTGCTATTCCTCGTCATGGTCAAATTCTGCATCCGGATCAAATCCTTCCAGGCCGGGAAGATCCAATCCATTCTCCTTCGCATACTTATAGATTGCAGTTTTGATCGCTTGTTCCGACAAGACGGAGCAGTGGATCTTTGCACCGGGCAGGCCGCCAAGCTCGTCGACAAAGTTTTGGTTTGTAAGCTTCAGTGCTTCTTCCAGTGTCTTTCCCTTTACCATCTCGGTAGCCACACTTGAGGATGCGATGGCAGAGCCACAGCCAAAGGTTCGAAACTTCGCGTCCACGATGACATTGTTTTCTATTTTGAGAGAGATTTCCATCATATCGCCGCAGACCGGACTCCCAAAGGTGCCGATCGCGTTGGAATCCTCCAAA
The DNA here is from genome assembly GCA_002840285.1 of Firmicutes bacterium HGW-Firmicutes-11. GTDB lineage: Bacteria > Bacillota > Clostridia > Peptostreptococcales > Anaerovoracaceae > PHAE01. The sequence continues at coordinate 6,039 of PHAE01000010.1, forward strand.
GTTCCCACATTCCTTGGATTTGTGAAGTGATCCATTACTTTTTCATTGTACATACCCATTGTTTCATACTCCCTTCTGTATCAGAAACGCTTATCGCAGTACCTGAGTGGACTGCATACGATGATCTTTGTCAAATGGAGACAACTCCCTTAGCTTGGACACGATTTCAACCAGTGAGGCAACCACAAGATCCAAATCTTCTTTTGTGGTGAAGTCGCCGACGGTAAATCGCAGGGAACTGTAGACCTTTTCCAGGGGCAAGCCCATGGCAGATAAAACATGAGATGGCGAAAAGCTTGCTGAGGAGCAAGCGGAGCCAGTGGACGCGCAAATGCCGCGGATATCCAGATGCAACAGAAGCGCCTCCCCTTCCACGTAGTTGAAAATCAGATTCAGATTGCCCGGCAACCTCTTCTCGAGATCGCCGTTCACAGAAATATCATCGATCCTGGAACGAATTTGTTCTAGAAAGTAATTTCTCAGATCCCGAACCTGTTTGATGTGGTCATTCAGGTTCTTGCCGGCAAGTTCTGCCGCTTTGCCGAAACCGACGATTCCCGTTAGATTTTCCGTCCCGGCTCTCCGTTTATTTTCCTGGCCGCCACCAAAAAGAATGTTTTCTATGACAACGCCTTTGCGGATGTAAAGAGCTCCGATCCCTTTGGGTCCGTAAATCTTGTGCGCCGACATGGACATCATATCCACCCCTGCGCTACGAACATCGATATCTACATTTCCGAGAGCCTGGACGCCATCGGAATGGAATAAAATTCCGTTCTCCTTTGCGATCGCGCCGATTTCAGCGATTGGTTGCAGTGTACCGATCTCATTGTTGGCGAACATGACACTGATCAGGATCGTCTGATCGGTAATGGCGTTTTTCACTTGTGCAGGATCCACGATACCGTTGTCATCCACGTCAAGATAGGTGACGACAAACCCTTCTTTTTCCAACGCTTTGCAGGTGTGCAACAAGGCGTGGTGCTCGATTTTAGTTGTAATGATGTGGTTCCCTTTATTTTTGCGTGATCGCGCTGCGCCGATCACAGCCCAATTGTCTGCTTCTGTGCCGCCGGAAGTAAAATAGATCTCCCGGTCTTCTGCTCCGATCAGAGCGGCGACCTGGCTTCTGGCAAGTTCAATGGCATCCTTGGAAGCGAACCCGATTCCATACAAGCTGGAAGGGTTTCCGAATTTTTCAGTGAAATAAGGAATCATCGCATCCAGAACTTCTTGCTTCACCGGGGTCGTGGCGGAGTAATCCAAATAAATTGGTTTCATTCACGGTCTCCTTCCTCTTCTTGTCGTTCATACCAAGATATTATACCATTGTTTCCGGAAAGATAAACCGTTTTATTCAAGGTGATTTGGGTTGTGAAGGATCATAGACCTTCTTGCCGGAGCTTTTCGCTCGTAATGGCGATCAACTGTCGATTGGTTGGTCGTCCTTTGCCATTTCGGTACGTAAAACGGTAAAGTTTGTCCCCCTGACACTTGCCTGGAAGATTCCACGCCAAGTCGATCGCATTTCGGATCGACCGTTCGACTCCGCATACCGTCGTGCGATTTAATTTTGCAACTTCCGGATACAGCTCTTTTGTCACTGCGCTGAGAATGTCTTCATCCCGGACTGCCAATGCGATCGCCAATTTAAGGTTTTGGAAGCCTTTGCAGTGATAAGGTACTTCCATGTCGTTCAAGAGTTCTGTGATTCGTTGATCCAGGTCATGTTCCATGCCGAACCTCCTACTCCACGGTGATGTGGTCCTTCAGTTTCTCGAAGGTTTTGTCTCCGATCCCGCTCACTTTTTTTATGTCTGCAATGGTTTTATATGGCCCTTTATCAGTTCGATAGGTTATGATCTTTTCTGCTGTAGCAGGTCCGACACCGTTCAGCGTCTGAAGTCTCGTTAAGTCTGCGGTATTGATATTCACCTTGCTGCTTTCCTCCTGTGTGGCCTCGGTATTTAACGAAGTGTTTCCACCGACGTAGGACGTACCGGCTTTAATTCCCGTTTTTACCTCGACTGCATTCACCTCTTCCTTTGATGGAATGTAAACTTTCATCCCATCGACCAGCAAAGCGGCCAAATTGGTGTTTCTGGTATCAGCAGACTCGGTCAACCCCCCGGCGGCATCGATCCCATCGATGACCCTGCTGCCGATAGGGACTTCGTATACGTATGGGTGATGCACTTCTCCGGCGATCTCTATGGTCAAGTTCAGTGGAACCGGGATCTCCTCGTCAATTGGTAATTGGATTTCCAATGGTTCCACTGGTTCTGCAACCAGTGTGTTCCACTCGTCATCTCCTTCAAAGCGCTCTAAAAAAAGAATCAAAACAATGCCGGCGAACACGATGCCGACGATTATTTTGATCCATGTTTTTGTTTGCAGAGTTCTGGAAAACGACATACACTTACTCCATTTCTGTACACGATAATAGTATACAGAAAATGTAAATAAATGTCAATCAGCTAAATATATTCCATAAAGAAATCATAGTTTCATCGTGTAGTTCGGTACGCTCAAATTGCACCACCGGGAACAGCTCTCCTCGCTTGACAGAATCTAGAAAGCTTTGTAGCAACACTTCTGGGTTGAGATTCGCTGAACTTCCTGCGCTGACGATGACATCGAGGGACAAGCCGGACGCATCGTCTGACACGACGGTTGCATTGTGGATCAACGGCTTCATATCGACATCGACCAATTCTTTCGATCCCTTTTTACGCTTCTTGCCGATCAAAACCGGCTGATCGATGTACTCAAGAAATTGTTGGCCACCGGGATGGTCTGCGCCGGGCAAAGTGATTCGGTAGGAAGCCCATCGAACCAGGGAGGCCATAGTTTTTCCCGGCTCCGGGATCTCCTTGCAGCGTGTCGAATGGATCCCGTGGGGGAGCGACCGGTTCAGCGCTTCTTGTATAGCGGAGGGTTCACCTGCTTCTGCGCAGACGATTTCCAGATATTCGCTGCTGCTTGTGAATCCCAATGACAGCGGGTGAGCAAAGGAAATTTTAGGATGGGGGCTAAAACCGGAAGAATAGGCAAGGCGAATGTTTCCACGCTTGAATGCCCTTTGAAATAACCGCATCATATCCAGATGGGACGTATACCGCACCAAACCCTGTTTGGTGAATTTGATCAAATATCGGTTCATTGGCTGCCCTCCATCGGACATGTCGTAAAGGTGTTGATTCCGCAACCGGTGCAACCCAAACGACAATCCTGCGTCTGGACCTCGCCTTTTGCAGATTCCCATTCGGCCTGCAAGTAGTCCGTTGTGACGCCGCTGTCGATCACATTCCATGGCAAAACTGTGCCGGTGGAAACTGTACCGGAGGTATAAAAGGTCGGATCGATGCCGGTTGCGTCAAAAGCCTGCAACCAGAGGTCATACCGAAAGTGCTCTCTCCAGCCGTCAAACTTGGCTCCCAGTGACCACGCTTGTTCGATCACGTCTGAGAGTCTTCTGTCACCTCTGGCCAGCACCGCCTCGATCCGGCTCGCATCTGAACCATGGTACTGGTACTGGACACCGCGCAGTTTTTTTAGCCGGTCTTTCAAGTACATATGCTTCTCTGTGAAGACATGGGGTTCGTCTTGCGCGACCCATTGAAACGGTGTGTGCGCCTTCGGAACAAAATTTGAGATGCTGACAGAGAGTTGAAAACGATTGCTTTTACCTGAACCCCCGCCTTGCCGGGCTAACTGCATGATTTCAGCTGCTATATTGACGATACCATCTAAATCTTCCTTCGTTTCCGTCGGTAGCCCGATCATAAAATACAGCTTGACCGTATACCAGCCCAAAGAAATGGCTTGCTTGACACCGGTGAAAATATCATCTTCGGTGATCGACTTGTTGATCACGTCCCTTAGTCTCTGGGTACCGGCTTCCGGTGCAAACGTCAGGCCAGTCTTCTTATATTTCTGTATTTCCTGAAGAACCTGAAAAGAAAATGAATCCAAGCGAAGAGACGGAAGAGACAATGAGACGTTGTTCTCTCTTCCCCATGCCACCAGTTCCAACGCCAAAGGCTCAAAGCAAGAATAATCACTGGTCGAAAGAGACAGCAAGGAAAGCTCATCGTAGCCGCTGGACTTCAATTGCGCATCTGCCAGTGCTAGAATGGACTCTTTGGAACGTTCTCTGACGGGACGGTAGATCATGCCAGCCTGACAAAAGCGGCAGCCTCTGGTACAACCGCGAAACAACTCGATCACCGACCGATCGTGAACGACTTCGATCAATGGAACGATCGGCGCCTCGGGGAAGTCGAAACTGTTGAGATCGGAAAGAACGCTCTTTGTGACTCTGGCTGGCGCCGAATCGTTAAGAACCTTGATTTCTGAAACGGTGCACTTCTCGTCGTACATCGGTTGATAGAAGCCGGGAACATAAACACCCGGCAAAGACGAAATGGTTGACAGAAATACATTTCTGTCAGCTTTGGACCGTTTCCACTGTTGATGGAGCTCACATACCTGACGAATGGATTCTTCTCCGTCTCCGATCAGGAAGAAATCAAAGAAATCCGCAACCGGTTCCGGATTGAATGCGCAAGGTCCTCCGCCGAGGATAAAGGGATCGGTTTCTCCCCGATCACAACTCCGCAAAGGAATGCGGGAAAGGTCCAGCATATTTAGGACATTGGTGTAGGAAAGCTCGTATTGCAGGGTGAAACCAAGAAGATCCAGTTCATTGGCAGGTGTTTTGGTTTCCAATGTAAACAGCGGCAGCCCAGCTGACCTTAGTTCTCTTTCCATATCCAGCGCCGGGGCAAAGATTCGCTCACAAAACACAGAATCCATGTCGTTCAAGGATTTATACAATATCTGAAGTCCGAGATAGGACATTCCAAGTTCATAGGTGTCTGGAAAAGCAAAGCCGAATCGGGTCATGCCCTCTTCGGTCACTTTCGATACCGTATTCAATTCACCGCCAATATAGCGTGCGGGTTTTTCAACTTTTGGAAGAAGCAGTTCTAATTGCTTGTTTAGTGTCATAGTTTCTCCTTATACTTCATCGACCACCTTCTGCCGTAACAGATCGTCAAGGTCGTTGCCGATCAATTCTTCGATCCTGCGGATCAGGATGCGGTTTTCATCCAATCGTTGCAGGATCCTGACAGTAGCGACGGGATCATCGCTGTATTTATCGAGTACCGATTGCATACGGGACTCAAGTCCAACGTACTTGTCTTCTTTGATCATCCGATCTGCGAGACACAGGATGTCCTGCTCGTCGATCCTGTCATGGTAGGGATCGGATATGTAGAACATATGCCGCTTGATCAGCTTTCCGGTCTTGTGATACCCATGACGTATTGCGATCTTCGCTCCTTTGACACCGTGGTTCTCTTCCGTTCTTGCGATGTCATGGAGCAAGGATGCGCCTTCCAGCAGATCGAGGTCGATAGGCAACCCCTTCTCTTTCAGCAGACGTCCAATGCGTCCGGCAGTATCTGCAACCGCAAGACAATGAGCGATCACATGAGGTGGCGTGCCGTAGGAGTGAAGAAGCTCAAGACAAGCTTCTTTGCTGGGTATGCGGTTTTTTCCTCCACAAAACTGACAACCTTCATCACTGCCGATGCAATCTTTGCAAATCTCGGACGGTAATTGCTCCTTGTCTCTTACAGCAAACAGAAATCCGCCGCAGCTTTTCTCCGGAGATGGCGTTCCGTCAGGCGCAACTGTTATCCCGATCGATGAGGGATCCAAGATCTGTGCAAGATCTTTGAGTTTCTCCGGATGCATGCCATAAAAACCGGGACCAAAGGAATAGGTCACATACGGGTGTTCAAAGCGGCTTTTACTGTCGCTCATCACAAAAGCGCGAATCCGTTCTCTGCAGGATTCAAGAAACCCCTCGCCCCATACATCGGCATAGTACTGTTCTGATAGGTTTTTGTCCTGGATGTTACAAGGACCAACTGTCACGAAATATATGTAAACCTGAAGTATATTGTCATCTGGGATCTGCTCAAAAGCGGTGCATTGAAAGCTGACATCCTGAATCGAAAGCATGTGGTTCTGATAACACGTACTATCTACCGATGTCAATACTGCGTGAGGATCAATGTTCTTCCGGCAATTTGCAAGAACCCGCAGACCTTCTTGGATGTACAGACTTTGATTTTCTGTATCATCCAGAAAGCCACAGGCATCCATGAAGTATTTTCCTGCAGTTCCAATCAGCTCTTCGTAATCGAACACAAGACAGATGTCATTCATGTCGATCCTCCGTTCTGCCATGTTATATATTTATCATAGCAGAAAAACGAGGTCACGCCAACTAACAATTTATACCCATCATCTTGTGGTTCGAATACCTGATTGACAGCGCAAACTACTAAATGTTATAGTTAAATCAAAACTGTACACTTTAGGAGGTGGCGTTGAATGACCTATGCACAGATGTTGGATGACATCATTCGCAAGAGCGAGCTATCCCTTCGTCAAATCGCCAGGCGGTGCAATGAACTGAACTTGAAAATAACGCCTTCTTATATATCCCAACTAAAAAATGGCAAACTTCCTCCCCCGTCGGAAGAGGTTTCCATGACGCTGGCCAAAGCCTGCGGATCCAAAAAGCAAGCGTATCTGGTGTTTCAGGGTTATATGGAAAAGGCCCCTTCTCTCGTGAGAGAATACATGCTTGCATCATCGTCACTGAATAAAGCGATGCTGGAATCTCTATGCAAAGCAACCAACAAACCATTTACGAAAGAAATGGAAGATTACGTCAAAGAGCTGGATATCCTTTCAGCGATGGAATTGTCTTCCCGCTATGTGGGAACCGGAGAGATCCCCAAAAGCGGGGATCTGGTGCGGGAAATTTCACTGGCAAGCGGCGCGCCGACCGTGGCGGACACCAAGGGTGATATGGTGCATTTTTTCCTTGGAGATTCGTCCATGTCACCATTCATTCCAAGCCATGCTTACCTTTATATCATGCCGACAAAGCCGGATCTACTGAAAGACCGGGATATCATTGCCTTCTATCCGGATAACAGAAGAGTACCCACGCTGCGTTATATTCATTTTGTGAAAGACAAATTGCTTCTGATTCCAGAGGAGAAGTCCTATGAGACTTTCCTGTATGAATCCATCGCGGAGATCAATTATATTGGCAAAGTGGTTTCCTTTAAGATGGATCTGTAGTCATCTCTTCATCCAGGTACTCGAATTCGAAATCGATGATACGTACCGTATCCCCATCTTTCAACCCCATGTTTTTCAACTCGGCGATCGCACCGCTGTCTTCCACATAGCGATACAAGTATCGAAGAGAACCGGAATCGTTGAAATTGGTGGAACGGAACAACTTGTCCAACTTCTTTCCCTTCAGTACATAGACGTCGCCATCCTTGCTGCACTCGATCTTCCCATAATCCGGCGCATCTTCGGGAGCAACGGCATGATACGCGATGACAGGCGCTTCTTCGATCGGCAGCGCCGAAAGTCTGGCCATTGCCTCGTCGATCAATTCAGAGACTCCCTGGTGCAATGGCGCGGAGATCGGAAAGACGGTGTACCCTTTGCTTTCCACATAGTCTTTGAATCGAAGGAAATCATCGGAATCTGTCATGTCCATTTTATTCGCTGCAACGAGCTGGGGTTTTTGCCCCAGCTTTTGGCTATAGGATGACAATTCCTTGTTGATCGTTTCAAAATCCTCGATCGGGTCCCGGCTTTCCGAGCCGGACACATCCACAACATGGATCAGCAGCCGCGTCCGCTCAACATGCTTTAAAAAGTCAAGACCCAAACCGGCGCCCTCGTGGGCTCCTTCGATCAGTCCGGGGATGTCAGCCATGACAAAGCTGCTGTCGTGGTATTGAACGACACCTAGATTTGGTGACAACGTAGTGAAATGATAATTCCCTATCTTGGGATCCGCTCCAGTAACGACGGAAAGCAAGGTGGATTTTCCGACATTGGGAAATCCCACCAATCCGACATCGGCGATCAGCTTCAGTTCCAGAAGGATCTGCTTTTCCTGAAACATGCCTCCAGCTTCCGCAAAATTGGGTGCTTGACGGACGGAGTTCTTGAAGTGGACATTTCCCTTTCCGCCCTTCCCTCCCCGCGCGGCTACAAAACGGTCACCGTCCTTCACAAGGTCCATCATTACGGTTCCGGTCTCTTCATCGATCACAAGAGTTCCGGCCGGTACCTTAATGATACTGTCCGCTCCGGCTTTGCCGTACTGCTGTTTCTTTCTGCCGTCTTCACCGTTTTCGGCTTCATACTTTCGCTTGTAGCGAAAATCCAGAAGGGTCCTTATATTGCTGTCGGCAACGAATATGACGTTGCCTCCCTTGCCTCCGTCGCCTCCGTCAGGTCCCCCGTCAGGAACGAATGGCTCTCTTCGGAAGGAAACGCTTCCGTTCCCCCCTTTGCCCGATCGTATTGTTATTCTGGCTCTGTCAATGAACATATGATTTCTCCGTTTAAGAAAGCCCCTATCAAGTAGGGGCTTTCGATGGTTACGCTTCTTTCGGATATACGCTGACCTTTTTTCTGGTCTTTCCAAGCCGCTCAAATTTTACGGCGCCTTCGATCTTGGCAAACAGGGTGTCATCCCCGCCGATGCCGACATTGTTACCAGGATGGAACTTGGTGCCTCTTTGTCTGACCAGGATGCTTCCTGCGGTCACCACCTGTCCATCAGCTCGTTTCACTCCAAGTCGTTTCGCTTCACTATCCCGACCGTTCCTGGAACTACCTACACCTTTTTTTGATGCCATCTCGCTACACCTCCTTTATCCGTGCAGTCATTTGTCCAAAGGACAAATCCTATTACTCTTGTGTCGCTTCCTGTACTGCTTCTGTTGTTTCTTCCGAAGCTTTTGTAGCCTTCTTTGCGCGTGGTGCTTTTGCGCTGATGGATTCTACTTTAAGCATTGTATAAGGCTGTCTGTGTCCTTGCTTTTTTCTGTAATCCTTCTTCGCTTTGTATTTGAAGATGATGACTTTTTCGCCTTTTCCGTTTTCCACAACGGTTGTTTCCACTTTGGCCCCATCAACATAGGGTGTTCCAACTTTGACGGTCTTGTCATCGTTCAGAATCAACACCTTGTCCAAAGTTACTTTGTCTCCTGCTTCGACAGAAAGCTTTTCGACGGATAACACGTCACCTTCCTGTACCCGGTATTGCTTACCACCGGTCTCGATCACTGCATACATTTACTGTTCCCTCCTCATTCCAGTCTCGCCATACCGGGCAGCGCGATGCGCATTTAGGGGCCCGTTCTGAGCGGCTAACAAACATGAGTAGATTACCATAAGAATCGAGTTTCTGTCAAGATATTTTTGCCGAATCTCACTTTAGGGCATCCTTGCGATTATCCTCTTCCAATTTCTTTCGGTTGCTTCGCTTTGAGAATTGAAGCATTGCTTTCGTAGACAAATAGAACATGATAAGAACCGTGAATACCCCACCAAGTCCAAACACCGCGACTTCAAGTCCTTTTGACATCAATTGCATATCCATTTTACTTACTCCCGCCTAATGGGTCATCAGGATGGCCGGAACCAGGGCCAGCACAAGACTGCCGGCTACGACGGATCCCAGCTGCCCGGCAACGTTGGCGCTCATCGCTTGCATCAGAATAAAATTGGAAGGATCTTCTTTTGTGGCCATCCGTTGCACCACTCTTCCAGACATAGGAAATGCGGAAATTCCCGCAGCGCCGATCATGGGGTTGACCTTGTCTTTCAAGAACAGATTTAGAAACTTTGCAAACAATACTCCGCCTGCCGTATCAAACACGAAGGCAACCAAGCCCATGCCCATGATCATGAGTGTCTGAACGTTTAAAAACGCCGCGGCAGTCATGGTAGATCCGATGGTGATGCCAAGAAGCAAGGTTACCAGATTTGAGAGCTCATTTTGAGCAGCATTGGAAAGCCGCGTCAACACACCACAGACCCGAATCAGATTTCCAAACATAAGAGATCCGACCAGAGCGACGCTGATAGGCGCCAGGATCCCGGCAATCAAAGTGATGATTATGGGAAACAATATCTCTACGACCTTTGGGATATCAACCTGGTTATACTTCATCCGTATGCGTCTCTCGTCCCTTGTGGTCAGGAGACGTATGACCGGCGGCTGAATGATGGGGACCAAAGACATATATGAGTATGCCGCGACGGAGATCGGACCCAAATAATTTTGGGCAAACTCTTTTGCGACATAAATGCTTGTCGGTCCATCCGCTGCGCCGATGATGCCGATGGCCGCCGCTTCCTTTAAATCAAAATGTCCGGTAGCCAGAGCGAATAACATCGTAAAGAAGATCCCAAACTGGGCGGCGGCTCCAAAAAAGAACATAAAGGGATTCTGAAGAAGCGGTTTGAAATCGATCATGGCACCGACTCCAATGAAGATAAGAACCGGGAACAACTCGGTTCTTATTCCTGCATCATAAAGGATCGTGAGAAAACCGTCTTCCCCCACCGCCGATGAGAACGGTATATTAGACAGAATTGCTCCAAACCCAATGGGCAATAAGAGCATCGGCTCGTATTCCTTGGCGATCGCCAAATAGATCAACAAGCCGCCGATGGCAAACATGATGAGGTTTGGCATCGCCAAATTTAAAATGCCGACCAGCAGCTCGTTCCATAATCCTTCCAATGGGAATTATCACTCCTATTACTCTATGATGACGCCGTCTTCGTCGACAGCAGGTTTGACAGCTGGCCTATAGTTTTCCTTCAGATCTGCTTCCATCTGAGCAAGCATCTCTTTGTGTTCTGTTAAATAGTTCTTGACGTTTTCCCGGCCTTGACCGATCCGTTCGCCACGGTAACTATACCACGCTCCTGCTTTTTCTACAAGCTTTGCTTCCACTGCGCAGTCCAGCACATCCCCTTCTCTTGAGATCCCGTGACCGTACATGATGTCAAACTCAGCCTGTTTAAATGGAGGGGCGACTTTGTTCTTGACTACCTTGACTCTTGTTCTGCTCCCGGTCATCTGATCGCCGACCTTGATGGTTTCGATCCGTCTCACATCGAGACGCATGCTGGCGTAGAATTTCAAAGCTCTTCCACCTGTGGTGACTTCCGGATTGCCGAACATGATGCCGACTTTTTCACGGAGTTGGTTGATGAAAATCGCTGATGTGTTGGATTTGTTGATGGCTCCGGCGAGCTTTCTCAGAGCCTGTGACATCAGGCGGGCCTGCAATCCGACGTGACTGTCTCCCATTTCTCCCTGGATCTCTGCCCGCGGGACCAATGCGGCGACAGAGTCGATCACCACAACGTCGATGGCGCCGCTTCGTACGAGCATTTCACAGATCTCAAGCGCCTGTTCACCGGTATCCGGTTGGGATACAAGAAGCTCAGCGATATCGACGCCCAGTTTTCCTGCATACTCCGGATCGAGAGCATGTTCCGCGTCGATGAAAGCTGCTTTACCGCCGGTTTTCTGGGCTTCTGCTATGATGTGCAGCGCCAGCGTCGTTTTTCCTGACGATTCGGGGCCGAAAATCTCGATGACCCTGCCTCTAGGAATACCGCCGATACCGGTGGCAATGTCAAGGCTGACCGATCCCGTTGGGATCACATCGATGTTCATGCTCAACCCGCCGCTCCCCAGCTTCATGATCGCGCCTTTGCCAAACTGCTTTTCGATCTGCTGCATGGCTGCTTCCAACGCCTTGTCTTTTTCAGTTCTGTTTATGCTCATAAGATCCTCCATTTTTCGCAAAAGAACACTTGTTCCCTTTTATGATACTTGATTTACGACCACTGGTCAAGATGAAACTTTAATCATAAAATATCATAAATGGAATATTATGTCAATTACTACGTTTTACTCGATTTCCTTCCCATCCAAAAGCTTGTTAATGGTGTCGAGCATCAACAGTTTTGCAAAATTACGATTCCAGCTTCTACTGACGTTACGGATCGTTTCTTCCCGGCAAAGTGAAATTCCATCATAGTAGCAGGAAATATATACCCTTCCAACAGGCTTGTCTTCCGTTCCCCCTTCCGGGCCGGCGATCCCGGTCACGGCGATGCAAAGCGGGCAACCGGTGACTCTATGAAGCCCTTCCGCCATTTCCAATGCAGTCTCTCTGCTCACGGCGCCGAACCGAGCCAAAGTCTCTTCGGATACTCCCAGCTCTTCGGTCTTTGATCGGTTGCTATATGTTACAAATCCACGGTCGAAGACGGCTGAGATCCCCGGCACTTCTGTCATCGTCTGGGCAAACAGCCCGCCAGTACAGGATTCGGCGCTGGCAAACCGGATCTCGCGCTGTATCAGTTTTTTTGCAACGACCTCATGGAGTTCTTCGTTGTCGCTACTATAGATATGATCACCGACGCGTTGTTTCACAGTCTCTATCGTTGATTCCACAGCTGCTTTGGCCTCTTCCAGTGAAGACCGTTTGGAAGCGACTCTCAGACTGCACTCCCCTTCTTTCGCATAGGTCGCTAATGTGGGATCCGTCTGTTGGTCGATCAGATCGATCAGATCGGTCTCCAGTTGCGATTCGCCGATGCCAAAAAGGCGAAGCATGCGATAGTGGATCACGTGGTTGGTCAGTTTTTCAAGGAACGGTTTGACCTTGCCTTCAAACATCCGGGTCATTTCCCTTGGAGGGCCAGGAAGACAAATCGCTACTTTCCCTTCGTTTTCCAGGGCAAAGCCCGGAGCGGTCCCGCCTTCGTTTTTAAATACCGTACTACGGGAAGGAACAAGGGCTTGTTTGCGATTATTGTCTGTCATCACCCGGCCTAAACGTGCAAAATAGGATTCTAGATACTCGATCGTCGGCGCATGAAGAATCAGATGATCCTGAAGTACATCACACACGATTTCTTTTGTCAGATCATCCTGGGTCGGACCAAGACCTCCCGTGGTAATGATGAGATCACACTCCTCGAATCCGTGGAGGATCAACTCTCCCAAGCGGCCGGGATTGTCTCCGACTGTGTAGTGATACAGCACATCGATGCCAAGCAAATTCAATTGCTGTGAAAGATATGCCGCATTGGTGTTAACGATCTGCCCGAACAGGAGTTCGGTTCCGACACTCACTATCGTTGCTCTCATTGGATCACCCTTTCTTTCCCAGGAATACATCCTTGCTTTTGACTACATACTCGATCCCCGAGTAAATGGTGACAATAACAGCCAGCCAAAGCAATATGATCCCGAACGGGACATCAGTGAATATTGAAAACGGCCAGTTCTGAAGTAGAATGACAGATATCGCTATCATTTGCAGCACTGTTTTGACTTTTCCCGAGGTGCCGGCTGCTATGATGACCCCCTTATCGGCGGCTACGGTACGCAGACCTGTGATGAGAAATTCTCTTCCCAGTATAACGATCACCATCCAACCCGGCACCTGTCCAAGCTCCACGAGACAGATCAGTGCCGAGGCGACCAGAAGTTTGTCTGCCAATGGATCCATGATTTTGCCAAAGTTTGTGATTTGACCACGGGATCTTGCGATATGGCCGTCCAAAGCATCCGTTAAAGAGGCGACGATAAACAGGATCCCTGCCGCGTATGGCATTCCGTTCAAAAGCAACACGATGAATATAGGAATCATCAATATTCGAAGCATCGTCAGTTGATTGGGAAGGTTCATGATTGTCTCCTTTGTTCGGATGAACGTGGCAAAACAACTGCGGACAAGTCGTAGTCAAACCCATCGATGATCTCCACCTCTACGAATTCTCCCGGAAGAAGTTTTTTAGGCGAAGAAACGATCACAGAGTTGTCGATTTCCGGCGCGTCGTAGGGACTTCTTCCGATGAACGTCCCCTCCTCTTCTGCTTCGATCAGGACTTGGATTTTTGAGCCGATCAGCGACTGGTTGTGCTCCAGTGAGATCTCCCGCTGCAGCTCCATGATGCGTTCTTTCCGTCTCTGTTTTGTTGCAGTTCGAATCTGTGGTTTCATCGTTGCAGCAGTTGTACCCTCCTCCTTGGAATAGGCAAAAACCCCAAGTCGATCAAATTTCATCTTTTGAACGAATGCTTCCAATTGGAGAAAATCTTCTTCCGTCTCTCCGGGGAATCCCGTGATCAACGTCGTACGGATCCGAATATCTGGGATCGAAGTCCGGAGCCGTGTGATCGTATCAACGATGCTTTCGTAAGTCGAACGCCGTTTCATCGCTCTGAGAATGGTGTTGCTGGCGTGCTGGATGGGAATATCGATGTATCTGCAGATTTTTTTGTTTTCTGCGATGACCTGGATCAGTTCATCTGAGATCCTGTCTTCATAACAATACATCAGCCGCAGCCAAACAAGGTCGTTCAGGCGGCATAACTCGGTGAGCAGGTCCGGCAGTCGATAGCTCCCATAAATGTCGATGCCGTATGCGGTTACATCCTGCGCGATCAGAATGATTTCCTTGCAGCCTTCCGACACGAGTTTAGCAGCTTCTTCCAGTATTTTATCCATCGATCGACTTCGATATGCCCCGCGGATTCCAGGGATGCTGCAGTAAGCACAGCGATTGTCGCACCCTTCTGCGATTTTGAGGTATGCAGTATAGGAAGGTCCCAAAGAGTGCCTGGATTCAAATTCCGGATACGATCCGGAATCTTGACTATGGTAAAGTTTCCCGATTTCCAGATCGAGGTGATCAAGGATCTCAGGAAGTCTGGCGTAATCATTGACACCAAGAAAGACATCGACTTCCGGGAATTCTTTTTGCAAGGTCGTTCCATATCTTTGAGACAGACAACCGGAAACGATCAACCGGGCGCCTCTCTGCCTTTCTTCTGCCATATCCAAAATACGGTCGATGGACTCCTCTTTTGCATCCTGAATAAAACCGCAGGTATTGACGAGGATCACATCCGCTTTGGACACATCCTCTGTTAATTGGTGGCCGGCTTTCTTTAGGATACCGGCGGCACCTTCGGAATCTGTGAGGTTTTTTGGACAACCGAGGGTTTCAATATATATGATCATATCGTACCTTTCTTAATAGTGTTTTGATTTTACTCGTCACTGGAATCGGAATCCCGGTAAAGCGCAAGGTATTGTTCTTCCGAGATCAAGACCTTCCTTGGACGGCTGCCGTCACTGGGCCCGATGATCCCTCTCGCTTCCATCATGTCGATCAGGCGAGCCGCACGATTGTATCCGATGCGAAATCTGCGCTGAAGCATAGAAACAGAAGCTTGTTCAGCGCGAACTACGGTTTCTATGGCATCCGGCAAGATATCGTCGCTGTCATCGTCATTTCCGCTTTCGTGGGACTTTTCGATCCGGTGCATGACATCACTGGAATAATCGCTGTCAGCGCCTTGTTTCTTGAGGAAATCGATCACCTTGTGTACTTCAGAATCGGAAATAAAGGCACCCTGTACACGGATCGGCTTTGACAGGCCAAGTGGACAAAAGAGCATGTCGCCCTTTCCCACAAGCTTTTCGGCGCCACCCATATCCAGAATCGTTCGGGAATCGAATTGGGAAGACACGGCAAAGGAGATCCTGGATGGAATATTGGCTTTGATCACACCGGTGATAACATCGACGGAAGGACGCTGCGTTGCTACGATAAGGTGCATTCCCGCTGCTCTGGCCATTTGCGCCAGCCGACAGATCGATTCTTCCACCTGTGCCGGCGCAACCATCATCAGGTCGGCAAGTTCATCGATGATGATCACGATCTGTGGCAAATGCTTCGCTTCCGTGTCATTGGTTGCAATGTATTCGTTGTAGGATTCCAGATCCCGCACGCCCACTTCTGCAAATTTCTTGTAACGATCCGTCATTTCTGCCACTGCCCAGTGAAGCGCTGCCGCCGCTTTTGTCGGTTCGGTCACGACGGGAATCAACAAATGGGGGATCCCGTTGTAATTTCCCAGTTCGACGACCTTCGGATCGATGAGGACGAACTTCACCTCGGAAGGAGTCGCACGGTACAGCATGCTGACGATCAGTGAATTCAGACAGACGCTCTTTCCCGAGCCGGTGGATCCGGCGATGAGAAGATGCGGCATGTCCTTTAAATTCGAAACGATCGGATTTCCGGAGATATCTTTACCAACAGCAAATGTGATCTTTGATTTGGCATCGGTGTATTCTTTGGATTCAATGATCTCTCGCAATACGACCAGGTTGACACGATCGTTTTCCACTTCGATACCAACGGCGGCTTTCCCCGGGATCGGAGCCTCGATCCGAATGCTCTTTGCTTCCAGGTTGAGTGCGATATCATCGGCCAACCGAACGATGCTGCTGACCTTGACACCGACATTTGGCTGGATCTCGTATCGTGTGATCGCAGGACCTTTTGTCACTTGGAGAATTTTGGCATTCACCCCGAAATCCTTGAGTGTCTGCTCCAACTTGACTGCCTTGGCTTTTAGATTGCCGCTTTCTCCCGGCAAGCTGATTGCTGTTGAGCGGGACAGCAGATCGATCGGAGGTTTTCGATAAGGGATCGCAGGATCCGGCGGGTGAATCTCGATATGGCCATCGGCTGGCTCTTTCTGCTCTTTGGCTTTGATATCGTAGATTTTTACTTCTGGCCTTGTAACTGGCTTGTCGAGCCCGAGGCCTGGCTTAGGAGCCACGTCCTGCTCAAAGAGCCCTTCGTCCTTGACATAATCGATGATCTTCATTTGCCCGGGTGTGATGGGAGCAATGGGAGTTGTCGTTACGGAAGATGACGTTGCCGCTCGATCAGGCGCGGTCGTTGGTATGACGATATTGTTTTCCTCATTCGCCCGTTTTTGTTTTGCCGCATTGCGTTTTTCTTTCCAACGGTCAAAGAACTCGGAAAATGGTGTATTGATGACTAAAAGTACTGATACCAGGATCACCACGCTACAAAAAAGATATAGCCCCGGGACGCCGATCGCTTTCGTGACCCAAAGTCCCAACGACATGCCAAAGGCCCCTCCGCCGGCCAGAGTGACTCCGGAGTCGAACGCGTCTCTCAGGTAAGAAAGTGACCAAGATCCGAGTACTTCCGGAAGAAAACGTGCAGAATTGATGATCGCCGCCATGAGAAATATCAATACGAAAAAGAAGATCGATCTGCCACTGATATGTGCGGCTCTCTTCAAGAAAAGTAAAATACCATATAGAATAAGATAATAAGGAAGCGCAAAGGCAATCAGTCCAAAGAGTCCTTTGAGCAAATCGGAAATGATGCGGCCGAATTCTCCGGCGGCTTCGGTTTGCAGCGCGATCACCAGAAAAGCGCCGACTGCCATAATGATGATCGCCCAGATCTCATCACGGACTCGGCCTTTTGACGGCGAATTTATACTAGTCTTGTCAGCCTTCACGGATTTGTTTTTCGATCCTTTCGGCCGCCCCGGCTTGCGCTTTTGTTCCTTCATATTTCGACTCCTTATAACGTCATTGTGAGCAAAAGTACCAGAATACCAAGGCCCCAGGTATAATATGAGAACCATGTCAGTTTTCGGTTGGAAACGACTCGAATCATGAGTTTGATCGCTGCATAGCCGGTGACAGCCGCCACCGCCATACCGAGGAGAACCGGTCCCCAAAACGATGGCGCAAGACCTTCTGCAAGCGCATCCGGTGCCTCCAGCACTACAGCGCCCAGTATGGACGGTATGGAAATCAAAAATGCAAACCGTACAGCGGTTTCTCTATTCAGACCACAGAGCAAACTACCTGTAATAGTCGCCCCGGAGCGTGAAATTCCAGGCGCTATGGCAATGGATTGAAACAATCCAACCAGTATCGCATCCCGATATCGCATTTCTTTCACCGCTTTTTTTCCAGAAGCGATCCGCTCTATGAAAAAAAGAAAGGTTCCCGTAATCAGCAAGCCGATGGCGATGCCTGTCAAAGAATTGTATAAGCCAGCGAACAGATCGTTGAACAGCAGACCGATCACGGCTGTTGGAATCGTCGCGACGATGATCATGACGCCCAGTTTCCTCGTCTCATTATTTTCCAGACAAAGCCCTTTTCCCCGCAGAAGGTCAAGGATCAAAGAAAACAATTCCTTGAACAACAAGAGGATGTCCTTCCAGTATACGGCAAAAAGCGACAACAGTGTTCCCAAATGAAGCAACACTGCAAAAAGTAAAACCTGTTCTCCATCGATGCCGAATAGTTGCTGCAAAATGGCCAGATGGCCGGAACTGCTGATTGGAAGAAACTCCGCCAACCCCTGCACGAGCCCCAAAAGAATGCCTTCAAAAAACGTCAAATGCTTACCTCCCTATTCGGACCAGATTCTGCAAAATATTCATATCATTATATCATTTTACGATGAAAAAATGAATATCCCGGTTAAATTAAAATAAGCATTAACATTTCCGGCCAAGTGAGTTATAATATCTTCTTAATACAAGGAGGACGAAGGAATGGATAGAAAACCTAATTTGGCAGTAGTCGGCGCGACTGGGCTTGTGGGAAGCACGTTTTTAAAAGTATTGGAAGAACGTGATTTCCCATTCGAATCACTCTATTTGATGGCATCAAAAAAGTCGGCAGGCGCCGTCTTGCGTTTTCGGGGTAAGGACTATATAGTTGAAGAATTGACCGAATCCTCCTTTGACAAGCCGATCGACATCGCCCTCTTTTCTGCAGGTGGCTCCGCCAGCCAGATCTATGCGCCGATCGCTGCGTCAAAAGGCGTCGTCGTTGTGGACAACAGCAGCGCATGGAGAATGGATCCTACTGTCCCGTTGGTCGTTCCGGAAGTCAATCCGGACGCTATCTCGTGGAACAAGGGAATCATAGCCAATCCAAACTGCTCTACGATCCAGGCAGTCGTTGCGCTGAAACCACTGCATGACAAATACGGTATTCGCAGGATCGTTTATTCCACATACCAGGCTGTTTCGGGTTCGGGAGTCAAGGGGATCGAAGATCTTCGTCAGGGACTTGCCGGAAACGATATCAATATTGCCTACCCCCATCCCATTGCGGGCAATTGCATCCCTCAGATCGATGTGTTCCTGGAGAATGGATATACCAAAGAAGAAATGAAGATGATCCTTGAGACGAGAAAAATTCTTGAGGATGACAGTCTAAAAATCACAGCTACGACAGTTCGGGTCCCGGTGTTTGCATCCCATAGCGAATCCATCAATGTTGAATTTGAGCGTCCCTTTGTATTAGAAGAACTCAAAGAACTACTTGCTGCAGCTCCTGGCTGCGTGTTGCAGGACGATCCGGCAAACAGCATCTATCCCCTGGCTAGAACTGCCGCAGGGAAAGATGAAGTATTCATAGGCAGGGTCCGGAGGGATGAAAGTGTAGAAAACGGCATCAATCTCTGGGTCGTTGCGGACAACATCAGAAAAGGTGCGGCGACCAACGCGGTCCAGATCGCGGAGCTCTTACTGTAAACAGCCACTCTTAAACACTCTCTACAATAGAATGACAAGAATAAGTAAAGCAGCCGGCGATGATTTCATCGCCGGCTTTGAAAACAGATTTTATGCGAGCTCTTCTTGCGAAGACATTAAGCTTCTGAGGAAATGACTTCCTTCCCGTCGTAATAATTGCAGGTCGGGCATACTCTGTGAGGAAGCTTGGGCTCGTGACACTGCGGACATGTGGATAATGCAGGTGCTGCCATCTTCATGTTCGGCGATCGTCTTTTATCTCTTCTCGCTTTTGAAGTTTTTCTCTTTGGAACTGCCATTGTTTACACCTCCTTTTCTGTGTACGAACGTTACACATTATACCAACGTCGATTTTCGTTGTCAATCTCTTTTTATTGTGATTCTAAAGAGCTTCGACGATCTCAACGGTGTCTCTTGCGATCATGAGTTCTTCGTTTGTGGGGACAAGTAGGATCTTGATCTTGGAGTCGTCTGCACTCAGGATGGTTTCTTCGCCCCGGATATTATTCTTCTCTTTGTCGATCTTGATGCCGAGAGCGTCCAGATCCTTGCAGATAAGCTCGCGCATCGCTATGTCGTTTTCTCCGACGCCAGCGGTAAACACCAACGCGTCAGCTCCGTTCATCTCGGCGATGTAGGAACCGATATAGGTCTTGACACGAAGAGCGTAAACCGCCAATGCAAGTACCGCGCGTTCCACTCCTTCTTCTGCTGCCTGTCCCAGATCTCTGAAATCACTGCTGACTCCGGAAATACCCAACACACCAGACTTTTTGTTAAGGATATTGATCACCTGATCGGCTGTGATCCCTTCCTTCTCGGCGATGTAGATAATGACAGCCGGATCGATCGCTCCGGAGCGGGTACCCATGACGAGTCCATCAAGCGGTGTGAATCCCATGCTCGTATCGATACAGACACCGTTCTTGACTGCTGCGCAGCTGGCACCATTGCCCAGATGGCAAGTGATGACCTTGACCTCGTTGAACGCCTTGCCCATCATAGCTGCAGCCCGTTCGGCCACGTATTTGTGGCTGGTGCCGTGGAATCCATATTTACGGACTTGATATTTTTCATAATATTCATAGGGGATCGCGTAGAGATACGCTTCTTTTGGAACCGTTTGGTGAAACGCGGTATCGAATACACCGACCATGGGAGTCGTTGGCATGAGTTCTTGGCAGGCCTTGATCCCCAGGATGTTTGGCGGGTTGTGAAGCGGAGCAAGGTCGCTGCATTCTTCGAGAACTTGCACGACATCCTCTGTGATCAGTACGGAACTGGCGTATTTTTCCCCGCCGTGGACGACTCTGTGTCCGACCGCTCCCAATTCGTCGAGAGAGGTCAATACACCGTGATCTTCGTTCAACAGCGCTTCCAGAACATGAGCGATGGCATCCTTGTGATTTTTCATTTCCACTTCCAGGACCATCTTATCGTCGCCGACTTTCTCGTGTTTCAAAAAAGATCCGGGAATCCCGATCCGTTCGACGATCCCCTTTGCCAGAAGACCGGAACCACCCATCTCGAGCACTTGATACTTCAGAGAGGAACTACCGCAATTTACGACCAATACCTTCATTTCACCATACTCCTTTATTATTTCTCGTTTTCATGCCACAGCATGTATCATAACTAACCCTTACTATATCATTTTATTGAGCTCAAAACCAGTAGAATTATCGCTTGACATAGGGTTTTTGCCGATGATCCGATTCTTTGTATACGTCTCCGTTGAAAACGAGATGATACAGATAGGAGGATCGGATATCGTAATCCATCAATTCACGTATACGTCCATCTGCTGTCTCTTCGCTGTGGATATTGGTGATGACCGGGATCGTAGCACATTGTGTCTTTTTGATCTTCTTGAGCAATGACGCCCCTTGCTTTGAGAAACCCAGAACTCTTGCATACAGTGTGCCGGCATTTAAAATGCGAAAAAAATCATCCTTTCGAAGGTCGAGCAAGGTATGGATCAACAAACGGCGGATCCGTGTTTCTGTATAGCGTCTGGTTTTGACACTTTGCACAAGATCTTCAAAGTCTTTGCTGGATTCAGCTGCTTTTCTAAGACGGTTTTCCAGTCCCTCTCCGGCAGATAGAATGTTTGACAGGTCCAGCGATGAAGTGTTCAATATTTTATAAACAGCAATTGTAAACAATAAATTATTATCGTTAAAACCATTGAAATCAATGGTTTTTAGTAATGCCTGTGTTGCCGCCGGTACCACCGGATCGATCCTTGTAAAAGGATCAGGGGCCTTGAATTCTCTTCGAATCGATGTGGCGCTGCTGATGTCGCTCCCTATGGTTTGATCGTTATGCCCGGCCCCGATCCGCGGAATCGTTATTGGTGTCATTTTCGATTGGAGAGTGAGCCATTCTTTCAAGTATTCCACTCCGAGAATATTGTTCGGGTCCTTCAAAACGGACGCCGCCTGCTTGCCAGCAGTCGCTTCTACCGCCTCGCAACGTGCCTTTGGGTAAGAGTGTCCTGCATTCAGAAAAAATGCCAGTTTTTCACGAAACGCATCGCTTTCGTGCTGCAACATCTGCGCGGTGTGAAGAAGCTCATCTAAAGAACCCTGCTCGCTTCCGAAGGAAAAGCTGTCGATACATCCGAGAGCGTCAAGCAGACGCACCGCTCCTTTGGCAAAGTATTCCGCATTGTTGCATGCAAAAACAAAAGGAAGCTCAAAGACCAAATCGACGCCATTCTCGATCGCCGCTGCCGTCCGCAGCCACTTGTCGGCGATCGCCGGCTCTCCACGCTGGGTGAAACAACCGCTCATGACGGCGACAATGCAATCTGCCTGCCCCCTTTTTTTTGTTTCGTTCAGATGGAACAGATGGCCGTTGTGAAAGGGATTGTACTCTGCTATGATCCCAACGGTCTTTTCTGGATTCATCCCTTGTCGCTTTCCATTTGAGTACGATAGATCAAGTCTTTGATCTCATTCCGGTTCTCGGTCAGGGTCTCTCCGATTTGGTCAAAACTCTTCTGTAATTTGTCGAACATTTCGTTGCAGTATACTGCATTCAGATGTTCCATCTTCTCCTGGAAGTTATACAGGATGCCTTCGATGTATTCAAATGTGTTCATCTTGAGACTTTTGACATTGGTTTCGGCTACCCGCATCAATTCGTCTGCTCTCGACTTTGCTTTCAGCGTGATGTCGTCATTTTCGATCAGAGACTCGGCTTGATTTCTCGCGTCTTTCAAAACGGATTCGTACTCCCGCTTTGCTTCATCGAGGATCCGCTGCCGTTCGTCCTTGATCCATTGCGCTTGCTGAATCTCGTCCGGTAGTTCTACCCGGATTTCCCGTACGATCTCCAAAACCTCTTCCGCATCCACCAGAATTTTTCCGGTCAACGGGAAACTGGAGCTTGTGTCGATGATCTCTTCGATTTCATCCAAGAGTTCCAAAACCTTCATCCCTGTATCCTCCCCTACTATTTATGAAAGGCGCGCTTCAATTCTTCTAAAACGACATCCGGTACCAGTCCGCTTACATCACCATCCAAGGCGAACACTTCTTTTACGATGCTGGAGCTGATAAAAGAAAACTGGGGGGTCGTCATGAGAAAAATCGTTTCGACATCCTTATTGTATAACCTGGCATTCATTTGAGCCATCTGCATTTCGAATTCAAAGTCCATAGTGGCCCGCAAGCCGCGTATGACCGCTTCGATATGATTGCAATTGACGTACTCTGCAAGCAACCCGTCAAAACTGATGACTTCCGCGTTTTTCAAATGGGTCGTGCATTTTTTTATCATCTCGCTTCGTTCTTCCGTTGAGAAGAACGGTTTTTTGGATTTGTTTTCCATTACTCCGATCATCAGACAATCGCAAAGTTTTGATGCCCGGTTGATCAAATCCAGGTGCCCGTTCGTGATCGGGTCAAAGGTGCCTGCATAAAGCACTCGTTTCATTTCGGTTCGTCCTCTCTATCGCCGGTTACAATGGCTTCCTCGCGGTAAAAGCAGATAAATACCTTGCCGTACCGTCTCGTCCGTTCCTTGGTGTATGGACCGATCCGGTCCGGAAGCAGCAATTGCCTGTCTTGCTCAACTGCGATGATCCCGTCGGAGGCCAGCAAAGATCGTTCGCCGATCGTTTCGATACAGTGCTCCAGTAGACCGCTTTGATATGGCGGGTCCAGAAAAATAACATCTACAGGTTCTTGGATCCTGGCGAGAACTTGTTCCCAGGAACCCCAGATCACGACGCAACGGTCTTCCGCCTTGCAGTGGGCTATGTTCCGCTTGGTCAGCTCGATCGCAGCCCGCGATTTGTCACCAAAATAGACACGTTCGGCCCCTCTGCTGACCGCTTCCAGACCGACGCTGCCGGATCCGGAAAACAGATCGACGAAGACGGCATCTTCCAGATACGGCGCCAGCATGCTGAACAGCGCTTCTTTCACGATATCGGCGGTCGGCCGTATCTCCATATCCGACGGTGAAGCCAACCGTCTACCTTTGAGTTCCCCTGCGATAATTCTCATTGGGCAGTGCCCCTTTCAATTTTTAATTGTAACATACGGGTCGAAAATAGCAACCTAAAACCTTCATTATAATGGGATTTGACCTTCCTGGGAGAATAGACCGCCGACCAGTTTCCCAAGGGTTTTATGGTCGGGAGAACGAAACTCCGGATCCTCCCGCAGGAGAGATTCGGCTTCCTGCCGGACCGTTTCCAAGATCCTGACGTGTTTGACCAAGTCGGCGATCCGAAACTCAGGCAGACCATGCTGACGAACGCCAAAAAATTCTCCGGGCCCGCGAAGTTCCAGATCTTTTTCTGCGATCAGGAATCCATCGTTTGTCTGGGTCATGGTTTCCATTCGCTTGCGGGACAACTCGGTAACCCCGTCGGTGACCAGGATGCAGTGGGAGAGATCTTTGCCCCTGCCGACACGGCCTCTCAGTTGATGAAGCGTGGCAAGACCGAATCGCTCTGCGTTTTCTATGACCATAACAGTGGCATTGGGCACATGGATCCCCACTTCGATCACGACGGTTGAAACAAGAACGTCCAAAGTGCCATCGAGGAACGCTTTCATGGTCTGGTCTTTTTCTGCCGGACGCATCGCTCCGTGGAGAAGACCGATCCGGAACTTAGGGAGACGGTGGCAGATCTCCTCATACAGTTCGTTTGCTGATCTGACATCGAGAAAATCCGATTCATCGATGAGCGGTGCTACAACATATGCCTGTCTTCCCTTCGTGAGCTCTTCCGCCACAAACTCATAGACTCGTTCTCTCTTGCGTGTCGACGCCGTCGTTGTATGGACAGGCAACCGCCCCGGTGGCAGCTCATCGATAACAGAAATATCAAGATCTCCATAGAGTATGACAGCCAAAGTTCTTGGGATCGGCGTCGCGGTCATGACAAGTATGTCTGGCTGGTTGCCCTTGGCGGACAGTATCGTTCGCTGTTCAACGCCGAAGCGATGCTGCTCGTCTGTGATCACCAACCCCAGATTGCTGAAAACGACATTTGGTTGTATCATCGCATGGGTCCCGATCACGAAGTCGATGACGCCGGATGCCAACTGTGACAGTACTTCTTCCTTCTGACCTTTTTTCATACTGCCGGTCAGGGTTGCGACACGTATCCCGAATGGCTCGAAAATGGCACGCAGACCTTCATAGTGCTGATTGGCAAGGATCTCTGTCGGCGCCATCAAAGCAGCCTGATAACCGCATTTAACGGCCTTGTAGGCGGCTGCGGCGGCCAGAATGGTCTTTCCCGATCCCACGTCGCCCTGGATCAGTCGGCTCATGACCTTTTCTGCTTCCATATCACGCCGAATCTCAGTCAGTACCCGACGTTGCGCATTGGTTAGACGGAACGGCAGGGAAACGAGAAATGGCTCGAACTCGATATTTGAATCAAAGACGATGCCCCCTTTTGCTGACGATATTTTCTTTCGGAGCGAGAAGAGTCCCAACTGCAGGATCAACAACTCATCAAAGACCAACCGGAACTTCGCTTCTTTTCTTTTCTGGTGGTTTTCAGGAAAATGAATGTTCTCCAAAGCATAGGCAAGGTCGCACAGTCGGTTTCTTTCTTTCAAGTCCGGCGGCAGAGGGTCCGGAAGTTCATTTTTGTAGTTCAGTGCCATTCCCACCCATTTTCGCATTTCTCTTTGGGTCAGGCCACTGGTGAGCGGATAAACAGGCAAAAGACCCAAGACCGGATCCGATTCCAGACGTTCCACTTCGGGATGGATCATTTGAAGCCGCCCGGCATGCCTCGAGACTTTTCCGAAGAAAACGTAAGCTTGGCCTTTCTTCAGCGTGTGTTCTAAATAAGCAGACCGGAAAAACAAGATCTCAAGCGTTCCGCTTTCATCTTCAACAAGTAGCCGAAGTGTTCTCTTCTTTCCGGTTCGATATCCACCAGTTTCTGCCTTTTGTATCATCGCAGTGACCACAGCAGTTTCGTCTTCCACCAGAGATGCGATGGACTTTACGGTTCGTCTATCTTCATAATCCCGCGGATAATAAGAAAGAAAATCCTCGACATGACGGATTTTCAGATGATGTAAGTACGATGCCTTCTTAGGACCGATCCCCGGCAGGGATTCGACCGGATCTTTGCTTCTCACTTCAGCCCTTTACCTCAATGTTTCGCTTCGTCATCTGTCTGGACAGAAGTCCGGTGACGACGATCGCAATGCTATTGGCTTCCATTCCTGCACAGTCTTCGATCTCTTGTTTGATGTCGTGGATCATTTGCTCTGTGACACCACCGATGCTGGTACCGAATTTTATGGCGATGAAAACGCGAAGATCCAGACCCTTTTCTCCTGAAGTGATCTCTATGTGATCGGTAGCATCCAGAAAGCCATGGCGATTCCGAAGCTTGACGACCTTGCCTTTGTGATTGGTGATCATGACACGACCGCCGAAACTCAAAACAGACTCAGCTACGATTTTTCCTATGATTTCCTCGCGGACGATGATGCTTCCCAATTCGGTTTCAAGTCTGTATAACAAACGCGTATACTCCCTTCGATTTCCTTAATAGTAGCACATAGAGGTATCTTTGGGAACCAATAAAAAATAGTTTACACTGCTGTTCTCCTATGCTATAATGTCATTTGTTCGTATGAGAGGAATATTTCATCCATTCAATACAGGAAACCACAGTCAAGGGAGGTGTGAAAGAATGTCAAGAAAATGCGAGGTGTGCGGAAAAGGTCAGGCTTCCGGAAACAACGTGAGCCACTCCAATCGGCATACCAAGAGAAAATGGAACGCCAACATCCAGACTGTTAAAGTTGATGAAAACGGTACGGTCCTGAAAAGGAAAGTTTGCACAAGATGCATTCGTTCCAACAAGATCAGTCGAGCCATTTAAAACGAGAACCCTCCGTAAACCGGAGGGTTTTGTTTTATGTGTTTGGATCGGAAAGGTTTTTTTGTTTCTTGTTGCCTATTTTTTGTCCTCGTGCCTCAAGGATGGTTTCGATTTCGGAAGGTTCGATACCGCGCTCTGCCATGAGAACCACGATATGATACAACAAATCGCAAATTTCTTCCTTTAGCAGTGTTACATCGCCGTCCTTCGCTGCAATGATCACCTCGCTACACTCTTCACCACACTTCTTTAATATTTTATTGAGCCCCTCTTGAAACAAATAGCAAGTGTAGGAATTGTCCACCAGCTCTTGTTTGCGTTCCATGATGATAGTATAAAGCTGTTCGATCCCTTTATCCATTCGGTGTCAACTCCCCTTTCCTGTAAAAACAGCTGTGGTGACCCGTGTGGCAGGCCACGCCGGTTTGATCCACTTGGATCAAAAGAGTGTCACGGTCGCAATCCGGCGTGATGCTGATCACCTTTTGATAATGGCCGGACGTCGCCCCCTTGTTCCACAACTCCTGTCGGGATCTGCTGTAGAACCAGGTGTAACCGGTATCGATGGTCTTTTGAAGGCTTTCTCTACTCAGATATGCCATCATCAGCACTTCTTTTGTCCTGGCATCCTGAATGATGCCGGGGATCAATTGGGATTTCACAAAATAGATCGAAAGATCTCTGCCCAGAAGCAGGTCATCGGTTCGACGTACAGAGATGCCTTTCCGGTCGAGAATGGTCTTGACTTCCTGTACGGTGAGATCTCCGTAGTGGAAAATGGAAGCCGCAAGTGCGGCATCCGCATTGGTTTCTTCGAATAACTTCACGAAATGCCCCACCGTACCGCAGCCACCGGATGCGATCACCGGAACGTTGACTGCGTTGCAGACCGCATTCAGCATGTCGTGGTCAAATCCGTTCTTTGTGCCATCCGCATCCATCGAAGTCAAGAGGATCTCCCCTGCCCCCAGGCGTTCAGCGTCCTTTGCCCATTGCACCACGTCAATACCCGAGTCGATGCGGCCCCCATTCAAAAAGACATGGTAACTGCCGTCTTTCATCTTCTTTCCGTCAATGGCAAGAACGACGCATTGATTTCCAAATCGCGAAGCTGCTTCTTGGATCAGTTCCGGTCTTCTCACCGCAGCGGAGTTGACGGAAACCTTGTCGGCACCCGCCAGCAGCAATTCTCTGAAATCCTCTACTGAGCGGATCCCGCCGCCAACGGTCAGCGGCACAAATACGTTTTTCGCTGTGCGACGCACCACGTCCACCATGGTGCCACGACCTTCGTGGGTCGCTGTGATATCGAGAAAAACGATTTCATCCGCCCCTTGCCGATCGTATTCGATCGCGCATTCCACCGGATCTCCTACTTCACGAATTCCGACAAAATTGACTCCCTTCACGACTTTACCGTCGCGAACGTCGAGGCAAGGTATGATTCTCTTTGCTGGCATATTAAACCTCCCTGTCTGATCCGGAGACAGCGATCGCCTCAGTCAGATCCAATGTTCCCTGGTATAGGGACTTTCCGCAAATGACCCCGTGCATCCCCAACTGCAATACGTCCTGAATGTCTTCGATGTTCCGGATGCCTCCGCTTGCAATGATATCGCAGGAAACAGATTCATTGATCATTTCAAGTTCTTTCAGGTTTGGTCCTGACAATGTGCCATCCCTTGCGATATCAGTGTAAATGATCGTCTTTGCACCCAACGATTCCATCGCTTTTGCCAGTTCGATGAATGACATTTTGCTACCGACCAGCCAGCCACCCGCTTTTGCTAGTCCGTCCATGGCATCGATGCCGATCGCGATCTTCGCGCCATGGGTCTGAATCGCTTTTTTAACAAACTCCGGATCCTGGATCGCTGCGGATCCCAGTATAACTCGTGATATGCCGTGATCCAGATAGTGATCGACGGTTTCCATGTTTCTTATGCCTCCGCCAAGTTGAATCTTCGCCTTGGTTTCTTCCGCTACATGGAGAAAAATACTGCTGTTTTTTTTCACTCCTTCGACCGCTCCGTCCAGATCCACCATGTGGATCCAGGTTGCGCCCTGTTTGAGAAAATTCTTGGCTGTTTCCAGGTAGTCTTCCGCTACTTTGGAAGCAGTGGAAAATTCGCCTCGCAAAAGTCGTACACACTGTCCATCTTTGATGTCGATGGCCGGATACACTATCATTTCATACCTCCAAAGCGTTTTAGCATGGCAAGTCCGACGGAGCCGCTCTTTTCCGGATGAAACTGTGTGCCATAAATCTTGTCGCGGAATACGATCGCCGGGATCTCCCCGCCATACTCGGTATACATGCTGATCAATGGATCCTCGGTGACAACTTTGTAGGAGTGTACGAAATAGACCATATCGCCGGATTCGGTATCCCCTGCGATCTCGCACCGGTTTTTAAGGTACAGAGGGCTCCAACCCATATGAGGTATCTTCTGTCCGGGTGCTTCAATGGGAACAACATCTCCGGGAAGCAATCCAAGCCCTTTCGTTTCGCCAAACTCGAAACTTCGATCAAAGAGCATCTGCATTCCAAGGCAAATGCCCAAAAAAGGTTTTTTCTCCGCTTCTTCCAGCAGTACGTCGCGCAGACCAGAACGATCCAGCATCTCCATTGCATCGGGAAACGCCCCGACCCCCGGCAGGATCAGCTTGTCTGCTGACCGAATCTCGCTCACTTCTTTTGTTATCACAGAGGGCAACATCAAATAATCCAAAGCGTTTTTAACACTGAACAGATTTCCGGCGCCGTAGTCGACGATTGCGATCATCCCAAATCCCCCTTTGTGGAAAGCAATACACCGGTATCGCTTCTCTTGACTGCAATTCGCAATGCGTGGGCGAATGCTTTGAACATTGCTTCGATGCTGTGGTGGTCATTTTCTCCATAAAGCAATTCGATATGAATCGTTGTCTTGCTGTTGACCGAAAAAGCATAGAAAAATTCTTTGACCATGCAAGTGTCCATCCCGCCGACGGACTCGGTTGAAAAACGGCTTCGACAAACGAGAAATGGCCGGCCGCTCAAATCAACATGACAACTTGCAAGAGCTTCGTCCATTGGGATGAAACTCGAACCATACCTTTGTAGTCCGGTCTTGTCACGGAGCGCATCGCCGAATGCAGTACCGAGCACGATGCCGACATCCTCTATGGTGTGATGGCAATCTACTGCCAGATCCCCGTCACATCGTAAAGACAGATCGAATCCGCCGTGCATTGCGAAAGAAGCCAGCATGTGATCGAAAAAACCGATCCCTGTGTGAATGTCGCTGACGCCGGTCCCGTCCAGTAGCAGTTGAAGCTCGATATTGGTTTCCTTCGTCTTTCTTTCGATTTTGGCTTCTCGCTTCATTGGTTCTTGTCCTCCCTGTTCGTATCGCTTTTGATTTCTGTGAGTATCTCTGTCAATTGTTCGATCAGCTCTTCGTTTTCCTGAAAAGATCCGGCAGTGATCCGCAATGCGCAGCCGAAATTGCGAACAAGGATCGAACGCTGTTTCAATCTATGATAGATCTCGTTCGACCATTCAGATTCCACATACAGATAGTTGGTGTCGCTTGTATATGTTCGCCGCAGGATATCTCCATCGGTCAATGCGGACAAGGCAGTCTGCAACTGATCTCTGGAAGCCAGGATTTGTTCAAGGACATCCTTTAAATACTGTTCTTCTGAAAGAATCACACACCCGATGGCCTGGGTGATCGCATTGAGATTGTAGGGCGGTCGCAAAGCATGGAGCACATTGGCGATGGGATACGAGGCAACAGCAAATCCCAGGCGTATCGCTGCACAACCCATCGCCTTTGAGCAAGTGCGAAGCACGACAAGATTGTCCGGTATCTCCTTGTCCCACAACATCGTCTGGTCGGAAAAGTCCATGTAGGCCTCATCCACGATGATGAGAGCATCGGTGGCATCAGCAATGCGTCTCACCTCTTCTCTTGCAAGAACGGTGGATGACGGGCTAAAGGGATTGGAGAACAGAAATGCTTTGGCTCCCGTCTCTTCTAGACGTTTGATTGCTTCTTCCGCGGTGAATTCAAGATTCTTATCTTTTTTCAACAGTTCGACTTTTCTCCCGAAAGTGGCGGCAAAAATAGTATACATGGAGAAATCGGGGGAAGGGATCAGCAGAGTTTCTTCCGGTTGGAGAAAAGAGCCGATCAGCAAAGCAATCAATTCGTCGGATCCGTTCCCGGCAACGATTTGATCTGGCGAAACGCCATATCGCTTTCCGATGGCTGCTCTCAATAAACTACAATTGTCATCCGGATACCGATTCAGGGGAACGGATGAAACAGCTTGTATGATCTTATCTTTCAATAAAACGCCTGGATCGAGAAAGCTCTCATTGGCATCCAGACGGATCCGGCATTCATCAGATGCGACTTCATAAGGCCGTAGCTGTTGCAATGTCTCGTGGAGCTTATATTTCATCTTCATTTCTCCGTTCCGCAAAACGCATCTCGATAGAATTTCCATGGGCTGTCAATCCTTCTCTTCTGGCTATTTCCAGGATGTCATCCCGGGATGATTCCAGATCTTGTTTCGTGTAATAGGTGCAACTGGTGCGCTTGATAAAACTATAGACACCCAAAGGAGAAGAAAACCGAGCGGTTCCCGAGGTGGGCAGGACGTGATTCGTCCCCGCGTAATAATCTCCCAGTGGTTCCGGAGAAAAGTCTCCCAAAAACACAGAACCGGCGTTTTTTATCTGATCGAACAATTGCTCCGGATCGCGGGTCATGATCTCCAGGTGTTCCGGCGCAACCAGGTCGCATAACCAGACCATTTCATCCCGATTTTTACACAAGATGACAGCGCCGTAATCCGCAAGAGAAGCTTCAATGACTTCATTTCTCTCCAAAAGCGCCTTCTGAGCGTCGATCTCAAGGATCGTTCGATCTGCGATCTCATCGCTTGTAGTCAACAGCATCACGGCGGCCATTGGATCGTGTTCCGCCTGGCTGAGCAAGTCGGCAGCGATGAACGCAGGGTTTGCGGTTTCGTCTGCGATGATCATGATCTCACTGGGACCGGCGATCATGTCGATGTCGACCTTTCCATAAAGCAGTCGCTTTGCTGTCGCTACGTACTGATTGCCCGGACCGACGATTTTGTCGACCTTGGGAAAGGACACGGTGCCAAAGGCCAAGGCAGCGATCGATTGCGCACCTCCTGCAAGAAAAACCCGGTCTACACCAGCGATGTATGCTGCAACCAGAATATCAGGATTTGCCATACCGGCGCGGTCCCCGGACTCACTCCCATGACAGGGCGGTGTCGTCATGATGATTTCCTCTACTCCCGCTATCGTAGCCGGGATGGCATTCATCAGGACGGTCGAAGGATAGGCAGCGGTT
Organism: Firmicutes bacterium HGW-Firmicutes-11; assembly: GCA_002840285.1. Classification (GTDB taxonomy): domain Bacteria; phylum Bacillota; class Clostridia; order Peptostreptococcales; family Anaerovoracaceae; genus PHAE01. The sequence goes on from PHAE01000010.1 coordinate 38,151, forward strand.
CCTCCGGGCACGTAGATCCCGACTTTTTGCAGACCTGAGATCCTCTGGCTGAGCCAGGATCCGGACTCTTTATGGATCCGAAATCCGTTTTCGATCTGTTTCTCATGGTAGACCCTTATATTTTCGGCAGCGCGTTCCAACGCCCGGACAAACTTCGGGTCTGCCGTAGCATATGCTTGTTCCCATTCTGCTTTTGGCACCTCAAAGGACACAGGAGCGATGCCATCAAAGGCAAGACCATAGTCGCGAACCGCATTGTCTCCACGACGTTTGACATCGTCGATGATTGCAACTACTGAAGTGACGACATTCGTGTCGATGTCGGACTCTCTGTCCTGCAAAGCATCTAAAAACTGAAATTCGGCCGAACCATCGATCTCGATCCTTCTCATGAATTTTCTTGAACCTTTCTTTCCATATCAGTGATCAAATCGTCGATCACATTCTTTTTTAGCTTCATGCTGGCTTCGTTTACGATCAACCTTGCCGAGATCCCTCTGATCTCTTCGACGATCACCAATCCGTTTTCTTTCAGAGTCGAACCGGTTTCTACGATGTCGACGATACCGTCAGCCAAATTCAGGATCGGCGCTAATTCCACAGAACCTTCGATTCGGATCACCTGGACGTCCATCCCCTTATCTTCGAAGAAATCTCTGGCTACCTTCGGGTATTTGGTCGCGATCCTTTTTGTGCCGTATCCTCCGAAAAAGTCCGTTTCTTTCGGAGCAGCAAGGACAAAGCGACACTTTCCGAAACCAAGGTTGAGCACTTCATAGAAGGTGCCACCGCTTTCCAATATCGTATCCATACCTACGATCCCAAGATCGCAGACGCCATGCTCGACGTAGGTGATCACATCTGCTGCTTTGGCAAATACGATGTCGATCTCGCGGCCCGGAACAGTAACGAAGAGTCTCCGCCCTTTTTCTTTTAGATGCTCTGTATCAAATCCGATCTGTTGAAACAGATCAATCGCATTTTTTTCCAGACGACCTTTGGTCAAAGCGATGCGCAGGCGATGGTTCGGCTCTTCTTCCTTCTCAAGAGAACCGTTGCTTCGTAAAAGGTCTGCGGCAAGGATATCGACACTGATGCCAAATCCAATGGCAGGAAGATCATTTCCAAAGTCCTTCAGCAGTCCATCGTAGCGTCCACCGGACAGTACCGGTTCACCAACAGAAGAAAGATAACCTTTGAACACTAGAGAACTGTAGTAATCCGCTTGGTTCACCAATCCAAAATCGATGATCACAAGTTCTTCCAGACCGATCGCCGTCAGTTCCTCGTAGACCCGCTTCAAGTAGTCGAGCATTTCGATCAACCGCTCGTCGTAGCCGTCAAAGAGTGCTTCTGCCTTCTGGAATACTTCTTTCCCACCGAACAGTTTAGGCAATTCCCGAAGAATTCGTGTCGTTTGACTGTCCTCCAACCGGTCTAGTTTAGCAGACAATGCCCCGTAATTTTTTGCGGAAATGAATTCATGTATTCTTGCTTTCAGTTCAGAGTCTGCCGATAAGTGTTCCATCAACAATTGGAAGACTCCAACGTGTCCGATTTCGATCCGAAGAGACGACGTTCGAACCGACGACAATGCTTTGGCTCCTAGTGTAAGAACTTCAATGTCCGACTGGAAGGTCGCATCTCCGATCAGCTCAATGCCCATTTGAAACAGTTCATTGCTGCGTCCCCGCAGTCCTGGATTTTTCCGGAACAGAGACTGGGAATAATAGAGTTTCAGTGGCAGTGGATATCCCTTCAATTTAGTGGATACCAGGCGGGCGATCGGAATGGTCGAGTCCGGTCGTGCCACCATGACCCTACCTTTGTCGTCCATCAACTTGTACATATCCTCTTGCGGAAAATACATTTCGCTGGAGGAAAACACATCGTAAAATTCAAACCCGGGAGTGATCACCTGCTGGTAGCCGGCTTCTTCGAACACACTGTGTAAGGAGCTCTCTACTCTCTTTCTGCTGGCACACTCTGCAAAAAGCAGATCCTTGGTGCCTTCCGGTGTAATTCTGTCGTAACGTTTCATTTTGAGCTCCTTCTTCTGTAATGCACTGCTGTCCCATACTACTTCACTAAAGCGTTTTTGTCAATAAAAAAAGAAGAAGTCAGACGATTCGATTATTCGATGCGAACGACGATACCGGAACGGCGTCCCAGACGATAGGTGGTGAGATCGGAAAATGATACATCTCCACAGATGATGAAATCGCTGATGGTCTCTCCTTCCCTAAGATCCAGCGGTAAAAAGACCGGTTCATCACCGGCATTGACACCTGCCAGTATTCTACAATGCGACCCTTCTCTATGGAAAGAAAAGAATCCGTCATTTGCATTGCCCGATCGATAGGATTGGGGAACATACTCTTCCAATGATTCGGTCGCCTTGCGAAAAGCCAAAATGCGCTTGTAAAAACCCTGGATCGTCCGATCGGCCAGCTCTGGCTGGAAACACATCCGGTTGAAGGGATCTTTACCACCGGTCATGCCGATCTCGTCTCCATAATAAATGCAAGGGATGCCGGGGAGAAACGCCCACAACAGCAACGCCAGATATAAGATCTGTCTGCCCTCTTCCTGTGTCTCGTCTTCACTGAGTACAGTGAGGATCCGGGGAGTGTCGTGGGTACTGAGAAAATTCATCAGTCCGTAAAAAACAGTTTCCGGGTAATTGCTTTTTAATTGATCGATGATGGCTGCAAACTCTGTCCCTTTGTTTCGGCCTTTTAGAAAATCGAGGATACCGGTCCTCAGCGGATAGTTCATGACGCTATCCAATTGTCGCCCATCCAAATATCGGCGCTTTTGTCCATAACTGATCTTGGTCGATGCATCTTCCCAGACTTCACCGATGATGGCTGCATCATCATTCACCGACTTGACGGCGATCCTCAAGGCATCAAGGAAAACGTCAGGAAGCTCATCGACGACGTCTAGACGATAGCCGGAAGCTCCACATCGAAGCCAATGACGGATGACGGAATCTTCCTTGCGCAAAATAAAATCCATGTAGGAAGGCTCGTCTTCATACACCGAAGGCAGTGTGTCGATGCCCCACCACGACTCATAACGATCCGGGTAGTCTTGGAAACGATACCAAGGGAAATAAGGAGACTCTTTGCTTTGATAGGCGCCAATACCCGGATACCGCCCCTTCTTATTGAAATAGATGCTGTCGCTTCCTGTGTGGTTGAAGACGCCGTCGAGGAGAATGCGTATGCCCAATTCCTTTGCCCTTTTGCATAACAGGATAAAATCTTTCTCCGACCCAAGAAGCGGATCGATGGACATATAGTCAGCGGTATCGTATCTGTGATTGGAGTAGGCTTCGAAAATTGGATTCAGATAGATCACCGTCACTCCGAGATCCGCCAGATAGGGCAATCGTTCGACGATGCCCATCAAATTGCCGCCAAAAAAATCATTGTTTTGCACAATGCCATCCGCATCTGGTAAATGGTCCGGCGTTCCACCCCAATCATCCCGCAACCTGTATTCCTTGTTCATTTTTGGAGGCACGTAGTCGTTTCCCCGCGCAAAACGATCGGGGAAAATTTGATACATGACCCCGGTCGACAACCAAGATGGGCAACGAAACGTAGAATCACTCATAGGAAAGCCCTGTGATCGGTCGAATCTTCCATATCGATTCGGCGTACTCTTTGACGCTTCTGTCCGCTGAAAAAACGCCTGCGCATGCAATATTGACCAGGGACATCTGATTCCATCGCTTACGGTCTTGATATGCTGTTGCCAGCAGGTCCTGTGAGCGTTTGTAGGAATCAAAGTCCGCCAGAACGAAATAGGGATCCGCCTGGCCATTGAAGCCGGTGGTGAGTGAATTCATAAGCTCGATGAAGTTCTCGTTATTGAGTTTCTCGGAAAGAAAACCGATCACTTCAGCAATATCAGAATTGCTTCGATAAATGCTCCATGGATTATACGTTCCGGACTCCCGCAACTCCTTCGCTTCCTGATCTCCCATACCAAACAGGAAAATGTTATCATCTCCGACGGCTTGGTGGATCTCAATGTTGGCACCATCGCGAGTTCCTATGGTGACAGCGCCGTTCACCATCAACTTCATATTACCGGTACCAGAGGCCTCTTTGCCCGCAAGAGATATTTGTTCAGAGACTTCCGCTGCGGGCATGATCAGTTCAGACAAGGATACGGAATAGTTTTCCAGAAAAACAAGCTTGATCCGATCCTTTATGTCAGGGTCCTCATTGATCACTTTTGAAAGATGGTACGCCAGACGTATGATCTGCTTCGCCATATAATAGCCGGCTGCGGCTTTTCCCGCGAAAAGAAACGTCCGTGAAGGGATGTTGGCAGAGGGGTCTGCTTTCATTCGTTTATAAAGATGTATGATGTGAAGCAAGTTCAGAAGCTGACGCTTATACTCATGGATACGTTTGACTTGTACGTCAAATATCGAATCAGGGTTTACGATAATATTATTCTGTAACTTGATGTATTCAGCCAATCTGATTTTATTGGATCGCTTCACTTCTGACAAACGTTCCAATACATAGGGATCCTCACGATAGGCGAGCAGACCGGAAAGAGCGTCCCCATCTCTCCGAAACTCAGACCCGCAAACTTCTTCGATGAGACTGGAAAGCTCCGGATTCGCCTGGCACAACCAGCGGCGGTACGCGATCCCGTTAGTGACATTGGTAAACTTCTTCGGTTCGAGCTGGTAAAACCCAGAAAACAGGTCTTTTTTGATGATCTCGCTGTGAAGAGCGGACACACCGTTCACCTTTTTCGAGGCGAACACACACAGATTTGCCATTCTGATGTTGGAAAAATGGATGATCGCCATCTGGTTGCGAAGCTCATCTTCCATCGGATAGGCCTGCTTCAGCTCTTGTTTTTGCCGTCGGTCGATCTCCTTCACGATGCTGTGGATTCTGGGCAGTAACTCTGCAAACAAGGATTCCGGCCATACCTCAAGGGCTTCCGGCATGATAGTGTGATTGGTATAACTGATCGTTTGATGAATGATCGGCCACGCTTCTTCCCATTTATAATTGTATTCGTCAATGAAGATCCGCAACAATTCGGGAATTGCCAACGTCGGATGAGTGTCATTGATGTGGATGGCAACCTTTTCGGCAAAATTGTCCAGCGTTCCGAATGCATTGATATGCTTTTCGATGATACTTTGCATCGATGCGGAGATGAAGAAATATTGCTGTGAAAGACGAAGTATTTTACCTTCTCTGTGAGCATCTTCCGGATAAAGTATCTTTGAAATGATTTCCGCTCTGTGCTTTTGACGCATCGATTTCAGATACTCTCCTTTTGCAAACAGTTCCATATCTATGCTGATCGGCGAGGTTGATTTCCAAAGACGCAAGGTATTGACCACTTCACTGTCATATCCGGTGATCATCAGATCCCTGGGAACAGCCAACACACGCTCATAGTCGCTGTGTATCAGTTTCATTTCACCGGCTTCGTTCCACAGTTCTTCCAATCGTCCTCCGAAGCGAACCTCCTTCGTTTCCGACTCTTTATCAACCAGCCAGATGTCTCCGAGATCCAGCCAATCATCCGGCAACTCGATCTGCTTCCCCTCTTCGACCTTTTGTTTGAAAATACCATATTCATAACAGATGGACATGCCATGTCCTGCCATTCCAAGCGTGGCAGCTGCATCAAGATAACAGGAAGCCAAACGTCCCAACCCACCATTTCCAAGGCCTGCATCCGGATCCATCTTAAAAAGAACATCCAGATCTTTTCCCAAGTCTGTGAGCGCTTGTCTCAGACTGTCTTCCAGTCCAAGATTGAATACATTGTTTCTCAGCGAAGGTCCGGGTAAAAACTCCATGGAAAGGTAAAAGAGTTCCTTCTGGGGAATCGCCTTGTCGTCATCGTAGGTACGTAGTTTCAGCTCGGACATGATGTCACGTATCACAAGGCAAGTCGCATCATAATACTCTCTTTCCTTGGCAAATTCCGGTTCTATGGACAGGTGACGCAACAACTTTTGCCCGATGAGTTCTTTCAATTCATCGGGAGTGCAAGAAATACAAATGTCTTTCATGGGGGCTCCTTATTGGTTTATTAATGAACGATACAGTTCCAGATAACGACCGGCTGGCTTTTTCCAGGAAACATCGGTACGGAAGCCGTTCTTGCGCAGACGGTCAAGGGTTGGTTTGTCATAGTACAGATCACAGGCTCGTTGGATGGCATCGAGCATATCATGGGCGTTCACGCTTGCAAAGGTGACTCCATTCCCCTTCCCAGTTACAGGGTCGAAGGGTCGTATCGTGTCTTTCAGTCCGCCTGTCTCTCTCACGATCGGAACACTGCCATACCGTAGGGCGATCATCTGTGCCAATCCACAGGGCTCGCTGATAGAAGGCATCAAAAATAAATCGGAACCGGCATAGATGCGGCTTGCCAATTTGGAAGAGAAACCGATGATCGTCGCAACTCTTCCTTTATGGCGATTCGCCTGTTCTTGAAAAAATGATTCGTAGTTGGGATCGCCGGTCCCCAACAATACAAATTGCACTGGAAGGTCGATGATTTCGTCGAACACATGGGTAATGAGCGCGATGCCCTTATGCTCAACCATTCTGCCAACGACAGCTAAAAGAGGAAACTCGGAGGACAACTCCAAACCGAGTTCTTCCTGTAGCGCTGTTTTGTTTCTTTCTCTTTTTTCGATCGAGCGTGACGAATACCGCTGTACCAGTGCCTTGTCGCGATAAGGATCGTAGTGATCCTTGGCGATACCGTTTAAGATCCCGGTCAGCTTTCCTCTATGCTCTTCGATCAAGGCGGATAATCCGTGAGAGTAAAACGGATATCGGATCTCTTCTGCATAGGTGGGACTGACTGTGGTCAAACGATCACAGGCTACGATGGCTCCCTTCATGAAATTGATGTCACCATCCAGTTCCAGCAGATCGATATGATGAGACGAAAGTCCCAATAGATCACCGGCGATCTCTTTGCCAAAACGACCCTGATACTCGATGTTGTGTATTGTAAAAACGGTCTTAAGTCTTTCATGCTCTGGTAATCCATGATACACCGTTTTTAGAAACACAGGAACCATCGCTGTCTGCCATTCGCTGAGATGGAGGATGTCCGGTTTGAAATCAAGATGTGCCAGCGATTCCAACGCCGCTTTGCTGTAAAAAGCAAAGCGTTCGCCATCATCATAATATCCATAAAGACGATCGCGGCAAAAGTATTGCTCGTTATCGAGAAAGTACCAGACCATATCATCGGCATCGAGCCGATACATGCCACAGTAGCTTCGTCTCCATCCAAGTGGAACTTCAATGCTTCCCAAATATTTCAGCATGCTTCCATATTTTTCTTTGATGTTTTGGTACAGTGGAAGCATGATCCTGGCATCCGCGTTCTGTCTGCGAATCTCAGAGGGCAACGAGCCGATCACATCGCCCAGTCCTCCACTCTTGGCAAAGGGAACTGCTTCTGTACTGATATACAATACGTTCAAATCCATACCTCCGTTATATGATGCTTCCCTTTTCGATCACCACAGGATACGTGATATGCCCGGTCAACCGTCGGTTTTCCCTCACGATCACGTCCTTGTCCAATATAACGTGATCAAGATGTACACCGCGCATGATTTCCGTGTTCTGCATCACCACCGAATTTCGGACGACAGCACCCTTTCCGATGCGGACGCCACGTGATATAAGAGAATTTTCAACCGTCCCCTCGATTCTACATCCGTCTGATATGATCGAGTTGGACACTTTGCATCCATCAAAATAGCGGGCAGGAACACTATCCTTGCTTTTCGTGTAGATCGGACGCTGAAAGGCTGCTTCCCGGAATCCTGACGAGAGAAAGTTCATGTTTGCTTGCATGTATCCAGTCACATTGCTGACTTCCAGCAGAAACCCCTTATATTCGTATCCCCGGATGTTTAAAACTTTCGAAAGTCGGCGCAGGATGTCCTCGTGGAAATGATATTTTCCCAACGCCATCGCATCAGCGACAAGAGTTTCCAATAATGATTTTTTGATCACAAAGACCCCTGTGCTCCAGGCCGTTCCAGGTTGGTTTATATTTTCCTTATTCACGTAAAGCTCCTGAAACCGGCCTTCTTCGTTGAAGTGCAAGATCATTGCGCCGGAAGGGACGGTAGGATGTCCGTTGAGATCCTTTGTATAAACCGCCGTGATATCAGCTCCACTTTCGATGTGTTGTTCTAAAAGCGTCTTGAAATCCATACTGTAGATAATGTTGCTTCCCGTCATGATGACATATTCCGCGAGAGTTCTTCGTATCGAGTGCATATTCCCGGCCAGTGCATCAATAGAACCACGGTAAAGTTTGTCCCGGTCGGATTCAGTCATCGAAAATGGTGGAAGCACACGCAGTCCTCCACGCTTCCGGATCAGATCCCATTCCCTGCCCGCTCCCAGATGATCCATCAGTGAGTGGAAGTTTTTCAAAGCGATGACAGATACATCGGTGATCCCATCATTGACAAAATTCGACAAGGGAAAATCGATCATGCGGTATCTTCCGGCCATAGGGAGTGAAGCCAGGGTTCTATGACGAGTCAACTCTCTCAGACTGTCTTGCTCTGCATAAGAAAAGATGATTCCCAAGACGTTCATACGCTCACCTCCTCTATATCAGCTGAGACCACTGTGCCTGCGGGGACGACGGATCTGGCAGCGACCGTAATGTCTTCTCCGACCACGGAAATGTCACGATGCATCCCTTCTTTTTCTACTCGTTTCCATTGTCCGATCTGGGAGGATTGTCCGATTTGAGCGCCGCGTGCTATTATAGCGTATTCTACGATTGCATCCTTCTCCACCGTTACATTGGGCATCAATATGGAGTTGGATACCACGGCACCCATTTCCACCGTGACTCCCGGAAACAAGATGCTGTTTTCGATCGTCCCGTCAATAAAACATCCATCTGCAATGCTGGAGTTTGAAATAGTCGCATGTTCAGCTACAAACTGGGGTGGTAAGTTGGAGCTTCTGGTATAGATCCGCCAGGGAGGATCGTCCAATTCCAGAGGAATCAACGGATCCAGAACATCCATGTTGGACTCCCACAGCGCCTGGATCGTTCCTACATCTTTCCAGTACCCTTTGAATTCATATGCAAAAAGAGGCTCGTCGTTTACCAGCATATCGGGAATCAAGTTTTTTCCAAAGTCGTTTGCTGATTCCTTATTCAATTCATCCTGAATCAAGTAGTGTTTCAATTTTTCCCAAGTAAAAATATAGACACCCATAGATGCAAGGTTGCTTTTTGCTTCCTTTGGTTTCTCTTGAAATTCGTAAACCCGCATTTCTTCATCTGTATTCATGACACCAAACCGGTCGGTCTCTTCCCAGGGTACCTGGATGACAGCAAGCGTGCAGGATGCGTTTTTTCCCTTGTGATAATCCAACATCTGGTTGTAGTTCATCTTGTAGACGTGATCACCGGAAAGGATCAAAACGTACTCAGGGCTATACATGTCTATAAATTCCAGGTTTTGATAGATCGCATTGGCGGTGCCTTTGTACCATTCCCCGCCTTGAAACGACTGGTAGGGTGGAAGAATAAAAGCACCACCATATAACCGGTCCAGATCCCATGGTTGCCCGCTGCCGATGTATGCGTTCAGTTCTAACGGTCGATACTGGGTCAGGACTCCTATCGTATCGATGCCGGAGTTCACGCAATTGGATAAAGGAAAATCGATGATCCGATATTTCCCGCCAAAAGGCACCGCCGGTTTGGCCACGTCGTTGGTCAGTACTCCCAGACGACTCCCCTGACCTCCGGCCAGAAGCATAGCAATCATTTCTTTCTTTTGTCGATGTCGCATGTTCGTCACCTCCGTTGCAGAAATCTTGTTGATAAAGGCGGCAGATCGATCGTGATCGTATTGGATTTAAAAGCCACAACCGCGGTATGACTATGTCCTCCGAAGGAAACGTCATCTGAGTCAAAAACAACCTCTAATGTTTCCCCCAGACCCTCATAAGACAATTGCCAATCTAAAACAGGTACGGCTGAAAAATTGCTTACTGCGAGCAATTCCGTGCCATCTTTGGCGATCCTTCGAAAAGCGATCACATTTCGATCACTGTCATCGATACGAACCCATCGAAATCCGTTCCAGTCCTGGTCTTGTTCCCATAGGGGGCTGCTGTCAAGATAAAAATGGTTCAGTGCAGTGATAAACGTTTTGAATTTTTGATGCGATTCAAACCCGAGAAGAAGCCAGTCAAGTTCTTCCTGAAAATTCCACTCGGAAAACTGTCCCAATTCTCCTCCCATAAAAATGAGTTTCTTCCCGGGATGCGCCATCATGTAGGTCAGATAAGCCCGAAGTCCTGCAAACTTTTCCTCATAACTGCCCGGCATTTTGCCGATCAGGGATCCCTTGCCATGAACGACTTCGTCGTGAGATAGAGGTAGAATATAATTTTCAGAGAACGCATATGTCAAAGGAAACGTCAGCTCGTGATGTTTTCCTTTTCGGAAGAGTGGATCAGTTTTGATATAATCCAGCGTATCGTTCATCCATCCCATGTTCCATTTGAAATTGAAGCCAAGTCCTCCTACATCGACCGGTTTTGTCACCAAAGGCCATGCCGTCGATTCCTCGGCGATCATAAGTACATTTGGAAATTCACGAAACACTCCTTGGTTCAGGTCCTTTAAAAAATTGACAGCTTCGGTGTTTTCTCTGCCGCCAAAGTGGTTTGGCCGAAATTTGCCATCGTTTCGCCCATAGTCAAGATAGAGCATCGACGCAACCGCATCGACTCGGAGACCATCGATGTGATATTTATCAAACCAATAATGCGCGTTGGACAGCAGAAAGCTTCTCACTTCGTTTCTGCCCCAGTCGAATATAAGTGTCCCCCACTCTTCATGCTGCTGCTTCAGAGGGTCTTGATACTCGTAACAGCATTTGCCGTCAAAAGCAGCAAGTCCATCGCTGTCCTTGGGAAAATGTCCAGGCACCCAGTCAAGTATCACTCCGAGGCCTTCCTGATGGCAAGCATCAATGAAGGCCATGAAACGATCCGGTGTTCCAAAACGAGAGGTAGGTGCATAGTACCCCATGACCTGATAGCCCCAGGATCCGTCAAATGGATATTCGCTGACCGGCATCAATTCTAGATGAGTGTATCCCATTTCCTTGACATAGGGAATCAATTCTTCTGCCAGTTTGTCGTAACTGAATGTATTCCCGTCTGGATACCGTCTCCATGATCCAAGATGAACTTCATAAATGTTGATCGGTTTATCGTAAGGTTCGGTGGAAGAACGATGTGTTATCCATTGTTTGTCATTCCAACGATATTGGTCGATTCGAACTACTTTCGAAGCGGTTGCGGGACGAGTTTCCATGTGAAATCCGTAAGGATCTGATTTGGTGATGCGCACGCCGTCGGCGCCTGTGATCGCAAATTTATAGAGATCGTATTCTCTTGCCTCCGGCAGAAACAACTCCCACAAGCCCTGATCGTTGATCTTTGTCATTGGTGCTCCATCCGGATCCCAATCATTGAAACTTCCTGTAAGTCCTATTTTCACAGCGTGTGGCGCCCAGACACGGAAGATAAAGCCATCCACAAGCCCCTGCCTGATTGGATGGCATCCAAGAATCTCATACGCGCGACAAGCGGTCCCTTGATGAAATAAATAAATCGGCAGTTCAAGATTCTGTTCCATTGGATACACTGGCGCCTCCCTGCCTGACGGATCTGCTATAAAAGACGTTTACAGTTCTCGTAATACTCTGCTCGCAGCATCGACAATAGATGAAAATCGACATACTTCCCGTCTTTTCTGCCGGCATGCCGCAGGACCCCTTCATAATGGAAACCGAGTTTCTGATAAAGTGACGCCGCCCGATAGTTCGTAGGGACATGGTCAAGTGTGACACGCTCCGCATGCAACTGGATAAACGCATATTCCAGAAGCACTCGCATCGCTTCTTCGCCGTAGCCCTTGCCCAGACAGTCTTCTTCTCCTATGTAGATCCTCGTGATATCCAAAGAATCTGAGCAAGTGTCGATTCGACTGAGGTATACTCTTCCGATCGGACGATCTTCTTCACGCAACACGATCGTAAATTGCTTTTTATCCTTTTCCAGCTCGCGAATCACAAATTCTTTCACGATTTCTTCGTAGTCACGTGTTTGAGACATGGTAAAATTGTCTTGAATAAACGACTTCGACTCCCACTCGGCAAAAAAGATGCAGTCGGGGAAAACCGACTCCCTCAGTGTCAAGTTTTGTGATTCCATCGGGTACCTCCTGCCACGATCCATGTCGCGCTATCTTGCATTTATTATATACGGTTTCCATTGTCGACGCAATCGTTCCAGGGACGTTTGCAAACTTTGACATGGTTTTTACCTGAGGATAACACAGAATCGACATATTTATTATGATATAATAAACCAATAAAGATGTAAGAGGTGGAATATGGCGCATTTGCTGATTGCCGACGATAATCGTCAGATCACATCGATTCTGGAAGAGTATGCAAAAAAAGAGGGGCATACGGTGGAGATCGCCCTGAATGGAGAAGAAGCACTGTCCCTTTTCGCAACCGGGAAGCCGGATCTTGTTCTCCTGGATGTTATGATGCCAAAGATCGATGGATTCGAAGTCTGCAGGGAAATCAGAAAACGATCCGACACTCCAGTGATCATGGTCACAGCCAGGGGAGAAGATTTTGAGAAAATCATGGGACTGGATATCGGGGCGGACGACTATATCGTCAAGCCCTTTTCGCCAAGCGAAGTCATGGCTAGGATCCGATCGGTTCTTCGACGCATTTCTCTTTCAGATACCAGCAACCGAATGCAATTTCATTACGGTAGCTTGGCTGTGGATCTGTCCGATTATTCGGTAACGATCGATCACGTACCGGTGCAATTGACAAAAAAAGAATTGGAGTTGCTTTGGACTCTCGCCACAAATAAAAACAAGGTCTTTACCCGCGACAATCTTTTAAACACGCTTTGGGGGTATGAGTACTATGGAGACAGCCGCACGGTTGACTCCCATATCAAACGCCTTCGTGCAAAACTGGACGAGATCGACCATCCGGATTGGGCCATCCGAACCATATGGGGCGTAGGATACAAATTTGAGGGAAAAACAGATGAAAAATAGGATCGCCTGGAAACTGACTGTCTACTTTGCAGTAACGCTTCTCCTTTTTGCAGTGGTCATCGGAGGCGTGTTCTCTTCCCTGTTCAAGTCCCACACGATCGATCTTTACAAGTCGGATATGGAAAAGCGCGCTGTTGCGATCGCAACGTCACTATCTGAATATATGAGCGGTTCGGGCTTCGGCCCGATGATGATGGGAAAGGCCTCCGGCATCGGCACCTACCTCCAGAACCTGGATGAGATCGCCATGTCTGACGTATGGATCGTCGACAAGAACCTGTCTCTCTATATGATCGGTCACATGGCAGATGCGAATGTCCAGTATGCCGACTTGCCCGCCGATCTCGATTCACTGATTTCCCAAGTATTCGAAGGAGACATCACATTCAGTCAAGGGTTCAGCGACCTGCTGGAATCACCTACATTGACTGTAGGAGCGCCCATATCCGCAAATGGAACGGTGATCGGTGCGATCTTGCTTCATGCTCCGGTGGAGGGCATGGACAATGCGGTATCACAAGGTTTTCGAATATTGGCACTGAGTATCGTCGCTGCTCTTGTCATAGCCATTGGCATGTCGATCTTGCTGGCCTATACCTTCACCCGGCCCTTGAACAAGATGAAGCGGACTGCAATGGCGCTTGCCGAGGGCAACTACGATCAAAAGACCGAAGTTGGCCAAAGTGATGAAATCGGTGACCTCGCAAAGGCCATTGACACATTGAGTCAACAGCTTGCTGCCGCAAGTCGTGAAAGCGAAAAACTGGAAGCATTGCGGCAGGACTTTGTGTCCAATGTATCCCATGAGTTGCGCACTCCAGTGACAGTGATACGAGGATCTTTGGAAGCATTATGTGAAAATGTGGTAACTGACGAGGAACAAATCCGCGAGTATCATCGACAAATGCTGAAAGAAAGCATCCTCCTCCAAGGTCTTGTCAATGAACTTCTCGATCTTTCCAGACTACAAAACACCGATTTTCAGATGAACATGGACGAATTGAATGTCGTAGACGTGGTGGAAGATGCGATTCGCAGTGCAAGTCATCTTTATCCTAAAAAAGCGGTGACAATACGGACGAAGATCGATACTTCGAAGAGATGGGTAAATGGAGACTACGGACGGTTACGGCAATTGATGCTCATCCTCTTGGACAATGCAGTAAAATTTTCCCACGAAGGAGATTCGGTCGACGTAGAGTTGAAAGAGGATATACTGACGATCACGGATCACGGAAAAGGGATCGCAGAACAAGATCTTCCTTATGTTTTTGACAGGTTTTACAAGGTTGACTCAGAAGAGAATAAGACGGGAACTGGGCTTGGACTTGCGATAGCAAAACAGATCGCTGCCCGTCACGACTTTTCCTTATCGGTTACCAGCGAACCGGGCGAAACCGTATTTATATTGAGCTTTCGATCTCTCGCATCAAGGTAGCTGTTCATCGTCCTGCAGCCGTTGATGCACAACTTCTTTCACTACGGAATAGATCAAAGCAAAGGCAGGAACGCCCAGGATCATACCGATGATACCGAACAAACCTCCCCCGATCACGATAGAGACCAGTACCCACAAACTGGGAAGGCCGAGGGTGTTGCCAAAAACATGGGGCTTTATGATATTTCCGTCGATCTGCTGAAGCGCAAAGATGAAAATCAGGAACATCAGCGCCTGGAACGGATCCACGATCACGATAAGGAACAGACTGGGGATCGCTCCGATAAATGGCCCGAAGATGGGTATGATATTCGTTATGCCTACGATCACGCTGACTAAAAATGAGTACGGTGTCCCCATGATCGAAGTGCCGATAAAGCACACGATTCCGACGATCAGGGCATCGATCAGGTCACCAGCGATGAAGCGGTTGAACAGCAAGTTGGTTCTGGCGCTCAGTTCGATGATACGATCGATATGTTTTTCCGGTCCGAAGGCAAGAAGCAGCAAGTTCATCTGCCGGATCAAGGTGTCTTTTGCAAACAACAGATAAATCGAGATCACGATACCGATCAGGAAATTGAAGAGCCCTGACGTGATCCCCATCACATAGTTGCCGATGTAGGGTATCGCATCCGCTAAAATCGCTGTTGCTTTCGTGTTGAACGTATCCCACAAATTGACCGTTTGTTGGTCAACGAACTGGGTAAGATGGAAGTTTTCGATAAAGCGGCTGCTGTAAAACTCCGCGACTTCAACATAGTAGGGAATGTTTTGCATTAGTTGGGTCAGGCTTTCGATCAACTGCGGTATGAAGAACCGAACTAAGACTCCGAAGATGACTCCAATGAGCAAATACGCCGTTATGATCGACAGTATGATCGAAACTTTGACGTAGATCCCCTTCTTCTCTTCGACCCGGCGGAATATGTGCAGGCGAATCCACTTGTACGGTATGTTCAATAAAAAAGCAATCACAAATCCATAGATCGCCGGCAGAAATACGATGTAAAAGACTTTTAATGCGTCCAAAACACTGGGAAGATTCCACAACGCCAGGAACAACACGATCGCATAGCTTACGAGAATGATGTGATGCTTGAGTTTAGGCCTGTCCATTGCATTCTCCCGTCGGTTGATGAATCAGTCGCAGAGTTCCATATCATAGGACTATTCTAATCAAATTTTGCGAAATGTTCAATACCCGGCGCAAAGTATTCTTCAATTGCGATTTTTGGCCCTATAATCGATCAGCACTTGGATGGCAGCTGCGAACATAAACACGATCCAACCGGGATGCCAATAACCAAACAGAAAGCCGAGGAGGAGAAACACGATCGTTGTCAATATCCATAAAACGCCGCTTGCCGCCTCGTATTTTGTGTCTTTTTTCCAGGCCTCTCCTTTCGTTTGATGTTCTTTGCCTAAGTTCAGCGCATCCTTGAATTTATCATCTTGAATCCCGAAATAAATCAACAAGGCCACACCGGCTGCAATGCACAGGAAAAAGGCGGCGATCGGCAAACCTCTAACACCAGTCTGATCTAATAGAATCACCATGACTGGAGCAAGTATAAAAAGAGCAATTGCAATTGCAGTGAACAAACCTTGTTTGCGTTTGAAATCGAAGTATTCCTTCTTTAAGCCTTCCGTCACTTGCTCGGGGACGATTTCATCCCGAATCCCCAATTCCTCTTTCAGATCTTCCACACTTCCGACGCCGGACAGAACGATACCTACCGCTTCATGCTCGCTCTTGCCTTCTTGCAGAAGTACTTCATACTTTTCTTCCAAGTGTTCCAGCATGTTCAGTTTCATTTCGATCACCTCTTTGGTTTTAGGTAATCCACCGAACAGAGCCTCAATGTAACTTTTAATCAGATCCATTACTTTTTTCCTCCTCGCTGACAAACCGATCGATCACGGTCTTTGCCTGAGCCCATTCCCTGCACTTCGCCTGGTAGAGAGCCCTTCCCTCTTTTGTTATTTTGTAGTACGTTCGCCGCTTACCAAAGGTCTCATCTCCATAATAGGACGCTACATGTCCATTGGCTTCCAGACGGGTAAACGCGGAATACAAGGTGGTTTCCTTGATTGTATAACCTCCTCCTGCCACCCGCTCGATCTCCTTTGAGATCTCATATCCGTAAGAGTCATTGGAGAGCAGGACGAAGAGGATGAACATTTCATTGTATCCACGCAGTGTATCGCTTGTGATCAAGGCTTTCACCTCCTTTATTACTACGTCTGTTGTAGTAATAACACAGTATCACAATTACTACGTCAGGTAAAGTACTTTTTCAAATATTTTATTTTATTTTTTGCGGTGGTATAATAAATCATGGATTTGGAACAATGAAAGGAGGCATCGGCAAATGTACCGATACCTGAGAGACCATGAGTCGTATATCACAGCGCTTCTCGAAAGTGGTAAGGAATTGGATTGGGGAGCGATCGCAAGCTATCACAAAACACAGATCCGTTTCCTTCAGCATGAACGCCTGGTTCATCTGATCGTGACTTGTGTGTTCGGGATGCTCTTCTTCTTTTCTTCTATCACAACGGCTTTTATGCCGTTTCCCGCATTGTATGGATTGGATCTCATCCTTGGAGTCACGCTGGTCTTTTACATAATTCACTATTATCGTCTGGAAAATGGTGTACAGCGCTGGTATCGACTTTATGTATCTCTTAAGCAGAAAAGCTGAGAGTTACCGCCTTCTGGCTGATCCGGACGTTCCTTTGCCACCCTTGCTGCTGTGAGGCCGTTGCCGTTTACTTGCCTTTTCCATCGAGACTTTTCTTCCACGATAAGTGAAATCTTGCATCGCCCGGATCACTTCTTCTGCATGTTCCGCCGGCACCTCGATGAAGGTGAACTGCTTGCGAATGTCGATGGACCCGATCAGTTTACCGGACAGGGAAGATTTGGACGCAATTCCCTGCATGATATTTTTCGGTTTGATATTGTCCATGGCTCCAACATTCATGAAGAGTCGAACCATTCCTTCTTTCTTGTATTGTGTCGACGGATCATCCAGATCCGATAGCTCATAGTTGCGTTCCAACTCGCCGAATGCAAGCTTAAAAAGTACGCATGCAACGTCCAAACTGCTGGTGTCTTCGGTTTCCATCAATATCTTTTCAATGATCTTGTCGTACTGGGAGTAGTTTCCTACATTCAACAAATCGACGACCTTCTTGACAGATGCCTCGACACGGGCTTCTTCTATGTCGGAGATGCTTGGCGGTTGCATCGGCAGTATCACCGACTTCGTATAACGTTGTATGTCCTTTAATTTGTAAATATCTCGTCCGAAGATAAAGGAATAGGAGACACCCTTCTTCCCTGCCCTTGCTGTTCGTCCGATCCTGTGGACATAATACTCTTCATCGCTTGGGATGTCGTAGTTGAACACAGCTTCGATGTCATCCACGTCGATCCCTCTGGCCGCCACGTCTGTAGCGACGAGTATGTCGATCGTCCCTTTGCGGAATTTGGTCATGACTCTGTCGCGTTCCGACTGTTTCATATCGCCATGAAGGGCCTCTGCCGAATATCCTCTTGTTTGCAGCGCGCTGGTGACTTCGTCGACCTTTTTCTTTGTATTGCAGAAGACCAGGCCAAGGCGAATGTTCTTTGCGTCGATCATGCGGCAAAGAAGTTCGAGTTTGGATGACTCTCTGACTTCCAGATAGAATTGCTCGATGCTGGGGATGGTCATCTCCTTATGAACTGCCAGGACTTGCTTTGGGTCATTCAGATACAGCTTCGCAATTTCTTTGATCTCGGCGGAAAGAGTGGCGGAAAACAATAGTGTCTGACGTTCTGAAGGAAGATCCTGCAGAATGATATCGATGTCTTCCCGAAATCCCATGTTCAACATCTCATCCGCTTCATCCAAAACGAGAATCTTGAGAGCGTTCAATTTGAGGGTGTGCCTGCGCATATGATCCATGACTCTGCCAGGTGTCCCAACGATGATCTGTGGTTTGTTCTTCAGTGCCAATATTTGGCGATCGATGGATTGGCCGCCATAGATCGGCAAGACCTTGATCCCTTTTTTGTATTTCCCCACTTCTTTGATTTCTTCGGAAACCTGGATCGCCAGTTCTCTTGTGGGACATAGAATGAGTACCTGAACCGCTCCATTTGCAGGATCGGCCATATCAACTGCGGGAATACCAAAGGCGCAGGTTTTGCCTGTTCCGGTCAACGCTTGCCCAATGATGTCCCTGTGATTCAAGATCAGGGGGATCGCCATTGTTTGGATGGGAGTTGCTTCTTCAAAACCCATGTCATCAAGTGCCCGTTGCACCTCATTCGACAGGTCGAGATCTTTAAAAACTAAAGTGTCCATTTTGTTCCTTTCACTGTTCCCGATATGGGAAGAAAAACTTATTGAGGAGTGTCGCGATAACGATACCAACGGTGGTAAAAGCAACACGCATGAAAATATAGGTCAAGGTGTATTCCACATTCAGCATCGGATCCAGCGCGATCCCAAGATAAACGACACAGCAGATGACCACTGCATCCCTTTTATTGATCAGTATGCAGACATAAATACAAATCAGTATACCCAATGGGACGACAAAAAGATAGAGTGCTTCTTCATAGAAAGGGATACTATTTTTTAGATTCATCAGACCAAAGCCTAAAATACCGCCAAGAAGCGTCCCGATAAAACGATCTCTACCGATCAGAAGAGATTGGTCCGGCGTTTCCCGCATGCATACGATCGCAGCGATCGCCGCGTAAAACATGTCCATCGATGAAGTGTCCAAAACCATGTCCAAAAGGAGGCAAAGGAAGACGGCGATGGCTGTTTTTGTCGTCCGTAACCCGATTTTGTGTTTTGCTTCCATCATGATTCAAATCCTTCCTCATTTGATTTGTCTTAGCATTTCTGCAATCGTTAATGATGGTTCAATATCTCCTCTGGTTCCGATTGCTATTGCCAATAGTTTCATTATCGAACTCTCCTTATAATTTGCCCTCATGCGTCGGTTGAAAGTCTAGATTTCTGAGAAAAAGGATTTGTCAGATAAGTTCCGACTTTTGCAGCAAACGCTGAATCATCACAGCAACCTCGGCGCGAGTCACCTGCTCCTTTGGAGAAAGTGTATGTGCTGTTGTTCCGGTTATGATGCCCGTCTGCACGCAGATCGCTACGCTCTCTTTTGCATAACTTGAAATGTTTGTTCCGTCAGTGTACTCAGATAAAAGAGCACACATTTCGCTGTCAGTCAGAGTTACGGTCAATCCAGTCAGCTTCATCGCTCTTGTAATAATAGACATAGCCTGTTCGCGGGTTATGGCATCGTAAGGTCCAAAAGTTGCGCTAGTATAACCTGTTATCAACGCGTATTGTGCTGCGGTATCGACATAACCGTTAAACCAGTCGGTCAGCGTTACATCTTCAAATCTACTCTCATTTGAGCCCGGAGCAAGACCTAATGCGTTGACAACGATAGCAGAAAATTCTGCTCTATTTATCTTTGTGTTTGGTTGGTATAGACCATTTCCGATTCCCTTTACTATCATCCTGGATCCCACATGATTTATGGTATCTTCTGCCCAATGATCTTCAATGTCTAAAAACTGTGCCGAATGATGAATAACTGTGTATCCGCTGTTGGTCATGCTATTGATCTTCGCGTAAAATTCTCCATCCTTCTCCATTATGATCGTTGGCACATGCCGAAATGTTCCGGTCTGTTCTACATAGATGGCAGTCGTGATTTGGGAAGGATCGACACCTTTCTGTATGGCTATCGTTCTCTCTACATAAGAATTGAAATTTTTAACATAAATAGTCATCCCTTTGTAATCGCAACGAACGGAAAAGTCAACTGGAGGGACCACTAGGGTAAACCGTCCTTCCTCGGCAGCATTTCTGACTAAGTTTAGGATCTCTTCACTTGGCTCGGAAATACTGACTGTAAATCGGATGTCCTCCAATTTCACGTTTTCTCCAAACTGTTTTGCTATGTCAGTGATATCGATTTCTGAGGATGGCAAAGTATAAGATGCCCTTTGGGTCTTTAACACCAAGGTGGCGCCCTTATTCTTTATGGCATTCGCCATATCACCGGTGAAAATGCCTGATGCGATGTCAGCCTGGGCGGCCATGGATAAAGTCACAACCGGATTAGCCCTCACTGATTCAGTTATTCTGACTACATTTTCACGTTCCAGAGTGATCGATGTAACACTCTTCCCCTCCGAATCGATCCAGTTTCTACTGTTTACAACGGTTTCTTCCACTCCGTTGATAAGAATTCGTCCGTTCCCAATAATGGAGGACCCTGCAACTCTGGGAGACTTGGCCGTAGTCATTGAAGTAGATGTATATGCCGTTATATTTCCGGCCTCATCCTTTACCAACACATTAAAATAGTATTCCGTGCTTGCCATGAGACCTGTTATCGCCCCTGTGGTGATATTCGTAGTCCAATCTTTCGCTATCGCACCATGACTCACCGCTTCTCGATCGGTAGCAATGTTATTTTCTGGCGATTGTACAATCATATATTGAAGGTTAGCAGCTGTCGTCTTTTGATCGGTAGCCGCCACCCAAGTCAACTGAACGGATTTTGACGTGACAGCACTTGCTATAATGGCTCCTGATGTTCCCAATGTGGGGGATATTTGATCCTGAAGGTATATAACTCCCGTCGTCTCACCAACCACCATAGCATTACCCAAAACATCGAATATAGTAGACCCATTCAGAGGGCCTATCTCGATGGCCTCCAAGCCAGATGGTGTTCCGATTATATTTACAAATACACGAACTACGGTCTCACCTCCTCCGAGCGAGAGAGCCATGCCCTCCTCATCGGTATCGTTCTTTTTAAGAGAACTAATTGTAACAGCTGTAGCATCTCCTCCATTTCTAGAAAATCTCAACGATAGATTGTCTGCTGTCAAATTTCCTTCTCCATAAACCCCTTTTGAAAAAGTAATGTCGATGTAACGATTCCTAGAATCCACTGTAGCAGAAACAATCTCCGGCAGAACGGCATCTACATAAATCTCTGATGTGTCGCCTACCCCATCCAACTGAAGCACAGCATCGTTTCCGGCGATATCTTGAATTGAGGAGTTGTTTAAGACGATATCCTCTCCCACGAAAATCCCGTCTACATCCAGATCTCCAGGAAGAATGGTGTACCGAAACATCAATGCATTGCTTCCGCTACCGCTCACATAATCGGCATTCACCGTGCCTGCTGAAGAAATACCCAAGGACAAGCTTGGCTTGCCGTTTTCTAAATTTACCACCACATTCTCATCAAAGGTAACTGTTAAATCTAGATTTTGCCTTGACCAATATGTCACGGCATCTGGAACCAAAACTGTCAACACACTTGGAGGTGTTGTGTCCACCAGAATTCCATACGTGTCTTCCACGTTCAATAATTGCAGGTTGGCATCATTGCCCGCCATATCCCTGATGGATCCCTCGTTGATAAAAATTTCATCCGAAGTGATCTCTATCCCGTTGGGATCTTGGTTCCCTTGAGACACGGTGTATCGAAACACCAAAGAAGATGTCCCGCTTCCACTTATATAATTCGCATTCACCGTCCCGCCGGTTTCAAGAGCTATCTGTATATGGGGCGTTCCGCCGTTTACAAAAACACTTTCACTAAAATTTATGGCGAAATCAATATGCCGCCCTGCTCTATAAGAAGCCGACTCCGGTACAGTTACAGACTCTATGCTTGGCGTAGTATAGTCTACAGTTAAAGATGGATTGTTTTCTAGACTGATCGATATGTTCCCATAAACATCATTTAGCTCTACGGTCACAATCCCCCCTGCTGTCACCTTGGATTGAAGTTCCGAGACCGAACTTTGTCCCAGATCAAAAGTGACTTGAGTATCTCCTTCAGAAATAGAGGTATCCGTTGCCAGTGCAATACCATTCACGTAAAGAGTCGAACTTCCGTCCGTGGCTTCCCCAGGGGCAATGGAAGCCACAGCCTGCATATTCGTGTTGGTCCCATTTAATGTATCAGATACGATGGTTCCTCCTACTGGGACGATTCGTACATCTGTAGCCGGAAAAGGAGCCGTTGTATCTAAAGAAAGGATTTTGCTATATCCTACCGGTCCTATATTTCCTGCTTCGTCAATGATTCGAGGGGTAATCAATTTGATACCGTCTTCCCCTAATCTTCCCTTAGGAATGGTTATAATGCAGCTGTTAGCCGTAATGTCGGCACTATTTAAAACATGTCTTACCGGTATGGGAAAAGGTTCCGTGTTTAGAAGCAATTCAGCCACATCATTTGCCAACGCGCCGCTTGCGCCCAAAGATAAAACAACTTCTATTCCGGCAGTTTCTTCTTGCGCGTTGATCAAAGTCCCGGCAGAGATCGTTAGTCCTCCTGGTGCATCAGGTGGGGTAATGTCCAATTGCTTAACATTGAAAGTATTTATTCCACTAATAAGATGAAACGTTTGAGATAAAGTATTCGAATTTTGCAAAACATCGATTCCCATGGCTCCTTCGTAGACTCCTGCATTATCCACCGTTGTGGCAAAGGAAACATAATTGGCGGGAAGCACAATTGTTTTACTGCTTTCTGGTTCTCCGCCGGTCAAGACAATTGTATTCGCACGGGGAGTGGAAGGAAATATGCCCGCCATTACAGGCACCGTTGATGTGATGGATTTGGCATAGATGGGTTTCACCGCTTCATCGTCCCAACCTCGATTATCAAGATAATACTCATCCCCTTGCTTATTGGGAGAATAAACGGTAATGCTTGGGGAACCGGAAATGACCAGATGAGAGGAAGAAATGGTTCCACAATCCGAATTGTAAGTATTTGTTCCTTTCCATGCGGTCACTGTTGCAGTGCCACCTATGGCAATACTCCCGTTATCATTATGACCAATCGCCGCATAGGCACCAGTCCCATTTGCAGAAGATGCCGTGACTATCGCACTTCCCGTAATTGTTAACGAAGCAGGATCTGTCCTTACTAAGTTAACGGCATTGGCATACCCATATCCGATCCCGCTGGAATTATATGAACCATTACCGCTCCTGGCAGTGACGGTACCCCCGTCAATAAGAACGGTTCCCATCGTACCAGAGTGAGATGCAGGACCTCCGCCGATACCTGGTCCAGAGTAATTGCCACTTCCTCCAGTTGCTATGATTGTGCCTCCATGTATCGTGATATTCCCTGCGTTGGGGCCATCATTATATCCGCCACCGCCGCCAATTCCTGCACCGGAATATCTAGTACCGGCGCCTCCTGTAGCGTTAATGGTTCCGCTATTTATGATAATGTCCCCTCCGGAAGGGATCGTCGTAGCCGACCATATAATGCCATTACTTCCTATTCCAGCGCCAGAGCCAGACAGCCAATGATCTGGACCTCCGGATCCTCCGATTGCATTGAGTATACCGTCGCCATCGATCCTAAGAGTAGCTGCTGTTCCGGAAACTGGTTTTTCCACTCGAATCCCTGCTTTTACGATCCCGCTTTTGAATGTATTATCGCTACCCGAACCAAGGGTTAGTTCTACCTCTGCACCATCTCCAATGTCAAATGCACATATGGATATTCTGGGGTCTGTCGTACTGATCCCACTGACATCAATGTTCACATTGTTGAGAACGATATTTATCCCTCGAACTCCAGGAGCCACGTTAATGGCGTTGGTTGTGGTGGTTCCCGTTATGGTAATGGAGTCGCTTGAGGTAATGTACCTTACAGATCCCTGGGAAACTGCTATTTTCCCTTCGTTGCTTCCCGTTCCATTTGCAATGCTGATACTTCCAGCCGCAATATCATAAGAGTAGTTCGCAGCCGCTGCTATCGGACTAAATAATATGAGAAATACTGCCAGTACTGCGGGGATCACTAAAACTCTCATTGTCATACTCTTTTTACTCCGTCGAACAATCATCAATAACGATAGAAATGGTCTTCTTCTGCTGCTAGTAACGCATCAATCAAATCGATTCTGAGTTCCTCTCTTGGGCAACCTTTGCATGGGACGTACATCTGCTTCTTTAGTCTCTCCGCTCCTTCACTAGCAGTGTTACGACCTCAATGTGGC
>PHAE01000041.1 GCA_002840285.1 Firmicutes bacterium HGW-Firmicutes-11
TTTTGCGCGGCAAAGTACTTTCATTTCGCTTTACCGCAATGCAAAACTCGACAGCGTAGCGACTCGCAGGAGCGTAGGAGCCATCGCAGATGGCGATGCCTGCGCCATAGACCCGTCTATTTTTGTTTCCACGAGGACTCGAGCCGACCAGAAAGGAAGCACTGAACCGTTGAAATTTCAGTTCTTTTTCATTCTGATCGCTGACTCAATCAGTCGAATCCCGGTTACTACAGTCGCAACTATCCTCGCAACACAATTTGCCTCCCTGGGGATAGTCATATCGCGTCTTTTACTTCTCTTTCCGGTGAGCGCCGGTCTTTATTTTAGTAAATCTATCTTTTCAGCACGTTTTCGATTTGCCGGGATATGCTGATCGTCTATGATCTGGAAAACCCTTATCCTGAGAGACAGTCGGTGTGTCGAAAAGATAGTTCAGAGCATTTTAGTACTCAAAAGGTGCCGGAATTCGCCCCAAATGTCGGACGAATACCGGAATAGTATCCCGCAAGACGAAAAATGTGTCGCAAAGATAGTTTATTGCGACAGCCTAGGGCGGCAAATGCGAATGTATATTGCGAATGCATATTTAACACATGCGCATGCAAATTTGCTACCTCTTCGGACAGTCTGACCACAGTAAACAAAAGACAGGCTTTTTGCCTGTCTTTTGTTTACTGTTGTCTCCGAGAGGATTCGAACCGACCAGCCGAGCGCCGAGGGTGAAGCGGCCGCCTCAGCCCCACTTCTCTGCCAGGATCCTTGCGGCGTGGATTCCACTGGCCGAAGCCTGGGAAAGGGAGTGCGTAACGCCGGAGCCGTCGCCCAACGCATACAGGCCCGGGATCTTGGTCTCCAGGTTTTTATCGACCTGGACTTTCGAGTTGTAGAATTTCACTTCCACTCCATAAAGCAAGGTGTCTTCGTTTGCAGTGCCCGGAGCGATCTGATCCAGGGCATATACCATTTCTATGATATTGTCCAGCTGGCGTTTGGGAATGACCAGGGACAAATCGCCGGGTGTTGCCTTCAGGGTCGGTCGGGTGAAGCATTTTTCCATTCGCCTTGCGCTGCTTCTTCGTCCTTTGACCAGGTCGCCGAACCGTTGGAGCAGAACACCGCCTCCCAGCATATTAGATAGGCGAGCGATGGACTCACCGTACTCATTGCTGTCTTTGAATGGCTCTGTGAACGTGTTGGAAACCAAAAGCGCGAAATTCGTGTTTTCGGTATGGAGCGAAGGATCCGAATAGCTGTGGCCGTTCACCGTCACGATACCGTTGGTGTTTTCTGCTACGACGACTCCGTAAGGATTCATACAGAAGGTCCGCACCATGTCGTTGTATTTGTCCGTCTTGTAGACGATTTTGCTTTCGTAGACCTCGTCGGTGATGTGTTTGAAAATCACCGCTGGCAGCTCGACGCGTACGCCGATGTCCACACGATTACGCATCATGCTGATGCCCATTTTATCGCACACTTCCGAGATCCATTTCGATCCGGAGCGGCCGGTGGCCAGGACCAGGTCCTTGCACCGGTAGGTCTCTCCTTTGTCAGTAGTGATGAGAAATCCTTGTTCTTCCTTGACCACTTCCGCTACTCTGGTTTGAAATTCGATATCGATCTTGTCTTTGGAGTAATCGTACATCCGTTCCAAAATCTTCACGTTCCGGTCGGTTCCCAGATGACGCACTTTGGCATCAAGAAGGTGAAGATTGTGTTGGAGAGCGATCCGCTTCAGCTCAGAATTTCCTGTGGAGTACAACTTGGCATCGGCCCCTCCCATTTCGCAGAGGACCCGGTCGACATACTCCATCAACTCCATTGCAGTTTCTGTTCCGACGAAGGCATGAAGGTCTCCGCCAAACTGGGTCGTTATGTTATACTTCCCGTCGGAAAGTGTGCCGGCACCACCATAGCCATTCATGATGCTGCACGGGTTGCATTTGATGCAGGTCGGCGTCTTGCCCGCATTGATCGGACAGATCCGGTGAGCCAGATCCGTGCCCTTTTCGATCATCAGAACCTTGGCTTTTGTGTTCAGCTTGGTCAACTCATAGGAAAGGAAAACTCCGCTGGCCCCCGCTCCCACAATTATGATGTCGTATTCTTTCATTTTCTGCACCTCCGGACACATTGTATGCAATTGCACTTTTATCACAACGACGTTTATGCTATGATGTATGATAAAGACGAAGGCATCCCCTGAAGGAGGTTCCCATGTCCACAAAGAAAAAATATTTCATAGCCGCATTCTTCTTTTTTCTCATCACACTGGGCGCGCTGCTGTCCATGGTAAAGAACGGATTTTCCAGCAGCATGGTGATTTACACCCTGATTCCTGCAGGTATCTGCTTTCTTTATTTGAAGAACGCGCTCCGTCTTTAAATTTGAACAAAACAGACATCCGATTCGGATAAACACAAAAAAGAAAGCCCGCGGTTGCGGGCTTCATCTTCTTGATTCTGCTTACTCTTCCGCTGTAATGGCTTCAAATTCCTTCGCGACTTTTTCAAACTCTGCATCGTCTTCGATGTCGATCAGTTCAAACTCGTCGTCTCCGGATTCCTTGTATCCATAAATATAGACATCATCAGTACCGTCGCTGGGAATCAGAGCAATGTACTCTTTTCCGTCGACTTCAAAGATCCCCATGATCTCACATTCGATCTCTTCCCCATCGTCAAATTCCAAGGTGAGAAAATCGGCGTCTTCCTCGTCATCGTGGTCGTGCTCGTCCACAAGGCCACCGGGAATTGCTTTGTCTTTGTCTGTCATATGAATATCCTCCTAAATTTCTCAATGCGGTTCGATCGGTCATATGGACGCCGGATCTACCGTTGTCCATCATTACTATATCATCATTCCCCGGGATTCACAATCTTATTATTCAAATGTTTTTTGAGCATTTCCGCCACATTTCGATTCATGCCAGGCACTGCCGCCAGTGCTTTCTGGTCTGCGTCCCTCATCGCTTCGATGCTCCCGAAACGTTCAAAAAGTGCTTCCTTACGTTTTTTTCCGATACCCGGGATCTCGTCAAGTGCGGAGCGTTTCATCTGTCTGGAACGGATGCCTCTCAGATATTCGATCGCATATCGATGCACCTCTTCCTGAATCATCGCCAGATGACGCAGCAGGACAGGATTTTCGTTTCTGGTCACCTCTTGATCATGGTAGAGAAATCCTCTTGTTCTGTGTTTTTCATCCTTGACGATGCCGGCGGTGGGAATTTCAAGGCCCAGAGTTTCAAGGATCCGCCGGGCAGCAGCGACTTGCTGCTGTCCTCCGTCCACCAGAATCAGATCCGGCATAGTTGAAAATCCGGGATCTGCCGCCAGCCCTCGTTTCATCCGGCGGTAAATGACCTCTTTCAAGCTGTCGCTGTCGTCGCCACCCGCTGCAATGCGGATACGGAATCTTCGATACTCCTTTTTCAGCGGTCTTCCATTTTCGAAAACGACCATACCTCCCACTGCATCCGTTCCTGCGATATGGGATATATCGTAGGCTTCCGTCCTGGGAATGGAGAGAAAGCCCGCCGTTTTCCATGCGCTTTCCAACTCTCTGCGCTTATCCTCATCTTTCTGTGCCATCGCCTCCGCTTTTCTTCTGACGATTTTGACTTTGTTTCTACTGACGTCTCTGAGGAATCCGTCCAATCTTTCCTGATCAGGAATGCTTTTAACGGTGGCGATCCGGTCCCGATATAGGGCTGCAAGTTCATAATCCATCGCTGCGGCAGCATCTTCCATTCGTCGTTTCAGTTCTTCTTCGACACCACCGGTCTCTCCGGACAAAAACGAAATCACCTTTTCAATGTCCTCCCGGTACTCCTGCGTTTCCTCCGTGTTTACGCACACACCACGGCACAGCCCCAGATGGTAGTTGAGACAGGGCTTCCACCCCGGGGGGAAGGAGAGAGTGGAGCAACGCTTCAATTGATAGATCGCCGACAACAATTCGATGAGCTCGTTCACCGCAGCTGCGTCGGTATAAGGGCCGAAGTATCTGGCCCCATCTTCCTTGACTTTCCTGGTTTTGATCAGCCGCGGCCATTCTTCCTGCAATGTGACTTTGATGTAGGGAAAAGTCTTGTCATCCCGTAGCAACACGTTGTATTTGGGCATGTGTCGTTTGATCAGGCTGCTTTCCAGCAGTAATGCTTCCATTTCAGTTTCAGTTATAATGTACTCAAACTCGGCGATATGGGACACCATAGCCTTTACTTTGGGATCCTGCTTATGACTGGCTCGAAAATATTGACGGACCCTTTTTTTCAACGACAATGCCTTGCCGACGTAAAGGATCTCGCCGTTCTTGTCTTTATGTAAATAAACTCCCGGCCTGTCGGGGAGGTTCTTCAGGTTTTCCTGAATATCAAACATTCGACTACCTCTGTCTCGTTATGAATGGTCTGCTGCGATGTATTAAAATTATACTCTAATTGGTATTTTCCGGCAATTCCTTCCTTTATATTGTTTTGACAAATCCGGTTCTGTGTTATACTATCTTTAAAGAAATGCGTAAAAATGGAGGATGTAATTGGCAAAATATCTTGTAACAAAAAACGGGCCCCTTTCCGGTGAAGTCGAAATCAGCGGCTCCAAAAATGCTGTGCTGCCTATCATGGCAGCATCGCTGCTCACCGAAGAGCCCTGCGAAATATTGGACGTCCCGGGGCTTCGGGATGTCGACGTTATGTGCCGTCTTCTCAGATCCATCGGCACCGGCGTCACGGAGGATTATGACAACAACCGAATCTTGCTGGAAACCCTTCAAGTGGTGGAGGAACAAGCTCCTTATGATTTGGTGCAGCGTATGCGTGCATCCATTTTGGTCATGGGTCCCCTTCTTGCCAGAAATGGCAGAGCAAGGATCGCTCTTCCCGGTGGCTGCGCCATCGGCGCCCGACCGATCGATCTTCACCTCAAAGGGTTTCAAGCCCTCGGTGCGGAAATCGAACAGGGCCACGGTTATGTAGAAGCCCGAGCGGAATCGCTCATTGGAAACAAAGTATATCTTGACTTTCCCAGCGTTGGCGCTACAGAAAACATCATGATGGCTGCATCTCTTGCTGTAGGGATCACCACTATTGAAAATGCTGCCGAGGAACCTGAAATCGTCGATTTGGCAAACTTTCTCAACAAAATGGGGGCCAAGGTCAAAGGTGCCGGCACCGATACCATTCGGATCGAAGGTGTTGCCGCTCTTCATGGCACAAAGCACGCAGTGATTCCTGACCGAATCGAAACCGGAACCTTTATGGTTGCGGCCGCCATGACGCGGGGCGACATAAAGATCAGGAATGTCCTTGCCGACCACGTCAAGCCGGTGATCGCGAAACTAAAGGAGTGCGGAGTCACCATCGAAGAGGATGATGATGGACTTCGGGTGCGTGGAGATCTGAAACCGCTGGTATCCACTGACATCAAAACGATGCCCTACCCCGGGTTTCCCACCGACATGCAGCCCCAGTTCATGGCGATGCTGACGACGGTGGACGGACCCAGTGTCGTGGTGGAAACCGTCTTTGAAAACCGGTTCATGCATGTAGGAGAGCTCAACCGGATGGGAGCAGATATCAAGATCGAAGGTCGAAGCGCCATCATACAGGGTGCCAAGCATTTGCAGGGCGCTCAGGTGATTTGTACTGACCTGAGAGCAGGTGCTGCCATGGTTCTTGCTGGTCTGATGGCAGAGGGTGTCACTGAAATTTCTGAGATCTATCACTTGGACAGAGGGTATGCAGACTTCGTAGAGAAGTTCCGCTCGCTGGGAGCCAATATCATTCGCATCGACGACTGAGCCTGCAATTTCAGGCAGTAAGAGGAGGGCACTGATGAACACGACGATTACACTGGGAGACGCGGGCATGATCCTGATCGGTATCGGTTTGATCATTCTCATTTTTTACTGTATCAATCTGGTCCGTAACCTCATACCCGTCGTAAAGACTATGAACAAGGTATTGGAGGATACCGACCGGATCGCCGCTGCGGCTGCCGACGGAGCAGAAGAAGCGCAACGTTTGCTGGGGGACGTAAAAGGCTCAGTCACCTCTTTTGCTCAGGCTCTCAAGGGCAATCAAAACATCTTTCAGGCAGCGACATCGTTGGTCCACGCCTTCACATCTTTGAAAAAAATGTTAAATTCAGTAAAAAAAAGTTGACGTAGTTCGATCAGAATGGTAACATACAAATACATTATATATATGTAAAAAATTGGGGGAATTGGTCATGAAAGCAACTGGTATCGTAAGAAAAGTCGATGAGTTGGGTCGCATCGTATTGCCGATCGAACTTCGCAGAACTCTGGACATCGAGATCAAGGATCCAATCGAGATCTACGTCGACGGTGACTATATTCTGCTAAAAAAATATGAACCGGCCTGCGTTTTTTGCGGCAACGCCAAAGACGTCCGTCGCGTTCATGACAAGAATGTCTGCTCGGTCTGCATCAAGGAAATGAAGGACCTCTAGCTACTGGTTTGATTTGAAAAGAAACACCCCGTTTCGGAAGAAATGGGGTGTTTGTATTTCTATACTTGTTTTCGTTCGTAGATCTCTTCGATCTCTCTGGTGTAGCCGCCCTCCGATTTGTGAACGTATAAAGTGTCCTCGATCCGAAGTTCGATCCCTCCATCCTTGCAGCAATGTACAAGCACCAGATTGGGGGGCTTACCCTGCCGCGGCGCGATCAAACGGATCCGTTTTGGTTCCAGTCGGTGTTCCCTGCATAAACAAAAGATATCAACGAGCCGGGATGGCCGATGTATCATGTAAAAATGTCCTTTGCTCCTCAGCAGTCCTGAAGCGGTACGGATAAAATCCGAAAGTCCTCCAGTGATCTCGTGGCGGGCTAACTTCAGTGCATCGTTTTCGCCTGGTATTCCACTAAATCCATTGTTGTAGGGTGGGTTTGCGATCACAGCATCAAATTCGCCAGGTGGTAAAAGAGACAACCCATCCCTCACATCTCCATGAAGGATCGTGATCCTGTCCTCCAACTGATTGCAAGCGACGGACCGGGTGGCTCTGCTGCCTGCTTCCTCTTGGATCTCCAGTCCGACCAGCCTTGCTTTTGGGAATTTATAGCTCAACAACAAGGGGAGAATGCCGTTCCCTGTTCCAAGATCCGCAATTCGCTTCGCTGGTTTCCCGGAGGCGAAATCCGCCAGTAGAACCGCATCGATGCCATAACAAAATTCTGTCGGCTTTTGGATGATCGTTACGGTCCCAAAACCGGTCGCATCCAGCCGTTCTCCTTCTTCCAGGATCAAAGCCACTGATCAATCCTCCAGAAGATCTTTGATTCCTGCAGCCAGGAAAGGATCCGGCTCTCCGTCAGCAGGCAGATCGTTCTTTTTGCCTCCCAGCCTTCGGATCTCATGTTTTGTGTAGACATTGTAATCCGATGCAAGCTTTTCGTTTCGCTCCGCCGTCTTTTCTTCAACGACCAAACGCACCTTGATTCGATTTTCCAGTATGTTGCTCTCGATAACTACACCCATGCCATCAATTGTTTTTACATGTTCTCCTACATCAGGCATGCCCCGGCGCATTTCGCAGTAGACATCATTTTCATATTTCAGGCAGCACATGAGTCGGCCGCAGATCCCGGAAATCTTGGTGGGATTCAGCGAAAGCCCTTGTACTTTTGCCATCTTGATCGAAACCGGTTCGAAATCCTGCAGCCAAGTGTGGCAGCACAACGCCTTGCCGCAGGTACCAATACCGCCGATGAGCTTCGCTTCGTCTCTGACACCGATCTGTCGTAGTTCGATCCTCATTTTGAAGACTCCAGCCAAGTCTTTGACGAGATCACGGAAGTCCACTCTACCATCAGAAGTGAAATAAAAAATGATCTTTGAATTGTCGAAGGTATGTTCCACATCGACAAGTTTCATTTCCAGGTTGTGCTTGTCGATCTTTTCCTGGCAAAGTGCCAGAGATTTTTCTTTTCGATTCAGATTGTCCTCATGCTGGCGGGTATCCTTTTCGTCAGCGATGCGCAGGATCTTTTTCAGCGGGGGTATGATCTCCTTTTCGCTGACCTCTTTCACATCTTCTGCAACGACACCATATTCCAAACCTCTTGCCGTTTCTACGATCACATTTGTACCAGCTTCGACGGGAAAGCCTGCCGGATCAAAGTAGTATATTTTTCCGGCCTTCTTAAAACGCACACCGGCAACATTAACCATCTATGTTTCCTCCTAAAGTATCTTCAATAGCATGCTTTTTATCGCATACCCGGGTTTGACGAATCTGTCTATGTCCTGCTTTGCTTCCTCTATGGCCCCGATCGCCGCCATTATTTGTGTCATTGGCAGGTCCTTGTTGATGCCAACGACAGACGCTGTCATTGCCCCATCGCTCCATCCCACAGAAGCCATGGCCCGGTCCCGCAACCATTCTTCCAGGGATTCCAGGAACTGACGGGCATTGTCCCGGTCGGTTTCCAAATCGGAGATTGCCTGTACCAATTGAAAAAAAGTTCCTTTGGACAATAACAGTTCTCCTGTCCGCGCTGCTGCATCAAGTACCTTTTGCTCTCCGTCACCATTCACACAGGTGTCTCCGGTTCGCACCAGGACGCATCTTGAGACGAGTGTCGGCAACAGGATTTCCGTGTTTTCTGACTGGAGGATCACCACCGAAGCTCCCTTTGGCTCTTCCAGTGTTTTCAAAAAACGATTTTGCGCTCTATGGGTCATTCGGTCCGCATCCCGGATCACTGCCACGATCCGTTCACCGACGAAGGGCTTCATCATAAGCCGGTCCTGTAGTTCCTCGATATCTTTGTCCTTGATCGACAGGCCTTCTGACTCCACAATAAAAATATCTTCCTGGTGGGGAGTGATCGCCAAAGCGAACTCCATTGCCAGGTCGTCCTTCGCTTGGCAGTCTCGCCCTTCCAATACATACGCATGGGAAATCGACGGGCTTTTTGCAATGCTCAGCAAGCGATCCCGGGCTTGTACCATGCCTATGGCCGCCTTTCTCTATCCAATAAGAACCTATCGGTACATTGTCTGATCTTGTTTTGTATTTCTTCGATCGTGCTTGCACCATCGATCACAACGATACGGGAAGGACATTCCTTCGCCAACTGGAGGTATCCATCGTAAACGGCTTGATAATACTCCATTCCCTCCCGCTCCAATCGATCCAGGAAGCCGTCGCTGATGCGGCGTTTTCCTTCGATCGGGTCTACAAGAAGTAGAAATGTCAAGTCGGGGACCAACCCTGCGACAGCGATCTCGTTCACAATGCGAACCTGGGTTCCCAGACGTCGGCCAAATCCCTGATAAACGATACTGGAATCCATGAAGCGGTCACAGATCACGGTTCTACCTTGCTCCAATGCAGGGCGGATCGCTTGAGCAACATGCTGCGCACGGGAGGCCGCATAAAGCAATGCCTCCGTCAAATGATCCATCTCGTGATTGGCCGGATCTAGTATGAGGTGGCGTATCTTTTCACCGATCTCCGTTCCTCCCGGCTCTCTCGTGAGAAAGACGTCGACTCCTTTTTCTGTCAAATAGGATTCCAGTTGCCTGATCTGTGTTGACTTTCCTGATCCATCAGGGCCTTCGAAGGTTATGAACGCGCCTCGACTCATTTCTGCTTCCCCGGTTTCTTCATTAGTTGGTCCATGAGCCTGCTGCCGAAATAGAGAGAAAGCCCCAGCAGCGGCAAGCACAAGAGGGCGGTGAACAGAATGCGCAAAAGCGTTGTCGTTTCCATTCCAGACCCCTTCCTTTCATTGCGTGTATACCCTATAAGAATAGCAATTGCAGGACAAAAAGTCCAGTTCTACGGTCAACAATAAAAAAATACACGCCCTAAGGCGTGTATTTCTAACTGGCAAGGACCTAATCTCCCAGGCAGCTGCCCGCCCAGTACCATCGGCGCAAGAGAGCTTAACTACTGTGTTCGAGATGGGAACAGGTGTAGCCTC
>PHAE01000011.1 GCA_002840285.1 Firmicutes bacterium HGW-Firmicutes-11
TCGGTGAGTGGCTTAATTAGTATATCGCTTTCGCCCTCTTACTGTCAAGTCCTTTTTCTTCTGCCTGCGGCCTATTTTTCCCTGTGTTTCCACTGGTTTTGCCTGTTGTCGTGGGCGACAGCTTTATCAGAATAGCATTCCCCTTATCCCCTGTCAACACCTTTTTGCGAAATCTTGCATAAGAATTTTGAAGGAGAAAGAGTTTCCTCTTATTATTCCATTTTCTTGACAGTTTCAAACAAAAAGCGCTATAATAAATGTACGCGATCACTTATGCATGTGTGCATGTCACACAGTGGTCGCAGCGATTCTATTCCTTTTCTTAAATTATTTCTTTATTTCTAAAGGAGGAACAAAAATGGGTAGAAAGATCCCAATGTGGCAGGTACTGATCGTAATGGTCGTAATGCTTGCTTTGCTTTACTATGAGATCATGGTGAGCAACAGCGGCGAAGCCCACATCGCACTACTGGTCGCCGCCGTTTTCGCAACCATCGTGGCGATCGCCAACGGTTGGAAGTGGAATTATCTTGAAAAAGGTATCCTGGCAGCCATCAACCGTTCTATGCAAGCAATCTTAATTCTTTTAACTGTTGGTCTTCTTATTGGCTCCTGGATCGCAGGCGGCGTCGTTCCGACCATGATCTATTACGGTCTCATGGTCCTCAACCCCGGTATCTTCCTGGTTGCCGGATGTATCCTCTGCTGTATCGTTTCTCTTGCAACCGGTAGTTCCTGGACGACAGCCGGAACCATCGGCGTTGCTTTGATCGGTGTCGGCATGGGTCTTGGCATCAACCCGGCTATGACCGCAGGCGCCATCATCTCCGGCGCTTATTTCGGAGACAAAATGTCACCTCTCTCCGATACCACAAACCTTGCGCCTGCCATTGCAGGTTCTACTCTCTTTGAGCACATCCGTCACATGGTATGGACCGTCACTCCTTCTCTCATCATTGCATTGATTGCGTTTACTGTTATGGGTATGGGCCATGCAGGACAAAATGTTGACATGAGTGGCGTTACTACTTTGATGGACGGCATCGCAGCAGAATTTTGGATCTCACCGATCCTCTTCATTCCACCAATTTTCGTTATCGTGATGGTTGCCCTTCGCCTCCCGGCGCTACCAGCTCTGATCGGTGGCGTGACCTTGGGCGTTATCGCCATGGCGATGCAGGGCGTTTCCCCGCTCGACTGGGGCCCGACACTGAACTGGGGCTATGAATCTGTCAGCGAGATCCCCGAAGTCTACGACCTGCTCTCCAGAGGCGGTATGCAGAACATGATGTGGACCATTTCTCTAGTTATCACAGCCATGGTCTTCGGTGGCGTCATGGATGCTTCCGAACAGTTGAAGACGTTGGCGCACGCCGTCATGAAGGGCGCCAAGAACGTGGGCACCACTGCACTGGTAGCGATCCTCACCTGTATCTTCATCAACATCGTAGCTTGCGACCAGTATCTGGCCATCATTCTTCCCGGAAGAATGTACAAGGAAGCATTTGAAGACAGAAGACTCAAGCACAAGAACCTGTCCCGTATTCTGGAAGACGCTGGCACGATGACCTCGAGCCTCGTTCCCTGGAATACCTGCGGCGCCACAATGAGCACATTCCTCGGCGTTCCGACACTTACCTACATCCCGTATGCGGTTTTGAACTGGGTGAACCCCATCGTATCTGCATTCTATGGATTTACCGGAATTTCCATGGAAAAGATGACCGATCACGAGTATGAGCAAGTCATGGAGCAGAGAGCTCTTGATCACGAACTCGCTATGAAAGCATTGGAAAAATAAGGTCGATCGAATCAAACGCAACAAAAGGAGCGGCAAAAGCCGCTCCTTTTACTTATTGCATCGTTGTACGATTATAAATAGATCACAGTCGTATTTCTTTGTCCAAAGAAAAGAGATACAAATACATCTCATCGACTTTAATGCCGCGGATCTCTTCCAGCGCATCACGATAAAGAGCAAGCTGCGGTCGATATGTGCCGGCGATCCGTTCCAGGCTTTCTTGTCGATCATCCAGGTAGTTGGACTTGTAGTCCAAAAGGGCACACCCTTGTTCGTCTTCCAAATAGCAGTCGATGATCCCCTGAACGATCACTTCCTCTGTACTCATGGAATGAGCCATTGTAAAAGGGATCTCCCGTTGGAGCTTCTTCGCCTTTCGGGCTCTTTCCCCGATCGGCGAGCGAAAAAATGCTAAAATCTTGTCCGGATCCACCAGGTTTGCTTCGTCTTCGGTCAGATAGCCATCTTCGACCATTTGTTTCATCTCTGCGACGATTCGGCCATCCTCTACGATCGTTGATTGAAAAGGGATCCTCTCCATCACCCGATGATAAGCGTTTCCTTTATCTATGCCCAAAGTCGATTCGTTGCCGGCACCTTTACGTATGGGGCGGAGGTACGTACTTGCTTCGACATCCGGCTTCTCCTGCGCGGTCTTGCTCAACTCAGTCACACTATATTTGGATTTGGTGACCAGGGCTTGCGGATAAGGGTAGGACCATTCGAGACGACTGCTTACCAGTTCTTTCGTATTATCGTCCACCTCAAATCCGCCGATGAATTCCTTTTGCAGCATACGCTTTGATTCTTGCCTCGCAGACCATCCTTCTCCAAGCGATGCACGGTCATGCCGCGTCAGTTCGACTGAAGG
Source organism: Firmicutes bacterium HGW-Firmicutes-11 (assembly GCA_002840285.1). Classification (GTDB taxonomy): domain Bacteria; phylum Bacillota; class Clostridia; order Peptostreptococcales; family Anaerovoracaceae; genus PHAE01. The sequence goes on from PHAE01000011.1 coordinate 2,673, forward strand.
AACGTCAACAAGCACCGGCAATAACAATTCCAGATAGGAATTCCCTCCGCTGTAAACCCATTTTCTTTTCATTCTGGCTGTGTTCAACGCTTCATCGATGTTTGCCACACTTCCCATCAGGATCAGCCGATCCATCGCTCTGGTCAAAGATACATAGAGAATTCGTATTTCCTCCGCCATGTCCTCTCTGGCCTTTCGTGTTTCGATCGCATTCTGAAGCAGTGTCCTGGAATAAAACCCGTGCTTTCTGTCGATCCGTTTCAATCCATATCCGAGGTCCTTATGACAGACAAGCTCTTTTCCCTTTTCTCTGTGAAAGGATCGGCCAAGATTGGATGCGATCACAACTGGATACTCTAATCCCTTGCTCTTGTGAACCGTCATGATGCGAACCACGTCATCGCTTTCCCCCAGAAGCTTGACCGGCGGTGTCACTAGCTTTCCCTTTTTCATTGCCTCGATGTATTGAATGAATCCAAAGAGTCCCTTCCCTTGCGTACTCTCGAAGGTGGCGGCCTTGTCGGCAAGTGCCCTTAGGTTTGCCTGTCGTTGCAGGCCTCCAGGCAGTGCTCCTGTATAGATGTAGTATCTGGTCTCCGTCAACAGCTGCCATATGAACTCCGCAAGAGGCAGTGTCCGCTGTAGCTTTCGCCAATGCTGCACCTGCTCAAAGAAGGCAGCACACTTGATTCGCAGTTCAGATTTCGGTCCTTCCACTGCATAGGCCGATAGCGCTGAGAAAAATGACCCTCTACGATACTCTGCCCGCACCATCGCCAAATCTTCGATCGTGAAGTGAAAGATCGGTGACCGCAGCAAGCTAAGCAAAGGTATGTCCTGCTTTCGGTTGTCGATGATACACAGAAGGTTCAAAAAAACGGAAACTTCGAGTGTGTCAAAAAAGCCATCTCCCAGATCCATATAGACAGGAATGCCTTCTCTCTCCAGGATGTCGGAATACACATCTGCTACGCCGGAAGCGCTCCGAAGAAGAATGACGATATCCCGATATCGCAGCGTTCGTTCCGTTTCAGCTTTGCTGTCATAGATCGGTGATCCGATCAACTCGCCGATTCGTTTTGCGACGGCAAAGGCCTCCAATTCAGCCTTTTTCAGGTCACGAACCTCATCGGTCAGATCATCCTCGTCCCGGATTTTGTGTTCCACCAGGTGCAGTTCTACCGGATGGTTCAGCGGGCCTTCGTACTTGACGCCCTGATACAATGCAGCGTCGTTGTCGTACTCCATGCCTGCTGTTTTCTGATTCATGATCTGCTCAAACACATGGTTGATCAGATGGATGATCCTGCCTTTGCTACGAAAATTCTGATTCAGATCCAGCTTGATCTCATCCGGATCGTCACCCCGACGGCATGCTTCATACTTCTTTAGAAAAATCTCCGGTTCTGCCAGTCGGAATTTGTAGATGCTCTGCTTCACATCACCTACCATAAACACATTGTCCTTGCGCCGAATTTTATTGATGATGCTTTCCTGTACCAGGTTGCTGTCCTGGTATTCGTCGATGAAAATATATCGAAACTTGTCACGATACTCGCTGGCGGCCTCTTCTATGGAAAGGATCGCAAAGGCATAGTGTTCGATGTCTGAAAAGTCGATCATTCCCTTCTGTTGTTTGCGAGTTCGATACTGCTGGTCGAAGGCGGTGGTCAGACGACAGAGGGTCATCGCCTCTGCCTGTGTCGCTTCGATTTCATCCAAGTATTCAGCCAGTGGCTTTGCGCAATACCGGTCCACCGATCGTTTGATTCCTTTTTTGGCGTCGTCTCTGAGTTTTTGTATTTCTTCTTTGCAATCATTGTACGATCGTTGTTCCTCTTTCGACGCCCGGAACTGCTGCCAGGAAAAGTTCTTGAGCAACCCTGCCCAACCGTCGTACTCCCCTTGTAGCATCGATTGAATGCCGTTCAGGCCATCCATGTCGATCTTTGCCTTTGCTGCCAAGGTATCCACCCCCGCCTCGAGCAATCGCTCTTCGATTTGGCGGCAGGAAGCGATCGCGTTGAAAAGCTGCTCCTCGACGTCTGCACAAATTTCATAATAGATAGCGCTTTCCAGGAAAGCTTTTCCGCGGCGGATGAGTGGTTTTGCATTACAATTCAGCCACTCCATCGGCAAAGGAAGGCTTTGTATGAACTGATGCAGATCCAGGATCATTTGTTTTGGAACGTCTTCGTTGCGGCCTTTGGAATAGGAATCAAGGAACTCGATGAAATCGGGCTTTGCTTCTTCGAATTCCTCAAGAAAGAGTTGCTCCACCGCTTCCTTTTGAAGTATGGTTTTTTGGACGTCGTCACAGATCATGAAATTAGGCTCGATGGACAGGAGATGAAAATAGCGACGGACCACATCAAGTGCAAAGGAGTGAAAGGTACTGATGCTGGCTTTGTGTATCTTCCCGCTTTGCTCCGGCAATGCTGAAACGATCTTTTCCCGCATTTCCGATGCGGCAGCATTGGTAAAGGTCACTACCAGAACCTCTTCCAGTCCGGCACTTCCCTCCGCTATTAGTTGCTTGATGCGCTCTACCAGGACGGCAGTTTTTCCCGAACCGGCGGCAGCAGATACGAGCAGGCTCTTGTCCCTGATTTCGATGGCGGCCTTCTGTTCCTTTGTCCATTCCATAGCTGAACGTCCTTTCCCGATCCCCTTTGTTCCTATGTATCATTATAGCAAAAACACGCCCCAACGTATATTTTATTGCGCGTATTTGGTATAATGAAGCCACTTAACGAATGGGAGAACGAGCAATGAATACGATGTTGATGATACTGGACGGGTTTGGTTCCAATCCAAGTGTTTATGGAAATGCCATCGCACAGGCAAGGACGCCGAATCTTGACCGACTCTTTTCGAACCATCCCCATACAACGATCCGTGCCTGCGGAATGGCCGTCGGGCTTCCGGAAGGACAAATGGGCAACTCAGAGGTCGGGCACCTCAATATCGGCGCAGGCCGCATCGTTTATCAGGAACTGACTCGAATCGACAAGGATATTGCCGATGGTGGTTTTTTCGAAAACACTGCATTGGTATCGGTCATGGACCACGTTGTTGTTCAAGATTCGTCCCTGCATCTGATGGGACTCCTCTCGGATGGAGGAGTGCACAGCCATATCGATCATCTGTTGGCCTTATTGTCGATGGCGAAAGCGAAGGGTCTGACCAAGGTTTTTGTCCATGCATTTCTGGATGGACGGGATGTCCCTCCCCGAAGCGCCGCTATCTTTTTTGAGCAGCTGGAAGCACACATGGATCGGTTGGGGATCGGCAGGATCGCAACGATATCCGGCCGCTACTATGCGATGGATCGGGACAACCGTTGGGAACGGGTCCAAAAGGCTTATGACTCCCAGACTCTCGGTGTAGGCGAAATCGCAGACAATGCACTGCAAGCTCTGGAAATGGCGTACCTGCGAGGTGAGAATGACGAATTCGTTTTACCGACGGTTCTAAGCGACAGCAACGGTCCAGTCGCATCGATCAAAGACCATGACGGAGTCATTTTCTTCAATTTCCGTCCGGATCGATCCAGGGAACTATGCAGGTGCTATGTGGATCCAAAATTTTCCGGATTTCAGCGGCAGTCAATCGCTGATGATCTTCATTTCGTCTGCCTGACACAATACGATTTGACCATGCCAAATGTTGAAGTCGCTTATCCGCCGCATAGTTTGAGCAATACCCTGGGAGAGTATCTTTCTCAACTTGGATTTCGTCAGTTGCGAATTGCAGAAACAGAAAAATATGCTCATGTCACTTTTTTTTTCAATGGAGGCATCGAGTTTCCCAATCCTGGTGAAGACCGGGTGCTGGTCCCTTCCCCCAAGGTGGCGACCTATGATCTGAAACCAGAAATGAGCGCTTACGAGGTTACGGATGAAGTACTGAAGCGAATTTATGAAAGAAAGTACGATTTTATCGTTTTAAACTACGCCAATCCCGATATGGTAGGACATACCGGTATCATACCAGCAGCAGTCAAAGCCATCGAAACCTTGGATGTCTGTGTGGAGCGCGTGGCAAATGCAATCAAAGATACCGGCGGGCAGTTGATCATTACCGCTGATCATGGCAATGCAGATCAGATGCTGAACGAGGATGGCAGTGTCATGACGGCCCATTCTTTGAATCCGGTTCCCTTCCTTGTTATTGGAAAAGAGAACTACACTTTGTCAGATGGAGGCATTCTGGCCGATGTGGCTCCGACCTTGCTGGATCTGACGGGAGTGGCGCAGCCGCCGGAGATGACCGGGAGGAGTCTACTGATACGGGAATAATGTGCTGATCTTGAGATCGTAAGATGTTGCAAGGGGTGCCGGCTCTGGCGGCGGAGCGTTGAGGAGATTGTTTGGATTCTCAAGCGAACCGATTCTGATGTTTCGGATAGAAATCAAGGTTTATATACACCCAAAAAGAAGCGAGGTCCACACATATGCGGGACCTTCGCTTTTTTTGTTCGAAACATCACGAGGTGAGCTTCCGAGAATACACAATCTTCGAACGTGAAGATGCAGAGCCGGAACGCCTTGCAGCACTATACTATAGCCGGATCAGTAGGAATCGACTCTGGCTCAATAAGAATCGACTCCGGACCAGCAGGCTCCGGTCGATTCGCAAAAATCTGTTTTATGAAAGCGAGCTGATCCTCCACTGCCCGCTCAAAATGGCTTCCTTTGTAGATATCGAAGTGACCGATCGGGTAGCGGATGACGGTTGCCTTGTCACCTAAGATCGCTACAACCTTTTTATACGAGTCTTTTGACACGATGGTGTCGTACTCGCAGACTTGGACCAAAACAGGGCATCGTACTTTCGGCGCCATCTTCGGGGCATCCGGCCCGGGCCAAATCAGCAGACTTCTGGCGCAAATTCCATTGATGAAGGTTTTGGACCCGGCCATCAGATCCCGGTACCCTTCGAGCGCTTCCGGTGCATTCATCATAGCGATGGTTCCCGGTTTGCCAACGATAGGAATGAGATGGGGTGTCAGTCGAAGTCTGGATCTTCCTTTGTCCCTTTGCATGTGCATAAAGAGTTTGAGAAAATAACCGATACCTTCCCGCTTGAAAATGATCCCATCATCCAATTTGTGGTTCAGGCTGGGACACTGAGCGATGACGCCCGCTATCGTCGGGTCCTCAGATGCAGCATTGATCCCATATCTTCCTGTGGCAGAAGTGCTCCAGATCACGATCCGAGTGCTATCGATCCGGCTGTTCGCCAAAGCGAATTCTATGACAGCACGAAGGTCTTCCTGTTGTTCGATCCCGTCATACAACTGTCTCGGACTCCCGGTGCTCTCTCCGAAGTAACGGTAGTCGAAGGTGATCACAGCCAGTCCGTTTTCTACAAAACGCAATGCATAAGGTTCCATTAAGACATCTTTTGTGCCGCCGAATCCGGTGTTCATAATAATGCAAGGAAACGGCCCCTGGTCCGCCGGCAAGTAGAGCCACGCACTGATCGTTTCCTTTTCCAGTTCTATGTTGACGGTCTGACGGCAATCCGGCGCTTCCGAACCAAGGTCATCACCACCGATCGCTTCCGCTTCCAGAGTCAATGACGGGTGCAATATGATGAACAGCAGATAGCATATTACCAGTATCAGCATGCCAAAAAAGATTTGTTCTCCCATTTCTATCCCTGTTAATTCTCGATCCCGACGCGGGCTTCCACGCCGGCATTGTAATAGTGTTTGATCTCTTTCATTTCCGTCACCAGATCCGCACGATCCATAATTTCTTTTGGAGCGTATCTGCCGGTCAGGATCACCTCGGTCCCTTCGGGTTTCAGATCCAATAATGCCAAGACTTCTTCAACTTCGATCAACCCAAAATAGAGTGTCGTGTTGATCTCATCGAACACAACCATATCATATGACCCGGATACAAGGGCTTCCTTCATTCGCGCCAAGCCTTGTTTTGCCTGGGCAAAATCCTTTTCCGAAGGCTTTCCCATTAGGAATTCGGGACTTCCGAATTGTTCCAGCGTAAGGTTCGGAAAAAACTCCGGGGCCTTCAATTCACTGTAATCCTGTCCCTTCATAAATTGTCCGAAAAACACTTTGTTGCCTGCGCAGAGACTGCGCAAAGTAATGCCCAGCGCCGCAGTCGTTTTCCCTTTTCCATTCCCTGTGTAGACTTGAATGTAACCCTTTGCGATCATTTCATATCCTCTCTCTCCGTTGCGCTACCGGCTGCCCATAACGCGGCACTTTCCCCTGCCGCAAAGCCGGAACTCCATGCCCATTGGAGATTCCACCCACCGCAGGGGCCATCGACATCCAATACTTCTCCGGCAAAATAAAGACCGGCTTTCTTTCGTGATCCTAATGTGTGTTGATACACTTCTTCGCAATTTATACCACCCACGGTCACTTGGGCTTCCTTCCAACCCTTGGTTCCGGCGATGGGGATCCGCCAGTTCTTCAGGTAACGGGCCAGTTTTTCCGGATTCACATCGTCACCATCGGGCAAAAAGAAAGGAATCAATTTTTGGTGAAGCATTCCTTCCAGAAGTGACTCCGGCGGTCTTGTGGCGAAAGCAACCGCTCTGGCAAACAGCTTGGCTGTTAGGTCCTTGACTGTGATCTCCGGGAAGAAATCGATGACGGCATCCACCTCCGGTTCATCCACATCAAGAAAGCGGCTCACATCAAAAACACAAATTCCAGAAATGCCATACTCGGCAAATTGCAGTTCTCCCCGCCGCTCGACGATCCGCTCTCCTTTGCGCTCCAGCGCGATGGAGCACTTGACGCGAACCCCTTTCAATTCTTTATGATTCCAGTCCTTCACTATAAGTGGAACCAGCCCGGGCCGGGGCCGGATCAGGGTATGTCCGAAGGACTTGGCAAACCCATAGCCGTCTCCATCAGAACCAAATTGGCCTCCAGCTTTTCCACCGGTCGCAACGACCACGGCATCCGTGTAGATGGAATCCCCGGATGATAAACGGATCGAGAACGAAGAGTCGCCATCGGTCACTCCGTCACTTATCTCTGTTACAGCATCGCCGGTTCGTACGAAAACACCAAGAAACGCCAGTTCTTTGACCAATAGATCTCTGACCGTTATCGCTTGTTCCGTGTATGGGTACATCCTTCCATCGTCGTCTTCCCGTGTCATAAGGCCGATCTCATCAAAAAAAGCGATAGTGTCACTGGCGCTGATTTTACTGAGGATCTGTCTGGGGGCAAGGGATCCCCCCGCCTGATAGTCCATATAACGGCATCCTTGGTTGGAGAGATTGCATCGCCCGTTTCCTGTCGCAAGAAGCTTCTTTCCCAGTTCCGGATTTTTCTCCAATAGTATGATATCGCCTCCGGGAAGGATCATGGCTGCGGAGATCGCGGCCAACATACCGGAAGCGCCACCGCCGATGATGGCAAGTCGAAACCGTTCCTTTTCCATAGATCTCCTTTCCCGAGAGCGTCTTTCGTTCTTGTAAACTGTATCGGATAATGGTATTATACCATAGCCACACCCACGAGCAAAGTGTTACAGGAGGTCACATGCCACGCTTCGTAAATGTACTCGTGAGAGGGCTCCTGTTGCTTCTGATCGTTGCCGGGATCCTCCTCTTTTATGCCCGCTATGTCGAGCCCAATCGCCTTCGCGTGGAAGAAGTGACCGTTTCTTCTGCCCACGTGTCCGAGGCGGCTGACGGCCTGCGTATTTTGGTTTTTGCCGATACTCATTTCGGCCCCTACTATACCACCGAAGACTTCGAGCGGGTGTTGTCTGCTGTGGAGGATGCAAAGCCGGATCTATTGTTTTTCCTCGGTGATCTGATCGATCATTACAGCCGCTATTCCGAGAATGGCGATGCCCGCTGGATCAGCGATGTTCTGTCTCAAATGGAAGCGCCGTATGGCAAATTCGCGGTATATGGGAACCACGACTACGGTGGAGGCGCCGAGTCAAAGTATCCGACGGTCCTTTCAGATGGTGGATTTCAATTGCTCACCAACGAAACTGCGCGCCTTCCCGATCTGGGACTGACGATCATTGGAATCGATGATGTGCTCATTGGCTACGGAGATCCCGAAGTTGCTGCAGCTGCACAGGACGACTCCTTCAATATCATTCTGACCCATGCGCCAGACATTGCCGACCGTGTCATTTCTTATCCCGCCGATCTCATTTTGGCTGGACACACCCATGGACGGCAGGTCGATCTTCGATTCTTCGACGACTTGGTGCTTCCGCCCTACGGCAAAAAATATATCAGCGGCCTCTACTCCCTGCCAGGGGAACGAGCGCCGCAACTCTATGTGACTTCAGGTTTGGGAACGACCAAACTACCATTGCGTTTCTTATCGGTGCCGGAAGTGACCTTGATCACCTTGTCCTCTTCCTAGTTGGAAGGGAACTTTTTTCTGCTTTTCAGATGCACGCCGGCAACGATGCTGTTCGCTCCTTGCAGAACAAAGATACCTCCTAGCAAAAGAGCCATGCCCAGGCCTGCAATAAAAGGATTATAAAAGGTATAGATCCCGGCAGCCATACTTGCCAAACCGAACCCCATATCCCAGGCCCAACCCTTCATACGCAGCTTTCGGATCGTCAAAGACGCAATTACCCGCAGTGTTCCGGAAAACAGGATCCACATCCCGAAAAATACGACGACGATCAACTCGGTGATAACTACCTCTGTCAGTATGACAGTGGCCAGCACGGTGGTGATCAGTCCCTCTGCAAGATGCCATTTACTGAATTCCGAGCGTTTTCGATACCGTAAAAATGCAAATATGTGACTCAGTCCCGACAACAACATCGCGATCCCAAGCACAAATGCCAATGCGGAAAACGGGGCTCCGGGATTTGCAAAGCAAAAGATTCCTGCCGCGGCCAGCAATCCACCGGTTATCATTGTTGTCATCCTCATAGTTGTTCCTCCTGACACATTGTAGTATACTGTGTTTGTAACACATCCGCCAACCCCACGAAACAGGGAGAATTGCTTTGTCAAAAAATGTTATGGTCTGCGTAACGCAGCAGAAAACTTGCGACCGACTCATCCGCTATGGACACGATATCCTCGGCAAGGAAAAAGGGGAGCTCTTCATTATACACGTTGCTCACTATCAGTTCAAATTCCTGGGAAACTCCCAGGAAGGCGAGGCTCTGGAATATTTATATGAAAAAGCGATGGAGTATGGCGCTCAGTTGACTGTCGTGCGTTCCAACGATGTGTTGGATACCTTGATCGATTTAGTGAAAAAGTATAAAATCAGCCATATCGTTCTTGGCGAGTCGGGAGAATCAGCGGAAGGCAGCAATGTCGTTCAGCAACTGACACAAAAGGTCAAAGCACAGGCGGAAGTGATCGTCGTACCCGCTGGTTGACGGTTGCTATTTGAGGTTTTCCGTTCCGATCAGCTTCCCCATCTCATCTCTGAACACAGGGGTATTGGACACCCATAAGCTGGTGTCTGCGCGCATGGATCTGCCGGAATTTCCAAGGTAGATCTTGACCGGTACGTCTCCCGGGTGCCTGGCAAGAAGTTGCTTTATGTCGGAAATCATCGCCTCTGTGTCCATGTCTTCAGGAATCCTTAGTTTCACGATTTCCGATAGTCCGCAGAAGGCCGCCCCGTTCCGGTCATCCATGCACTGGATCCACTCCGCCAATACCTTTGGCGCTTCTTCTTCTCTACAATTGATCGTTCCCCGCAAGACAACCACCGAATCTTCCTTTATGATTTCCCGGTATCTCTCGTATACATTGGGAAACACCACGACTTCGATCGTGCCATGCAAATCTTCCAACTGGATGAATGCCATCCGGTTGTTTTTTTTGGTCACCAGAAGCTTGACCGTCGTAATGATGCCTGCGAGTGTCACTGCCATGCCATCGGTAACACAGTCGCTCTCTTCGCCATGGTTCAGTTCCTCTGTGGTCACGCTTTCCACTTCTTTTATCTGGCTCGCATAGTCGTCCAAAGGATGTCCGGTGACATAGACACCAAGCATTTCCTTTTCCATGGCGATCTGCAGGCGCTTTGAAAATTCGCCGATTTCTGGTAGCGTTCCACTGTTACCACAGCTTCGCATTGCCAGATCATGCTCCTGAAATAGGGAGAGTTGTCCATCCAATGTTCGTTTGGCATCGTTTTGCGCAGATTCCAGTAAACGTTCGAACACCGCCAGATGCTGCGCCCGGTTACCGCCCAGGGAATCAAGCGCTCCGGCTTTGATCAGGCTTTCCAACGCTTTTTTATTCACTTCACCGATGTCGATGAGTTGGATCAGCTGGAAGATGTCGCAGGGGTGCTGATTATCACGGCGCATCTTTTTGATTGCTTCGACGACTCCGGCGCCGACATTTTTTACGCCGAGGAGGCCGAAACGGATCTTACCGTCTTTGACTGTGAACTTCATATCGCTTTCTAAAATGTCGGGAGGAAGGACCTTGATCTTCATCTCCTCGCAATTCCGGATGTATTTGGCTGCCTGGTCGCCATCGCCTATGACACTTCCAAGAAGAGCTGCCATGAATTCCACCGGGTAATGGACTTTCAAATACGCGGTTTGATACGCCACGACTGCATATGCTGCGGCGTGGGATTTATTGAAGGCATACTCGGCAAAGCTTTCCATCTGGTTATAGATTTCTTCCGCTGCCCGTTTGGGAATCCCGTTTCGGATGCATCCCTTGATCTCTATGGCTCCATTTTCATCGTGCTTGCCATGGATGAAGTACTCCTTTTCCTGTTCCATGACGTCCCGCTTTTTCTTGCTCATAGCTCTTCGTACGAGATCGCTGCGACCATAGGTGTAACCGGCTAGATCCCGAACGATCTGCATGACCTGCTCCTGATAGACCATGCAACCGTAAGTGACCGACAAGATCGGTTTAAGGGAGTCATGAATGTATCGGATCGAATCGTGATTTTTCTTGTTTTCGATGTAGGTTGGGATGGACGCCATCGGGCCGGGGCGATAGAGGGAAATTCCAGCAACGATGTCTTCGAAGCTGTCAGGTTTGAGGTTTTTCATAAATTGCCGCATGCCTGAACTTTCCAGTTGGAATACGCCAAGGGTATTGCCGGAGCTGATCAATTCAAACACTGCAGGATCGTCGTACTCCATTTTGGAGAAATCGATTTCGACGCCCTGGCTTTCCCGGATCATTTCCAGAGCGTCACGGATCACAGTCAGATTTCGCAAACCAAGAAAGTCCATCTTCAGCAATCCCAATTCTTCGATAGTTCCCATGGTGTATTGAGTGGATATCCCCTTGTCCGCGAGATAGAGAGGTACGTACTCCACCATGCTTTTCTTCGTGATGACGATCCCCGCTGCGTGGGTAGACGCGTGGCGAGGCATTCCTTCCAGTGCTTTTGCCGTATCGATCAGCGCCTTGATGTCCCGGTTGTTGTCGCAGGCCTGACGAAGATCCCCGCTCATTTCCAAGGCGCGGTCCAGCGTCATTTTGAGGTCAAAGGGAACCATCTTTGCAATGGCGTCCACCTCGCCGTAGCTCAGATTCATAGCCCGGCCAACATCACGAATGGCTTGTTTTGCCTTCATGGTTCCAAAGGTGATGATCTGCGCGACTTTATCTTCTCCATATTTTTTGACGACGTAGTCGATGACCTCGCCTCGTCGCTCGTAGCAAAAATCGATGTCAATGTCCGGCATGCTGATGCGCTCCGGATTGAGAAACCGTTCGAAGATCAGCCCGTATTTGATTGGATCGATGTCTGTGATCTTTAAGCTGTAAGCCACAAGGCTTCCTGCCGCTGAACCTCTTCCCGGTCCGACCATGATGCCGTTTTCTCTTGCAAACCGGATAAAATCCCATACGATCAGGAAGTACTCCACATAGCCCATTTCTTCGATCACCGTAAGCTCGTGATCCAGGCGAGCCTCCAGTTCCGGTGCGGGGATCCCATAACGTTCTGCCATTCCCGCAGCGCACAATTCCCTTAGATAAGTCCTGTTATCTTTTCCCGCAGGTGGCGAAAACTCAGGGAGATGGATCGCTCCAAAAGAAAACTCAAGGTTGCATTGCTCAGCGATCCGTCCGGTGTTTTCCACCGCTTCCGGGATGCTGGCGAACAGACGGGACATTTCTTCCTGAGATTTTAAATAAAATTGATCGTTGGGAAAGCGCATTCGCCCTTCGTCATCTACGTTCTTTGCTGTCTGTACACACAACAGAATGTCATGCGCTCCGGCATCTTCCTGCCGGACGTAATGGACATCATTCGTCGCGACCAACGGGATACCGGTCTCCTGGCTGATTTGTTTCAATTGGGGAAGGATTCGGTACTCCTCCGGGAGTCCCTGGTCCTGAAGTTCAAGATAGAAATTTCCTTCTCCGAAGATGTCCAGAAGATCGAGAGCCTCTCGCTTAGCACCTTCATAGTCATTGCCAAGAAGCCGGGACTGTATGTCGCCGGCCAGACAAGCGGAAAGCGCTATGATTCCATTGCTATAGCTGCGCAATACTTCCTTGTCGATCCTCGGGCGATAGTAGAAGCCCTCAGTAAATCCTTTGGAAACGATTTTCATCAGGTTTTTGTACCCTGCTTCATTTTTCGCAAGAAGAACGAGATGTCCCTGCTGTTTGTCCTTGTCAATGTCCTTGTCGTGCATGGTTCTGGCAGCCGTATAAACCTCCGAACCGATGATGGGCTTGATTCCCCTTCGCTTCGCCTCGCGGTAGAAATCGATGGCACCGAAAAGCACGCCGTGATCGGTGATCGCCAGGGCATCCATGCCAAGCTCCTCCGCCCGGTCCAAGAGATCCGTGATCCTTGCGGCACCGTCAAGAAGGCTGTATTCGGTGTGAACGTGCAGATGGGTGAATCCCATATAGTCCCTCCGAGGCGAACATTAGTTGCCCCATTATATCACATTCTATCGACGGGATTCCTATGGACAAAGGAATCTGCAATAATGGATCGGTTTCCCCAGAAGTTGAAACCGGTGCTCATATTGTGTCATAAATTTTTTTGCAGAAAATATCGTATCATGCAGATCCTCTGCCTGTTCCTCCAGTACAAACCCGCAAGCCAGTCCTTCTTCTTTCGTGAATTGAAACAGCCCGTCATTGTCGGTCTTGCACTCGACGAAGCCCCCTTGTTTAAGGATGGTCCGATAACCCTCCATATAGCTGCGACTGGTCAGTCTTCTCTTCTCATGTCTCGCTTTTGGCCAGGGATCGCTGAAATTCAGATAGATGCCATCCAATTCCCCTTCAGAAAACCAGTCTTCCGGGGATTCGATGTATTGTGGAATACATCGTGCGTTGTACAGGCCTTCCGCTTCTATCATCTCCAGAGCGCGCAACACGATGCTACTTCTGCCTTCGGCTCCTATGTAAGCCCCATCCGGGTCTGCTTTTGCTTTCGCGACCAGGAAGTGCCCTCTTCCGCATCCCAGCTCCAGATAGCGGGACCCATACCCAGCCAGCCAGTCCCGGTCGTCAGGGGATCCCATCATCCGGTGTTCCAACGCTGCCAGACGTGCCGATTCATTCTTCACCTTACGCTGGCGCATAACAGTTTACCCATTTCTTTCATATCTTCGTCACTGTAAGCAGTATATTTCCCGGCCTCGTCCAGCAGCTTGCCACTGTCCCGGAATCTCTGCAGATACCAGGGGATCCCTTGTGGTAAAAACCTGCGGATCTCGGCCAGGTCTTCCCATCCGATCTGTTCTTTGCAGACCGTGGTCCGATACTCCCCTAAAATTTGTCCGGCTTTTACAGCAGCGGCTACTATCTCCATACTTTGTTTCACATCTTCAACGATTGCGGCTTCGCCGGCGATTGACTGATACTTTTGCCAAGGGCCTTTGATGTCCATCGCAATGTAATCGACGAGCCGTCCATCGATCATTTCCTTGAGCACTGCCGGCATGCTCCCGTTGGTATCGAGTTTGATCTCATACCCGAGTTCCTTGATCTTCTTCGCAAAAGAACACAAGTCAGAATGCAAGGTTGGTTCTCCTCCGGAAATGCAGACGCTGTCCAGGAACCGCCTTCGCAGCTTCAAAAAAGCAAGGAATTCTTCTTCCTCTAGACGGGCCTTGCCGTCTCCTGCCCGTATGATGTCACTGTTGTGACAATACCCGCACTGAAAGTTGCATCCACCGAGAAATACCACGGTGGACGCTTTTCCTGGATGATCGATGAAGGATGACTTAACGATTCCTGCAATGTTCATGTTTCCTCATGCCGTTTCTGCGGCAACTTCCCTGTCTCCCAGGCTCGTCGCCACATCGTAGGTCACCCGCTCCTTGTACTCTTCCTTTTTGCCCTTGTTCCAGGACTGGACCGGCCGGTGGAAGCCTACGACTCTGGTCCAGACTTCCGCCTCTTTGCCGCAAGTCGGACAAATGAACTGTTCGCCGGAAAGATAGCCGTGATCCTGACAGATCGAAAAGGTCGGCGTGATCGTGACATAGGGAATCGATGTGCGTTCCATGATTTTTTTCAAAAACACTTTGCATGTTTCGATGTCATCAATTTTTTCCCCAAGAAATCCGTGTAACACAGTACCGCCGGTATACGCGGTCTGCAGCTTTTCCTGAAGTTCGATCGCTTCGAAAATGTCGTCAGTGGCTCCCACGGGAAGCTGGGTAGAGTTGGTATAGTAAGGCTCGTTTATCCCGGCTGTGAGAATCGTCGGATAGATCTTTTTATCCAATCGGGCAAAGCGATAACTGGTTCCCTCTGCAGGAGAAGCTTCCAGGTTCCACAGTGTGCCTGTCTCCTCCTGGAACAGCGTGATGACCCGGTTCATGAAATCCATGATGTCCACAGCAAACGCGTTGCCTTCCTCTGTCGTGATGTCTTTGCCTAAAAGGTTGCGGCATGCTTCGTTCATGCCGTTGAGGCCGATGGTGGAAAAATGGTTTTTGAAATACTCGCCGGTTGCCTGCTTGACCCCGGTAAGATAATAACGTGAATAGGGATACAGTCCGGTCTCCATATAGGACTCCAGCATTTCCCTCTTTGCATCGCAGATCTCCCGGGCATACTCCATCAGCTTTCTGACCTGCTTTTTGAATTCCGCAACGTCCTTGGCCACATACCCGATCCTGGCCATATTCAAGGTTACCACATTGATCGATCCGGTCAGCGGATTTGCTCCAAACAGTCCACCGCCGCGATGCCGTAACTCCCGGTTGTCAAGCCGTAGACGGCAACACATGGACCGGATATCTTCCGGTGAAAGGTCGGAATTGACGAAATTGGCAAAATAAGGCGTCCCAAACTTTCGGGTCATTTCCATGATATAGTTGACCGAATCCGAATCCCATGGAAAATCGTCAGTGATGTTCACTGTGGGGATCGGAAAACTGAACGCCCGGCCAGCGCCGTCCCCCTCCATCATCACTTCGCAGAAAGCGATGTTGAACATATCCATCTCCTTCTGAAACTCTCCGTAGGACCGATCCATAGCAACGCCACCGATGATCGCCGGCTGGTTTTTCAGCAGCGGATGTGGTGCAATGTCGAGGGTGATGTTGGTGAAGGGCGTCTGAAAGCCCACCCTGGTCGGCACATTGAGATTATACACGAACCGTTGGATCGCTTTTTTAACTTGCTTGTAGTCCATTTTGTCGTAATGGATGAAGGGAGCAAGATAGGTGTCGATGCTGGAAACCGCCTGGGCTCCGGCGGACTCGCCTTGTAAAGTGAATAGCAGATTGGCCAGCTGCATCAAGGCGGATTCGAAGTGTTTGGGCGGTCTGGATTCGATCTTTCCCTTCGCCCCTTTGAATCCCTTCATCAGAAAGTCTTCCAGATCCCATCCGCAGCAGTATGGGGCAAGCAAGCCCAAATCGTGGATATGCAGATCACCATGGATATGGGCGTCCCTTAGATCTTTCCGATACACTTTGTTCAGCCAGTACTTCTGTGTGATGCTTTCCACGATGTGGTTGTTGAGGCCTTGGAGAGAATAGCCCATATTGGAATTTTCGTTGACTCGCCAGTCATCCAGAGAAACATATTCGTCGATCATCTGCTCCGCGTCCATGAACAGGTTGCTGGTGCTTCGGATGACTTCGCGATTGTTGCGGTATATGATATAGGCCTTTGCTGTTTTTGCATGACCTTCTTCGATCAAAATCTTTTCTACGATGTCCTGAATGTCTTCTACAGATGGAATGCTTGCGCCATAGGTCTCGCCCAGAAGGACTTCCACTAGACCGGCCAACCGCCGCGCCTCCACTTCGTCCTGACCGCCGACTGCCTGTGCAGCAGCAAAGATGGCATTACGAATTTTTGTGATGTCGAAGTCAACGATTTCGCCATTTCGCTTCTGGATTTTGCTGATGCCCATTCCTTATCCTCCTGTCGAACCCTGTAAAGCTTGGGAATGCGGCGAAATACCACCTTGTATGGTTGTTTCGTCGATCCTCATCACTATATATAGTATAGTATTCCAGGTAGGTTTTCAAGAGGAAAAAAACAGATTTTGGGCTCACTCGATCACGATGACAGCGGTTTCGCCGGCGGAGAACCAATCATAAAGAAACTTGGCATGAGAGGTATAGTTTCTGACGCACTTATGAGATAAAGGGATCGTACCGATGCTTTTCGAGAATTCCTGCATCGGCGGCTTGATCCTCTGGCCATCGGCGGATGTCCGAAAATCCACCGGGACACCATGGATATAGGCACGGCCGGTGAATCGGATGGCGTAGGGAGCATAGCCCTGATACACAGTAGTTCCATCCTTGTAGTAATAGAATTGTTCCCTTTTTTCCATCGCTAAATAGAATCCCAGCGGGGTCGGGCTGGAATATCTCCCCGAGGTTCCTGTCGTTGCCAACGTCTCAGAGATTCTGGTCCATGTATTTCCATTCTTTTCATACACGGCCTCGTTTTGATTGCTTCGGTCGATCACAATGACTTTCGTGATGGCCTGTACCGGCTCATCTCCCAAGAAACCGGATTCGACGTAATACCGCTGGCCAGTGCCGACGACCATGACTCTTGCCTTAGTTCCGTTAGAGAAAAGGTACCGTACCAGTGTTCCGTCCGGCAATGGTACCGAAACTTCCTCATCGTTAAGGGACGGGTATCCATACGCGTTCTGTCCACGGGGATCGCCGTGGCTCTTGATGTATGCCAGATCTCCCCGCGTGCTGTAACGGTCCAGTTGTGCAACCGCTTCCTCCATGCGAGCAAATTCGAAACGGCGCACAGAAAGCTCACTTTGTTCAATGAATCCAGCCACCGACCCCGCATCGGTAGCATAGGTCACAGGGTACCAAAGAAGGTCGGTATCCGGTTCGGAGACAGGGAAGCTGTCTATTCTGTGTTCCAATACTTCAAATCGACGTGGTTTTGCGATGACTGTCCCTGTCATCGACGGTTCTGCGCGAATTTCTCCGATACTACTGAGAACTATATAATAGGGTGAAGCGTGGGTATAGGATTCGTAGCGCAAGGACACCGCAAATCCTATGTCCGGCTCCTCTTCTTCTGATGGAACTGCAGGGCGTTCGTTGCCAATTTCCTCTGCTGCAGCCAACTCCAATAAAATCCTCTCCTCTCTTCCTTCCGAAACGAAGACGAGGAACAGGACCATTGACATCAGGATCATACTTGTCAGAATCAAGCCATAATTTTGTTTCATATCGTTTACCGATCGGTCACTGCGGTCCGATTCGAAGGATAGACGGTCGTTTTCGCAAATAGTTCAACAACGGCAAACCCAATCCATAGCAGGCGATCGCTTCTCCCAGCCCCACCCAGAGCACTGCAACGGGAAAGGAAACCGGAACGCTGTAAGCGTAGTGAAGCATTGCACCGATAATGAATCCATTGGTAATGATCGGCGGCAAGGGAACAAGCAGTGGTTTGGACCGCAAACGATAGGATGCGATCGCAGCAATCAAGGTTGCCGCCCCTCCCAGAACCATGTCCAAAATGCCGTAAGGGCCAATCATGTTGGAAATCAGACATCCGATAAACAGCCCTGGTATGGCTGCCGGTGTCAATGCCGGTAAAATGGTGAGGGCTTCCGAAACCCGTATCTGCATCACACCATAGCCCAATGGCATCAACAGTAAAGTTAAAGAAGTATAGACCGCCGCTATGACTGCTGCTTGTACCAAAAATGTTGCGTTTTTCATGCTTTAGATTCTACTATCAAACCATTCCAAAGTCAATCAACGCAACCGCGGACATGGGTCAAGTCAGGAGAGAAATAAGTGTTAACAGCACCAAAAAGTGGTATAATAGCACCACAAACATCTTCTATTTTTGTTGAGCAAAAGGGAGAGTGAGAAAAATGAAACGAATACTGGTTCCGGTCGATTTTTCCGACACGTCGTCTCTGGTCATCGAGTATGCAAAAAAAACTGCAAAAGCGTTCGATGGAAGTGTGACGCTTCTATATGTGGTGAAAGACACCCCCAAACTTTACTACTTTGGCGGGCTGGATGACACTTCGATGAGCGGAATGCTTGAAGCAGAGCAAGAACATGCAGCCAAAATGCTGAAGGAGTACCAGCAATCTTTTACCGCTGACGGAGTCCCCGCAGATGTTTTGATTCTGACGGGTGAACCGGCCGACAAGATCATTGATTACACAGAAGAGCATCTTGTCAATCTGATCGTGATGGGCTCTCAAGGAATCGGTTCCGCTGTCCGGCGTGTATTCCTCGGAAGTGTTGCAAGCCGGGTGCTGCATCACACGAAAGTCCCGGTCATGCTGGTCCGGTAGTGAAAGGTGCCAGACACGTTCCTATTGGACGTAACAGAAAGAAATGCAACGATCCACCCATTGAGGATCGTTGCATTTCTTTCTTTTACCTTTATTGTGTCTGGCACCTTGAGACATCGCCTTTTACAATACGTATGCCTGCAGGACGACCACGGTCAAGAACAATACCATAAATACACTGGCGATCGCGTCTCTCCCGGACAGGACCATGGCATGCATCCTGGTTCGGGAATCCCCGCCGCGATAGCATCTTGCTTCCATTGCCATTGCAAGATCCTGAGCGATTCGAAAGGCACTTATAAAAAGGGGCACCAGCAATGGAATCAGGCTTTTTGCCCGGCGCAACAGATTTCCGCTTTCAAAATCAGCTCCTCTGGCCATCTGCGCTTTCATGATCTTGTCGGTTTCCTCCAGTAGTGTAGGGATAAATCGCAGGGCTATGGTCATCATCATCGCCAGTTCGTGGGCGGGAACGCCGATCCTTCGAAATGGAGACAGCAGCATCTCGATACCATCAGTCAGATGGATCGGCTTTGTGGTGAGGGTCAGTAAAGAGGAACCGATGATCAGCAATATCAACCGCAGGCCCATGAAGAAAGCGTTATAGAGACCTTCTTCGGTGATCGTCAGAAACCATATGCTTACGAGCTCTGTTCCCTTGGTCATAAACATGTTGATAGTGAAGGTGAAAATGATGATCAGAAAAATCGGTTTCAATCCCTTCAATATGAAACGAAGAGGCACCTTGGAGAGCAGGACGATCAACGCTAAAAACCCGGAAACCACCAAAAATCCCCAAAAATTTTGCACAAAAAACAGAGAGATGATATAAGCAAATGTGCTTATGATCTTGACTCTCGGGTCGAGTCGATGGATCCTGGATTCCCCGGGATAAAACTGCCCTAATGTGATGTCACGTAACATGGTCTCTCATTTCTCTTACTTGCTGGCAAGCCAGTCTGTGATTTCTTTCTCTGCCTCGTCGATGGTAAGGGCTTTTCCCGGAAGATCTTGCCCCCGTTCCCGCAGCATGCTGATGATTCTGGCCGCCGGCGGCAACTCCAGTCCGGTACTTCTCAGCAGTTCGGTCTGCGAAAATACCTCTCTCGGCGTACCTTTCATCAGAAGTTTCCCTTTGTCCAGTACGAGGATCTGTTCGGAAAGCGCCGCGATGTCTTCCATATTGTGAGAGACGAGAAGGATCGTGTTGTTCGTCTGGCGATGAACAGTCTGAACCAGCCGCAATATGTCTTTGTGTGCTTTCGGGTCCAACCCGGCGGTCGGTTCATCCAAAATCAAAACCTTGGGTTGCATGGCGATCACGCCAGCAATAGCAACTCTTCGCTTTTGACCACCGGAGAGGTCGAAGGGTGACCGTTGCCCAATTTCCTCATACGATAGTCCCACCAGTTCCAGCGCTTCCACAACTCGTTCTTTGACGATCTCATCCGAAAGCCCCAGGTTCAAAGGGCCGAAAGCGACGTCTTTTTCAACGGTTTCTTCAAACAGTTGGTATTCCGGGTATTGGAACACCAATCCGATGGTTTTGCGTATCTCCCTGAGAGGGGTGCCCGGATCAGCGATATCGACTCCATCGACGACGATGGATCCCGACTTTGGTTTCAACAATCCATTCAGATGTTGGATCAGAGTCGATTTCCCCGAGCCGGTGTGGCCGATGATGCCCACGAAACTACCGTCGTCGATCTCAAAGCTGATGTCGGAGAGCGCTTGCGTTTGATACGGCATCCCTTCACTGTAGATGTGGGTCAGATTGTTTACTTGTATTGGCATAGGTAGTCCACCATCTCCGCTTCTTCGATCACGCTCTCTGGGACAGGTATACCTCTACGGCGCAATCGGGATGCCAGTGCAGCAGCAAAAGGCACGTCCAGATGAAGAGTTCTTATCTCATCCTCTCTGGCAAAAACCTCTGCCGGGGTTCCGTCCATCATCACCTTTCCCCGATCCATGATCACCACTCGATCCGCATTTGCTGCTTCTTCCATGAAGTGTGTGATCAGTAATATCGTGATCCCTTCCCGGTTCAATTTCCGGATGATGTCCATGACCTCCCGCCTGCCGTGGGGGTCCAGCATTGCGGTTGGTTCGTCCAAAATGATGCATGCAGGCCGCATGGCAACCACTCCGGCGATCGCGATTCTTTGCTTTTGTCCTCCGGACAGAAGATGGGGAGCTTTTTTTCTTTCCTCATACATATTGACTGCATACAAAGATGCGTCGACCCGGCGTCTGATTTCCGATGGTTCGACGCCGAGATTCTCCGGGCCGAAGGCGACATCATCTTCCACGATCGACGAAACCAGCTGGTTATCAGGATTCTGAAATACCATGCCTGCCGCCTGACGTATATCCCATATCCGCTCCGGATCTGCCGTATCGTACCCATTGACGTAAACAGCCCCGCCACTTGGAAGCAGCAAGGCGTTGATGTTTTTCGCCAGTGTTGATTTTCCCGAGCCGTTTCTTCCGATGACAGCGGTAAAACTGCCTCTTTGGATGTCCAGCGTCACATCGTCCACTGCGACGGCGGCAAGCATTTCCTCTTCCTTCTTATACTCAAACACCAGATGCTCGATCCGGATGATGTCGTCCATCTACTTCTGCACTCTCTTTTCTGCTTCTGAGACCAACCAGTCGCAGGTTTCAAAGAAAACCTTGCTGGCGGTTTTATCGCTATAATCCAATGTGAAACTGGTGCTCGTCAGATAGGTATAATACTCTTTCAACACCCAGGTCAAGGTAGCCTCCGGGTGGCTCTGCATGAAGCTGATGTGAGCATCCATCGCCTCGGAAGAAAATGCCTGTGTTTTATAATCAAAAATAGGAGAATTCGTTGCCCCCATCAATATAGCGTTGAGGTGACTGGTGTAGATCCACATTGCATCAGCCAGCACGGTCTCATCACCGGGATAGTTCTTCAAGATCGTTTCTGCTTCCAGTGCCCGTTCCAAAAGAGCTTCATAGCTTAGCTTCAGGATTGCTTCTTCCGTGATGGGTTCATCGGTAACCTTTGCAGTCAATCGGTATAGTTCGACGATGGCTGATCCAACATAGCTTTCGTATTGCTCCAGGAGCATCTCATAATCGATCCGAAGCACGAGGTTGCTTTCATATTCGACGATCTTCAATCCTCCGGCTTGGATTTCCTCCAAATACACCTTCAACTCACTGTTTTTGATTTTTTCTTCATCAAAGGCCTTGGTTTTCTGGTCGTAAAACACAACCAACTCGGACAATCTCCCCTTGTCCGGGTTTTCTTTGATGTATCGATTGAGATATTCCTCGTATTGGATCAGCAGTCCGGTTCCGGTCTCCCGGCTTACACTTTTGATGTTTTCTTGAAGATATGTGGATGCAGCTACGATTTTTGTGCTGTCGACCGTTCCCTCAATCATTTTATTGAAATCGGATGCAATCGTTTCCTCTGAGACTTTGCAACCGGGGAGGAAGGACAAGAGCAAAAATATGATGCATGCGACAACAATCCTATGTTTCATCCAGTCTTCCTCCTGTCGGTGGTTGATGCTCCTAATTATACTCTATCGATAAGGAGAATTCAAGGAAAAGGGAGACCGCAGACCTGCTGCTGTCTCCCTGGCTTTTCTCGGAACCGCCATCGTTTGCCTCGTCATCTTTTGACTAAATCACTGGCACTCCATTGATGCAATTGCCATTCATTCTGCCACCGCCATAACCGCCGCCGAAGCCGTTACCTTTTCCGCCAAAGCCGCCGCCGATTCCCGGAACAAAACCACTGTCGCGCATTCTCTCGACCCGATCAGTCATGCGTTCCTTCATCACCTTCGCCTGGTCTTCTGTAATCAAGCCAAGCTCCAGATATTTGTCTATCATCTGCTGGTCCAATTTAAACCTTTCCTCTTGCAGCGCATACAATTCGTTTTTTTGTGCTTCACTCAGGTCATTTACGGTTGTTACCGCAAAAGCTGTTGCGGTCATTCCCAGAACCAATGTCAATGCCAGAACTACCATTATGATTCGCTTCTTGTTCATATCTTCTTCCTCTTTCTCTTTCCTTCTGTATTCGGATGTCGCCTGTATCGATACCAAGCGTTCTGCATGTTTTGACTATACCCCCTATTTGTGTCGAAGATGTGTCGAACTCTTGAAAAAATGGGAACAATGTACTGCAATCGTGGTATTATAAAAAAAACGGGACTTGGAGGAACCATGGAACTTAAGGATATGCTGCCGATATTAATTCCCAGTGGGATCATGCAGATCATGATACAGGCTTACTACATTCGGCACTGTTGGTTAAACACCGATCTCTCATCGAAACAGAAAGCCCAGTACATCGTTGCGATTGCTATTTTCAATCTTCCAGCAGCGGCAGTTTATCTATTTACCGCGAAAAAGAAGACGGTTGCCCAATCCTTCGGTTTCATTGGCGTAGAGACAGGTGCTGAAGTTGAGATCGAAGGCCGCACGCGGCAGGGCATTTTCGTGCTGCTTCTTGTGGCTTATGAGATTTTTGCCCTTCGGATCATCGCTGGGAGCACGGAAAATCCAAGCATTCTTCTGATGATTTTTCTCCTTGGCGCCTGCTTTGTCATAATGGTGATCCACGGTATCTTCGTAAAGCGTCCCGAGAATCTCTTCTACTATATCCTCCCCGGGCTCCAGATCGCTTTGATCCTAATCGTTGAGTATCTGTACCAGGGAGAAGGACTGCAACTGATCGTACTGGTGGTGGTTGCGGGCGTGATCAACGGCATATCCTTGCATCCCGGACTGGTCTATTCCCTTTCCACCCTCTGCGTCTACATGATTATTAAGGTCATGAAAGCATTGTCGGTGTACGGTACGATCAATTCCGATGAAGCCATCAGCGGGCTATATGTTGATCTGTTGGTCTTCATTCTCGTGTTCGCAACATTTTATACTATGAAAAAACAGCTTTTGGCCAACCGGCGTCTTGAGATCGCCTTCAAAGCTTTGCGGGAACAGTCGTTGCAGCTGGAAGAAATGAGCGCTGTCGCAGAGCGAAACCGCATTGCTGGGGAGATCCACGACACGGTAGGCCACACACTGACAAGTGCTGTGATCGCGATCGAAGCCGGAGAAAAGCTCATCGACATCGACAGGCAGAGCGCCCTCAGTCAGTTAACGATCGCAAAAGAGCAAGTCCGACAGGGATTGTTTGAGATTCGGACTTCAGTAAAAACCATAAGTGCCGGCAGAACAACTCCTTTTATTCCCGAACTCAAACGGCTTCTGCAGGAGATCCAGCGCACCACAGGTCTTCGAATCACAGACATCGTCGAATTACATTCCTCTTTGCTTCCGATTCAGCAGAACGTTCTGCTTCGGGCAGTGACCGAGTGTGCAACCAATAGTCTGAAACACGGACATGCCACGGAAGCAGATCTGCTGATCCAAGAATTTCGGGATCAGGTGCAAATGACATTCAGCGACAATGGTTCGGGTGCCGATGAGATCGTATTCGGATTCGGGCTGACAAACATGTCGTCCAGGGTGGAAAGTCTGGGAGGAAGTCTTCGCGTATCCAGCGCGCCGGGAGAAGGGTACACGGTCAGCATCCGTGTGCCTACCGGTCAGCAAAAAGAAGGTGATCGGACATGAGGATGATCCGGGTATTACTTGTCGACGATCAAACCATCATAAGGGATGGATTGCGGGCGCTATTGGAACTGCAGGAAGACATTCGGATCGTTGGTGAAGCCGCAAACGGCCGAGAGGCACTGGACCAAACACTTGCGCTGCGACCTGACCTGGTGCTGATGGACATCCGAATGCCTGTCATGGATGGAGTGGAAGCGGTACGCGCAATCAAAGGGGACTCCCCGGACACGGTGATCATCATGCTGACTACCTTTGACGATGACGAGTACATCATCAATGCGATGACCTATGGCGCTTCCGGTTACCTGCTGAAGGACATAGGCAGCGAGAAGTTGGTCGCGTCCATTCGTGACGGTATGGACGGAGGAATCATTCTTCCCGGCCGGGTGGCGGCGAAAATCACGTCCCATCTTACGCTCGGCGCCACACCAAACCTAACGATGAACGATTTTACAGAACGGGAGATCGACATCATTCGACTGCTGACTCAGGGAAAAAACAACCGGGAAATTGCGGATTCACTGTTTCTTTCCATTGGAACAGTAAAAAATTACATCAGTCAAATCTACTTCAAGATCGACGTGAGTGAGCGAGCGAAGGCCGTCGTGTTTTTTAAAAAGCTTGGGTTTTAACTAGTTTGTCTCAGATAAGCGGATCGTATGTGAAAGCGGTCAAAAGGATGTCAGCCAAAACTACTCAAACCATTCTTGTAAGCAGGTATGTATAACCATTTTCCCCTGCCCTTTGTCATAGCCTGGCTATGAAAGAATCTAATTGGGAGAAACGAGAACCCACCCAGGCCAGCAAGCACCCGGAGAAATGGCTAAGTGACTTTTCCGGCTTCCTGCACACTGACGGGTACGCCGGGTACATCAACCTGAAAGGGATCACCATTGTGGGGTGTTTTGCCCATTATCCGCAGAAAATTTTACTGTGACCACTGGATCGAGTAACGAAAAACAGAGGACAGTCCCACACACTCGGGGCTGTCCTCCTACTAATTAATGTGTTTTAGCCTATCTCTTCGTTTTCACTTTCACGTAAGGTCCATCAGATGTCTCAATGTAATCCGGATACAAAGCCTGCACAGTAAAGGTATAGAACGTGAATGGTTCCAGCATGTCTATTTCCATAGCTGCGAAGCTTGTAGCATTAAAGGTTCTGTACAAAAGGTCTCCTGTATAAACCAGATAATACTCAGCATCCGGAACCGACTGGCTTAATTGCAGAATGACACTTGTGTCTGTGATATCAGTGACTGACAGCTTGATCATCTTCGGCCAACCGGTTCCTTCGGCCAGGAAATTGGCAGTTAGGCTGCGTTCTTTCGTGCCCATTGTGAAGGAATAAGCTGCGTCTGTGCTGACTTCGATCAATCCCTCTGTCCAATTGATGAAACGATATCCGCTGTTGGCGATTGCATTCACACAAACCGGATCTCCTTCCGCAAATAGCCCACCGCCGCTGACCGATCCGCCCTCGGAAGGCTTTGCTGAAGTTGTGACCAACCAAGCCGTTGCCGGCACTGTTGGTTCAAAATGTGCCACCAGATTTCGGCTTTCCGTTCCCATCCTGAAATTGTAGGTAGCGCCCTTGCAGACAACCGTCGATCCCTCAGTCCAGTGAATGAACGCATAATTTTCTTTCGCTATCGCGCTCACTTTAACGCGTGCTCCTGTTTCGTAATTGCCTCCTCCGGTTACCGTTCCGCCTACTGTCGGATTGGCAGAGACACTGACGTTGAAGTAGCCAGACGGGATTGCTTCCCACTGGGCGTATACGGTGATGTCGCCTGTGACGGTGGTTTCTGTTGTAAAGGCTGTGCCGCTGCCGTTGGCTGCGGTGTTCCATCCTGTTAAGGTGTAGCCGTCCCAAGTTACTGTTGGTAGGGTTTCAACGGTGCTGCCGTCTTCCACTGTTCTGGCCTGGGTTGCCGGGGTGCCGCCGTTGCCGTCAAAGGCCACGGTGTACGTGGTTGGCGGGATTGCTTCCCACTGGGCGTATACGGTGATGTCGCCTGTGACGGTGGTTTCTGTTGTAAAGGCTGTGCCGCTACCGTTGGCTGCGGTGTTCCAGCCTTCGAAGGTGTATCCTTCCCAGATGGCTGTTGGCAGGGTCTCAACGGTGTTGCCGTCTTCTACCTGCAGGCTGTCGCTTGATGGTGTGCCACCATTGCCGTTAAAGGTTACGGTAAACATGGTCGGCGGGATTGCTTCCCACTGAGCGTAGAGGGTATGATTGTCAGCGGTCGTCACCATGGTAGTGCTGGTAACTTCAGTACCGCCAGTAGCCTCCGTATACCAGCCATTAAAGGTATAGCCGCTCTGGGTCACCTCCGGCAAGGTTCCGTAGGCAGACGCATAGGTCACAGTTTTACTGCCGGGTTCGGGAGCGCTGCCGCCCTGCGAAGCAAAAGTTACCGTATAAGTGTTGGCCTCGAAATTAGCCGTCACCGTCTCCGCCTGAGCGGGCATGGTATAGGTGGTGGTCGCAGAAGTGGTGCTGCCAAAGGTTCCGTCTGCCGGTGAGTCCGTCCAGTTCACGAAACTATAACCGCTACTAGGAGTGGCACTGATGTTAACAGCCGTGCCTGATGCATAAGGTGAGCCTCCGCTAGTATCGGTCGCCGTGCCACTGCCAGCAGGCGCAGCAGCCATCGTCAGGGCATAAGTCGGAGCTGATTCATATACATAAGTCTTAAAAGACCAATCAGCATGGAAATATGAATAAGATCCGCCAGATAACGAATAAAATGCCTGACCCGGATATACATCAGTTTTTGAATGATGAATCGCTAAAGCGGTTGAAGCTGTCGGGATGCATCTGAAAGTGTATTTTGTTCCGGCTGTAACAGGAACTGGTGAAACAAAATCAAAATCTACCCAAGTTCCACCTTCACTACTGGAAAAGTAGGAGGTAGTAGTCGCAAGTACGGTCCCTGCATTATACTGTGTGCGCACTTCAAGAGTAATATCAGCATTATATCCAGGAAATCCGTAATATGGGGTTGATAAATAAAGAGATATCTTGGTGAGATTTCCTGTCTTTCCTGCTGTAAAATCTTGTCCAATCGCAGTCCAATTATATTGGAAAATACCTGCCTTATCAGTAGTATCAGTCTGAGATTGGTCCAACACAGCCAACATGGCAGCATCCCACATGGCATATAGTATAGTGTTATCAGTGATCTTGAAAGTGTCGTCGGCGTTATAGCTGGTGCCGCTGCCGTTGTCTACGGTGTTCCAGCCGGCGAAGGTATAGCCAGTCTTCTCCAGGCTGCCCGTGTTGCCCAGCACTGTCACGGTGTCGCCGGTGAGGTAGCTGTTACTGTCTAAGGGCACTGTTCCTCCGGTACTGCCGTTGCCATCGTAGGTCACGGTGTAGGTGGTCGGGACAACCGTTTCGGTCAGCAGATACGGGTACGTCACGTTCTCCTCAATGCCCCATACATTCACAAAATTCCATCCAGTGAAGGTTGACTCCTGCTTCATTTCTGCAGTGGTTTTGGGGATCCCTTTAAAATCATAGAGCGTGTTATCTGTCGACTGGCCTGTGGTTTGTGTGTCATAGAAACTGGTATAAACGGGGATTACAACAGAAAACTCACCTACCAGGCCTCCGGTACTGGCACCTGTGCTGTTTACATATCCCACCGCATAAGCGTTGGTGAGGGTACCGCCACTATTGCATCCAACCAGCCCTCCAACTTCGTTAGTGCCGGTAACGCTTCCAGTGGCGTATGCATTTGTTACCGTGCTTCCGGTGTTCATACCACATAGGCCGCCGACTCGAGTGCTTCCGGAAACATTGCCAGATGCAAATGATTGGCTAACGCTGCTGTTTTCGATATACCCAACCAATCCGCCAATCTCGCTGTTTGTGCCGGTGACATCGCCTGTAGCAGTGGAAGTTATAATGGAAGAAGCTGTATCAATACCCCCTGCAAGTCCACCGGTACTGTAGTATCCTGATACCGATGCACTGGAATGACAATTTGTCATGATGGTGTCAGTGCCCATGCCAACAAGCCCGCCGGTGTATACAGAAGATGATGTTGTGCTCACAGTTCCGGCTGTAGCACAGTCGGTGATGGTTGATTCTCGGGCTACTCCAATCAATCCACCTAAGTATGAATAGTTATTTGTCACATCCCCTATGAAGCTGATGTTATTCATGGTGGTGCGAACTGCATAACCTGCCAGTCCCCCCGCCATTTGGTTGCCTGTCACCTGTCCACTCAGGGTCAAGTTACTGAGTTCTGCATCGACAACCACACCAAACAATCCACATGCTTCATAATCATAGAAAACTGCCGGCTGTCTATTAATGAACAGGCCTGAAATAGAATGCCCGCCGCCATCAAAAGAACCGCAGAAAGCATTGGTGTAGTTATTGAGATTATCGGGTGGTGCATATCCAATGGGAAGCCAACCCTTACCATCGTTGTACCCATCTCCACCGAATGACACATAGCTGGTCAAATCAATGTCGTTCATGAGCAGAAAATGCTTGTCCGTATGGGTGCTGCCCTGGTAGTTTCGTACATTGTTCAACTGGTCTGCCGTAGCAATCTGCCACGGATTTTCCGACGTTCCGGTTCCTCCTGCAAATTCAGAAGTTGCTGCATGGCTGACAGCAGTCCCACCAGACAATCCGGAAAAACTGAAGAGCATGATACAAACTAAAAACAATGCTAAATACTTGTGTTTCATTTCCTTACCTCCTTATCCCTTGTTCCCTGTTCAGTTACTGTCAGATCTTTCTTCTTCTCAATTCTCATTACCACTCCTCGCTTTCAAGCTGACTTTTCCATTACAATTTATTTGCTTTTCGATTTCTCTGTCATAAAGCTTACAGTCTGAGGAATGTAATACCATCAAACCGCTCTCTAAAACTCTGTTTTCAGCCTCATGTTTTTCGGAAACCCTGACTTACCTATGTTTACATCATCCGCTAGGCCTTCCCTCCATTGAACAGCGAAACGTTCAGCTGGTCATTTATCACGGCCAGCAGACCCTGCATCGACAACTCCTGAAGTTGTTGGCCGACCCACACTTTGACGATGTTGGTATCCGGGCTGACGCCGATGAGCAGGAGTTTGGAACAACTCTCCGACAAGGAAAAAATATTTTCCATATAGGGTGTCTCCAGATCGAACAGGATTGCGTCGGGCTTCATGAATTCCAGTTCCCTGACATCCATTGGCAGCTTTAGGTAGGTCAAATCAAATTGGCCGCCGCTGTGCAGGCTCTCCCCGAGCGCGCCCAGAATCAGTGAGTTGCCCAGAATATAAATATGCTGCCGTTTTTCCATGAGCTTCACTTTCCTTTCCTCATTCTTTCATCATCAGTGTATCAGCGATAGACTCTCCTTACACTCGCTAAAACGTCAAAAAAATGACAGTCAGCTGACTGTCATTTTTATCAATTGGGAACTGTCGTTTGCGACAATTCTCATTCATCGTATTTTGGATTATACTATTTCGGGGTTATATCCTGCCCCAAGCCGAGACGTCCGGCATAAGCCAAGACCTGCGCACGGTTCTCCATATGAAGCTGGTTCATGATCTCCACCATATGATATCTGACCGTTCGCGGGCTTATGTATAGCTTGGCACTGACTTCCTTGTAGGAAAGACCCTGAGCGACCAGTGTCAGCACTTCTGTCTGTCGACTGTTCAGCCCTCTGGCTGGTGACACATCCGAGGATTTAGCCGGATTATCTGAAACGGATGAGCCTGTAACCGATGGCTCGCTGAGACGAGCAAATTCCTTCAGCAGTTTTGCTGCTAGACCTGGAGAAAACGGAGGGATGCCCTCTTGTGCCTGTATCAATGCTTCGATCAGGGTGTCGGCATTGATGCTCTTCAGTAGGTAACCACAAGCACCTGATTTCACGGCTTCAAAAAGGTCTTTGTCATCGGTGGATGTCGTCAGAACAACAATTTTCATTTCCGGCATATCTGCTTTGATGAGTCGGATAGCTGTCAGTCCGTCGCATCGTGGCATGCGGATATCCATCAGAATCACGTCCGGCTTGAGTGTCCGCGCCAAATCAACGGCCTGCTGTCCGTCCTCCACCATGCCTGCGACTTGTACATCATGCACCTCCAACAGGTTTTGAAGTCCCTCCAACATCAGACGGTTATCGTCGACCAGTAAAACTTTCATGTCGCTGCCTCCTCGTTTAAGTGCCGATAGGCACATCTAGTACTACTGTGGTCCCTGATCCCGGCTGAGACTCGATGATGACAGAGCCGCCAATTTGTGTCATCCTTTCTCGCATGAACGTCAAGCCGAAATGCTTGCCGACCTCTAAAATCAAATCAGCTTGATTAAAACCGATGCCGTCATCAGAGATGCTGATAATGACATAGCCGTCTTCCTCAACAAACACAACCTTCACCTTATGAGCGCCGCCATGTTTTCTGGCATTGGTCAGAGCTTCCTGAATGACGCGCATCACCTGAATACCAACGTCAGGATTTAATATGTCTTCACTTAACTCTTCGGGTAACAGCAATTCTGTGTCTATGTCGAAGGATGTGTGATAGTGATCAAGGTATTTCCGCAGAGCATGGAGAAAAGACCATTCTGATTCCATCCCGGCCCTGAGACTGAAGATAGACTCGCGGACATCGGCATGGGCTTCCTGGGCAACTTCCGAGAGACGGCTCAGGATAGGCACTGTTTTTCCAGTGTTGCCCGCCACCGCCCAATTTTGAGCTGTCTGGGCTTGCATACTGATATAGCCAAGGACCTGTCCGATACTGTCATGCAGTTCGCGCGCCAGGCGCTCGCGTTCCTGCAGCGTGGCAACGACCCGTTGCTTATCCAACAAAAGTTCATGTGAACGTCTTTGTTCGGTTGTATTATGAAGCAACAGGAGATATCCAAGCGCTTCACCGCTTTTATCCAACAGGTGCGTGAGGCCTAAACTGTAATATCGGGCAGCATCGCCCAAACCTAGGTTAATCTCAAATTTTGTGAGTTCTATCTTGCCGGGCTGCACCTCGATACCGGAGTCGGAGGGCATCATTTCCACTATTGCCCGTCCGCACAGGCTGGAAGCGGGTCTATTAAATATTTCCGTGGCAGCAGGATTTATATCTACAATATGTCCCTGCATATCCAGCACAAGCATACCGTCGCTCATTTGCTCAATGACAATGGTACGAGCCAGCAGAATTGGATCCAAAACACGGAAATGGAACAGGGCAAAGGCATAAAGGGAACATGACAGGCCTATTACGACAAGGACTGATTCGCCTGGGCTGAAAATATGGTTATATAGACTGTCAATCACATACATAAACCGGCCGGAAATCTGACCGAATAACATGATCGCCACGGGCCAGCGGGATCGTGAAGATCTGATTGCCAACCTTAGCAGCGCAAAGAGATTCACTAGACCCAGCAGATTGGCATACCCAATCGAAACCCAGGTGCCAATGCCATACTTGGCAACGACATATTCCTCCAGCTCAAATGAAGTCCAAATCAGTTGATGATAATTGTTCGTTACCATCAGGCTAAATACTAGAAGTGCGGGGATGGATAACAGAACCAAATTCCGGCGTGTAAGGAAACGACCAAGCCCCGCATATTCGATAAAGAAACAACTTAGGGCAGTAACCGTGGGGATTTGCCATAAGGCGTGAAACTTCATCCAATAAATTTTGGTTGAAAAGTCCATTGCCGCAATTTCCAGACTCGTCCCGATTGCCCACAACATCGCGAAAAGACAT
This sequence comes from Firmicutes bacterium HGW-Firmicutes-11, assembly GCA_002840285.1. Taxonomy (GTDB): domain Bacteria; phylum Bacillota; class Clostridia; order Peptostreptococcales; family Anaerovoracaceae; genus PHAE01. Next base: position 34,775 of record PHAE01000011.1, read on the forward strand.
CCTATGGCAAATGCCTTGGCGCCAGGTACATTTCGCCGGTTCCAGCTGTAAAATCCAAGGAAAATGGTCGAGGCGACCGAAATCATCGCTGGCCATAGATCCTGACTATAAGCATAATTCCAAGTCATAGGCAATCCTTCCTACGATAGAAAGTTAACTTAGGAACGCTTAAAATATACCTTCCGCTTCTTTGGGCATTGAAAGTGCTCTATATGTTCCATTATATCGCATAATAGATAAACGACAATAATATTTAATAACGCATCAATGCAAGAATATGACTGCATCCATGACTCCGGTCACTTATCATATGACCGAACCAACTGGTACGATGGATCCATAATAAACAAGGAGGCAATGATAATGAACGATATCGCTTTAACGAAAGAACTGGTACTGATGCTTGCGCCGCTGATCGCTTTACAATTGGGTATGGCCATCTACTGCGCGGTCAAAATCTTCACCGAGGGTGTGGAAAATCTCAATAAGTGGATCTGGCTTGGCATTTGCCTATTCTTGAATCTACTTGGCCCGATCCTCTTTCTCATCATAGGCCGAAGGAAGGTGCCATCATGATCCGTGTAACGAATCTTCACAAAAAATTCAACACCTATCATGCGCTGAAAGGTATCAATATGACCGTTAAAAAGGGAGAAATCTATGGATTCATCGGTAGAAACGGCGCAGGCAAATCAACGACGATGAACATACTGGCAGGGTTGTCCCGACCCACAGAAGGCCAGTGCATCGTTAACGGCAAGGATGTGAGCAAGCTTCGACATCCCAGCGAACTTGCAATCGGATATCTTCCAGAAGATCCAAAATTCTACGCATGGATGACCGCCCGTGAGACCTTGGATTATCTTGGAAACAGTGGCGACAATCCAATGACCAAAGAAGCGATCAATGATATTTTGGACTGGGTTTCACTCAACAAGGATGCGGATCGAAGGGTCGGCGGGTATTCCAGAGGAATGCGGCAGCGACTGGGAATAGCAACGGCACTCATCAAGGACCCGGAATTGCTTATTCTTGATGAACCATCTTCCGCTCTCGACCCGGAAGGTCGTAGCGACGTTCTCCGATTGATCACTGAGCTAAAACAAATGGGGAAGACTATTCTTTTTTCCACCCATATCCTAAGCGATGTGGAACGGGTCTGCGATACCGTTGGCATCATAGTCGATGGCAGACTAACGATGCAGCGCCCCCTGGCGAAGGTCAAAAGAGAAATGATCGTTCCTGTCTATGACATCGTCTTAGAAGAACCTCCCAACCCATGGTTGTTGGAAGCTCTGCGAAAGCACCCAAAGATATCCCATTTGTCCTCCAAGGAGACGGTTCTCTCCGTGACCACAAGCGAACCAGAACATTTTTCGTTGGAGTTGATGACATTTTTTGCCAGCCACCGGATGGAGGTCAGCAGTTTCTCCAGACGGAAGCCCGATCTGGAGGATATTTTTCTCAAGGAGGTGAATGGAAAATGAAAAGAGACATAATGAAGGAAGTCCGATACGGTCTGCGCAACAGCAGGTTCCTGATCTTGTTTGTTTCCATTCTCTTCCTCGCCATATCCGCTCCCGTCATGAACAAAGTGTTCCTGCCGATGCTCATGAAAAATCAGCTGCCAGGAATTACAGCCGAAACATTGGCTCAGATGCTGGATATGACACAATTGGGATCGATGCGAGGCTATATGGGAGATGTGTTTGAGATCGGAACGATCATCATCGCCTTCACTCTCTGCGGTTTGCTCGCTCAGGAGATCAGAGACGACACTCTGGTCCTTCCCTTATGCTCCGGCAAGCGCTTTCCTGCGATCGTGGGATCGAAACTATTGGTATTTGGATTCTTTTTGGTACTGACTTCTGTGATCGCGACGCTCATCAACTATCTTTATGCCGGTGTTTTGTTTTCCTTTGATGTGGGTGTTGGTCCCGTGCTGCGAAGTGGGCTATTATTGGGATTTCATCTGCTCTTCCTCCTCTCCGCTCTTGTTTTTTGGGGAGCTGTGATTCGAAAACCGATCGCCGCTGGATTGCTTACCTGCGCTACTGTGTATGGGACCCACATTGCAGGAAGCTTGTTAAAAATCGATTCCTATCTGCCGTCCGGTCTGTTCAGAGAAGCACAGTACTTTTCTGTGGTTCCTGCGTCAAGCATTTTGCAGACGCTAGCGATCACCATTGGTTTTGTATTTTTGCTGTATGGATTGACTCTGCTGCGGCTCCAGGGATTGGAATGGAATGAGAGGTAAGGAAAAAATGAATCAGGTCAAAGCAACAATAGCGGTCGGCGTTCTGCTTCTCCTTTTGGGAGCTCTCGTATTGCCAAACGTCGGCTATGAAAAAATATCTTTGCCGGAGGGCACACTCTACGGTAAAGCGATCGACACCGGCAATGACGCTGTCGTGCTTCTGATTGCCGGATCCGGCCCAACGGATATGGATGGCAATACCCCGGTGATCGAGGGACGAAATGACAGTCTGATACAGCTAGCGAAAGCACTTGAAGAAAAAGGTATCTCTACTCTTCGATACGACAAGCGCACCGCGGGAAAAAGCGCTGATTCTATAGAAACAGAAACACTTGATTTTGATCAGTTCGTTTCGGATTCCGTTGCATGGATCCAACATGCAAAGGCTATGGGATACGAAAGGATCTATCTCGCTGGTCATAGCCAGGGCTCTCTCATCGCTATGCTCGCTGCATCGCAGGAGAGTGTGAATGGAGTGATTTCACTTGCCGGAGCCGGTTTTCCCATCGACATCACACTAGAACGGCAGCTTCTGGAACAGCTGGATGCCGATAGTGACGAGTTTTCCGTTATCGCCGGGTTGCGGGAAGGCAGATTGGATCCTTCCATGAAGAGCGATTCCATCCTCAGCTTGGACAAGCAGGAATTCCTTCTCACCTGGATGAAATACGACCCCGCCGCCGTCATATCGACGTTGCCATGTCCCGCTCTCATCCTACAGGGTTCTGTCGATCTCCAGGTGAACGATGGTGAGTTTGATCGCTTGCGCAGCGCCAGTCCCCAGTCATTGGCGGTCATGTTCGAAGATATGAACCACGTGCTCAAACCGGTGAGCAGCGAAAAGGAAAATCTGTCCTCCTACTCAGATCCGGCCACCGGGATCGATCCTCGATTGGTTGATGCCATTGCAGACTTTGTGATAAAATAGGCACTGATGGAGGTTCTTATGTGGATTCGAGTACTGATCGTTGCTCTTTGTACGTTTGTTATCGTTGGATCCTCTTCCCCGTTCTTTCCTGTGGGAGAGGTGGGGACGGATGCCTCGCTGGATGCTTTTACCGAGCACATGGATACACGCATTCCGGAACTCATGAGGGAGTATGAGATCCCGGGAGTCAGCGTTGCTTTGGTTCACGAGGGAAACCTCGTATGGTCAAATGCTTACGGATATGCTGACCTCCATAAGCATACGCCTCTGACAAAGGAAGCACGTCTTCGGGTACAGTCGATCTCAAAGTCGGTCACTGCCTGGGGCGTGATGAAATTGGTCGAACAAGGCCATATCGAACTGGACGCCCCTGTCCAGTCTTATCTGAAAAACTGGAGCTTTCCGGAGTCGTCCTACGCAACCGAAACCCTCACCGTCCGACAGTTGCTCAACCACAGCGCAGGGTTGCCGCTGGGCGATATTTTTCTACGTTACTCCCCCAAAGATGAAATGCCGTCGCTGAAAGAACGTCTTTCCGCGGAAGTGTTTTTGTTTCAAGAGCCGGGCGCACGTTTCTCCTATTCCAATACCGGCTTCAACTTGCTCGAACTTCTGATCGAGGAAGTTACAGGGCGAACGTTCTCTTCATACATGGAGCAGGAGATCCTGCTGCCCCTCGGCATGGACCACTCAAGTTTTCAATGGAGTGAGGTATTCGACCCTCCCGTTCCTAATGGGTACGATTTAAAAGGTCGTGAGATTCCGGTTTATGTTTATCCAGAAAAGGCCTCAGGCGGTCTTTTTGCAACGGCAGAAGACATCGGCCTCTTCCTCACAGCGGGAATGGCTGTGAACACCGAAGAATCTTCCATTCTAGATCAAAAAAGCATAGAAGAACTCTATTCGCCGAATATGGAACACTTGGGGCTTTATACCATGGTCTTTGATTCTTACGGTCTGGGCCATTACATCGAGCGTTTAAAGGACGGCAGCATCGCCGTTTCCCATGGCGGGCAAGGCACTGGATGGATGAGCCATTTCCACTCGATCCCAGTATCAGGTGATGGAATCGTCCTTCTGGCCAACAGTCAAAGAAGCTGGCCGATGATTTCTTATGTTTTAGCAGATTGGTCGCATTGGATCGGACATTCTCCGTTGGGTATGTCCCGGATCGCAACGGCGGACTTCATTCTTTGGATCGTCGTTGGTCTGATTCTGTTCCTGGCCTTGCTGATACTGTGGACTGTTGCGGATGGGCTCCTTCGCAGACGACTTCTAATCGCGTCACTATCCGTACATCTTCGATGGCAACGTTTGATTCAACTTGTAACATCTTTATCCATCATAGCGATCCTAGTCTGGTGCGCCAATCAAAAGTATCTGTTCTTGACATCGGTGTTTCCCATCTCATCGATATGGTTGGGCACATCCGCGTTTCTTCTGGCGGCTGTTATCCTGCTGTCTGCATTCTGTATCAATAGAGAAAGTTGAGGTACTACAATGGAACACATCGCATATTGTGAAACCCAGGCAAAGGAACTGGAGCGACTCTTGGCAGGTGAAAAAACAATGCTGATCCGGGGAGCAGCGGGGCGAAAACTTCCACATGGAAGAGTGAAAGCAGGTGAAATCGTTTATCTGATCCCCAATGATTCCAGCGGCCGAATTCTTGCGAAGGCGATCGTTGCATCTGTGATCGATTCGGAGAAGCTGACCACAGACGCCTCCGTTTCGTTGATCGAGCAACACTTGGACAAACTCATGCTCAACGACCGTCAGAAGGAACGCTGGTATGGGAAACGATTTCTTTGCCTGATCGACCTTAAGGATGTGACAGAGGTCGAGCCCTTTTCCTATCGGCGGGAGAAGAACATGGATGACTGGATCACGGTAGAACGAATCGAAGATGTGATAGAATAATATAGATCGAATAATTACAGGATCAAATCGTAAAAGGAGCTGCGACATCTACGCAGCTCCTTCCTCTTTATTTTGTAGTTCGAGCGATTTTTAGTTCGAACGATTTTCAGTTCGAGCGATCTCTACTAGTCCAGATCCAGCTTGTGGTTCAAGATCCATACGGTTCCAAAACTGAAGACTACGATCATGGCCAAGGTGTAGAGGATGCCGAGTCCCGTCGCGACGTTGAAGGTTTCGATCAGCTGTCCTGCCTTCTCGATGCTGAACGTATGGTCCATCGTCTCATACCACAGCTCACTGTTGGGGAGGAGAGGCTTGAAAATTCGGCTGAGACCCTGGACCAGAACCGATTCGATCCAAGTGAACACAAAGAAGGACAGGATTCCGACAGGAACTCGGAATTTGTTCAGCTGTCGTAGATGGGCGATGGAACACGACAGGAACAGCTTGGCAACTTCTTTGACGATGGACAGAATCATGAATAGGATGATGAGCACGATGAACAGCACGATTCCAAACATGGATTGACCTTCCCATAAGTCAAACACATATCGTACCCCATTTACCATGTCATAGAGAATCCCGGGAGACATGATCAGCGAGAAAATAATCATACCGATCAACGAGACGATCCCAGTGAGTACGATCCACATCGTGCTGACGACCAACTTCGATATGACGATTTTTGTCGGCGTCACAGGCAGAGTCATGGTCAGATACCCTTCTCTGGAAAAGATGTTTGTGTTGTAGATCTTGAACAGACTGATCACAGTAATGACCACGACTGAGACCACGATGCCAAAGGCGACGATCCCCACAGCAGTGTTTACGATGATATTATCGATATTGCGGATAACCAGTGGAACGATGATGACTCCCAGCAATATTGCGAGATAGATCCCGGCAAAATCTCTCCAGGTGGACTTCACATCGTATTTTATCAATTTTGCTAACATTTGAATACCTCCCGGAACAGTTGGTCAATGGATTTGTCTTCTGTTGCTCTGATGTTATCGATATCTCCCTGCAATACGATTTCTCCTTCTTTCAAGAAGAGCACTGTGTCGAAGATACGTTCCACATCGGAAACCAGATGAGTCGACATCAGAATCGTTGCATTTTCATTGTAGTTCGATAATATGGTGTCCATGATAAATTCTCTTGCTGCCGGATCTACGCCTCCGATCGGCTCGTCCAGCACGTAGATCATCGCATTTCTTGACATGACCAGGCAAAGCTGAAATCTCTCCTGCATGCCCTTGGACATCGTTTTTATTTTCTGCGTTTCGTTGAGTCCCAATCGATGGAGCATTTCCGTACACTTCCGCTCATCAAAGTCGGGATAAAAATCCTTGAACAAGGTGATCATATCCTTCGGACACATCCATCCACTGAAATAAGAAGTGTCGGGCAGATAAGAAATCAGCGCCTTAGCTGCAGGTCCCGGTGCCATTCCATTGACTGTTACTGTACCGCTGTAATCCTTGATCACTCCTGCGATGATTTTGATCAATGTGGTTTTCCCGCTGCCGTTTGGTCCAAGCAGGCCTACGATATGGCCGCCATCCAGCTTTAGGTTCAAATTGGATATAGCGGTTTTGTTCGGATATGTCTTTGTCAGATTCTTGATATCGATCAATTCACCGTTCATTTGGATTCTCCCTCCCTGATTTTCTTCTGGAAAAGCTCTATCGCTTCCTGGTCTGTAAAACCAATGCTTTTCATCTGTTGAATAAACTGCTCTATGATTTCCTGTGCAACTGTCTCGCGCATCTTTACGATCAACTCCTTGTCCTTTGTGATAAAACGTCCGGTCGTACGCTCCGTGAATACCAACCCATCTCTTTCCAGCTCTGCAAGCGCCCTTTGCATGGTATTGGGATTCACCTCAAAGCTGATCGCCAAATCTCGCACCGATTCGAGCTTGGAACCGACATCCAATTCTCCTGATACAATCCGGTGCTTGAAATTATTGACCAATTGTATGTAAATCGGCATGTTCGACTGAAACTGATTTGCCATGTGATTTGGAACCTCCTTCTGTATTATTGTATTATTGTACTATCTGTCTAGTACAATAATACAATTGTTGCTCCTTGTCAATAGGTATTTCATAATTTATTTATTTTTTTTTAAAAACATGGGCGGCTGCGGTTGCTTCTCGGAGGATCCAGGTTTCAATCGCAAACTTAGTGCTTAGTTGTCTTTTGGAGGGTGCGGACAAAAACTTGGAGTCAATACGAGCATGATGAGGTCTGCTCCTCTCATTACCCGTTATACAAATCCCCTCGCATTTGGGATTATTGGTTAAATGTGAGGAGTACAACTATGAAATTCGAGGCTTCTGGTGGTTCGGTTATACAAATCTTTGAATTTCTTTTTTTATTGGTTAAGCTTTGCCCGATCTTCTAACCAATTTAAGTTTTAGTAGCCCTAATTTGTATAATTGAGGCTCTACCAAACGCCGATTCCCTTCGGATTTATACAATTTGAACCCTTTAGTGAACGTTTTTGTATAAGAAACGGCCCTCAGGGAGGTGCCATTACACGGAGGTAGTGAAATCACGGTGTCTGAGAGCTCTAAAAAATCGTCCGCACCCCATTGCATCACCAATATTAGCTGCATAGACAACGATTACCCATAATATCGGATTTCCGAGGGAGATTTCAGATGTAAATTGGAAATCCTGCCATTTATAAAAAAAAAGAACGCCCCAAAGCGTCCAAGAGCGAACATCATTAAGGCGATCTTCCTATTTGGTCGAGGTGACAGGATTTGAACCTGCGGCCTCTACGTCCCGAACGTAGCGCTCTACCAAGCTGAGCCACACCTCGAGGTCACTTGACCATAATACCTTTTTACGTTGGGTTTGTCAATAAAAAAGCACCTCTTCCCGCATGGTTTGAGGTGCTTTTCTTGTATTGCGATCTGTGCTACAACAGCTTGCTGTTGCAGCATCGCTGGTGTTAGACCAGCTCCAGGAATACCATTTCCGCGCAGTCGCCCCGGCGGGGTCCCAGCTTCAATATTCTGGTGTAGCCGCCGTTTCTGTCGGCGTACTTGGGTCCGATTTCTTCGAACAGCTTGGTCACTACATCCTCACTGAAGAGAAAGGCCAATGCCTGTCTCCTGGCGTGCAGGTCGCCCCGCTTGCCGAGGGTGATCATTTTTTCAGCCAGCTTTCTTGTTTCCTTTGCTCTGCAATCGGTGGTCTGTATCCGTCCCTCCCGCAGAAGGTCGGTCACAAGATTGCGGAGCATCAATTTTCTATGAGCGGTCGGTCTGCCCAGTTTTCTATGGCCCGGCATATTGCATTACCTCCTTCGTGTCTTAGTCGTCGCTCGGTTTCAGCCCGAGTCCCAGTTCTTCCAACTTATGCTTTACTTCATCCAGAGATTTCTTGCCCAGATTTCTCACCTTCATCATGTCGTCTTCGGTTTTGTGGGTCAACTCCTCGACGGTGTTGATCCCTGCCCGCTTGAGACAGTTGAAGGAACGAACTGACAGTTCCAGTTCTTCGATGGTCATTTCTAGGGCTTTCTCTTTTTGATCTTCTTCTTTTTCCACCATGATTTCCACATTGTCCATGCTATCGGTCAGGTCGACAAAGAGCTTCAGATGCTCCTGCATGATCTTTGCTCCGATGGATACGCCCTCTTCCGGCGTGATGCTTCCATCGGTCCAAACTTCCAGGATCAACTTGTCAAAGTCTGTGACCTGTCCAACACGAGTGTTTTCAACAGCAAAATTGACTTTTGTGACCGGTGTGAAAATGGAATCCACAGGAATCATCGCGATCGGCATGTTCTCGGTTTTGTTCTGGTCTGCCGGTACATAACCTCTTCCTCTGGCAACATGGATCTCCATGACCAGGGTCGCGTTTTCTTCCAGCGTCGCAATGTGGAGATCGGGATTGAAGATTTCCAGTCCGCTGTCGCCGATAATGTCGCCGGCGGTCACGACTTTTGGGCCTGCCGCATTGATTATGACTCTCTTGGTGTTTTCTCCATGGAGGCGAACTGCAAGCTTCTTGAGATTCAAAATGATCTCCGTCACATCTTCCTTTACGCCGGGTATGGTAGAGAATTCGTGCAGGATGCCGTCGATTTTGACCGCCGTCACAGCTGCGCCGGGGAGTGAGCTGAGAAGAATTCTTCTTAAGCTGTTTCCCAGTGTGGTTCCGTAACCTCTTTCCAGAGGCTCCACCACGAATTTCCCGTAATTGCTTTCTCCTTCGAGTTCATAGCATTCAATTGTTGGCTTTTCAATTTCAATCATTGTCAAACCTCCTTCTTCAATGACCCGTCCTGATTACTTCGAGTAGAGCTCAACGATCAGATGTTCTGCAACCGGTGTGTCGATTTCATCTCTACGCGGGATTGCGATCACTTTACCTTCGAGCTTTTCGGTATCGACGGTGATCCAGGGCGGCGTGCTGATTGCCATGTCTCTGATTTCTTTGAATTTCGGAGAAGAAGTACTCTTTTCCTTCACCTTGATCACATCGCCAGGTTGCAACTGGAACGACGGGATGTTGACTTTCTTTCCGTTGACCATGAAGTGATTGTGGTTTACCAATTGCCTTGCTTCTTTTCTTGAAGAAGCGAAGCCCATGCGGAAAACGACGTTGTCCAATCTGGTCTCAAGGAGAGCCAGAAGGGTTTCACCGGTCACACCTTTGATTTTAGATGCTTTGTCGAAATAGTTGCGGAACTGTGTTTCCAGCAAACCATAGAAGCGCTTTGCCTTCTGCTTTTCCCGCAGCTGAAGTCCATAGTTGGACTGTTTTCCTTTTCTGCCTTGTCCATGCTGTCCCGGTGCATATGCCCGTTTTTCCAGAGCGCATTTGCTGCTGTAGCAGCGTTCGCCCTTCAGGAACAGCTTCTGACCTTCCCTTCTGCATTGTCTGCAGGAGGGGCCTGTATATCTTGCCATACCAATGACACCTGCCTTTCCTTACACTCTTCTTCTCTTCGGGGGTCTGCAGCCGTTGTGGGGGATCGGTGTGATGTCTTTGATCATATTGATCTCCAGACCTGCAGTCTGCAAGGCGCGGATGGCGGCTTCCCGTCCGGAGCCCGGCCCTTTTACGTATACTTCCACGATTTTCAAGCCGTGTTCCATCGCAGCCTTGGCGGCTTCTTCTGCTGCCATCTGTGCCGCGAAGGGAGTCGATTTCCTGGAACCCTTGAATCCCAAGGATCCGGAGCTCGACCAGGAAAGTGCGTTCCCGGAAAGATCGGTCAGTGTCACAAGCGTATTGTTGAAGGTCGATTGGATGTGCGCCTGTCCACGTTCGATATTCTTGCGTTCTCTTCTCTTTTTGCGAACTGTCTTTTTTACTTGCTGTTTTGCTGCCATCGTCTCTCCCCTCCTTTACTTTTTCTTTCTGCCCACGGTCTTTTTGGGGCCTTTTCTGGTTCTTGCGTTAGTTTTCGTGTTTTGTCCTCTGACCGGGAGTCCTCTTCTATGACGGATCCCGCGGTAGCAACCGATTTCCATCAGCCGCTTGATGTTCAGAGAAACATCTCTGCGAAGATCACCTTCCACTTGGTAATCGGAATCGATGATCTTACGGATGGCACCCACCTCATCCTCAGACAAGTCTTTGATCCGGGTATCCGGGTTGACGCCGGCTTTGGAGAGAATCTCCGTTGCCGTGGGTCTTCCGATCCCGTATATATAGGTGAGTCCAATTTCTACTCTTTTGTCTCTTGGTAAATCGACACCGGCTATACGAGCCATACGTTGTATCCTCCTTCTCGTACTATTTCAACAAATCAAACATATTGTGAAGGCCCTGCCAGTCGTCTCGCCGCCTCACGGCGGGAAGCCACAGCCGCTCCCGGCAGGATCCGTTCATTCTAACCTTGGGTCTGTTTGTGTTTAGGGTTCTCACAAATGACCATGACTTTGCCGTCTCTCTTGATGACCTTGCATTTTTCACACATAGGTTTTACTGAGGCTCTGACTTTCATGATATTTCCTCCTTCTACTTCTCTCTCCAGGTGATCCGGCCGCGGGAAAGGTCATAGGGCGATAACTCGACCTTGACTCGGTCTCCAGGCAAGATCCGGATGAAATTCATTCGTATTTTCCCGGAAATGTGTGCAAGCACTTCATACCCGTTCTCAAGCTTGACGATAAACATTGCGTTCGGTTGCGCTTCCAATACAGTGCCAAATACTTCGATCACGTCTTTTTTAGCCAATTGACACACCTCCTTGCAGGGTTTCTGCGGCCTTCGATCCAAACTCACTTTCCCCGTGAACCGTTAAAAGCAACGGTTCGTCCTCTGTGATGACCACTGTGTTTTCATAGTGGGCCGATCGTTTTCGGTCCAATGTCTCTACGGTCCAGTTGTCGTCATTTACTTTGACCCGGTAGCTTCCTTCATTGACCATGGGCTCGATCGCGAGCACCATGCCGGGAGAAAGTCGTGGACCTCTCCCGGGAACCCCATAATTTGGGATCTGTGGTTCCTCATGCATGGAAGCGCCGATGCCATGTCCGACAAAATCCCGGACCACGGAGAATCCCTCTTTCTCCACCCTGGTCTGGATGGCGTTCGAGATGTCGGAGAGTCGAAACCCGATCCGACAAAACTCCAATCCTTTGAAAAAGCTGTCTTCCGTTGTGGCGATCAGCCGTTTCGCCGATTCATCGATGTCACCGACCGGATAGGTCCTGGCAGCATCACTGTAGTACCCACGGTGGATCGTACCGATGTCCACGCTGACGATGTCACCCTCGATCAGCCTTCGCTCGGTTGAGGGGATGCCGTGTACAACTTCATGGTTCACAGATACACAAGCGCTGGCGGGAAAGCCGTTATACCCTTTGAAGGCGGGTATCATGCGATTCCTGCGAATCCGCTCCTCTACGAACTCATCCACTTCTTTCGTCGTGATCCCCGGCTTGATGATCCGGGACAGTTCGTAAAGGATGGCGGCGGTCACAGCTCCCGCTTCTTTCATCAATTCGATTTCGCTTTGTGACTTGATGATGATCATTTTATGCTCCCAATACGGAAACGATCGATTCAAATATTGTCTCCGGATCCTTGCTTCCATCAAAACGATTTAGAATTCCACCGGTTTGATAGTAGTCGAGCAATGGGGCGGTCTCCTTGTGATACACGATAAATCGGTTATGTACCGTTTCCACCGTATCGTCGGCTCTCTGGTAGGTTTCTCCTCCGCAGATGTCGCACACCCCTTCGATCCTGGTCGGCATATGGGTGATGTGGTAGGTTGCTCCGCAGACGCGGCAGACTCTTCTGCCTACCATGCGTTTAAGAAGGATATCTTCCGCCACATCCAGTTCGATTGCCATATCGATCCGGCACCCTCTTTTTTTCAAATAATTGTCCAGACGCTCTGCCTGCGCCACGGTTCTTGGAAATCCATCCAGAAGAAATCCCGTTTTGCAATCCTCTTCGTCCAATCGTGTTCTCAGCAGTGCGATGACCAGTTCGTCAGGGACGAGCTCGCCCTTGTCCATGTACCCCTTGGCTTCTACTCCGTACGGTGTTTCTTCCTTGATGTTGCTTCGTAAAATGTCACCGGTAGAGATATGCGGGATACTGTATTTGCCTGCGATCATCCGGGCCTGTGTGCCTTTTCCCGCGCCTGGAGGACCGAGCAAAACCAATCTAAACAATGTAATACCTTCCTTCCCGCTGTTCGCTTACTTCAGGAATCCCTGATAATTGCGCATCACCATTTGCGTCTCTAATTGCTTCATGGTATCCAGAGCCACACCGACAACGATCAGGAGCGACGTACCGCCGAAACCGATCTGTAGCGCGGTGAATTCCTGGATCAATGTGGGTAAGGTGGCAACGGCTGCAAGGAAGACGGCTCCTACGAAGGTGATTCTTGTCATTACTTTGTTCAGGTATTCGACAGTGGGTCTGCCGGGACGGATCCCGGGGATAAATCCACCATTGTTTTTCATATTGTTCGCCACATCCATCGGATTGAAGGTAACCGTGGTATAGAAGTAGGTGAAGAATATGATCAAAATGATGTTGAATACCGCATAGAACCAAACACCGGGAGATCCTGCCGGTGACAGCCACTTCGTAATGAACTCGGAGAAGCCTGTGCCAGGAAGGAAATAGGTGATGGTCAACGGAAACTGTAAAATCGAAAGCGAGAAAATGACGGGAATGACTCCAGCCTGATTCACTTTCATGGGAATATGTGTGCTTTGTCCGCCGTACATTTTTCTGCCGACAACGCGTTTTGCGTACTGCACCGGAATCTTCCGCTGACCCTGTTGGATCAGCACTATGCCGACTACGACAACCAGCGCGAAAATCACAAACAGGATGATAGAAAGTAGTCCGACCTCGCCTGCACGGTAGGCAAGCCAGGTTGTGTGGATCGCACTGGGCATTCTTGCCACGATACCGCCAAAGATGATCAGAGAGATCCCGTTTCCAATGCCATTTTCGTTGATTTGCTCACCAAGCCACATCAGGAACGCGGTTCCAGCGGACAACGTCAAAACGATGACGGTAATGGAGAAAAAGCTTTTATCCGATACCGCATCACGAAAGAGTCCGAGCGCCAGACCGATCGCCTGTACAAATGCCAGGACGACGGTCAGATATCTGGTGTACTGAGCGATCTTCTTTTTCCCCTCGGTCCCTTCCTTCGCCAAGGCTTCCAGCCGTGGAACCGCTATGGTCAGCAGCTGAAGGATGATCGAGGCTGTGATGTAGGGCGTGATGCTCAATGCAAAGATGGTAAAGTTGCTGAAGGAGCCGCCGGAAAATAGGTCAAACAGACTCAAAAGACCCATGTCACTGGAAAACACGTTGTCGAGAATGTCCCTGTCAATTCCGGGTACTGGAATGTTGGAGCCCAACCGGAAAACCATGAGCATCAGAAGTGTGAAGATGATCTTTTTCCTGATGTCCGCTATTTTCCAGGCCCGGGCAAGTGTCCGCAGCATCTCCATAATCAGATCACCTCTGCCTTTCCTCCGGCAGACTCAATCTTTTCTATGGCGGTTTTGCTAAATTTATGAGCCTTTACAGTCACGCTCTTTTCCAGCGTACCATCTCCGAGAATTTTGATTCCGTCTACGACCTTTTTTGCGAGGCCAGCTTCGATCATGAGCTCGGGAGTAACAAGAGTTCCGTTTTCGAAGGCATTGAGGTCCTCCACATTGACGATCTCCCATTCCTTTTTCCATATATTGGTGAAGCCCCGTTTGGGAACACGCCGATAAAGAGGCATCTGTCCGCCTTCAAAACCGGGTCTGGTTCCTCCACCGCTTCTGGAGTTTTGTCCGTTCATTCCTCGTCCGGCGGTTTTACCCTGTCCTGTTGCGGTGCCCCGTCCCTTACGTTTGGGGTTTTTTGTCGAACCTTCGGGGGCTCTAAGTTCATGCAATTTCATGTCTCATCCCACCTCCTTTTTAAAGTTCTTCTACGTTTAGCAAATGCTTGATTTTTTCTATTGCGCCGCGAACCTGGGGATTGTCAGGCAGTTCGACTGCGTGTTGCAGCTTTCTGAGTCCCAGTCCTTCCACGACTTTTCTCTGGTTGGGAGAAGCGCCAATTGTGCTTTTCACCAGTGTGATCCTGACTTTTTTGTCAGCCATTTTGGGTTCCTCCTTATCCTAAGATTTCTTCTCTGGTCTTGCCGCGAAGCTTGCAGACTCCTTCGAGAGTCTTGAGCATACGAAGCCCTTCGATGGTGGCTGCTGCCATGTTTCCGGCGTTGTTGCTACCGATGGACTTTGCTCTGACGTCCTTGACGCCGGCAAGTTCCAACACGGTACGAACCGAGCTTCCGGCGATAACTCCGGTACCCGGGGCTGCCGGCATGATCAAAACCTGACCTGCGCCGAAAATTCCCAGGGACCTGTGAGGAATGGTCGTTCCAACAGTAGGAACGAAGATCAGTCTTTTCTTTGCATCCTCGATGGCTTTTCTGACCGCTTCGGGAATTTCCTGGGCTTTGCCCAAGCCGACGCCGACATGTCCGTTTCCGTCACCGACAACAACGGTCACGCTGAATCTGAAGTTTTTGCCGCCTTTGACGACCTTGGTGACTCGACGGATGTTGACGATGGATTCCTGCAGATCGATCTTGGATGCATCTATCTTTTTATGTAGCATTCTCTTCCTCCTCCTGTTAGAATTTCAAACCGGCGGAGCGTGCGCTGTCAGCCAGTTCTTTTACTCTTCCGTGATATAAGAACCCACCCCGGTCGAATGAAACGGTTTCGATGCCCTTTTCCATGGCTCTTTTCGCAACCAGCTCACCGACGAGTTTGGACGCTTCTTTGTTTCCGCCGTAAGCCGCTTTTGCCTTGATCTCTTTGTCCAGAGTGGAGGCGGCTGCCAGTGTCGTTCCGCTTACATCGTCGATGACCTGGGCGGAAATATTGGAAAGGCTTCTGTATACGCAAAGTCTAGGACGTTCAGGAGTACCGAAAACGTCTTTTCTGACTCTCGCATGCCGCGCCAGTCGCTTGTCATTTCTGCTTTTATTGTTTGCCATTTTCCTCACTCCTTTCTATTTCTTCTTGCTACCGGTCTTGCCTTCTTTTCTGCGGATCACTTCGCCTGCATACCGGATCCCTTTGCCCTTATAAGGCTCTGGAGGTCTCTTGCCGCGAATCCCTGCCGCATAATTTCCAACGACCGCTTTGTCGATTCCGCGCACGATGACTTCTGTCGGTACCGGAACCTCGGTGGTGATCCCGTCGGGATCTTTCATCTCGATGGGATGGGAATATCCCAATTGCATGACCAAAACCTGGTCTTTCTTCTCTGCACGGTAACCGACACCGGTCATTTGCAGTTTCTTTTCAAATCCTGCGGTGACACCGGTCACCATATTGTTGATCAATGTACGGTATAAGCCGTGAGCCGATCTGGCGTCTTTGCTGTCGCCGTTGCGGCCGACCGTCAGGACACCGTCCTCGATCGCGATGGATACGTGTTTGCTGATCTGTTCCTGCAGTTCACCCTTGGGGCCTTTGACAGTGACGATATTGTTATCGCTGACTTTGACCTCAACGCCGGCAGGAAGCGATACAGGTAATTTACCTATTCTGGACATTCTCTTTCCTCCTACCAAACATAACAGATGACTTCGCCGCCAACGCCAAGTTTACGTGCTTCCTTGTCGCTGATGATCCCACTGGACGTAGAGATGATGGCGATGCCAAGACCTCCCAGAACCTTGGGTACTTCGTTGCTTTTTGCGTAGACTTTCAAGCCGGGTTTTGAGATCCTCTTTATCCCGCTGATGACGCGCTCTTTGTCGGTGCCATACTTCATTTGTACGCGAATGATGCCCTGGCTACCTTCGTCTATGAAATCGTATCCTTTGATATACCCTTCGTTTCGAAGGATCTCCGCTATGGATTTCTTCATCTTCGATGCAGGAATATCAACGGTTGTGTGTCCGACCGTATTGGCATTTCTGATTCTTGTTAGCATATCTGCTACAGGATCTGTCATAGTCATATTGTTGTACCTCCTTCCTTTAACGGATTACCAACTGGCTTTTCTGACGCCGGGGATTTCTCCCTTATAAGCCAATTCTCTAAAGCAGATACGACAAACGCCGTACTTCCGCAGGTAGGCATGGGGCCGACCGCAGAGTCTGCATCTGGTGTATGCCCGCGTTGCGAACTTTGGTTTTCTCTGCTGCTTTACTTTGAGAGATGTCTTTGCCACTTTGCTACCTCCTCGTTATTTCGTGAACGGCATGCCCAGGAACTCCAGAAGAGACAGTGCCTCTTCATCGGTCTTTGCCGTCGTTGTGAACACAATGTCCATTCCTTTGATCATATCGACCTGGTCGTAGTTGATTTCAGGAAAGATGAGCTGTTCCTTGACTCCCATGGAAAAGTTGCCTCTTCCGTCGAAGGAGTTGCGATTCACGCCCTTGAAATCTCTTACTCTGGGCAGTGCAATGTTGAACAGCTTATCGGCAAATTCATACATACTGTCTCCGCGAAGCGTTACTTTTGCTCCGACGGTCATACCCTGACGCAGTTTGAAGTTGGCGATGGATTTTTTGGCTTTCGTAGTGACCGGCTTCTGGCCCGTGACCAGTGCGATTTCCTGCACTGCGGTCTCCATCAGCTTTGCGTTGTCCTTTGCTTCTCCAAGACCCATATTGATGGTGATCTTTTCAAGCTTCGGTACCTGCATGACGTTGTCATACTTGAACTTTTCCATCAGTGCTTCAAATACGTCGGTCTTATATTTTTCTTTCAGTCTTGCTGCCAAGATCGTTCCCTCCTCTCGTTAGTCCAGGACGTGGCCTGTTTTTTTGGATACCCGCTTCTTTTGGCCGTTTTCCAGCTTGTATCCGATCCTTGTGGGGGCTTTGGCCTTGCTGTCCCAGAGCATCACGTTGGAAACGTGAATCGGTCCCTCTTGGTGCTTGATCTCTGCCGCGGCTTTTCTCGTCTGCTTCTGGTGCTTGGTCTGGATGTTTACGCCTTCGACGATCACTTTGTCCGTCTTAGGCATGGCCTTAAGGACCTTGCCCTTTTTTCCTTTGTCTTTACCGGTGATCACGAGTACCGTATCGTCTCTTTTGATTTGCATCTCGTACACCTCCTACAGTACTTCCGGCGCTAAAGAGACGATCTTCATGAAGCTCTTGTCTCTCAGCTCTCTTGCAACGGGTCCGAAAATACGGGTCCCGACCGGGTTCTTGTCTTCCTTGATAATGACAGCTGCGTTTTGATCGAACTTTACATAGCTGCCGTCTACACGCCGGACACCCTGTTTGGTCCGGACGATCACTGCCTTGACTACGTCGCCTTTTTTGACGACGCCGCCTGGCGTTGCTTCTTTAACCGCACATACAATGATATCTCCTATGCCCGCATACTTTCGGCTGGTGCCGCCAAGGATACGGATGCACAATATCTCTTTTGCGCCGGAATTGTCAGCAACCTTTAATCTTGTTTCTGTTTGAATCATGATTGGTGCCTCCTTCCTTATTTGACCTTCTCGATCACATTCACGAGTCTCCAGCGCTTGTCCTTGGACAAAGGTCTGGTCTCCATGATGCGTACTTTATCGCCGATGTTGCATTCGTTGTTTTCGTCATGCGCCTTAAAATTCTTTGTGCGCTTCATAGACTTTCCGTAAAGGGAATGTCTTACGAAATCTTCCACAGCAACAACGATCGTTTTATCCATCTTGTCACTGACGACAAGTCCGACCTTGGTCTTTCTCCTGTTTCTGTCTTCCATAGCTACATCCTCCTTTCTTTAGCCTTCTGCCCGCTTCAATTCTTTTTCTCTGATTATGGTCTTTACCCGGGCAATGTCCTTTTTGACATCACGCATTTTGATCGGGTTTTCCAGCTGACCGGTGACCTGCTGGAAGCGAAGATTAAACAGCTCGTTCTTCAGCTTTTTCACTTCTGCAGTCAGTTCGGTCTCGCTCATTTCTCTGATTTTTTCCAATTTCATTACGCTTCACCACCCTCTGCGAACTCCTGGCCTTTGATGGCAAACTTGCACTTGAGCGGAAGTTTGTGAGAAGCAAGTCTCATCGCTTCTCTGGCCGCAGCCTCTGATACGCCTTCGATCTCGAACATGACCCGACCTGGCTTGATCACTGCTACCCAGAACTCGGGAGCTCCTTTACCGGAACCCATCCGGACTTCTGCCGGCTTCTTGGTCACCGGTTTGTGAGGAAAGATCTTGATGAAGACTTTTCCGCCTCTTTTGATGGACCTGGTCATGGCGATACGGGCTGATTCTATCTGATTCGAGGTGATCCATCCGCATTCCTGGGAAACCAACCCATAGGTCCCGTAGGTTATGGTGTTTCCTTTGGTTGCGACACCTTTCATTCTTCCTCTGTGGACACGACGACGTTTGACACGCTTTGGCATTAACATCGCTTGTTCCTCCTTTCATACTCTATCTGTCAGGCAGCATTTGCCTATTCTTCTGTTTGCGTCTCTTCTGCAGGGACTGCTGCGGGAGCGGCTTTCACCTCTGCCGGTTTGGTCCGTTTCCTTGGGTTGACAGCCTTTGAAAACTCCGGCTTGTCGTCCCGTCTCGGGCCTCTGCTGCGGTCGTTACGGTCGCCGGCGCCTCTGGGACGGTCGTTGTCCCGTCTGCGCTTGTCGTTGCCTGGTTTTCTGGCTCCACGATCGGTGCTTGGCTTTTCTTCCGGCATAGCGCTCTGCAGGTCCTTGGAAAGGATCTCGCCGTTATTGATCCAGACCTTGATGCCGATCTTCCCATATTGGGTATCTGCTTCTGCAAATCCGTAATTGATGTCCGCCCGCAATGTATGAAGAGGAACATTTCCTTCGCTGTACTTTTCGCTTCTCGCAATTTCCGCACCGCCGAGTCGTCCGGATACTACTACCTTGACGCCCTTGGCTCCGGCTTTGATCGTTCTGCCGATGGCCTGCTTCATGGCTCTACGGAAAGAGATCCTCTTTTCCAGCGCCTGAGCGATGCTCTCAGCTGTCAGTTGCGCGTCCAGTTCGGTCCTGCGGATCTCGACGATGTTCATGAACACCGTCTTGCCGGTCAGTTTTTCAACTTCGGCCTTCAGCTCGTCGATCCCGGTTCCGGATCTTCCGATCACCATGCCAGGCTTCGCTGTAAGAACAGTGACCTTGACCTGGTTGTTGGCTGCCCGTTCGATCAGGATCTTGGAAACGCCTGCGGCATAGATCCGTTTTTTGATATGTTCTCTGATCTTCTTGTCTTCCACAAGGTAATCAGCGAAATCCTTCTTATCTGCGTACCATTTGGAATTCCAATCCTTGATAATGCCCACTCGCAATCCATGAGGGCTTACTTTCTGACCCATTCAACAAACCTCCTACTCTCTTTCCTTCAGGGTGACACCGATGTGGCTGCTTCTCTTCAGGATGATAGATGCACGTCCTTGTGCTCCGGCTCTCCAACGTTTCATTGTCGGCCCCTGGTGAGCATAAACTTCTGCGACGTAGAGCTTATCGACATTCATCTCATGATTGTTTTCCGCGTTCGCTGCGGCGGATTTGACGACTTTCTCCACCAGTACCGAGCCTTTGCCCGGGGTGAACTTCAGGATCGTCAGTGCCTCGGTCAGGTCTTTTCCCCGTACCAGATCGGCGACGGGTTTCAGCTTGATCGGAGACATCCTGACATATTTCGCTACTGCTTTTGCTTCCATGTTCTAGAATCCTCCTTCTTACTTTTTCTTGACTTTCGAGGATTTGTCCGCTGCGTGTCCTCTGTAGTTTCTGGTAGGGGCGAACTCTCCGAGTCTGTGTCCTACCATGTCTTCTGTTATATATACCGGCACGTGCTTTTTACCGTCGTGCACAGCTACCGTATGGCCCACCATCTGCGGAAAGATCGTGGATGGCCTTGACCAGGTTTTGATGACTTTTTTGTCATTGGACGCATTCATGGTTTCGATGGTTGCCAATAGCTTCTCGTTTATGAAAGGTCCTTTTTTCAGTGATCTGCTCATTAATTACATCCTCCTCTCCGCTTATTTCTCGTTGCGTCTCTTCACGATATATTGATTCGACTTCTTGTTCTTCTCTCTGGTCTTGTATCCCAGTGCCGGCTTACCCCAGGGAGTGACCGGGCTGACACGGCCGATGCCGGTCTTGCCTTCGCCTCCTCCGTGAGGATGGTCGTTGGGGTTCATGACGGATCCTCTGACCGTTGGGCGGATGCCCATGTGGCGCTTTCTGCCGGCTTTTCCGATCTTGATGTTCTCATGATCCAGATTTCCGACTTCGCCAATGGTGCCCCGGCATTCCATTCGGATCTTGCGCATTTCGCCGGAGGGGAGACGCAGTGTCGCGTAGTCGCCTTCCTTCGCCATGAGCTGAGCTCCGTTTCCTGCGGCCCTTACCATCTGGGCTCCTTTTCCGGCTTTCAGTTCGATGCAGTGGATCACGGTACCCACCGGAATATTCTTCACCGGCAGCGCATTTCCCACTTTGATGTCCGAATCCGGACCCGACACGACGGTGTCGCCGACTTTCAATTTGTTAGGAGCGATGATGTATCGTTTTTCTCCGTCCGCATAGAAGATCAGGGCGATGTTGGCGCTTCTGTTGGGATCGTACTCGATCGTGGCGACTTTTCCGGGGATTCCGTCTTTGTCTCTTTTAAAATCGATGATCCTGTATTTGGGCCGATATCCGCCGCCTCTGTGGCGAACGGTGATCTTTCCTCTCGAGTTGCGTCCCGAATGCTTTTTCAGCGTGACGGTCAGGGACTTTTCGGGAGTCGCTGCGGTGATCTCTTCAAATGTGGAAACCGTCATACCGCGGAGGCCCGGGGTAGTCGGCTTATATTTTTTGATTCCCATGTTGGCTTCCCTCCTTTTATAGGCCTTGGAAGAATTCGATTTCCTTACTCTTGTCCGTAAGGGTCACGATGGCTTTTTTCGTAGCCGGTCTTCTTCCGATGTTTTTCCCGACTCGCTTGAGCTTTCCTTTGACGTTCATGATATTGACCTGTTGGACGTCGACTCCGAAAATCTCTTCCACCGCATGTTTGACCTGCGTCTTGTTTGCGTCGGTGGCGACTTTGAACGTATACTTTTTGTTTGCTGCATCATCCATGCTGCGCTCGGTGATGACCGGCTTAATGATGACATCGTAAGGGGTTTTCATTACGAATACACCTCCTCAATTCTGTTGACTGCGTCCCTGGTGATGATGAAGCTTGTGTAGTTGACGATGTCGTACACGTTCATCTCTCCGACCATGGTCGTTTTGACGCCGGGGATATTAGCTGCGGAACGAATGACGTTCTCATCTTTGATATCAGTTACGATCAGGGCCTTTTTCGCTGCTTTGATGCTTTCCAGAACCTTGAGCATATCTTTGGTCCTGGGAACATCGAACTTCAGTGTATCGAGAATGATGATCTCCTTATCCTCAACCTTCGAGGAAAGAGCCGATTTCATAGCCAATCTTCTGAGCTTCTTGGGAAGCGAATACCTGTAATCTCTGGGCTTCGGTGCGAATACCACGCCGCCGCCGATATGATTCGGGGATGTGGAGCTTCCCTGCCGGCCTCTGCCGGTGCCCTTCTGACGAAACGGCTTTCTGCCGCCGCCGCGGACATCGCCTCTGGTCTTTGCAGACTGTGTGCCTTGTCTCTGGTTAGCCAGATAGTTCTTTACAACTGCATGGACTGCATATGCGTTTACTTCGATTCCGAAGATGTCATCCTTCAATTCGATCGAGCCGGCTTCCGAGCCGTCCATTTTCAACATAGTAACTTGAGCCATTGTAGTTCCTCCTTTCTACCAGTCTCTCTATTTGTCCTGACCCTTGACCGCATATTGAATGCGGAGAAGGCCGCCTTTGCCGCCGGGGACAGCCCCTTTGACCAGCATCAGGTTTCTGTCAGCGATGATCTTTACCAATTCCACGTTCTGCACAGTGATCGTATCTCTTCCCATTCTTCCGGCAGACTTGTTTCCTTTGAATACGCGGGAGGGATAGGTTCCGGCCGCAAGGGCGCCGGCGAGTCTGTGATGCTTGGAACCGTGACTCATAGGTCCTCTGGACTGGTTCCATCTCTTGATTTGACCTTGTGTTCCTTTTCCTTTGGAGGTGCCGGTCACGTCAAGTTTTTTGCCTTCTTCGAAATCGGCAACGGTCAGGACCTGTCCCTGTTCGTAAGTTTCACCTTCGTCGAGGCGGATCTCCTGCAGATGCTTTTTCAGCTCGACCTGCCACTTCTGGAAGTGACCTTTGGTCGGCTTGTTGGCTCTGTGCTCTTTCAATTCTCCGTATCCGATCTGAACAGCGTTGTATCCGTCGGTTTCAACGGTCTTGACCTGGGTGACCACGACTGGGCCGGCCTCGATCACAGTGACCGGAATGGATTCGCCTGTTTCGGAAAAAATCTGAGTCATGCCGATTTTTTTTCCTAAGATTGTCTTCATTGGTTCTTTGCTCTCCCTTCTTACAGCGGATTGTTCGGGATCTTGCCCGTCAATCATACTAAGATCTGTTTATTGTGCTGTTGTTACAGTTTGATCTCGATATCCACGCCTGCCGGCATATCCAACTTCATCAACGCATCGATGGTCTTGGGCGATGGTGAAAGAATGTCGATCAGCCGTTTGTGAGTTCTTTGTTCGAACTGCTCTCTGCTGTCCTTATATTTGTGGACTGCTCGCAGGATGGTGATGATCTGCTTTTCTGTCGGCAGCGGAATCGGCCCGGAAACTTCTGCCCCGGTCTTTTTCGCTGTGTCTACGATCCTGGCTGCTGATTGATCCAGTGCCTTGTGATCATATGCCTTCAGTTTGATTCTGATTTTCTGTGCGCTCATTGTTCTTCCTCCTTATTTGCCCGGTTCTGCGGGCTGTTTCGTACGTTTCGCTATGCCTGTACGAGGAATTCGACCACCTTACACTCTGCCGTGTGTTCCATATATTTTTACACAAACAAAAACGGCGAATCCCCTCGTCCTCTTCGAGAGAGGGCAATTCTCAGTAGAAATTCTCCGATAGCACGGTAACTTCCTACCTCATCGCGTTGCTGTCAGCGGGTTCCGGCCACATGGATCTGCAGCAGGACATCGCTGTAATCACAAGCTGTTTCAGTATATAGTAGCTTCTTGGGTAATGCAATACTTTTTTTATTTTTTTTCAGTACTTTTTTTCAATTTTCTTATCTTCATTTTCTGACAATTTCAACGTTCTGAAGATGGCTCTCTCGAACACGGTGCCTGGCGTATCATTCTAAGACAGATATGGGGGCGGACCACACCGTCCGCCCCCATATCTCGTAGAACAGAAACTCTTTTCAAATCAGGTATTTTTCATCATAACGCTTTCGATCACATCGGATACGTCCTCACAGGCATCGCAGGCTTTTTCCATTATATGAAATACATGGGTCCATGCGTTGACCGCAACCGCTTCCAGGTCACTGATGTAGAGACGTCGAGTCGCCTCCATGTAAAGCCTGTCGCCCTCTTCTTCCAGACGGTTGACTTCAACGATATACTGGTGAAGTGTTTTGGATCTGCGGAAATCAGGAAATTCGACGAGAGCTTCTTTTACAGCGAAACAACATTTTTCGATGATTTGCGCCATCTCAAGGGCATCGCTTCGTATCGACGTTATGTTGAACATGTAAAGACGCATCATCACGTCCTCGATGGCATCTGTTATGTTATCGATCTGGTGGGCCATCTCCATGATGTCCTCCCGTTCGATGGGAGTGATGAACTCCTTTGCAAGATGCTCGATCATCTGGTGTTTTGCAATATCGCAGTCGTGTTCGATCTTGTGCATCTCGATCCTTTTTTGATCGAGCTCTTCCGGATGGTAGTTCTGCATCGTATCGATCAACATCCTCGCCGCCTGGCAAGCATATTCCGACAGTGAGATGAATGTTGTGAAATATTCGTTGTCTCTCCGTGACATTGTGAAGTTCCTTTCTTAAAAGATCGATAAAAATACCCGTGCCATCAGAAAACCAATGAGTCCGCATCCTGGAAACGTCAGGATCCAGGCGGACACCATTTCCCGTACGACTCCCCAGTTGACTGATGATAGACGCTTCGCTGCCCCGACTCCCATGATCGCTGTCGTCTTTGTATGGGTCGTGCTGACCGGGATCCCAAATGTCGAGGATACGAAAAGACAGGTGACTGCTGCCAAATCCGCAGAGAATCCTTGAAATTTCTCGAGCTTTACCATATCCATGCCAACCGATTTGATGATGCGGTATCCACCGATGGATGTCCCAAAGGCCATGACCAGTGAACTAATGATCATCAACCATATCGGTATCACAAATTCAGAGTTGCCTGCGCTTCCCCTGGCGAGAAAGATCCCCAACATAAACACACCCATGAACTTTTGCCCATCCTGGGCGCCGTGCATGAAAGCCATCCCTGCAGCGCCGGCGATCTGCGCGTTTTTGAATAGACCATACGTCTTTCGGCGGTCCACTCTTCGAAAGAATCTTCCGATCCCTTTCGTAACGAGCCATCCCATCCCGAACCCCATGCAAGTCGACAGCCCCAGCCCATAAATGACTTTGATCCACGCCGAGCCATTGATGCCGGAAAGTCCTCCTTGCAGGGCGATCGCTGCGCCGGAAAGTCCGGCGATCAACGCATGGCTCTCACTGGTGGGAATGCCGAACCACCAGGCAGCCGTTGCCCATAATACGATCGCGAAGAGAGCAGCGCACAGAGCAACCAGGGCTTCGTGGGAGTCGCCACCGAAATCCACCATGCTATAGATCGTCTGAGCTACAGTAGCGTTGATCAGTGTCATGACTAGAACGCCAAAGAAATTAAAAACCGCTGCCATCAGGATCGCTCTCCCCGGCCGCATCGATCGGGTCGATACACAAGTTGCAATGGCATTCGGTGCATCGGTCCAGCCGTTGACCAAAATCACTGCAAGGGTCAGCAATGTTATGATAAAAAACGCGGAATTTGATGTGAGCTGGTACACGAAATCGGAAAACGTGATGGTCATGGCAACTCCTGTCGATATGTATTCCACAAAGAATAATATTCCTATTTCCTTCCCTGTGCAAGAGGCGAAATGAAAAAACAAGAGGCGGACGATCGTGTCTGCCTCTTGCCTTACTCTTACTTTGTTCTGACTTCAAATTCTAATTTATTCTTGCTTGTCGTTTCTCTTATTCCATGACCTTGGCAACGACGCCGGATCCTACGGTGCGGCCGCCTTCGCGGATCGCAAACCGGAGTCCTTCTTCAATGGCGATCGGTGTGATCA
>PHAE01000042.1 GCA_002840285.1 Firmicutes bacterium HGW-Firmicutes-11
TAGCGGATCAGGCGGAGGCAAAGATCGGCGTCGTCGAGGATCTTTGCCTCCACCAGGCCGCCGACGACGGCGTCGGCGGCCGCCCGGTCAATTCCCTTGCCCGTCAAGTGGTCCCGGACTTCCGCAGAGGTCCGGTCACGATACGCTAAAAACCTTAGGGCGATTTCCTTTGCGTTTTCCATTTCGTTTGGATCTATCAGTTGGTCTTCATTTCGTTTCTGCTCCATCTTGTATCTACTCCATATTATCGCAACTCCAGTTTATCGCCGGCGCCGGGCATAAGGCAGCGATCGCCGATCTGCTTCCGCAGCTCGCAGAGCGCTTTGATCCCGGTGCAGTGCAGGGGAACCAGTGTTCCGGGGCACTCCATCGTCGCAGGGACCCCGCCTCCGCTTCCGACCAGTTCGTCGATCGCCTTCTGGCGTCTTTCCTCAGTGGTGCTGTACATGTGAAAGCCACCGGTCATGGAAAGGATCCGCTCGCCGAGAAATAATACATTGGTATAATGGATCGCCGAAAGCGTCCCGGTATGGGAACAGCCGGTGATCAGATGGACGCCGCCGGCGTCCCGGTCCCGGATCGCCAGAAACTGTTCGTGGGCCATGTCATCCTGACGGATGCTTCCGTCTTCCTCCTTTATATAGAAGGGTTCCGTCGGCACAAAATCAGAAGCGACCGGAATCGTGCCGGAAATCACCATGTCGTCGTTCAGCCATAAAGGACCTTCGGTCAGGATCGCGCGCTTTCGAACTGCCTCATGCTCTGCAGGATCCCAACGAATGCCGCAGGTGATCTTGTCCAACTCGCCTTCCTCTTCTCCAAAGAAGTTGTGGAAGGCCTCCTTATGGATATAGACCTTCGCCTTGGAATTGGCCGCAAGAAACGCGGGAAGTCCACCGGTGTGGTCGAAATGGCCGTGGCTGATGACCACCGTATCAATGGTTGCGGGGTCGACGTTCAGCAGCTTCATGTTGTGCATCAACAAAGGAGACGCCCCCGCATCGAAAAGGATCCTTCGGTCACCCGCTTCGATCAACAGCGAAAGGCCGTGTTCCGCCACCAGCCCGTCCCGGTAGGTCTTGTTTTCCATCAAAATCTGTACTTTTATCATTTCATTTTCCTCATTACCCTATTGCTCCGCTATAGATACGGACGATTTCATCGGTACGCGCCGGCTGGCGCGGTCCTTGTTTCGGTCGAAATTATCTTTTGAACACAAAACAGTAGCACTGGGATATGGCATTCGCTTGTTTTTTGAAATTTCATCGGTGCGCGCCGGCTGGCGCGGTCCTCATTTTTGACAAATCTATCTTTTTAACACGTTCTTTATATCTCAAGATAAACGAATCGACTACGACCAGAATAATCATATCCCAGGCATCGATTTTTGTGTCAGAAAGATATTTCGCAGCGAAATAGGTTATAAATGTGCCGGGAACCCACTAAGAACTGGACGGATCCCGGATATTTTTATCCCACAGGACAAAATATGTGTCGCGGGGATAGGTTGACCACTTGCGACTGATGGCGCGCGATCGGCGGCTAGTGCTTAGCGCCATTTCCCCTTGCCCCGGTGATGCTGGTCCCGACGACGCCGACGATGATGAGGGCGGTGCAAATCATCTGGTAACCGGTGAATGGCTCCCGCAGAACGATCACACCGACCAGGATCGAGATCGCTGTCGACAGATTCCCGAAGACCACCGCCTTGACCGTTGGCAGGTAGATCAGCATGTAGGCCATCAAAAGAGCGGTGAAGAGCGTCGAGGGAATGCCCAGGAACGCGGTCGAAACGATAAAGGGCAGTGACTGCATCGGTTCGAAATAGTTGCCAAGGTCGCCGTTTTTCAGACCGACCACGATGGTCGCCAGATTGAACAGCACGCAACCGATGATGGCGATGGCAATGGAGATGGAAAGTGGCTTATATTGGCTTCGCACCCAACGCATGAATACGTTGCTGATCGCCATCGACAGGCTGGATAAAAAAAGCAGCAATAGCCCCAGCGGATGGATCCGGTCGATCCCCGATGTGCTGAAAAGAAACATAAGGATCACCGCGGTGACCGATACGAAGACAAAAAAGGTCTGTTTCCAGGTGCCGGATTCTCCCAGCCGCCACCAGGCGATCAGTTTAGCAAGGATCGGCACGATGGCAAATACGATGCCGCTGATGATGGAGGTGGCATACATCAATCCGATGGACTGAAACACCATGAACCCTAAATAAAAAGCTACATTCAAGTACAAAAACCGCTTTGGTTTGTTGGCAAGCTCCAGTTTGACTTTTCCGAACACCAGGAAGGCGATCGCTCCCAGTGCGGCAAAGTTGAATCGATAGGTCAGGAGCATCAGAGGTGTTGTGATGCCAACCGCTGTTTTGACTCCAAGAAACGAAAACCCGACGATCAGAGAAAATAGAATTGCAGCTCCGTACACCATGAAATAGTTCTTCTTTGTCAGCGTTGGCTCCATGATAATTCTCCTTCAACTAGTGTGTGTTCAACGCATAGGGCTCCGATCAGCCCTGTATCGGAAAAGTTAGGAAGGTTGGCCAGGTCAAAAATGGTTCGATCGTTGATGCTTGTCTTCCATGTGCCACCGGAAACCGTTGAAATACTGGACAATCCTCCTGCGATGCCGGTGCCCACACATTTCAGATACGCTTCTTTCCGCGTCCAGACGTTCAGGAATGCTACAAGACCCTTGCCTTCGCAGTACTGCTGCTCCTCCTGTGAAAAGTATCGCTTTGCCAACCGGTCCAGAGGAATCGTCCTTCTTCGGATCGTTGGATCCTCGATGTCAAGGCCGATCTCCTTTTCGTGGAAAACGCAGGCCCAAAATCCGCCGCTGTGGCTGATGGAAAACCGGATCTGCGGGATCTGTGGGAAATAGGGTTTGCCGTTGACATCCCGTCGTATTTCGATTGCATCTTTTTGGATCGCATGAGGAAGTTCCGGGATCGTCGTAAGTAATCTGCCGTTTCCGGTTCGCTTTACGTACTCTTGCAGAAGTTCTTCCATCGGCAGCGGCCGGCTGCTCACGAATAGGTGCATCGTATCAGCCTTTCTTTGCCAGCATCCGAAGTCCCACAAACAGCTCGTGGAACCAGAGGGGAGCCGTGGAGAGCGCTACAAGTATGAGCCATTCCCGAAGCGACAGTGTGGATACGCCGAAGACCTGGCTGAGGAACGGAATTTCCGTCACTGCAACCTGAAGACCGAAGCCGACGACGAAGGCCACCAGCATCAGCGGATTGTTCAGGTGGTTCATGCGGAAAAGGGAGCGTTTCACATTTCGAAGACCGACTGCGTTGAACAGCTGGGAAATCGCTAGAACGGTGAAGGCGTAGGTCTGGGATCTAGTGTACAGCTCCGCATCGGCGTAGAGATCCTTAATAGCTTCAAGGTTGACGGGAAGCCCAGCTTCAAGAAGATGGGTCACCGGCAGATAGAGGAATGCGGTGAGGGTGATGAGGCCGATCACTATACCAAAAAACAGAATGGTGATGCCGCCGCCGTTGGCAAACAAGGTCTCTTTTGGATCGCGGGGCGGCTCGTCCATGATGTCCGGATCGCCGTCGTCGACACCTAGCGCAAGGCCCGGCAGAGAGTCGGTGATCAGGTTGACCCAAAGGATATGGATGGCCTTCAATGGAGAAGCCAGACCTGCCAGGATCGCTACAAACATGGTGATCACTTCCCCCAGATTGGAGGACAGCAGGAAGACAACGGTTTTTTTGATATTGCTGTATATGACCCGGCCTTCTTCGATGGCCTTTTGTATGGTGGCGAAATTGTCGTCGGTCAGGATCATGTCGGCAGCGCCTTTAGCCACGTCAGTTCCGGTGATGCCCATTGCCACGCCGATGTCGGCGGATTTCAGTGAAGGCGCGTCGTTGACGCCGTCGCCGGTCATGGACACGATGTGGCCGTGGGATCGAAACGCATTGATGATCATGACCTTGTTTTCCGGCGATACCCGTGCAAAGACCCGGATATGGGGTACCGCCGCGTTGAGCTCTTCCTGGGACATGTGGGACAACTCGTCTCCGGTGATGCACTGCTCCACCGATTCTGCGATCCCCAGTTCTCTGGCGATGGCTAAGGCGGTGTCTCTGTGATCGCCGGTGATCATGACTGTAGCGACCGAAGCTTTTTTGAATATCCGAACCGCTTCCGCCGCTTCCATCCGTGGAGGGTCGATCATGCCGACCATCCCGACGAAGATCAGGTTTTCCTCTTTTGCAGAAGCGTCATCCGGTTTTTCTGCCAAGGCCAACACCCGAAGGGCTTCCACCGCCATCTCCTTTGCTGCTGCCTTGATCGTAGTGATGTCTTCTTCGGTGATAGGACGCACATCGACGCCGTCCTTGATGCGGTTGCAGTCCAACAGGATGCGGTCGATGGCACCTTTGGTGTAGGCGATGGACCATTCTCCATCCCTGTGGACCGTTGTCATTTTCTTTCTGCTTGAATCAAAAGGTTGCTCGTTGATTCTAGGATGCTCCTTCTCCAACGCCTGCTTGTCCACGCCGTATTTCATGCCGAGGTCCAGAAGCGCCAGCTCTGTCGGATCGCCGATCCGGTTCTCGCCCTGGATGACGGCATCGGTGCAGAGAACGAAGCCGTTGATGAAGTCCGGCTCTTTTTCGTGGTCGATCTTGTCTGCATCCATGGTAGCTCCGTCGATCCAGATCTTCGTGACGGTCATCTTGTTTTGTGTCAACGTTCCTGTCTTGTCGGTGCAGACGATGCTCACGGCTCCCAAGGTCTCAACAGCAGGCAGCTTGCGAACGATGGTGTTGACCTTGACCATCCGCGTCACCCCAAGGGCAAGCACGATGGTGACCACCGCAGGAAGTCCTTCGGGTATGGCGGCGACAGCCAGAGAAATGGCAGTCAGCAGCATTTCCAATACATCTCGCCCCTGGAACAAAGCGATGGCAAAAAGGGCCACACAGAGCACGACTGCCAGAATGCCCAGGACTTTCCCCAGGTCACCCAACCGCTTCTGCAGCGGTGTCATTTCTTCTTTTGTTTCGCTGATCATTCGGGCGATCTTGCCAATCTCCGTGTTCATACCGGTGGTCATGACCACCCCTTCTCCCCTGCCGTAAACGACGCTGGTGGATTGGTAGGCCATGTTGAGACGATCGCCCAGCGAAACCTCTTCCGTCAGAACGAACTCCGCATCTTTTTCCACCGGGACCGACTCCCCGGTGAGTGCCGCCTCCTCGAGTTTGAGGTTGATGCTGCTCACCAGACGCAAATCCGCCGGAACGACCCGGCCGGCTTCCAGAAGAACGATGTCTCCGGGCACCAGTTCCGCTGCCGGGATCTCTTTTATCTCTCCATCTCGTCTCACCAGGGCGGAAGGACTGGACATCTTTTTCAGCGCTTCCAACGACTTTTCTGCTTTTGACTCCTGGATCATTCCGATGATGGCATTGAGAAGAATCACCGCGAGAATGATCACCGAATCCCCGAACTCTTTGAGGAAAGCGGAGATCACCATGGCAGCCATCAGAATATATATCATAGGATCTTTCAGCTGTGACAGAAAGATCTGCAATTTGGTTTTCGCCTTCTTCTCTTCAATGGAGTTGGGGCCGTATTCCTCGATTCGCCGCCTAGCCTCCTCGTCGCTCAGCCCGCGTTCCACGTCGGTTTTCAGCTCGTTCAGGATCTGTATGTTTGTCAGTTCCAAAATGATGACATCCTTTCTGCTTTTTGGTGTTGTCAACAGAGAAACGCTATTGTATAATTACGCTGTAAAGCATTAAAGCGTCGCTATCTGCATGTATCGTTCGATAGGGAGAATACCATGAGTTACGAGTCCAAACTGAAAAACGTAGAAACCGATGATCTCTTCAAGGCAGTGCTGCTTCTGAAAAACGAAGAGGAATGTTACCGGTTCTTTGAGGACATCTGCACGATCAAGGAACTCCAGGCCATTTCACAGCGCTTTCAGGTCGCAAAGCTCCTCTCGTCGAAAAAGACCTACAACGAGATCGAAGCCATCACCAACGCCAGCACCGCGACGATCAGCCGGGTCAACCGTTGTCTGCTTTATGGCGCAGACGGCTATCAGCTGATTTTGAAGCGGATGAAGGAATGATCCCAACGCCCGCTCATAAATTTTATTGTAGCAATTCGACCGCCTTTTTCAACTGACGGTCATTTTCTCTTTCCAGGATCCCTTCGGTCAGATCTTCTTCCGTCAATTCGACGACATGATCCGGCTCCACGCCGATCTCATGGATCACATTTCCCTCAGGTGAAAAATATTGCATGATCGTCAGTTTCGTCGCGTCCCCGTTTTCCAGGGGCACGATCTGCTGGATGATGCCTTTTCCATAGGTCGTGATACCGACCAATTCTCCGGCTCCCGAATCCTTCACCGCACCGGCGATGATCTCGCTGGCGCTGGCGGATCCCTTGTTGATGAGGATCACAAAGGGCAGTTTGGTTGCGCCGGCCCTGGATTTGTAGAATTCCTTCTTTCCCTGTCGGTCTTCGGTGTAGGTGACCACTCCCGCTTCCATCAGCTGGTCTGCCACATCAACGGCAACATCGACCAATCCGCCGGGATTGTCCCGAAGGTCGATGACCAATCCTTTGGCCCCTTCCAGCTCCATGCTGCGGAGTGCCTGGGCGAAATCGTCCGCAGTCCGTTCTTCAAAGGAACTGATACGGATGTAGCCGATGTCTCCTTCCAACAGTTCCGACCGGACGGTTTCCAGCAGGATATTTGCCCGCGTCAATGTCAGATCGATCCGTTCGACGCCGCGAAGAAGGCCGACCTCCACCTTGGTGCCGACCTCGCCGCGCATGGCTGCTGCGGCGGCGTCGATGGAATCCGCACTGTATTCCTTGCCGTCGACGAATATGACCTTGTCACCGGATTGAATACCGGCTTTGTGGGCCGGTGTGCCGTCCATAGGAGCAACCACATTGATGAAGCCCTTGTCGTCCGGCGCGATCGTAACGCCGATCCCTTGGTATTCGCCACTGGTGGCGATCATTAGGGCGTCGTATTCCTCTTTGCTCAGGTAGGCGGAATAGGGATCTCCGATCCCCCAGAACAAGCCCTTGCGCAATCCTTCTTCCAGTTCGTTCTCATCAACCGGAACGTAATACTTTTCTTCGATCAGACGTTTGAGTTCTTCGATGTCTCCATAATCTTCTTTGAGACCCAGGTATTCCTCGTACTGTTTTTGACTGATCCCGATGTTGTCGTTGATGATGCTTTTGGCCTTCATCCACGCTCCCGTAGTCACTCCGCCGATGGCAAGGACTACCACCAGCAGAAGGATCAGATTTCTTCGTTTCAGGGTTATCATAAAGCGTTGCTTTGCTCCTTCGAATGTCTATTTGTCATATGTCTGTTTGTGCCTACTCATTATACCATCGGAGGTCGGTGGTCACAAATTGTATTTTTTCCTTGCCGTTCCAGCGGTTGAACTCCAGGTAACCGGCCAGATCCAGCGGTCGGCCGGCAGTCAGGTGGTCCCGGAAGGTCGACGCCGTCTGAAACAGTATGGCGTCGACCATCCCCGCCCGAAATCGGGCGTGGCGCCCCTCTTCCCCCAAAAACACGGGGCGCTCGGGGACCACTTCCCTCATACAAAAAATCGGTTTTGGATTCCTGTGGCCAAAGGGCTCCAGTTTTTCCAGCGCCTCGATGAGTTCTCTGTCGATGTCTTGCGGCCGCATCACTGCATCGATGTGAAGCTTGGGACGAAACACCGATGTATCGTTTTGGTAAAGCTCCTTTGCTGCGGCATTCAAGCGACGGCGAAGCTCCGGCAAATCACTGCGATCCATCAGAAAGCCACAAGCTCCCGGATGGCCGCCGAATTTGAGGAACAGATCCTGGACTTTGGACAACAATGCGTACAGATCCAGCCCTTCGATGCCCCTGCCGGTTCCTTTGAGCAACCCGTCGCCGGAATCGGTGACGATCACCGTCGGCTTGTGGTAGGTTTCTTTTATTTTTCCGGCAACGATGCCGGTGATTCCTTCATGGGCGTCGCCTGCGTCAAGAACCAGGATCCATTGCTCCCGGTCTTCCTCCTCTGCGGTCTGCAACGTTGCCTGCAGAATCTCCTCCTGGGTTTTGCGGCGTTCCCGATTAGCCAAGATCAGCGCGTCAACGGCTTGATCTCTCTCCGCTTCCTCCTGGCTTAGGAGAAGGGTCACTCCGGTTTCCGCATCCATCATCCGTCCGGCGGCATTCAAGTGGGGCACGATGCCGTAGGCGACATTGTCGGAGGTCACCAGTCCCGGTTTTAATCCGATGCCGCGGATCAGGGCTCCCAACCCGGGACGACGATCTGCGTTCAGGGTCTTCAGTCCGTATTTCACCAAGGTCCTGTTTTCTCCGGTCAATGGCACGATGTCGCCGATGGTAGCGATCGCCACCAGATCCAGGGCGCGGTTGAGATCTCCCTTGCCGATCGTTTCTTCTCCCTGTTCTTCCAAGAGCCTTGCCAGCCCCTGTGCGACTTTGAAGGCGACACCACAACCGGACAGTTCCCGTTCCGGATAGCTGCAGCCGGCTTGTTTCGGATTGACCAGAAGGCAGTTCACCGGCTGATCGTTGAGGTTATGATGATCAGTCACGATCATTTCCAGGCCGATCTCCTCTGCAAACATCCCTTCCTCATAGGAAACGCTGCCGCAGTCCACGGTGATCACAAGCTCTCCGCCGCTCTCTTTAATGGTCTTGAGGGCTTCCTTGTTCAGTCCATATCCCTCATCGAACCGGGACGGAATGTAGTAGCTGACCCGATCGGTCAGTTTTCCCAGGATCTCCATCAACAAGCTGACCGAGCAAATGCCGTCGGCATCGTAATCGCCATAGACCACGATATGGATCCCGTCGGCTGCCGCCTTGCAGATCCGGATCGCCGCTTCCCGAAGGCCTTTCATCAGGAAAGGGTCATGGGTCAGTCTCGGTTTGTCGGATAAAAATTCGGCGATCTCGTTGGGAGTGTGGATCCCACGAGCTGCAAGAATGTCTTTTATCGTGTCGTTTTTCGGCTTTTCTTCCGGAAGGATCCAGTTTTTTTCCATCGTTCTCCTTTTCGATAAAGGAAAGGAGCCCATTGGCCCCCGGTTTCCTTTATGTATCTGGTCTGTTGTTATCTTAAGTAACTCATGGGATTTTTGTATTCGCCGTTGACCCGGACCTCGAAGTGGAGGTGGGGGCCGGTCGACATCCCGGTGCTTCCCGCTTTTGCGATGACTTGTCCTCTTGTGACGATGTCGCCGTTTGCAACCAGAAGCTTGCTGTTATGTGCATATAAGGTGGCGATCCCGCCGCCGTGGTCGACGATGATCATGTAGCCGTAGCTGTTGTTCCACGCTGC
>PHAE01000043.1 GCA_002840285.1 Firmicutes bacterium HGW-Firmicutes-11
AGAATCATCTTCAAACGCAGCATGGCCGAGCAACAATTGGTCGCTTGATCCAAATTCATTTTAACCGAAATGAATTTACACACTTTTATGGACTTGACTAAATTTTTGATCCTCAGCGGGCGTGATCTAACGCGGGCGTGATCTAACGCGGGCGTGATCGACTATAGAGCGGCGAACCAGCGCTTCAGGATGGCGAGGCCTTGGTCGATCTCTTCGTCGGTGATGGTGAGCGGCGGAAGTAGACGCAGAACGTCGGCGCCGGCGGTCAGAACGACGAGGCCTTGCGCGAGGAGTTGGGCCGCCGCTTCCTTTGGCGAGGCGTCGTTGAGGCGGATGCCGAGCATCAGGCCCTTTCCGCGGGCTTCTGCGACCGCCGGCGCGTTCCAGCTTTCGATCTCGCGACGGATCTTGGCGCCCTTTCGGATGACTTCCGCGAGGAAGCCGGGGGCTGTAATGATATCCAACACTGCGAGGGCGCCGGCGCAACAGATGGGATTGGCGCCGAAGGTGGAGCCATGGGTTCCGGCGGACAAGACGTCTCTGCAGAGTTCATCCGCCAGGATCGCGCCGATGGGAAGGCCTCCTCCGAGACCCTTGGCCGTTGTGACGATGTTGGGTTTGACGCCCAGTCCCTGGTAGCTGAACATTTCGCCGGTCCTGCCGTTGCCGGTCTGGACCTCGTCAAAGATGACGAGGATGTCTTTCTCCTTGGCTAACTTCATCAACAAATCGACGTAGCTTTGAGTGAGAGGCAACACACCGCCTTCTCCCTGGATCCCTTCCACCATGACGGCGCAGACATCCTCCGTCAGTGCGTCAGCTAAAGCGACTTCGTCGTTGGGCTCGCTGTAGCGAAAACCCTCGAGGAAGGGAAAGAAATGCTGGTGAAAGCTGGACTGCCCGGTTGCGGTCAGGGCGGCCATCGTTCTTCCATGAAAAGACTGGAGCAAGGTGACTACGACCGAACGCCCGTCGCCGTATTTGTCCCGGCTGTATTTTCTGGCCAGTTTGATGGCTCCTTCGTTTGCTTCGGCACCGCTGTTTCCGAAAAAGGCGGCGGACATGCCGGAAAGCTCCGTCAGTCGACTGGCAAGCCGGACATAGGGTTCGGTATAATAGAGGTTGGAAACGTGGGCAAGGGTCGACGCCTGGCGGCAGACTGCGGCGGACCAGTCGTCATTGCTGTGACCGACGCTTACCACGCCGATCCCGCTTCCGAAATCGATGTATTCTTTTCCGGCGGTGTCAAAAAGTCTGGCGTTTTTTCCGCTGGCGAAGGCGATGTCATACCGGCCGTAGGTCTGCATCACCGATTCTTTGTCTTGTATTTTTAACTGCGTCAGGTCCATTGCCGCTCCGCCTTTCTGCTTTTGTTTGCTTCTACCCTACATGTTATTTCATTGTGATCATGGTGCCGATGCCTTCATCCGAAAGCAACTCGATGAGAATCGAGTGTTCCACTCGTCCGTCGATGATGTGGGTTCGCTCCACACCGCCTTCCAGTGCTTCGATGCAGCAATCGATCTTAGGGATCATGCCGCCCTTGATCACGCCATCCTCGATCAGTTTGGGGATCTCGGCGATTTTGATCTTGGAGATCATCGTATCCTCGTCGCTGGCATCCAGCATCACACCTCTGACATCGGTGAGAAGAATGAGTTTGATCGCCCCCAACGCCACTGCAAGTTTTGCTGCCACCGTGTCCGCGTTGATGTTATAGGCATCGTTTCCATCGATCCCCTGAGCGACACTGGAAACTACAGGGATGTAGCCTTTGTCCAATGCATCGTTGATGATCCTGGGATTCACTGCGACGATTTTCCCCACGAGGCCGTAGTCCTTGTCGCCTTCCGTGAGCTTCACTGCTCGCATCATGCCCCCATCCATTCCGCAGAGTCCCATAGCTTCGCCACCGACGCTGTTGATCATCGACACCAGATTCTTGTTGACCTTGCCGCAGAGAACCTGCTGGACCACGTCCATGGTTTCTTTGTCGGTATAGCGAAGTCCGTCGACGA
Organism: Firmicutes bacterium HGW-Firmicutes-11; assembly: GCA_002840285.1. Taxonomy (GTDB): domain Bacteria; phylum Bacillota; class Clostridia; order Peptostreptococcales; family Anaerovoracaceae; genus PHAE01. Next base: position 2,019 of record PHAE01000043.1, read on the forward strand.
AGCGGGATTCCTTTTGGATCTTGTCCAGCATCTCTGTGATCTCCGGACCGCCGCCGTGAACGACGACGATATTGATGCCGACCAGGGAAAGGAGCACCAGGTCGCGGATCACCGCGTCCTTCAATGCGGTGGTCGTCATGGCGTTTCCACCGTATTTGATCACGATGGTTTTCTTGTTGAATTTTTGTATGTAGGGCAGGGCCTGTACCAGCAGGCTTGCTATTGTCGAAAGTTCTTTCACTTTGTTTTCTCCGTCTTCTTTATGAGCGATAGTCGCCGTTGATTTTTACGTATTTGTAGGTCAGGTCGCAGCCCCAGCAGGTGGCCTGCTCGTTGCCTTCGGAAAGATCCGCCAGGATCTCGATCTCATCTGCGGAAAGGATCAGCTTTGCCAGGGATTCGTCGAAGAGAACTCCTCTTCCGTTTTCACAGACAAGGATCTCTCCCGCAACGGAACGGAACCGGATGTTCACGGTCTCGTAGTCGAAGGTGGCACCGGAATAACCCATGGCGCATAGGACCCTGCCCCAGTTGGCGTCGCCGCCGAACATGGCCGCTTTAGTCAGTGATGAACCGATGACCGCCTTGGCCATCTGTTCTGCTTTTTCCTCTGTTTCGACTCCGGACACGGTACAAGTAAGGAGTCGCGTTGCGCCTTCGCCGTCTCTTGCCAGTTCTCTCGCCAGATGTACGCAGATCAGGAGCAGAGCTTCGCAGAAACGCTCATAGTCAGTGGTTTCTTCTTCGATTCTCGCGTTGCCTGCCTGGCCGTTGGCCAGGATCGTTGCGATATCGTTGGTGGATGTGTCGCCGTCGACACTGATCCGATTGAAGGAGAGGTCGACGCAACGGCTCAAGGTCTTTTGCAGGAGCCCCTGGTCGATGGACGCATCGGTGGTTAGGAAGTTGAGAGTCGTTCCCATGTTGGGGTGGATCATGCCGGATCCTTTGGAGATGCCGCCGATGCGCACCTTTTTTCCGCCAAGGGAGAAGGCCAGTGCGTATTCCTTTTTAAATGTATCTGTGGTCATGATCGCTTCCGCGGCTGCGGTGCTTCCCTCCGCCGACAAGGATTGAACCAGTTTTGCTATTCCTGCTTCGATCGGTTCGATCTCCAATGGAACTCCGATCACGCCGGTGGAAGCGACGATCATGTCTTCGGTTTTCACGCCAAGAGCAGTTGCTGATGCTGCCGCCATGCGCTTCGCATTTTCCTCGCCGTTCTTTGCGCAGGCATTGGCGTTTCCCGAATTTGCAATGATGCCACGGGCTTTGCCGTCAATCAGATGCGCCATCGTCACATGGATCGGCGCTGCCTTGACCTGATTTTTCGTATAGACTGCCGCCGCGTCACAGTCGGTCGTGCTGACGATCAACGCGAGATCTTTCTTCCTCTTGTTTTTGCGGATGCCGCAATGGATGCCGGCTGCCAGAAATCCTTGGGGAGCGCAGACGCCGCCTTGTATTTCATATATTGTTTGTTCTGCGTATTCGATATCGTTCATTAATGTGTTGTTCCTTTCCGCGTAGCGTAGCTACTGTATCAAAAAGCCGGTGCTGTGAGTGGCAGACCTGTGGTTTCGGAGATACCGGTGAGAATGTTCATATTCTGGATCGCCTGACCGGCTGCGCCTTTTACCATATTGTCGATCGCGCTGCATACGATCAATTTATCAGCATGGCTGTCTTTATGCAAGGATATGTGACAGGCATTGGATAGTCTCACGTTCTTTATATTGGCATACTCGCCGTCTTGTAAAACGGTCACAAATGGCTCGTCTTCGTAAGCTTCCTCATAGAATCGTCGAATCGTTGAAAGATCGACGGTCGTATCGCAGTAGATCGTGGATAAAATCCCCCGGTTGACAGGGAGAAGATGTGGCGTAAAGGTCACCTGCACTCCCTGTCCTGCGACTTTTGATAGGGTCTGCTCGATTTCCGGGCGGTGACGATGTCCGTCTGCCTTGTAAGCGGAAAATGCCTCGTTACATTCCGGATAGTGGGTCCCGAGGGTCAGGCCGCGGCCCGCACCAGTGACTCCGGATTTGCTGTCGACGATAATTCCCTTGGTGTCAATGAGGCTAGCACGAAGAACCGGAGCAAGTGCAAGGGCAACAGAAGTGGGATAACAGCCGGGATTGGCCACCAGCCTAGCTCCTTTGATCTCCTCACGGAAGAGCTCGCAAAGGCCGTAGACAGCTTCCCGATGAAGTTCCTTGTCCAAGAATCCTCCGCCGTACCACTCGCTGTACTGATCTTCGCTCTCCAGCCGGAAATCAGCGCCGAGATCGACAAAGAAAACTCCAGCGTTTACACATTTCTTGGCGATGTCCTGAGACAGGCCATGAGGAAGAGATGCGAACATCACATCGCAGTCGGAGAGAAATGCTTCCGGGCCGTCGGATAGTTCCATCGAAAGACCTGCTCTAAGGCCGGGATAAATCTCAGAAATATCCTGTCCGGCAAAGCTGACGGAACTGAGTCCGCCGATCTCCGCATAGGGATGGGAAAGAAGCAGACGAACCAATTCCACTCCCGCATATCCGGTTGCTCCAACGATACCGATTTTGATTTTCCTTGTCATAATGCCACCTCTTCCGTGCAATAATTTATAATTATACATATAAGTGCAACTTTATGCAAGCTTTAAATTCAAGTTTTGTTCTTTTTTCTCCCTTGCCAATTCGATTCGTCGTCTGTATAATAGGGAAAACACGGAACGGAGGATACTCTCGATGAATCTATGGAAGCTCCATGGCGCCGGCAACGACTTTCTTTTGATCGATGACAGAGATCGTCGAATCAAGGATCGTTCTGTGCTGACCAAATCCCTTTGCCACAGGCAATACGGGATCGGCGCCGACGGCCTGATCGCGGTTGATACATCCTCAATTGCCGACATTAAAATGTCGTATCTCAACAGTGACGGAAGCGTGGCGGCCATGTGCGGCAACGGGCTTCGTTGCTTTTCCAAATATGTTCGCGACTGCGGTATCATCGACAGTGATCGCTTTGCCGTGGAGACCGGTGACGGGAACAAGAACGTTACGATCATCGAGTCCGGCTCCGCTGTGTCACGTCTCGCCGTCGATATGGGAGAGGTGCCGGCGATCGCAGCGTTTCGCCTCTCTTCGGCGTTGCCGGCGATCGACGAAATCGAAGTGATATTTATGCATTTCGGCGTGCCTCATGCAGTGGTATTCGTCGATGATGCCAACGATGGTGCGATCGATGACTCAGGTCTCGAAACTGATTCTTTTTCTGAGGAGGAGTTCCTGTTGGAGTTGATGGAACTTGCATCCACCCTTGGCCCTGGAATGGAAAAGGATCCCGCCTTTGCAGAGGGATCCAACATAAATTTTGTACGATCTCTGTCGGATGACCGGTTGCTGCTCTGCACGTGGGAAAGGGGCGCCGGCAGGACCCTGGCATGCGGAACCGGGTCCTGCGCATCCGCGATCGCGGCAAGGGCCCGCACCGCCGGAAGTGCCGAGGCCGTCCGGGTGCGGATGCCCGGCGGCGAGGTCACGGTTCGGTTCACCGCCGCCGGCGCCCATCGTTCCGGCGCTCAACCCGCCAACGCCGGTTCCCCAGACGTTATGGTCGTTCTGGAAGGGACCGCCCACCTGATCTGCAAAGCGGAGGTCCCGGATCTCCTATAAGTCCCGCGAAAGGAGATCTTCGTAGGTCTCCCGCCGCACCGACAGATGATGTTCCCCTTCCCGCACCATGACGATTGCCGGGCGGGGGATTTTATTATAGTTGCTTGCCATCGAGTGATTGTAAGCCCCGGTTGCCCGAACGGCGAGCAAGTCTCCTCGCTTCAATTCCGGGAGCGGCGTATCATACACCAATATGTCGCCGCTTTCGCAACATTTGCCTGCGACATTTCCTCTGTATGCCTGCTCTTTTTCCTCTTCGCTGATGAACTGGACTTCGTACCTTGCCTGGTAGAGTGCCGTTCTTGGATTGTCAGGAAAGCCACCGTCAACGGCTACGTGGCAAACGGGAACACCGTCGGTGAGAATGTCCTTAACGGTTCCCACCCGGTACAGCGTGATCCCGGCTTCGCCAACGACGAACCGTCCCGGCTCTATGGTCACAAGGGGCTGTGGGAAGCCGGTTTCCTCAAACCAGCCGCGGATCCGTTGCAACATAGGCGTTGTGAAATGGGAAAGGGGCTGCCTCTCCAGATCCCCTTCGTAACGGATCCCAAATCCGCCACCAAGATTCAGTTCTCCGGGAACAAAACCGGTCTTCGATCCCGCATCTTCGACAAACGCGAGAAGCCGGTCCACCGCAAGCAGGTGGGAGCGGTTGTCGGTCAACTGAGACCCGACGTGGAAGTGAAATCCGGCAAGATCGATCCCCTTTGTGCTCATGGCCCGGAGGAGCAAGCCAGATGACAATAAAGCCTCCGGGGCGATCCCGAACTTGGAGGAGCCATGCCCTGTCGAAATGTAGCGGTGAGTATGGCTGTCAACGCCGGGATTGATGCGAAACAAGATCCTGGCGGAAGGAACGCCTTCCGGTCGTTCCTCCGTCAAGGTCGCCAGCAGATCAAAATCCGAAGCGCTGTCGACCACATAGGTTCCTACATTGTATTTTAGCGCCATTCTATACTCTTCTTCTGACTTGTTGTTCCCATGGAATACGATCGCTGCAGGATCGATTCCTCCTCGAATTGCGGTCGTCAATTCTCCACCGGAAACCACATCAATGCCCAGTCCCTCTCTGGCTAGGATCCGGCACATTTCAAGAGTGAGGAACGCCTTCCCGGCATACACGGCTCGCGTCTGCGGATCGATCTCCAAAAACTCCCGGCGGATCTCTTCACACCGGGCGAGGATCTCCGTTTCTGACATGACATATAGAGGCGTGCCGTATTCTGCAGCAAGCTCCCGGAGATCACACCCGTCAAAAGATACATTAAAGTTCACGTAACGCCTCCAAAACTGCGGTCTTCTGCTCCGCTACTTCCTCTCGGTTTTTGATGACTCGGGCCGGTACTCCGGCGACCACGGCGCCATCCGGCACATCTTCGATCACGATCGCTCCTGCAGCTACCACTGCTCCCTGCCCGATTCGAACCCCTTCCAGCACAACGGCATTGGCTCCGATAAGTACGTTGTCCCCGACGATCACCGGCGTGGCGCTTGCCGGTTCGATGACTCCTGCGAGGACGGCGCCGGCACCGATGTGACAATTGCTGCCAACCGTGGCCCGTCCTCCGAGCACCGCGCCCATGTCGATCATGGTTCCTGCACCCACAACTGCACCGATATTGATCAGTGCTCCCATCATGACCACGGCCCGCTCGCCGATCACCGCGCCTTCCCGTATCAAGGCGCCGGGTTCGATCCTTGCATGGATCTCCTTAAGATCCAGCAGTGGAATGGCGGAGTTTCGACGGTCGTTTTCCACCACCATGTCTTCGATGTCATTTTTGTGAGCGTCGAGAATCAGCTTCAACTCATCCCATTCGCCGAACACCACACGGTCTGCGCACCCAAATGTCTGAAATCCTTCCAACGGGATGGGATTGCTTTCTTTAAGGTAAACTTTGACCGGTGTTTTCTTTTCTGCGGTTCGGATGTATTCGATCAACTCTTTCGTATCCATTGTCATGTATCGATCCTTTCCTTTGGTGTGTTGCGTGGTTGCCCTTCTATTGCTCCGTTGTTCCAAAAAGAACGTCGCTCATATCATAAAGGCCAGGTTGTCTATCTTTCAAATACCTGGCTGCCCGAAGCGCGCCGTTGGCATAGATCTGCTTCGACCCTGCCTTATGAGTGATCTCCAGCACCTCGTCGCTACCAGCGAACATGACGGTGTGTTCTCCCGTGATGCTTCCGCCTCTGACCGCATGGATGCCGATCTCCTTCTGGCGCTTATCGTACCCGGAGCGTCCGTACTTCCTGGCGTACTCGCCTTCCGGATCCACTGCATCAGCAAGCATTTTCGCCGTGCCGCTGGGTGCGTCCAGTTTTTTATGGTGGTGCTTTTCGATGATTTCTATATCGAAGGTGTCTCCAAGAACCCGGCTCACTTCACCAACGATCCTGGCCATGACGGTGACCCCAAGAGAGCAGTTGGCGGCAAAAACAACAGGAACGACCTGTGCGATCTTTCGAACTTCTGCGATCTGTTCCTCCGAATATCCGGTGGTAGCCAGGACCAAAGGAATCGGGTGGTGCTTAACGAAGTCGACGATCATCGCGAGGTTGTCCGGGTGGCTGAAGTCGATCACCACATCCAACTGACCGGCCAACTCTTCCAAAGACAACGCCGTACCCATGGGGCTACTGCTGACGATCCCTGCACACTCCATGTCGTAAACTTCTTCCAGCCGTTCCAGCACCTGGCGGCTCATAGCTCCATATCCAATCAACCCTACTCTCATCATGTCCTTGCCCTTCTTCTTTCTTACTACCCGTTGTGCTACTTCCATTATACCGCGGACCCGTTTCTTTTGGAGAAATAAAAAACACCTGTCCTATAAAACAAGGACAAGCGTATGCCTGCGGTACCACCTTGGTTGATGCAAAACTGCATCCTCTCTGTAGAGTGCGATCACACTCTCTGCCCGATAACGCCGGCAATGCGTCGGTTGCTACTGAAATCCAGTCCCGGTGGTCCGGTTCCCTCGGATTTGTTCACTCCGCCCTCTGAGGCCTTCATGTCTGCGCTGTGTCCGCCGGGCTCCCACCATCCCCGGTTCGCTGTGCGACCAATTCGCAGTTTTTCTCCCTCATCATCG
>PHAE01000044.1 GCA_002840285.1 Firmicutes bacterium HGW-Firmicutes-11
TGCAATCGGTACCATATAGTTGTTGGCGTAGTTCCCGATAAAATCGATTACAGTAAGGTATTCCTTGTTCCAGAGCTTGCGTAAACCTCGCCCCAATTGCTGAACAAAAATGATTGCCGACTGGGTTGGCCGAAGCATGATGACCTGATTGACCGAAGGAATATCGATGCCTTCGTTAAAAATATCAACGGTAAAAATATAATCCAGGTGTCCCGATGGCTCTGCTTGCTCTAATCTCTTTATCGCAGCTTCTCTCATATCTTCGCTTGCGTTACCATCAAGACAAACCGTAGAATAACCGCGTCGATTAAACTCATCGGAAAGTGTTCTCGCTTCCTCAACTCTGCTGCAAAATACGAGTCCTTTCACTCTCCCTTGATCCCAACCGTAAAAAAGAGCTTTATCGAGAATGCGATTAACACGCTCCTCGCTGACCAACTGGTTGAATTCTGCAAAATCATCAATTGGCTTCCCATCTATTTCGATATCGCTGACGCCATAATAATGGAAAGGTGAGAGCATGTTTTCCTCTAACGCACGGTTTAGACGGATTTCATAGGCAATGTTGTAGTCAAAATGCTGAAAGATGTCATACCCATCAGTACGTTCCGGTGTAGCGGACATGCCCAACAAAAACTCCGGATTAAAGTGATTTAATATTTTTTGATACGTCGGCGCGCCGGAACGGTGCACCTCATCAATTACGATGTAGTCGAAGTGCTCTGGCGTTAACATTGCCAGCACAGAATCCTTCGTCAAGGTTTGTATCGTTGCAAATACAAAATCCCTGTCCATATCTCTGGAATTTCCGGTGAGCAATCCCATTGTTTTTGTTTCTTTGAAAATGGCTTTGAAGCTTTTCATTGCGGCCCGAGCGATGTTCTCCCTGTGCACCACGAACAGTAGCTTCCTTGGCATCACCTTCGCCGCATCAAACGCTGAAAGATAGGTTTTTCCGGTTCCTGTAGCAGAAATCAATAAAGCTTTTTTCTTACCATCCCGATGGAGAATTTCCAAAGCGTTTAAAGCTTCCATTTGCATCTTATTCGGAGTTATGATTTTGAAAGGTACGACTTGATTTTCTTCAACTCCAAGCTGCTTGGCGAGATCCCTTTCGGATTGTCGAATTGATTGATATAATTTCTGGTATTCGCCGATCCAATGTTCATCTACAACAGTGGCATTATCAAAGGAATGCTGAAATTCTTTGAGTATGTTCTGCATCACGAGTCCGTTTTCCAAAGAACTCAGTTTAATATTCCATTCATTGTTCGTACTTAGCGCTGCCTGAGTCAGATTGCTGCTACCTATGATGAATGAATATCTGTCTTTCTTTTTAAAAATATATCCTTTGCCGTGATAATTTTCATCCGTAACAATTTTTAGTTCTACATTCTTAAATTTAAGCAGCCGTTGCAATGCGATTGGCTGGGTGAAGTTCTGGTACTGGGAGGTAAGTATCTTTCCTTTAATCTTTCCCCCGATTTCAAGTTCTTCCAAAACGCTGATTAAAGAAGCAACTCCACTGTTCGTGATGAATGCGACGGAAAAATAGAATTCCTCACATTGCCGCAATTCCTGAATAATGCTCGTCAGAACCTTCATCCCACGCTTGTGGTCATTTAACAAGAGTTTTGGATGATACTGCTCCAAAGATGTCAAGTTGCAGTCGATAAAGCCGGTTTGCAAACCGGCTGCAAGCTGATTGGAAAGCATCATTTCGCGTATTCCTCCACAAGCCGGTTAACGATAGGTTGATCCGCCGCAGCCCAGTCCAACGTCTCTAATTGATTTGGTTTGAGCCATTGAAATGCAATATGCTCTACTAGTTCTATGGAGCGATGCGGCAATTTACAGACGAGACAATGCATCGTGATTCTAAAGTCAGGATAGTCGTGTGAAACGGTCATAAAATAATCCAGGTCCGACAAATCGACGTCCAAGTTCATTTCTTCCTGAAGCTCACGTTTTAATGCAGCGGCCGGATCCTCTCCCTCTTCCAGCTTTCCGCCGGGAAATTCGTATTTAAAAGAGATGTAGTCGTATTTTGCCAAGGGCCTTTGCACACAAAGTATCTGCCCATCATTCATCAGTATTCCTGCGGCAACTTCGATTTGTTTCATACTGCCCTCGTTTGGTCCAACATTCCAAGAAAATGCTTTAGAAAAGACAGTTTCATTATGCCTTGAATTTCACTTATTGTAAACTCATTTGCACCCTACGGTGCCATCTTTCTCTCAGCGACAGCGTTATAAAAAGCTCTGACGATCTCTCTCATTTCTTCCGGGAGTCGCTTGTAGGTCTCTTCCTCGATTTCCCGGGGGATTCCGTAAAAGGCTTCGGCGATGCCGCCGGCAATGCAGGCGAGGGTGTCGCTGTCGCCTCCGATGGAGATGGCGTTGCGGATCGCGTCTTCGAAGTCGTTGGATTCCAGGAAGCAAATGATGGCTTGGGGCACGGTCCCCTGGCAGGTCTCGTCGAACTCGTACCAGCTGCGAATGCTGTCCACGGACTCTAACAAGTCGTAACCAAACTGTTTTGAGATTTGGTCTTTGATGCCTGTTTTGTCGGTTCCGCTTCGGGCAAGGAAGATGGCGGTTGCAGTGGCTTCTGCTCCTTTGATTCCTTCCGGGTGGTTGTGGGTCGCTTCTGCGCTTGCCGAAGCGACGGCGAGTGTTTCCTCAAGTGTGGAGTACCAGAGTCCGATGGGACTGACGCGCATCGCCGATCCGTTGCCAAAACTGTTGTAGGGTGTGAGGGTATCGCCGAGACCCCAGAGCAGGAATTTCCCCCCGTAACCGGCTCCAGGATAGCGGAGAAACCACTTTTTGTATGTTTCAGCGTACCCGATCCCATGAAGCAGCGCATCCATCGTGGCTACCGTGAGCACCGAGTCGTCGGTGAATTCCGAGTCTTCGGCGAAGAGCGGAAACTCTTTGTAGCGGATATTGTCGAACTCGTAGACCGAGCCGACGATGTCACCACAGATGGCTCCTATCATATTTTTCTTGCCCCCTTTTCGTTTTTATTATACCATGAGGCCATAACCAATATTGGTACAATGTGCAGCGGAGGTATTCTATGTTGACGGAGAAGACTTACATCCTTTGTATCCTTTCGGTTCTTCAATCCTACTCTGACGCAGATCACATCTTGAGCATCAAGGACCTCATCCAGAAGATCCATGGAATTTATGACATTCACGTGGACCGGAGGACCATCTATCGAAACATCGCCCACTTGATACAGTTCGGTTACGACATTTCAACCTTTGAGGATAATAAGAAGGGATATTACCTGCGAGAGCGGGATTTCGAGCCGTCGGAGCTGCGCCTATTGGCGGATGCGGTACTGACTGCCGATTTCATTCCGGAGGGGGAAGGAAGAAGTCTGATCGGAAAACTCCAGAATCTGGGCAGCGTTCACCAGACGAGACCGCTCAACCGGCTGTCGGGCGTTAAGGTAAATAAAAAATCCCCCAACAAGGAGATTTTTTTCAACATCGAAGAGTTGGACGAGGCCATACGCGCCGGACGTCAAGTGACATTCGAATATGTTTCTTATGACATCGATCTGGTTCAAAAACCAAAGCGGAAAGAACGGTACGTGGTCAACCCCTATGCTCTCTACTTGACCAACGGCCAGTATTACCTCATCTCCAATATGCCGCCACACGAAGGCATCTGCCACTTCCGGCTGGACCGGATCAAAAAGATCTCGATCACAGAAACGCCGGCTCAACCAGTCCCCAATGGGATCGATGTCTATGACTATGCAAAAAATGCCCTCTATATGTTCGGTGGCGATACGGAGACCTTCACGATTCGCTGCGATCGTACGATCCTCAACGATGTGGTGGACCGATTCGGCGATAAAATCGTCATCATCGATTCCGACGAGACCACATTTACCACTGTAGTCAAAGCTACCACCCAAGGGATGCGGCTTTGGGCCGGGAATTACCTGGCTTGCTGCACCGTCATTTCTCCCCAGTGGCTGGTGGAGGATGTCACCTCTATGATCCGTAAGGGCATGGATCGGTATGGGCATTCATTTACTCGGTAGAGAAAGGAGCAACGATATGCGCGCAGATGAATTTGGAATCGCTCGTTCCATCGAACCAATAGCGTCACTTCCTCAGCCGGCATGGAAAATCGACAATACCATGAAGCTGAGACCCAGTGAGATCCTGATCGATGTCAAGATCATCAACATCAATCTTGTGAGCTTCAATGAAATATTAGAGGAAGCAGAATTTCAAGATGAGCTGATCAAGAAGCGTATAATCGACATCATCGAGGAGAGAGGGAAGCTGCACAATCCCGTGACCGGTACCGGTGGCATGCTCTATGGCAAGGTTCTCGAGATGGGAGAAGTGTACCCGAACAAATATAGTTTAGCTTTAGGTGATGAGATCGTTTCGCTTACATCGCTTTCTCTGACACCGATCAAACTGGAAAAAATCATAGCGATCGATTATGAAGCAGCTCAGCTTGAGGTGGAAGCGAAGTGTATTCTTTTTGCAAATTCTCCCGTGATAAAAAAGCCAAAAGATTTACCGTTGAAACTTGTGGTCAACACACTTGATGAAGCCGGAGCCCCTTGCAGAACGAACCAAATCGTGAAGAAAAACCAAAATGTTCTGATCCTGGGCGCCAATGGCAAAATCGGACTACTTTGTGCCTATGCTGCGCGGGATCGTTTGAGAGGTACTGGCAAGCTGATTGGGATCGTGAAATCTATGCAGAGCAAAGAGCAAGTAGAAAAATACCGGATATTTGACCAAGTTCTTCAAATCGATGCCTCTAATGTCGTTGATTTCTGTGGGTTGGAGGATTCTCACCTCGAAGGATATGATATCGTCATAAACTGCGTCAATTCTCCAAATACAGAGTTGGCTTGTCTCTTGGCAGTCAAAGACAAAGGCATAATCTACTTTGCTTCTCTGAGTTCCGACTACAAGCTGACATCATTGACAGCGGAAGGAATTGGAAAAGAAATCACCCTTATACCCTATACCGGTTTTTTAGAAGGACATGCGGACTACACGCTTGGTCTTGTGAGAAAGTACCATGAATTGCAGGAGGTTCTTCAGTATAAAACCAATAACACCCTGCGCCAGAACGGACTTCAGCGTTCGGTCCAGACAGATGGCCAATGGGATGAATTGAAGCAGTCGGAAAGCTATATCTTTGCCAGTGATGAATCTAAGATGACGTTGAGGAAAACACTAAAGGTATCACAATACAATTCCAATGTTCTGATTTATGGAGAGTCGGGCGTAGGAAAAGAAATCATAGCAAAGATCATACACCAAAACAGCACTCGAAAGAGCTTTCCTCTCATCAAAATAAATTGCGCGTCCATACCTGAAAACCTTTTAGAATCTGAACTGTTCGGTTATGAAAAGGGTTCTTTCACCGGGGCGAATACGGCAGGAAAAATTGGTCTTTGGGAAGCAGCGCAAAATGGAACATTGTTCCTGGATGAAATTGGTGAGCTTCCACTGAGTTTCCAGGCAAAGTTACTTCGTGCGATCCAGGAAAAGGAGATTATCCGTGTAGGCGGTATTTTACCGATCAAAGTCGATGTTCGAATCATTGCTGCATCAAATAAAAATTTGACTCACCTGATGCGGCAAGGTCTATTCAGGGAGGACCTGTATTACCGGATCAATGTCTTTCCCATTACAATACGCCCTTTGCGGGAGCGAAAAGGCGACATCATTCCATTGATCAACTAGTTCTCGAAAAGGTACAACGAGGAATTTAAGACCGACGTAGTTCTCACCAAACAAGCCAAGGAGTATCTCACCAATTATCCATTTCGCGGAAACGTTCGAGAATTACAGAATCTGATCCAGAGAATCATAATCAATACAGAGAAGCAGGTCGTCGATATTCGGGATGTGGTTCAGGCAATGTCCTACGATAGGGAAGAAACGCCGGAAGCTCTATCGCAAAAGTATGCTCCAGACTCTCTGGTTCGTCAGGGATCCGGCTACCTTGAGACTCGTGTCTCCTTAAAGGAAATTCTATGCGAAACTGAGGAAGCAGTATTGCGCGAGTACAAGCGTATGTATGGCTCCACTCGACATATTGCCGAAGTCTTAGGCATCAGTCAGTCTTCCGTTGTCAGAAAGCTCCACCAGTACGGATTGGAACATAGTGATTCATAAATAACTCAATTTAGATGAGTCATTCATTGATCGCGATCAATGAATGACTCATTTTTTATGCTTCATGCTTGCAAACCTACCATCTCATCGTTGGCACACTTATTGCAAATTACTGAATTATAAGCATTGAGGAGGATTTGCATGAGAGGAGACCAGTATGGAAGTCACCGAGTGATCTCGCCGAAGGGTTTATTGCCCCAAGCCGCGGAGAAGATCAGCAACGATCCTCATATTTTTTCTAATGAGATCTTGATCGATGTCATCGCACTGCAACCTACCGCGACCGCTTTCGGCCGGATCAAGGAAGAATGTGACGGCGATGTGGACCGAATGGCAAAGGCGATACTTGACATCGTAGAGAGCAGCGGTAAATTTCAAGACCCAGTCACTAAGTCCGGAGGAATACTGATCGGCACAATCAAAGAAATCGGCTCGGATCTGTTGGGTCGTGTTGAAGTTAAGATCGGCGACAAAATCGCCACTCTGGTATCACTTTCTCTCACTCCGCTGAAACTTTACGGTATCGACCACATCAATCTCGACACGGAGCAAGTGTACTGCAAAGGAGACGCGATTCTTTTTGAAAGCGGTATCCTTACGAAAATTCCCGATGATCTCGGTCAAAATCTGGCTTTGGCGGTAATGGACGTCGCCGGAGCACCTGCTCAGGTGGCGATGCGTGCGAAATCCGGAGATACCGTGGTGGTCATTGGCGCAGGGAAGGCCGGCCTGCTTTGTCTGGCCGAAGCGAAAAAACGAGTTGCTCCCAATGGAACTGTCGTCTGTCTGGAATACTCTGCCGCCCAATGTGAAGTGGTCAGGCAATTGGATATCGCAGACATTATTTTAGAAGTAAACGGACAGGAACCATTAAAGACCTACAATAAGTACCTGTCTGCATTGGATGGCCGATTGGCTGATTTTACTATAAACACAGTCAATGTGCCAGACACAGAGTTGTCGGCGATCCTTGTGACCAAAGATACGGGGATGATTTACTTTTTTAGCATGAGCACCGACTTTGTCAAAGCGTCTCTTGGGGCAGAAGGCGTGAAAAAGTATTTATCCATGTTTATCGGAAACGGGTATTATCCCGGCCATGTCGATATTACATTTGACATCGTTCGACGCAACGCAAAGCTCAGGGAGTACTTTGAACATCGTTATTCTTAAGTAGAATATATATACGTTGCTGCAAATGAAACGGAGGAGAAGAAGATGAGCAAGAAAAAAGTATTGTCATTGATCCTGATCGCTGTATTACTGAGTCTATCTTTAGTCGGATGCGGTGGCGGTGGTGGCGGCGGTGAAGAAGTCGCAGAAGACGAACCCATCATCATCAAGGTCGGACATACCGACACGTCCAGTAGGTCGACAAACATTAGCGTCGAATGGTTGGCAGATTACATGGCAGAACAAACCGATGGAAGAGTGATCGTGGAAGCTTACCCTGACGGACAGCTTGGTGATGACCCTGAAATGTGCAAGGGCCTGCTTCTCGGAACTGTTCAGGTCTATTTCGGCTTAAGCGGTGTTCTTGGTGGAATCGTGGGCCCGCAGCTCGATATCGTTGACCTTCCTTTCCTCTATACATCCTATGACAATTGGGTAGAGGGAAGCTTCGACAAGGGCGGACTGGAAATTTACAACGAACTGTTAGAAGGCACTGGTTACACCTGCGTTGATTTCATGTACAACGGAATGATGAACCTTGCCAGCTCAAAGAAAGTATACAAAAGCAAAGAAGACATGGCTGGTTATAAAGTCCGAGTCACCTCCAGTGAAATGAACGTGAATATCTTCAATGCATTGGGAGCAAATCCAACCCCGATGGCTTGGGGTGAAGTTTACACTTCTGTCGTCCAGGGTGCTGTTGATGGCCTGACCCACTCCCTTGGAGTATTCAACGATTTCAAATTCTACGAATATGCTCCGTACATCACTCTGACCGAGCACCAAAGTTCTCCTTACACTGTCGTAATGGCAACGTCATTCCTGGAATCTTTGCCGGAAGATGTCTATGATATCTGGATGGACGGTCTGCATCAGGCATGCGCGATGCAAAGAGAGATGGAGCGCGAGCTCGAACTTGGATACGTTGACACCTTTATTGCAAACGGCGCGACCGTTTACGCGTCTACCGATGAAGAAAAGGCTGCTTTCTACGAACTCTGCAAAGATATCTATGCTGCACAGAGAGACATCACCGGAGCAGACGTGTTTGACCGTTTCCTTGCAACAGCCGGGAAATAACGTACGTTTCATTTTATCTCCATAAAATACGATACATCTGGGTTGGGCTTCCTGTCCGACCTAGATGTATTATTGGAAATTCTTCGATTTGGAGGCTGTGATGAATAGCAAACGCCTGGGGTTCATTTATAATCACATTGAAGAGATCGTACTGGTCATCCTGTTTGTCTTTATGGTTGCCGTCATATTTCTTCAAGTCATTATGCGCTACTCTTTCAATAATTCTTTGTCCTGGTCAGAGGAAGT
>PHAE01000012.1 GCA_002840285.1 Firmicutes bacterium HGW-Firmicutes-11
TAACTCTTGAAAAACTTTCGGATTGCTAAGTCGTTCTTTTTCAGCCAGGGCAAGCTACGCTTTAGAACCGCCTTTCGCATCAATCCTTCTGCCAAACCATCGTCACTGTTCGTAATATACTTTTGAGAAAAACCCGTACTTGACTCAATGTTTGCTAATGAATGATACAGGTATGCCCTCTCATTGATCATTTTCTTACACAGCGAACCCTCTGGCAACGACATCAATTCCGCTTCATAGTTGCGAATCAAATGCTTACTAAACTCATGTTCATGCCATAGCATTTCCATCAACATTGATGTGTGCTGAACAACTTCATTATTATCTAAATTGATTGAGGTTCCTTTGTTCTGTAGCTGCTTCATCTTGCCCCTTTCCTCGCAACGCCGCGACACGAATTTCCATTTATTTCTATACATGTTATATTATATATTTCCGCGCCGCTCTATGCAATCCTCAAATCGGAAATCCTAATCTTCAAGTTGCTCTCCTTGGCAATAACCAAATGTGAATTTTTTGAACTATTTTTTGATAAATCAATCTGAAACACTTTGCATTTCATGTCTGTTTTATAAAAAATAGCGTCATAAATAAAGAAATTGGTTAGAAAACCAATAGTCTTCTAACCAATTAATTGCGAGCTTATGATTTTTGTATAAGCGAACACCTTAAATGATATAATTTCAACGTTACAAATGCTCTTCCGCAAGTCTCTTATACAATACGAAAAATAAACCCGGGAATTGTATAAGATTCGCTCTAATTTGTCGAAACGGCAGCCGCTACTTAATGAAATGTAGCTGTGAATGAACCTGGCCACCTCATGGGTGGCGGCTCCAGCGCTCTATTTCCGCCAAAATGTGGTTGCTTCTGCTTTATCTTCCACGTTGAACCGGATCATTTTTTCGAGCAAAACATAATCAACCGGTTGATCCCAGCGGATGCGCAGCAGCATTTTGCTGTGTTCGTACCCGGCCTTCACGATTTCTTCCGAAAAATGATCGAGGCAAACTTGCTCAGGGGCGACCGCCAGATGGTGCTTCGCTACGCTGAACGCAATGATAAATGTGCCGTGATCCGTGAACATCGGTTGATTCCATGCCATCCTTGGGACGAAGTCCGGGAACTGTTTTGAAACCCACGACAGAATTTCTTCTACTCGAGCTTGGTGTTGCGGGTTTTCGATTCCCGCGAGGTATTCTGTAAAAACGTCCATATCACTTCCTCCTTACGTTGTTCCTTCCAATTCAGTCAAACCCTGTTTAGTCATATGTGATCGGCTCGCCGACAAGAAAATAGCCGGGTTCCAGGCTCGTCGTGTAATAGGATATCATAAAGTGTAAGTGCGGGCCGGTAGAAAAGCCGGTCGATCCAACCGTTCCGATCAGCTGTCCCCGCTCCACGATATCACCGAGATCCACGGAAAGGCTCTGCATGTGATGATAAACGCTGAACAAGCCTTCTCCATGATCGATCATTATCGTATTTCCTGTTAGGATCAGCGATCTGGCCAGAACCACTTTTCCGCGATTCGTAGCCTTGATTTCGGTTCCGGTTGGTGCGGCAAGGTCCAGACCCTGATGTCGGTATGTAGTCGGCAAATCGTTGACATAACGCGTCTCACCGAATTCCGTGGTCAGTTTTCCATCCACAGGCCAAAGGAAGCTATCCGTGTAGTATCTGGTTGGCTCCGATTGATTTCTGACCGGCGTATAGTATTTGTAGTATTCAGCGTAAGCTGCATCATTTCTTGTTTCTTGTTCTGTTTTCGGGTCAACGATCAGATATTGGATCTGGTAATCGTGTGAAACGACCTGGATTTTTTGTGTTGCCTCTGTGCCTTCACTTTTGACTCCATACTTGATTTCATAAACGCCTGGATTCACGTTGTAATTCGTAGGCAAATACCCCCTGAGCGAACCATCCAGTTGATGCCATCGAAACTTGTTGTAAATGGATTGCTCAAAAACAATGTCATTCGCGTCATCTGCATAGTCGACCATGATTTCAAGGAGTTGTCCCTGTCTAAGCGTTTCCGCAGAAAAAGTAAATTTTTCAGGCAGATCCGCCGTCATGGGTATCTCGAGGACATATTCTCCCCGATAAGGATCGGATTCACCGGTCCATTCTAATGTCAATTGGTATAAAAAAGATCCATTTTGCTTTGGCAACGCAATATTTGGTAAAACCACAGTTTCGTCCAAAAGCGACTGCCCCGAGTCCGTCTTAATGACCGTCAGGCGGACACTGTCGGGTGGTTTGTCTACCGACACCATAAATTTATCTTCATGGGAAGTTGCAACGGCGACGGGTTTGGGCTCATATTTATTTTGATCCGTGCTTTCAGGATTGCTTGGCGGCGTGTACCATTCTCCGTTATTCTTTTGAATGCTCCACGACTCAACAGCCCGGTCAAAAAAAACAGGAGTTTCGTTCAGCAAAACTTCAGGTTCCGCCGGCAGACGTTCCGAATAGATCTGCTCATAAAAGCGATCCACGATAAAGTCAGGCTCCGCTTTATACAAATAGAGCCCAACGGATAGTACCACGACGATCATGATCAATGAAATTTTTATTAAAGATTTCTTCATTTTCTAATGATATACTACTTATAGGGAGAAATGCTATGCTTCAGAACGATTATTCAAAACATATTCTAATTGAATGTCTCTGGTATCCTTTTCATAAAGGGTTCTATTGACTTCTATCGCTTCCGAACATCCTATTGAACGGTAAAATGCAATCGTCTCTTCCGCTGAACCGGCACATATATATATTTTGTCTGCATCCCACTCTTTTGCCATGTTCGAACATGACATAAACAGGTTCCTACCGATTCCCTTGTTTCTGTGCTCCAATGATATGAAGAGTTGATCTAATAAAACGTGTTTGAACTTTTCACCAAAAAACTCGCGGTTGAGTGTTCCAAAACCAATTAGTTTATCATTACTATCAAATGCTCCGACTGCGAACCCACCATCCGAAATCGTTTTTTTCAATCCGATCAGATGATTTTCATAACCATTGGGCCAAGTGGATTCTTGGTAGTCAATGTCGATCAACTGACGGCATCCGTCAATTTCTCTCCATGCTTTACCAATAAACTGTGATGGATTTATTTCACTTAACCGGTCGCATTCTGCTAATTCCAGTTTTCTGATTACAATATTCTCCATTCACTTACTCCAGTGTATTTGTATTTTCCAACGTGAAATAGTCCATTACCGAGGTTTCGACGAACCCACAGGATTTATAAAGGTTGTGAGCGATCCAATTTTTGGTGTCGACCTGCAGTAGTATATCCTGTGCTTCCGCCTCGCGCAGGATATCAATGGCTTTTCTGAGAATCGGTCGTCCGTACCCCTTGCCTCGGTTTTCTGGCGAAACGCTCAATCCATAGATGCTCCCCACCCCATCCTTCAAATGAAGGTGAACTCCTCCGACGATCATTCCATCCTTTTCTGGGATCCAGATTTCCATTCCCAACTTTGCTTCTTCTTCCACATTCGAAGTTCTTCTAAGAGATATGTCTTTCTGGTGCTCGATCGGATCTTCAAGGGCTCCTCCTTGATAATGCATTTCGTATTCCGAATAGCTGTAGACTGCTCCGACCCGTTCTAAAAATGCACGCCCGGAGCTGGAGTTTCGGTCACACAGCAGAAGGACGGTTTTGAAGTTTCTTCGCTTGCATTCCTCCATCACCAACCTGTGCAAATGCGAAAAAATCTTCTTTCGCCTATGATCTGGATGAACCATTCCGGTGAGTTCGGGTGGATCGATCAGGCCATCAAAGCTGCAGATACCGATATAACCGATCAGGTGCCCCTCATCGTAACACAAGAACTCGTCGACATCTGACCCCCGGTCTTCAGGGACTTTCAGTTCGACATCAGTCAACTTAAAATCAATCTCCAACTTTAATGTGATTTGATCTCCGCTACAGCAAAGCAACTCAAGTTCACGAATGCTGTCATGATCCACACGGGTAAGATCCTTTTTCTGCTCGAAAGTTAGCATTTGCATTTGAGCCATTTTATCCTCCGATTATCCCAAAGATACATCCAGCGCCATCCTAACAGCCATCTCGCTGAATGTGTTTATACCATCGTATGCTGTGTAGCTGCTGTTGTAAAGAGAAAAACCCCCAGCAATTCCTGTAGGGGGGTTCCAAAAGAGGTATTTATCATCAAGTACGAAAGACGCGTCGATTAATTGTGTACGCTACCTTCTGCCTTTACCAGTTACCAGATTAAGTAGGAAGAGCAACACTACTGCACCCCCGACCGCAACCAGAAAAGTCTGGAAGCTGAACGTGAGCGGGTCTGTTCCACCAAGTTGACCAAGAATCCACGATCCGGCTAATGCACCGATAATACCGACGATGACGTTTTTGACTATACCCATTTGACCATTGTTTTTTGTTATTATGCTGGCGACCCAACCGGCCAGCCCGCCTAAAATGATCCATGCTATCCAACCCATTTGTATTACCTCCTCGAATACTTTTTGTTGTTCTTATCGATTGCATTGTTTGCGCTTTCTGCAATGCTTTCTTTAACATCCTCGATCTTGTCAGAAACGTTCATGTTTTTCTTAAGGTCCGCTTTGGCTGATTGCATTTTACCCTTCAATTCCAACTGTTCGTTGCCAGTGATTTTGCCCGCCGCCTCTTTCATTTCACCGCTGACTTTGTTTTTGGCGTGATCGAGGTCTCTGTCAAGTTTGCTCATAGTATAACTCCATTTCTTTTCACTCTATAAAGAGATAAGTTCGGTAGATACGCTAAAGTTTATACTAATTCGCATTATATGTCAATATATTAGTATATTTATATATAATATTAAATTAATATAAATATATATACCTCACAGCCTTCGCCAGTGTTTTATGGAATGGATGCCATAAACATTACAGAATGAATTACTCTATTCCGTTTTTTCAACTATCACAGCATCTACCGAATTTTTCTTTATGGACTCAATACCGTTCTGGCATGCTGCTTTTGATTTATATCTTTGTTCGGTACCTACAATCGTCTGGTCTTCTTACTTGTCTAATTGTCCATACATTTTATCTCTATATTTGTTTACTTACTGGTTTAGCAAAAACTATTTTCCTAAAAGTACCACGTCGTATATTTCGAATTTATACCATGAAAAGCACCAGCCTCCAGGCTTTATTGATGGATAACTTTAAAGGTCATAAAAACTACCAAATCATTTCCCCGAAACTCAAAATCGTAGGCTTTTGCTTCTTCTTTGAAAAATTTCAAGTGTCCTTCTCTCCAATATGCGAGAGAACCATCTCCTTCTCCTTCCACTTTTGCGTTTTCTTCGGTGATTTCATTAAATGGAATCATTTCGACTTTTGTCACCTCAATGATACAAGCTGCCGTTCCGTCGAAATACGTGATAATATGCAGATCCTTTTCTTTAGGAAGAGATTCCCTTTCTACCTCATAGGATTTCTTCAAACCTGCTGTGGCTCTTTTGATGCCTCGTTTCGTTAAATCAGCTAAATTGTTTGCGTCTATTTCATTGTTGCAAAAGTACCAGGCCTCGTATGTTTTATCCGTTGTTATAACCGACTCGCCAATGCTCTTTAGATAGTTTCTCCACATCGTTTCTACAGTCATAATCTGATCAAACCTCCCATATGTTGATTTTATTTCTCACACTCACTTTTCATATTGATTGCAAATCTGCTTTCTTTTCATCCTATCATGCACGCCCCTCCTTATCAATCTATACACCGCTTCCTCCATAGTTTGACAGCACGCGGGCGGAAGGGTCGGCGACCCTGCAACCTTCCCAAGACTGGTTTGGC
Source organism: Firmicutes bacterium HGW-Firmicutes-11 (assembly GCA_002840285.1). GTDB lineage: Bacteria > Bacillota > Clostridia > Peptostreptococcales > Anaerovoracaceae > PHAE01. Next base: position 5,827 of record PHAE01000012.1, read on the forward strand.
ATCCAGAAATCCTTGATCATCTCAGCCTGGTTTGGATAGTGTTTTTCAAAGATTTCCCGGTAAAGAAGACTTTCCTTCGTAAACGGTGTCGCGTGTCCGAACTTCATTCGCGCCACGTCAAAGCCTGCATCTGTGTACCGCGACTCCGCAGCCTCCTTCAGATAATCGACCATTGAGTGGCCGACTGCGTCACTAAATGCCGCCTTTTCCCGATATAAAATGGGAAGTGGTAGCCAGTCGCCTTCAAAAGCACGGCGGAGCAGATATTTTCCCTTCCCGTAGCGGTTGAGCTTCTTTTCCGGGTGGATCGACATGACATATTTGACGAAATTCAAATCACCAAATGGGACTCGTGCTTCCATGGAGTTTACCGAGATGCAACGATCCGCCCGCAGCACGTCATAAAGGTGAAGTTCCTCCATCCGTTTTTTTGACTCTATCTGAAACTCTGTGGCATCTGGTGCGAAATCAGTATATTTGTAGCCGAAAAGTTCGTCAGAGATCTCTCCGGTTAGGAGCACCCGCACATCGGTATTTCCGCTGATCGCTTTGCATATGAGATACATGCCGATGCTGGCCCGGATCGTCGTGATGTCATAGGTTCCCAGAATGCTGATCACGGTTTCCAGGGCGGTCAGCACATCTTTCTTTGTGATGATGATCTCGGTATGGTCGCTTTGAATGTAGTCGGCGACCTGCTTTGCATAGCGTAGGTCGATGGCGTCGCTGTCCATACCGATGGCAAACGTCCGAAGCGGCCGATTCAATAGCTTAGCTGCGATTGCACAGACCAGGCTGCTGTCCAACCCTCCGCTCAGTAAAAAACCAAGAGGGGCATCCGCGTCCAGCCGCTTTTCCACTCCTGAAATCAGCCGGGTTCGGATCCCTTCACAAATCGTGTCGATGTCGTCTGTGCAGTACTTCTCTACATGAGTAATGTCGCAGTACTGGACGAACTGTCCGTCTGCATAATAATGGCCGGGAGGAAATGGTGTGATTTTATCGCAAAGATCCAAAAGGTTTTTGGCCTCGCTGGCAAAAATGATGGTACCATCTGGCAGATATCCGAAGAACAACGGCCTGATTCCAATAGGGTCTCTGGCTGCGACCATAGAGTTGCGCCTACTATCATAGATCACCAAGGCAAACTCTGCATCCAGCATTTGGAACATCTCCAGCCCGTGCTCACGATAAAGCGGCAAGAGCACCTCGCAGTCAGAGTTGCTGAAAAATTGATATTTTTTTGAGAGTTTCTGCTTTTCTGCACGAAAGTTGTAGATCTCACCGTTGCAGACCACATAATCGTCACCCAGCCGGAATGGTTGCATGCCATTGACTTCAAGATCCATAATAGCAAGTCTGTGAAAACAGAGGACTGCAGAGCCTGTCTCCACAATGTGAGACATGTCGGGTCCCCTAGAAATAGTTCGGTCAAAGCACTCCTTCGCCTTCTCGCTATCAATACTTTTTTTGTAAAACCCCATGATGGAACACATAAGAACACCTCCAATTCAAATTAAAAAGCAGCCAATCATCCTAGAGAATAGGACGAATAGCTGCGAATCCGCGGTGCCACCTATGTTACTGCCATGAGCAGTCACTTTAAGGCTCTAACAAGCCCGAGCGGGTTAACGCACCGCCTTACGTCTCACCTACTTGCTGCAGTGCAGCTTTCAGATTGATGCTCCGGAGTGTTATTCACGCAAACTCTTGTACGGGGTTTCCACTATCTCCCGATCACTGTAACAGAACTTTTGCGGTACTTGTCTCCATCAACGCATTTGAATATTTATTTACGTTACTTTAGCACTTCGATTTCCAGATGTCAACAACTAATTTCTGAAACTTGTTACACCAAAGTTTTTCACGTTCTACTTGGCGTCATCGATTGCTGCTTTTAAATTGTTTTCAACACCAATTGCAATCGTTGACAATTCGTTATCGCCCATCAGGCCAATAAATGCAGTGGGATTGGTCATCCCTATAATGACGGAATCTTTGTCCTCATAAACCACCATCTTGCAGGGCAAAAAATATCCGACTTCAATGTTCTTGTTTAAGACTTCTTGCGCTTGTTTTGGATTGCATACCTCTAGTATTTTAAAGTTTCTATCAAAAGCCAGTCCTTTTTCTTGCAGTTTATCTTTGAAATTCAGCTCCCATAATACTCCAAAACCGTATTTGCTCAAACTTTCCTTTAAGCTTTCGATCGCTTCTTCAAAGTTCTTTTCTGTTACAACCTTATAGTTTATATCCATTGATCTCATCTCCTTTACTTTATGCCATCGACCACTTTTACTATGGAAGCCTCGTTGACTACCTCTGTGGGAGCATAATGTATTTTATAGCCATCAATTTCGATTGTTAATCCTTCCTGATCATATCCCTCCAATAATTTTATAGCTTCCTCTCTATTGCTAAATGCGAACCATATGTATCTATCATCATAGACTAATTTAGGTAGCCGATCCGAGTTCGCTTCATCAACTTCAAAAGTAGTTGCATTTCCCAGAAATTCATGCCCTTCATATTGGACGAATTTGCCTTTTAAAATTGCTCTGCCTTCAAACCATGCAACAACGCTGTAGTTTGGACCGTCGTTACCGACTTCCAGTTCTGTGATTCTGAATCCTCCAACTTCGTCTCCCACCTGCACTTCAGTTGGGTCAAATTTGTTCTCCGGATCGGTTACACTGACCTCTTGGCAACCCATCATTAAGGTCGCAATGATCACAAGTGCCAGCAGCAATGCTTTTTTCATTGTCGTTCACTCCTTTGCCGAACCAAATATTTAATAATTAGTAGTTATAGTATATCACGAAAATTTGCACTTTCCTCGATATTGCAATGAATGCCGACGCTGCCTTGTCTTGACTTCTATGTATTGCTGTGCAAAAATAAACGTACATGTAATCAACAAGAAACGGAGACGCCATGCAAAAGAAAGATGAAACATATGAAGCCTATCTTCGACTCCTCAAGGAGGAACTGGTGCCAGCGACTGGTTGCACCGAGCCTGTTGCCATTGCTTATGCAGCAGCTAAAGTCAGAGAGATCCTTGGTACGCTTCCGGAAACGAGCCGACTGGAAGTCAGCGGCAATATAATCAAAAATGCAAAAAGCGTTATCGTGCCCAATACTGGAGGACTTAAGGGGATCCCTACTGCAATCGCTGCAGGATTTGTGGCAGGAGACCCCGATCGAGGCTTGGAGGTTCTTTCAAGAATTCCCGAAGAAGACAAACATAAGATCTTGGAATATCGGGAAACGCATGAAATTCAGGTCATTCCATACGACGGCGAGTTGGTGTTTTATATCTCTGTTACTGGTTATGCGGAGGCCTCCTCAGCACGGGTCGTGATCGAAAGTTTTCACACTAATATTGTCTGCATTGAAAAGGACGGAAAGGTTCTATTTCAAGCGACTCCCAAAATTTTAGACAAGAGTAAACCAGATGAATTGCTTATGAATCTGAAAGAAATAGTTGAGTTTGTTGATATCGTCGAGATTACGGACATCGAAGATATCATTGGGCAACAGATCGAATTCAACACGGCTATTGCACAAGAAGGGCTACGAAACGATTGGGGCGCAAATATCGGGAAGGTCTTGTTGAAGACTTACGGTAATGACGTAAAAAATCGATCGAAAGCCATAGCTGCAGCTGCGTCGGATGCCAGAATGGGGGGATGCGATCTGCCAGTTGTTATTCTGGCTGGTAGCGGAAACCAAAGCCTGGCTGCATCTCTGCCAGTGATTGAATACGCAAGGGAATTACACTCAACCAAAGAAACGCTTCTTCGTGCCGTCGCATTATCTGACTTAATTACAATACACCAGAAATCCAGCATCGGTAGACTCTCTGCTTTTTGTGGCGCCGTCAGTGCGGGGTGTTCCGCTGGAGCTGGAATCGCATACTTGCAAGGTGCAGATTATAATATCATCGCCCATACTGTTGTCAATGCTCTGGCGATTGCTTCCGGCATAGTATGCGATGGAGCAAAAGCTTCATGCGCAGCTAAAATTGCAACAGCAGTCGATGCAGGACTTGTGGGTTATCACATGTATCTGGAAGGCGAAGAGTTTTTAGGCGGAGATGGAATCATCGCCAAAGGGGTAGACAACACCATTGCAAATGTTGGCAGAATGGCCAGCAAAGGTATGCGGGAAACCGATAACGAAATTATCCGGATCATGGTTGAGAAGAAGTAGAACCGTCTCTTTGTCAACCCATGTTCTGTTTGTTATCTTTTTACGCCTGTGATTTTGCAGTAGACTATCCCTATGTTTCCATCTGCTTGATCTGCGTCTTTTTTATCTACTCCGAGGGTGAAGCTCAGGTATTCCTCCGGATCTCCTCCAAAACTTGAGAATGAAGTGCTTCTGCCTTTCACGGTGTGCTGCCCTACTTCATTGGAGTAGATCCCATCTCGCACCAAAGTAGCATAGCCGTAAGTATCTGTGTCGATTTCAAAAAGGTCGCTGGAGTCATCCCGTACATATTTCATATCTACGGTTCCTTTTAGTGGATAACTTTCTCCGCTTTCATGCTTGATCTGAAAATCAAAACTAAAGCTGTTGCTGGTTCCTTTCTCAAAGATCATGGGTTCCATATCAAGTAGGGCGTCCTCATGATAGGATTTCTTAATCATAATTGGCTGAATCGCGATCGCTTTCGGAGGATCATCAAGAATTGAGAATCCCAGTTGGCCATCCCCCCGGTTCACTCCATAAGCTTCATAAGGGTCTTCCATGCTGCCTCCGTCCATACTTCCTCCACCGCACGCAGGCAGAAGGAGAGCAGTCAGCAGTATCAGGATCAAAATACCTACTTTTTTCATATCGTTCCCTCCCTTTTGAATATATTTTCACAGTATCACGTAATCGATGCTATGTAAATCAAGAAAAAACATTCACTCAATGATCGATGATCACCTTGTTCCTTCCAACGGATACTTCTTCAATTTACTTCGATCCCCTTGTTCCTATAGATGTTTTTTGCATTTTCGATTCGCTCCTCTGAGGGTGGGATGGTTTCTTTCAGGGCATACTCCAATCCCAGGGTTTCGTATTTGATCGACCCCATTTTATGGAACGGTAATATCTCAACTTTCGTAACATTGGTAAGTCCAGACACAAACTGTGCGTGCCTTTCGATCAGGTCGTCGCTATCCGTAAAGCCAGGTACTAAAACGTACCTGATCCAAGTCGGTATTCTTTGTTCAGACAAGTAGTTTGCGAAATCCAATGTGGGTTGCAAGGGTTTCCTGGTCAGTGCCAAATGGATCGTCGGGTCAATGCATTTCACATCCAACAATACGAGATCGGTATGGTTCAAAGCTTCCTTCACATCGTCGCCGAGGTAACAGCCGGCGGTGTCGATCGCTGTGTGGATCCCTTCTGCTTTGCAAATTCGAAAAAGCTCTTTGACGAACTGCGGTTGGAGCAGTGGTTCTCCTCCGGATACTGTGATGCCGCCGTGCTTATAGTACGGCATGAATTTCTGCATTTTTTGAAGCACTTCTAGAGGCGTTAATTCATATGCTGCATGATTCAGATCAAAGGTGTCCGGGTTATGACAATACAAACACCGGAATGCGCATCCTTGCATAAATACAACAAATCTCACTCCTGGACCGTCAACGGTACCGAAGCTCTCAAACGAATGTATTTTCCCAGTGATCGGTTCTTTTTTCAATGCTCACCTATATCGATTCATTTACTGTGCGAGATATTACATCCAGCTGCTGTTCTCGAGTCAATTTCGTGAAGTTTACCGCATATCCGGATACGCGAATCGTAAGATGAGGATACATCTCCGGATGTTCCATGGCATCCTCCAGCAAAGACTTGTCGAATACGTTCACATTCAGGTGTTGACCGCCGGTGGGCGTGAAATAGCCATCCAGCAAACTTACAAGATTCGTTTGCCTCTTGTCCGTTTCTCTTCCAAGTGCCGCAGGGGCTATGGCAAATGTATACGAAATCCCATCGCAGGCGCAGCCGTACGGTATTTCACTCACTGAAGTGAGCGATGCAACGGAGCCATTGATGTCTCTTCCATTCATGGGGTTTGCACCAGGTGAGAAAGGAGCGTCTGACGGTCTTCCACAAGGAGTGGCTCCCGTCATTTTTCCATATACGATGTTGGAGGTTATCGTCAGTATCGACATCGTTGGCTTTGCATTTCGATGCATTTTGTGTTTACTGATGAACTGATAGAAGGTTCTTGTGAGATCTGCAGCTGTGCGATCTGTTGCTTCGTTGCTGTTGCCAAAAGGAATATAGCTTCCGCTTATTTCAAAATCCACCGCTATCCCAGCAGAATTTCGAATCACCTTGACCTTTGCGTTCTTGATTGCCATCAGTGAGTCAACAGCGATAGAAAGTCCGGCGATGCCAAAGGTTTCATAGCGTTTGATGTTTAAATCGTGCAATGACATTTGAAACGACTCATAAGCATACTTGTCATGCATATAGTGAATGATATTTACTGCCTGGACATATACTCCGGCAAGCCACTTTTGGATTTCTAAAAAACGCTCCATCACTTCATCAAAATCAAGATACTCCGAGGTGATCGGTTCGAATCTCGGTGTTACCTGGATGCCGGTCTTTTCATCTCTTCCGCCATTGATCGCATACAGCAATGCCTTAGGCAAATTGATACGTGCTCCGAAGTACTGGGTTGCCTTCCCGAGTTCCAGTGCTCCCACACAACCGGAGATGGCATAATCATCGCCAAATTCGGGACGCATCAAGTCATCGTTTTCAAATTGGATCGAAGAGGTATCGATTGCAACTTTGGTGCAATACTCCTTCCATGCTTTTGGAAGACGCTCAGACCATAATATCGTGAGGTTGGGTTCCGGCCCGATCCCAAGATTGTACAAGGTGTGCAAATATCGAAATGATGTTTTGGTCACCAATGTTCTTCCATCAACACCCATTCCCCCCAGCGACTCGGTGATCCAAGTAGGATCGCCTGAAAATAGTTCGTTGTATTCCGGCGATCTGAGAAAGCGGAACAGGCGAAGTTTCATTAGAAAATGATCGATCAACTCTTGTGCTTCCGTTTCTGTTATTACATTGTTTTTTAAGTCTCTTTCAATATAGATATCTAAAAAAGTGGATGTGCGACCGAGAGATGTGGTTACGCCATCCTGCTGTTTTGCCGCTGCCAATATGCCAAAATATACGAACTGCACTGCCTCCTGTGCGTTCTTCGCCGGTTTGGACACATCGATCCCATAAGAAGCACACATGCATCGAAATTCTTTCAATGCCTTGATTTGGTCTGCCAATTCTTCTCTTTGCTGGATGATCTCCGGGGTCATCTCTCCCGGCTCCAGAAGACTGAATTCTGTTTCCTTTTGAGAAACTAAATAATCTACACCGTACAGAGCGATCCTTCTGTAATCACCAATGTGCCGCCCTCTGCCATAGTTTTCAGGCAACCCTGTGATCAATCCGGATTCGCAGGCCCTTCGGATTTCCGGTGTATAAACTGCGTTGACACCATCATTGTGGGTTTTGATGTACTTAGAATAGATTTCTTTTATATCCGCATCAAGGGAATACCCATTGTGTTCAAGCGCATCCTCCAGGGACGGGAGGCTGCACTTGGGAAACAATGCCCGTTTCAAAGGCGCATCTGTCTGCAGCCCAACGATCTTTTCCAGATCGGCGTTGATGTAACCTGGTTTGTGACTTGTGATGGTCGAGATGGTTTTTCTATCTATATCGTAGACACCGTTTCTTTCTCTTTCAAGCTCCAACAGACTCGAAACCTGACTCGACAAAGTGGTTGTGGCGCTGGTGGGCCCTGCAAGAAACGATGCCCCTTCTACATAGGGCGAGTAATTTTCTTGTATGAAATCCCGGACATTGATCTCGGACTTCCATAAGTCACCTTTGAATCCATTCCAGTACATCATAAACCTCCTTAAACATTCGCGTCTGTTGCGAAGGCCTCGGAACCCATGGGTGAAATCGTTACATAAAGGCGCAATACATCATCACCGGTGTTGATGACCTGCAAGCTCTCCTGCCCATCAACCTCCATCAACTCGCCTACCTGCAGCGAGGTTTCATTGCCATCTGTGACAACTTTAGCATTGCCCTCCATGACCTGCAGAAAAAGGGTTGATTCCAGATGCGTATGTCCCGGTAGTATTTCCCCTTTTGCAATGTTTAGAACAAAAGCAATCACATTATCGCTCTTGAACAGCATCCGCTTGGCGATTTTTCCCTCTGGCTCAATAAAATAATCATTGAAACTATACTTGTTCATAGATATTTCCTCCTTTGATTTAAGTTTGAACTTAGTTATACCCAAACATCTCCTGGCTTAATTTATCGATTGCTTTCCCAACCTCTTCATACACCCCCGGAAAGGAACTTAAATTCATCCCTTGAATCAAGCACGGAATAAAATACAGTTTACCGCAATTTCGGCAAGCTCTCTCGACTTCTCTGGCTATAATCTCCTGTGTCCAGTCTGGAACATCGACAGTACCACTGTCGATATCTCCCATAAAGGTGATCTGTTCGCCATATTTCTTGATCAGTTCCGGGGTGTTGTTGGTCGTCATGACACCCTGCCAGATATCGATCCCCATTTCGATCATATAGGGGACCAGATTGGCACTGTAGGAATCATTGTGATGTACGATCAGTTCTACACCGTTGGCTTTATAAAAATCATATATTTTCTTATATCCCGGCACATAGAACTTTTCAAACATTGCTGGGGATATAAATGAAGACTTTTGACTGCCCCAATCATCATGATGAAAAAGGCAGTCCGGGTGGATCTTTTCTACCATAACCTTTGCATAAGCCAGTTCATATTCTGTTAAGCAATCAATGAGTTCATGCATGGCTTCAGGTTCCTCATAGAAAGCCATCATAGCATCTTCCATGCCCATCAGGTGATGGGTCATTTCAAACAGACCCGGCGCCATTTTCCCTGTGACGTATTGGTCATTCCGGTCGACATTACCGGCATGGGCAACAGCATCCGCCCAAGCTTCATCAGAGGTTTCGATTTTAGGTGCAACGACGTATTTGCGCCACTCGGTTATATCCTTTACTACCTTGTGCTCTGCATCGTGCAGAGGAAACCTGCCGAGCTGACCCTCCGGCCAACTGAACGTAATGCCCCAGCCATCTTTTACCGTTTGACCGGGTTTGGGACGGGGGCCATCTGGTGCTTCCTTGATGATTTCCATAAATTCATATTGATTGACAAACCGGTCCGGGTTCCCGCCCTTTATCGTTTCAATTAGATTCTGCCTTTTTGTTAACATCGGTATCTATCCTCCTGCTGAGTAAATAATAATTTATATCATTGCATTGATGACACTAATTCGACAGCTTTGACAGCTGCACTCCCCGCATCTTCAGAATACCCGTCAGCGCCAATATCATCTGCGAGTTTCTGATTTACCGATGCTCCGCCGATGATGACTTTAAAACCGGATAGTCCACTGTCTTTCATTGCCCGGACCGTCTCTTTCATTCCCGGAAACGTAGTTGTCAGAAGTGCGGAGCATGCGACCAAGGTGACATTTTGATGTTCTTTGATGGCTTCGATCCATCTGGTTGTGGGCACGTCTACACCGAGGTCTACTATATCAAAGCCCACACTTTCGAGCATTACTGAAACAAGATTTTTGCCGATGTCATGCAGATCTCCTTCTACGGTTCCAATGACACAAGTTCCTAAGGAAGTGGTGCTGTCACTGGCGGCTAAGAGCGGTTTGAGAACGTCCAGGCCATTGGTCATTGCTTTCGCAGCCATAAGCATTTCCGGTATATAAATATCACCGGTTGAGAATTTGTCTCCGATGACACGCATGGAGTCTATCATTATCTGCAGAATGTCTTCCGCTGCGATACCTTCGTCGAGCGCTTCCTGCACATTAGTTGCAATTTTCTTTGTTTCTCCTTCCTCTACCAGATATTTGATTTCTTCAAGTTTAGCCATCTTAAATCCTCCACATTTCGTTGTGATCAAGAGAAACAATACCACTGTTGCCAATCTAAACTAGTAACATTATATCATATTTGTTGATTCATCAGTCACCCAAGGCCGTCATCAATACGGAAATTTTGGCTTATGTCAAAACCTTAGAAATCCTTTTTTAAATAGATCATATCAACCAGTTGAATATCATTTTCATAAATTATGTGGTCGTAATTGTCAATGAAGAAGTTGTTTACTCTATGAGATAATATAAACCCACGATGCTCATAAAAGCTGACTATGAACGGACTATCTCCGGTACCAACAAACATTGCTTTGCATTTGTCCTTATAGTGCTCAAATATATGATTTATTAGTTTGCTTCCATAGCCCTGTCCTTGATACTTTTCATATGTTGCTAAACTTTTTAGTTCAAATATACCCTCACCTTCTTGAGAAACTACACAGATGCTTTTTAAATCGCCGTCATAAAGAGCGAACATTTCCCCTCGTTCTAAATATTTATCGATCATACTTTCTTGTTCGTCTGCTAAAAGCAGCAAATCCAAGAACCTTTTTTTATTCTCTTTTATTATTTTAATTTCCATGATGTCTCCTAAGAAAATCAAACTCTGATATGTTCAACTCTTTTTCTTTTTACGCAAGCGCCAAACAATGAAGATAACTACCGCCAAAACGATTAAAATAAATGGCGAAAACATCATAAGTGTCATGAGTAAATACGGGCTTCTTAAAGTGCTGAAAATATTTTGCCACCAGTTTTCATCAATGATGATCTCCAAATTTTCTTCAGGAAGTGTATCTGAACTATATTGATAGGTACGTGTACCCACTTTTTCAAAATCAAGGTTACTGCTTGCGACAACCGGCATATCCTTGTCAAGATGTAGGTTTATGGTTAGGTTTATAAAATCCTTCCACATAGCCGCAGGTGCAAGGTAGTATTCGATTTCCCCTCTCTTGGCATTGAAGTCATAATCGGGATACCCTCCCAAACGGTAGCGATAAGAAACTATTACTTCATATTCCTCATTTGGTGCAAAATCCATTTCAAAGGTTATCGTGTCAACTGTCTGCTCCTCGTCATGACTTGCGATCTCAGCATCTGTAAGTACAACATACTGCCAATCAGTTGTTTTTATTTCTGTGTCGTAATTTAAAGCATAAGTATCCACTGAAAAGGATGTGTCTTTGTCATTGACTACTACCTTCACACCACTATTTTTAATATTTGGAGAAAGAAACATAGATTGTGTGGAAACGCTTTCATCAGTAGCATTTTTCATTTTGTAAATCGCAACAATATCTGCTTCTGAACCGTCAACTTTTATTTCTAACACCTCTGACAATACTGAAACTACATCATTTTTCTCAAATGTTATTGACGAACCAATATCTGCTTCCTTCGGGGCTGCCATGTTTGCATATGCAACCTGGGGAATAGACAATGCGAAAACTAAAACTAATGCAAAGATCAAGCTAATCTTTTTCATGCATACCTCCTCAATATTCCACGATGCAAGACACGAGTCAATTATCAAACGATTAGCTCTAAATGTCAAATTTAAACCACCTCTTCAAAAGATGATTCACCAAAAAATAAGGCTAGCTACCCGTATTGAGTAGCTAGTCTAATTTTTTGGTGAAGGTGGCGAGAGTCGAACTGGCGTCCAATTTGCTACGCAAATTCCATAAGGGGCTCTGCCCCCTCTTGGCGGGTCTCGTTCCTCGTCCCTGTCACCCCCGAAGTTGTGGTCCGCCGATTCAGCCCCAATGAATCGGCTCTTTTCAGGGGAGATACTCTCCCCTGATACCCCTCTGGACGCGAGTTCGACTCTCGCCCAAATAACAAAAAATAAATGACTACTACCAAGATCGGCAGTAGTCATTTATTTTTTTGGTGAAGGTGGCGAGAGTCGAACTCGCGTCCGAAAGCACTTCCACAAGAGTTTCTCCGAGCGGAGCTGATGATTTGTTGTTTCGCTTCCTCCGGCGCCCGTCAGCAGGCTTCGGTATCGGCTATCCTATTGTTCCCCTATGCTACTAGGAGCTCACATAGAGTTTTCCTGTATATTTGACGCCAGATCTACCAACCTACAGGTGAATCGGAGCTGACGCGCGGGGCCGAACTAAGCGGCTAGTGCGAAGTTTGTGTTATTTTTAGCGTTTGTATTTAACGTGCCATTTTTAACGTAGACTTGGCAAACTACGGCTCGCTTCTCTTGATTCTGCACCCCCGTCGAAACCATTACACCCCCATAAGGGGTCACGGCGTGTGAATCTGTTTGTTATTATACCACAATTTCGAGATTTTGTAACGCTCTATTTTCAATCCATCAATTCGAATTCGTTTCTTTGAAAACGGATCAACCCTTCGTCCCGCAGTTTGCCAAGCTCCCGGGAGAGGGCGCTTCGGTCTACGCTCAGATAATCAGCAAGCTCATTACGTTGGAAGGGAATTCGAAACCGCGCCGTCCCGGCGTAATCCCGATAATCTTTCAGGTAGGTCAGTATCTTCTTTCTCGTTGTTTTGCAAGAAAAAAGACGCATCCGTTCATTCATGGCAATGTTCTTCTCTGCGATGACTCGCATCAGGTTTTCGATCAGCCCCTGGTGAAATTGACAAGCTCCGGAACATTGGTTCACCACTTTTTCAAAGGGCACCCAGACGACACGACAGTTGGTGACGGCAACTACGGTGATGGGAATGTCCCCATGATTGGCGGCGACGTAGGCCTCTGCGAAAAGGTCCGATTTTAACAGCTCCGAAAGGATCGCTCGTTCTCCATCTGCATCTTCTCTCGTGATCTGGGCCTGTCCTTCTACAAGGATACCGATTTCTGTAGGTCTCGTTCCCGCTAAAAGAAGGAAATCTCCTTTACGGTAAGAACGCTCTCTGGCACCGAGACACTGAAGCAATTGACCAAGGTTTTCCTCTGTCACTCCGTGAAACAGAGCAGATTTTGATAATGTTTTTATATTATTTTGCATTTTGTCACCTTTTCGTTGCACATGCAACAATATTTCACTGGTGATTATACTATACTGCAATCAGAAAGACAATACCGTTATCAAAAACGCCATACCGGCGATAGTATGTGGAGGATTATATAATGATCAGAAAAATCATCGAGATCGATCAGGAAAAATGCAACGGTTGTCGCCTCTGTGTCGACGCTTGCCATGAAGGCGCGATCGGCATGGTGGATGGCAAAGCGAAGTTGATGCGTGACGATTACTGCGACGGTCTCGGCGACTGCCTTCCTGTTTGCCCCACCGGCGCCATTACATTTGTGGAGCGCGAAGCGGATGCTTACGACGAAGAAGCTGTTCAGGAAAATATGCGCAAAGCTCATAAGAACGGTGGCCACGATCACCACGACGGCCATCACGGTCACAAGGAGGCGAAAGCCGACCTTCCCTGCGGTTGTCCCGGATCCATGTCCAAATCGATCCATAGAAACGCAGTAGAATCCACCGCATCCCACGCGCCGATAGCTACAGCAGCAACCGCAGCCGCAACGACCATGGAATCCCAGCTTCGACAATGGCCGGTCCAGATCAAGCTGGTCCCTGTGAACGCCCCATACTTCAACGGAGCAAACCTTCTGGTGGCAGCCGATTGCAGTGCCTTCGCCTACGGCAACTTCCACAACGATTTCATGAAAAACAAAGTGACGATCATTGGTTGTCCCAAACTGGATGATGGTGATTATTCCGAGAAGTTGACCGCCATACTCGCAAACAATGACATTAAAAGTGTCACCGTTGTGCGCATGGAAGTCCCTTGCTGCGGTGGTATTCAACATGCAGTCGTGAAAGCGTTGCAGAACAGCGGCAAAATGATTCCCTGGCAGATCATAACGATCTCCGCCGATGGAGAAATCATCGAATAGAAGTTACTCGTATTTTCTGGCGCGGCCCACTTCTTGCTCGATCCGGCGATTGGCATCCTTTTTCGCGATATCTTCCCGTTTATCGTAAAGTTTTTTGCCCTTCGCAACGGCGAGTTCAAGTTTGGCCATACCCTTTTCATTGATGTAAAGATTCAAAGGAACCAAGGTCAGCCCCTTTAGAGTGGTGTAACCGATCAGTTTGCGGATCTCCTGCCGATGCAACAACAGCTTGCGGGGGCGGACCGGATCCACATTGAATCGGTTTCCCTGCTCGTAGGGGCTGATGTGCATTTGATAGACAACGATCTCTCCATTTTCCACTTTTGCGAAACTCTCCTTGAGATTGACCCTTCCCAAACGGATGGACTTTATCTCCGTTCCGGTGAGAACGATCCCCGCCTCGTAGACTTCCTCAATGAAATAGTCGTGTCTTGCCTTTTTATTATTTGCTATGATTTTCTTCTGTTTCATGGTCGCCGTCCTAACGGATCAAGCCGAGGTCATTGAAGGGATACAGGCGAAATACCGCTTTGCCGAGAACCTGGTCGACAGCGATGTATCCCAAAGCGTCTTCCCGACTGTCTATGCTGTTTTGCCGATTGTCTCCCATGACAAAAAGACGGTCCTCAGGTACCGTGATCTCATCCATCTGTGACGCGGTATATCCTTCCAGCGTGTAGGTCTCGTCCAACGCATCTCCATTGCGGATCACGTTGCCGTCTTTGATCTCTATCGTATCTCCGGGCAATCCGATCACTCTCTTGATGAGAAGTTTCTCATCGCCATTGGCTTGAACGAGATTCGTGTGAAATACGATGATATCTCCATGGGAGGGTTCGCCAAACCGATACGCCTGCTTGCTGAGAAAGATATAATCGTTTTCTTCCAGCGTAGGTTCCATGGAATGCTCTTTTACTATGGTCGGCTTCACAAACTGCAGGATGAGCACCCCGATGATAAGCGCGACAGCGATGTCTTTGATCCAGCCTTTCATTATCTACCTCTTTGTTTTCTAGTGTTGTAAAAAATGGAGGAACGTATCTGCTCCATGTCATCCGTCAGCGGCGCAGTGATCTCTTTGCCTGCCAGCGCCTCCATCGGAGGCAACGCCCGATCGATCACGAGGCGTCCCGCGTGGAGAAACTGAGTGGACAATCCATATTTATCAAGAATGGTTCTGTTGGTCGCGCCATCACCGTATTTTGAATCGCCGATGATGGGATACCCGGCGTTAGCCAGATGAGCTCGTATCTGATGGCTTCTGCCTGTCACAAGCTCCACTTCCACTAATGTGTACTCGTTCGAATGGGCCAGCGGGCGGGCAATGGTTTCCATCACCTTTCCTTCTTCGTCATCGGAAGCCCCCTTTGACAGAACCGCGATCTTGTTGGCATCCCGGTCCTTGATCATTCGGTCAGCTAGTTTCAGTTCGGATTCCAGACTGCCCTTGACGATGGTCGTGTAGAACTTCCTCACATAGCCCCGATCCCGGAGCATCTGGTTCCATGCCTTCAATGCGGTATAATCCTTGCCGAAGATCACCAGGCCCGTCGTGTTGCGGTCGAGACGGTTGACGGGAGACGGAACGAAGGTCTTGGTCCGTCCCGGCTGATAGGATCCGGTTTCGATCAGATATCCGATGACTTGGTTCGCCAGCGTATTTTTCTTTTCCTCGATCGTTCCATGGGTCAGCAAGCCAAATGGCTTTTCTACGATCAGCGTATGTTCGTCCTCAAATGCGATCCGAAACTGGCGCAGCGCTGTCTTTTCCTTTGCGGAGGAATAATACTTCTCTGCCTCCTCCGGCGAGATATAGATCAGGATCTCATCGCCTGTTGCCAGCTTTGTATCCTCGCTTGCACGCTTGCCGTTCACCTTGATCCCTTTGCGGATCAATTTATAGAGATAACTCAGCGGCGCGTTCCGAAAGTACTTCTTCAAGAACCGGTCGAGGCGCTGGTCCTGCTCGTTTTCTGTTATCGTTATTTTAATCATCGTTACATTATACACTATCTTTTTTCAGATAGCAAAAGCTTCGGCAAACAGTAACCAAAATGTAATTTGTGATTCATCGCCGCTTGTGATAGGCTATTATTAAGAATGAAAGCAATGTGCTAGACAGAAACCGGGGAATACAATGAATCGACTGAAGGATCTTATATATAATAAAAATGACGTGTTGATCGCTCTTGTGATCGTCCTGGTGGCTGGATTTGTCATCTTCGACCGGATCGGAGTGATCATGGATTATCCATCGATGCTGACCGCGCAAGCCGCCGAGCAAAACGGAGAGGTGGTCCCGGAAACACCCGGCAACGACGGTGTCGATCTGGATCCAGAGACTCCGGTATCTGATGATCCCGGATCCGAAGACCCGGTGACCGATGGTGAAGAGCCAGCCGTTGATCCGCCAGCTCCTGATCCCGATCCAGAACAGACGACCGGAGAGCCTGCCGTCCAGCAGGTCTCTGTCTACATCGAATACGGAGTAAACGGAAGTCAAATCGCCCAATTGCTGGTGGATGCAGGACTTCTGGAAAATACGGATGCCTTCTACACTGCGCTTTCCGCAGCCGGCGCTGACACCAAGTTGCAAGCGGGTAGTTTCAAGATACCCTCCAACGCCACACCTGCGGAGATCATACAAATCATAACCAATTGATCCGGATAAGTAGAAAAAGTGATGCAGGCCTCTCTGTTCTATTGTATACTGTGATGTAACGAGTATTATTACAATAGAAACAGGGAGGTGTTTTTAATGGCTTTGGTCACATCAAAAGAGATGTTTGCAAAAGCACTGAAAAGCGATCACGCGGTCGGCGCGTTCAATGTGAACAATATGGAAATCATCCAGGGTATCGTGGATGCTGCAAAAATCGAGGATGCTCCTCTGATTCTTCAGGTATCCGCCGGCGCCAGAAAGTATGCAAAGCCGACATATCTGCTCAAATTAGTGGAGGCAGCCGTAGAGGATTCTGGATTGGATATCGTTTTACATCTGGATCACGGCGAAGATTTTGAGATCTGCAAGAAATGCGTGGACGACGGTTTCACCTCTGTCATGATCGATGGTTCCAAGCATTCTTTCGAGGACAACATCGCTTTGACGAAACAGGTCGTCGAATATGCCCACTCCAAAGGTGTCGTCGTGGAAGCCGAGCTGGGCAGACTGGCCGGAATCGAAGACAACATCAACGTTGACGCTCGTTCTGCATCGTTCACCGATCCTGCAGAAGCCGCGGAATTTGTGGCACGGACCGGTGTCGATTCCCTCGCCATCGCCATCGGCACCAGCCATGGCGCCTACAAATTCAAAGGCGATCCTTATCTGGATTTCGGGCGACTGGAAGAAATCAGCAAGCTGCTTCCTGACACACCGCTGGTGCTCCACGGCGCGTCAACTGTCCTCCCCGAATTCGTTGCCCGTTGCAACCAGTACGGCGGCAACATCCCTGGAGCTCAGGGCGTACCGGAAGAAATGATTCGCACGGCAGCAAAGTTCCACGTCTGCAAAGTCAACATCGACACCGATTTACGGCTTGCCATGACGGCAGAAATCAGAAGGATCTTCATGGAGCAGCCGGCAGAATTCGACCCCAGAAAATATCTGGGGCCTGCAAGAGACGCAATTCAAGCTATGGTGCAACATAAGATCAAGAACGTTTTAGGGGCCAGCGGCAAGAGATAAGCTCAGCGCTGTTCTGCCTCGCTTCGTTTCTCCCTGCGACGCTTCACAAGATAGAGTGCCAAGACGAACAGCAGCAGGATCGCGGACACGGCGCCAACCAACAAATAGTACACATGGTTCGGTTGGCTGATCAAGTCGCCAAATGCCGTGCTGTCTTCAACGGTTTTCCGACCCTGTGGCATCTGATAGAGCGCAGGGATCACCGGGACCCCATCCCCACCTTTTGGAAATGAACCAAGATAGGATACCAGGGCGAGCCATTCTTTGGCCTCCTGGTTTTCTTTCATTATGATATGGTCTTCGAATTCGGTGATCAGCTCGCCGTTCTTGTCCTTCGGCTCCAAAGAGATCATGCCGAAGGTCTTGCCCTTTACAGCGCCAAGCATCTGTCCGGAATAGAGACCGCACACGACCCGATATAATTTATCATCTTCGGGAACGACACGTGTTCCATCTTCTTCTACCAATCGAAGATATGTCACTTTATTAAAAATTAAGCGATTGGGATTGAAGACATACTCCAGCCCGGATGTGTACAACTGCGCGCTTTCCATGATCGGTGTCACCGATGCATCCACCTCGGCGATCGCGGAGAGTTCTTTGCCGGTCAAATACACGGAGATCAAGGGATATCCAGGTGTTCCATCCCGTCCCATACCCAGAGAACTGACATTGAAGAGATCTGAGACTGTGATTTCTCCCTCAGCGATGCTGCCACGGATGACTCCTGCAGGAACCACCGCCACTGCGATCGGTTCATAACGGTCTCCCTCGGCCTCCTTCACTGCATGGATATATGCATCAGCGATCAGGCTTCCCAAGGGGTCTTCCTCCTGAACCTTCGCAAAGTTTTTAAATTCGGTAAAGGCATATGGGCTACGAACGACGACCTGGTCATAAGAAAGACCAAAGCCATCCAGATATTCGGTTTCGATCATCTCGAGAAACGCCGCAACTTTGACTGCGGTTTCTCTGTTTTCTCTAATTGTGGCATCTACAGGCAACAAGGCAAATCCTTCCACGATCCAGTTGCCCTCGGAGGTTTCCAGCAGATCCAGCCGCCCTAAAAATCCCGCATTTTCTCCGGCAGATGCGATGATCGTATCTCCCTGGATGAGTGGCGTCGGCGTTACGGAATGGGTGTGACCGCTGATGATCACATCGATGTCAGGCACTTCTTTCGCCAGAAGCTGGTCTTCGGAATCCTTGGGATCCTCCCAGGTTCCGCTGTGGGACAAACATATGATCAAGTCGGGGTCCTCGATGTCTTTGATCTCCTTCACCACCGCTTTTGCGCGTTCGACCGGATCCAGAAATCCGATCTCGCTCATCGGCGCCGACTCGATGGCATCATAGCCAGTTAGTCCAAAGACAGCGATCGATACTCCATTTCGTTCAAGGAGCATATAGTCTTTTGCGCCATAGCGATCCAGTGCAGTTTGCAATGCCTTGACGGAACCCTCCGTCTCCTGGGTTCGGTCCAGATTTGCGGTAACGATGGCGGGAAGCGTCTCCCCGCTGTCCAACGCTCTCTCGAGCATGTCTGCCAGGCCCTGGCTCCGGTAATCGAACTCATGATTGCCCAGTGTCACTGCGTCATAGCCCATCGATCCCATCAAGCGCAGTTCGGGAGCCTCGGTTGAAAAAATCGTTTGAAACAGTGTTCCCATAGAAAAATCCCCCGCATCCAGCACCAAAGCGTTCGGGGCTTTTGTTTTTTCCCGGTCGATGACGGTTTTCAATCGGGCAAACCCGCCGAATTCTGTGACCGTGCCCTCTGCCCTGTGGGTCCCTGGCAGCAGGTAGGAATGCATGTCGTGGGTAAACAGGATCGTTGCCGCTTTTTCTCCATCTCCAAACACGTGAGTCCATGGACCGGTAGACGAGAGAAATAGAAAAAGTACCAAGAGCAGCAAGGAGCGTCTTCGCTTGTTCATTTTACCTCCAAGAAAAAAGGCTGTCTCAATCTTCATTTTGAGACAGCCCCCTGCAATGCAGATGTTATTCCGCTTCAAACATATCCTTGCCAGCGCCACAGACCGGGCAAGCCCAATCATCCGGCAGGTCCGCAAACGCGGTGCCAGGCTCTACGCCGTTGTCCGGATCGCCGAGAGCGGGATCATACACATAACCACAAGGTCCGCATACAAACTTTTCCATTCCAGTACCTCATCTTTCTCTTTTTAGCAAATGCGTTCTAAATGAAAATGGGCTGCTGCACTTCTGCCATCCAAAGACCATGGAGATTGCAATATTCATATGCGGCTAAAACCTTCTCTTCTTTGCAAAGGGAGAAGCAGGCAGAGGGTTCGCCCTTGACGTCCAGACATTTCATCTGGTTGCCCTGGCTGGTCTCGATCACGATCCAAGCGATATGATGCTCTTCTGTCATCGGATGTGGTACGCTGCCGACGGTCACGTATACTTTTCCATCCTCCACTTTCACGACCGGGACGTGCTTTTCCTGAGCGGCATCGGTGGTGTTAGGTGTGATGGCTGTCATAGGTTCGCCGCAGCAAATAACTTGAACGCCGGAATCCTTGACCTTCGTAATGATGTTTCCACAATGTCTACAAATAAAAAAGTTGGGTTTTTTACACATGTCGAAGCTCCTTTCTGTCGTTGAGACTTTCGATAGTCGTGTCGTTTTCCCGCTGGATTGCGAGATGTTATCACTCTATTTATAACATGCTAGGACCCTGTTAGACAACTGGTTTCAATAAAAAACCCTCCTTCGTATTCGTCTGTTTTCTCGGGAGGGTCGTTTTTCTTATTTTGCCACTGCCTTCTTGGCGGTTTCCGCCAGCTGTGTGAATCCGGCGGGATCGTAGATCGCCATCTCGGACAGCATCTTGCGGTTGATTTCGATTCCAGACACTTTGAGTCCGTTCATCAGCTTGCTGTAGGAAAGTCCGTTCATCCTGGCGCCTGCATTGATACGGGCGATCCAAAGACGACGATACTCTCTCTTTTTGTTCTTCCGACCGACGTAGGCCGAACGCAAAGCACGCATGACTGCCGGGTTGGCTGCGCGGAACACCTTGCTCTTCAGGCCGTAAAAGCCCTTTGCCTGCTTCAGGATTTTTCTATGTCTCTTTCTTGCGTTTAAGCTCTTTTTAACTCTTGCCATCGTTTCTTACCTCCAAATAAGTTATATGCACAATGCGCGCTTGATTCTCTTGATGTCCGCACTGGAAAGCAGCGTGGCCTTCCGCAGGCCTCTTTTCCGCTTCGCGCTCTTCTTGGTAAGAATATGGCTCTTGTACGCCTTGTTGCGCTTGACTTTTCCGGTTCCGGTGAGCTTGAATCGCTTGCTTGCTCCTCTGTGGGATTTCATTTTTGGCATGTTTATTTCCTCCTGGTGTGAAGTGTCTTGCTCTATTTGTCGACTTTTGGTGTGATGATCATTATCAGGCTCCTGCCTTCCAGGGCAGGACGTTTTTCCATGACGCCGAATTCAGATATGGCATCGGCGAAACTTTCCATGACTTTCTGGCCTACGCTGACGTGATCCCGCTCCCGGCCTTTGAAACGCAAACTGACCTTGACCTTGTCGCCTTCTTTGAGAAATTTGATCCCGTTGTTGGCCTTGACCAGCAGATCGTGTTCCTCGATGAAGGTGGAAAGCCGTATCTCCTTGAGCTGTACGGTCTTCTGTTTTTTGCGCGCTTCCTTTTCCTTCTTCTGCAGCTCGTAACGATACTTGCCGTAGTCAAGGAATTTGCATACCGGCGGGTTCGCCATCGGGGCGATATTGACCAGGTCCAGTTTCTTTTCGATCGACATTTGCAACGCGTCTTCGGTCCGCATGATCCCCAGCTGTGTTCCGTCGCTGTCGATCACTCTGACTTCTTTGTCGCGGATCTCTTCGTTGATCTGATTCTCCCTGCTAATGTTTCGCACCTCCTAATAATAGAAAAAGCGGGTACAGTAGGTATCCGCTTTCATACATGATCAAATGGCAGTAAATGCATTCAATTTGTCTATTAACCGTTACAGCGCGGGCCGCAAGGTGAGAAGCGGATGACTTCTGCTTTCTATTTACCCAATGACAATACCATAGCAGCCGAGGCTTGTCAAACGGTTTTTTGGCCACCGCTTTCACTTTTGCCTTGATCGATCTGATGCTTGGCCAGTTTGCGCACGACAGTCGGCTGGCTGATCCCCAGGACTTTCGCCATTTCCCTTGTTGTGTGGTATTTTTTCAGTGTTCCGATCAGAATTTGCTTCTCTGCTTCGTCCAAAGCTTCCTTCAGGTTTACCACTGTGCCGATGTTGAATTCTCCCGGTTGTCTGGTACTCTCAAAGATATAACTTGGCAGATTCTCCGGCCGGATCATCCGATCCTTCGTCGTTATGACCAAGCGTTCGATGATGTTTTCCAACTCCCTGACATTTCCCGGCCAGTTATACTTCAACAGGGTCGACATCGCAGCTGCGTTCATGGTTTTTGACTCTTTGAATTTTTGGTTGTTCTTTTGCAGAAAGGAACGGATCATGGGAACGATATCCTCCGGCCGTTCTCTCAGTGGCGGCACGGAGATCGGAACCACATTGAGCCGATAAAACAGATCTTCACGGAATCGTCCTTGACGCACCATGGCGTCCAGATCCCGATTGGTGGCGGAAATGATGCGAACATCGATGGGAATGCTGTCGATCCCCCCTACCCGCTGTATTTGCTTCTCCTGTATGACTTGCAGTATTTTGACCTGAAGATTCAATGGGAGTTCCGATATTTCATCCAGAAACACGGTCCCCCGATTTGCCACTTCGAACAGCCCGATCTTTCCGTCCTTCCGTGATCCGGTAAACGCGCCGCTCTCATAGCCGAACAGTTCGGATTCCAGGAGATTGTCTGGGATCGCTCCACAATTGATTTGTATAAATGGAAACGCACTGCGGTTACCTGCATCGTGAAGGAGCCTGGCAATGACTCCTTTTCCCGATCCGGATTCTCCCGTGATCAAAATCGTGGTGTCTACAGGAGCAAGCCGACGCGCCAGTTGCACGACGCTGTACATTCCCGGGCTGTTTGCGATGATGTCCTCTTCCCCGTCTTCCTGTAAATAGCTGTCGCTTCCTTTCAAACCATGAAACGCCGCTTGCATGCTCTCCAGTTTGGTTTGCAGTTCCAGCAGTTCGGTGATGTCATGGGAGGTCGTTATGATTTTAGAAAGTTTGCCTCCCTCAGTGAACAAAGGGATCCCGGTGGTCAGCAATCGCTTGCCATCACGGTTCTGATGAAGAATGCTGACTTCCTTCTTCTGCTCCATGACCTGTTTCGCTACAGAAGGGCTGAAAATTCCGATCTGTTCCAGATAGGTGCAATGCTTTCCTATGGTTTCCTCCCGTTTTATCCGGTAAAGATCCTCGCAAGCTTTGTTGATCCAAAGCGCATAGCCGTCGGCATCGTCGATGAAAACACCGTCGCCGATACTGTCAAGAATCGGCGCAAGATCCCAAATCGACAGTCCTTGAATCTCTGTTGTGCTTTGCGTCGTCATTTTTCCTCCTTTTAGAACATGGGGACGGTTCTCTGTTCTACCCTTTGATTCACTATTGTATCAGCCGATACAATAGTGAATCAAACCAAACTATCTAGTTTTACCAACGTTTTTTGACTTTAGTTAATCCTTTGTCAGTGTTATGATTCATTATTGTATCATTTTTTACCAAATTTCGCAATCATGATTTTTATGCATTGATGTATGGGATAAAAACCGTTCCGTTCGGGTAGGCTCAAGTGTTCCAGTGCAAGGCTTTCGAGGACTGCATTTGACTTTTTTTCCCGAGCATCCCATTTTGTCGAGACTTGGCACGGCAATTGCTTTAATATATACTGTTGTTGAACTGTTGAGATTTGCCTGATCTCATCAGGTACAAGACCATTCCCATCAAATTATACCAAATGTCCAAAGGAGGAGCAAACATGGCAATTGATTATGCAAAGTACATCAGTGAATTAGTGGCAAGAGCAAAAGCAGCTCAGGAGATCGCCAACGGATTCACGCAAGAAAAGGTTGACGAGCTTACAGCGGCTGTCGCCTATGTAACTACACGTCCGGAATTCGCACAGCAAGCTGCTGAAATGCTTGTAGAAGAATCCGGTATGGGAGTCCCTGCAAACAAAGTCGCAAAAATCTATGCAAAAGTCAAGGGTGGCTACCGCGATATGAAGGGCAAGAAGTCGGTCGGACTCATCGAAACCAATGACGTTACCGGAGTCAGCGTTTACGCCAAGCCCATGGGCGTCATCGGAGCGATCATCCCCGTAACCAATGGCGAAGCAACTCCGATCTTCAAAGCGGTTGCCGCTATCAAGGGCAGAAATGCCATCATTCTTGCACCTCACCCCAAAGCAGCAAAAACCAACATGTTCGTCACGAACAAAATC
The DNA here is from genome assembly GCA_002840285.1 of Firmicutes bacterium HGW-Firmicutes-11. Classification (GTDB taxonomy): domain Bacteria; phylum Bacillota; class Clostridia; order Peptostreptococcales; family Anaerovoracaceae; genus PHAE01. Next base: position 29,799 of record PHAE01000012.1, read on the forward strand.
AGAGAGACTCTGAAGAAGTACGGCGCACCGGAAGATCTCGTCATCGCGATCGAGCCTGAATACGTCAGCATCGAAAGCTCCGGCGAACTCATGAAGCAGGTCGACTTCGTTCTGGCCACCGGCGGAACACCGATGGTCAAATCTGCATACAGCTCCGGAACACCGACCATCGGCGTCGGAACCGGAAACGTCGTTACGATCGTTGACGGAACCACTGATCTCGACAAAACTGCGGACCTGATCCTGGCTTCCAAGACCTTTGACAATGCAACCAGCTGCTCTACAGAAAACAACATCATCGTTTTCGAAGACTGCTATGACAAGTTTGTCGAAGTAATGGCCAGCAAAGGCGCTTACACGATCAAGGACAATACAGAAGACAAGCAGAAACTCGTCAAAACACTTTGGCCCAACACACCGGTCGATCATGTTTTGAATCGCCACATCGTTGCACAACCTGCGGCAAAGATCGCCGAACTGGCAGGAATCACCGTTCCCGAAGGCACAAGAATGATCATGGTAGAAGAGAATGGCGGATATGGCAATGAATTCCCGCTGACCGGCGAAAAACTCTCCCCGGTAGCAGAAATCAGAAAAGCAAAGGATTTCGAAGATGCCGTTCAGCAGCTGGAAGCGATCCTGAACTATCAGGGACTCGGACACAGCTGCGGTATCCACACCACCATTATGGAAAGAGCATACGCCATGGGCGAGCGTCTCAAGGTGACTAAGGTCGTCGTTAATATGGCCCAGTCTCTCGTCAACAGCGGCGCATGGACCTGCGGTTATCCGATGTCCATGACTCTGGGCTGCGGTACCTGGGGCAACAACAGTATTTCCCATAACGCCACCTGGAAGGACTTGCTGAACTTCACCTATCTGGCGACTCCGATTCCGTCCACTCAACCGACTGACGAAGAACTCTTCGACGGAAAAGAGTACTAAATCCAGGACATCGAATCGTCATTCAAGTTACAAGGAGGAAACACAATGTCGAAAGTAGTAGAAATGGGCAAAAAGTACAATTTGTACTCTTGGTCAGCACAGAGCAAAATCAATCCGATCAACGTAGTGAAAACCGAAGGCATCTATTTCTGGGATGAGGACGGAAAAAAATATTACGACATGTCAGCCCAGCTGGTCAATATGAACCTCGGCCACGGCAACAAAAAGGTCATCCAGGCGATCAAGGACCAGGCAGAAAAAATGGCTTTCCTGGCACCTTCTTATTCCTGCGATGTCCGGAGCGAAGCTGCGATGAAGATCGTTGAAAAATCCGGCATGGAAGGCGCGAAAGTCTTCTTCACCAACGCCGGCGCAGAAGCCAACGAAAACGCCATCAAGATGGCAAAGGCTTACACCGGAAAGTGGAAAGTCTTCTCCGCATACCGTTCCTACCACGGCGCCACCTATGGCTCGGGCAATCTCACCGGCGAAGGCCGTCGTTTCATCAACGAACCAGGCATCCCGGGCTTCATCAAGTTTGACGGCCCCTACCCCTACAGAGCTCCGAAGGCATGCAAATTCGAGAGTGAAGAAGATGTGACCGCGTTCTACCTTGAGCTGCTGGAAAATCAGATCCTGTATGAGGGTCCCCAGTTCATCGCTGCGATCTTTATGGAAACCGTCGTCGGATCCAACGGCGTTCTGGTTCCCCCCAAAGGTTACATGGAAGGCGTCCGCGCCCTCTGCGACAAATACGGCATCTGCATGGTCTGTGACGAAGTCATGGCAGCATGGGGACGCACCGGCAAATGGTTTGCCTATCAGAATTGGGATGTCAAACCCGATCTGGTCTCCTTTGCAAAAGGCGTTACCTGCGGTTACGTTCCTCTGGGCGGCGTCATCGCCTCTAAGAAGATCGCTGACTTCTTCGACGACAACAAGATGTTCTGCGGCCTGACCTATAGCGCACATCCCATTGGATGCGCCGCTGCTATAGCGACCATCGATGCATACGAAGAAGACAAAGTCTTTGAGAATGTAGAAAAAGTCGGAAAAGTTCTCGCAGAAGGACTGGAAGCATTGAAAGCCAAGCACGCCTGTGTTGGCGACGTTCGCTACATCGGTCTTTTCTCCATCGTGGAATTTGTCAAAGACAAAGCGACGAGAGAGCCCCTCGTGCCCTTTAGCAAGGATCCGGAAGGCATCATGCCCAAGATCATTGGTATGCTGAAAGCGGAAGGCTTCTCCACCTATTCCCACGAGAACATGATCCATGTATCTCCCCCGCTGATCATCACGGAAAAGGAACTGAAGGAAGCGCTTCAGATGCTGGACAAAGTCCTGGATTCCGTCGACAACATGATCAAATAGCCAAAACAAACAAAATAGTATGTTTGGAGGAGGGAGCAAATCGGAGCCGCAAATCGATTTGCTCCCTCCTTTATGATCTGCGCCGCAAATTATCTTCGCGACACATTTTATGTTCTCAGGGATATCTTTTTTCCGCAAGCAAGCTTTTTTCGCTCGAAAAAATATGACCGATCCACAGAAACTATCTTTCTAGCACGAGTAATCCACACTAGGATATGCGAAAGCTGAAGTTCTACTGTGCAGCGTATCCCAGCCAACTCAAAATGTGCAGCAAGGATAGTTTGCAGTGAAGTAGGCAGATAAAGATCGGGAATCTAGCCTATTAAACGGGTAGATTCCATTTTTTTATCTTCGGATGAAGATTTCGTGTTAGAAAGATAGTTCTGTCACGACGACAGAGCTGGCAGCGCTGGTGACAGAGCCGCCGGCGAGGGAGGAACGTATGACAGAACAGGTGTTTACATCTTGTTCGTCCTGTGCTATAATGATCGCGAACAAGCGTGCGCACCTGAGCAAATGGGAGAGAAGCGATGGAAAAACTCACCGATCGGGAAAAAAAGATTTTACACTACATGAGAACCGAGATCCAAAAGAAGGGATACCCGCCAACCGTGCGGGAGATGTGCAGTTCCCTGAACATCAAATCCACCTCCACCGCCCACAAAGATCTGGCAAACCTGGAATCGAAGGGTTTGATCCGCAAGGATCCTTCCAAACCCCGTGCAATCGAGATTCTTGATTCAGAAGCTGCGGATCGCACAATGAAGACACGCGTTTCCGACCCTGCACCAGAACGGACCGATGTGATCGAGATCCCGGTGGTCGGCCGGATCGCCGCAGGCACTCCTATTTTAGCCGATCAAAACATCGAAGACGCATTCCCTGTTCCCAGCCGGTTTGTAGGCAAAGGCACCCACTTCATGCTGACCGTAAAGGGTGACAGCATGATCGAGGCGGGAATTTTTGACGGAGATTATATTTTAGTTCGACAGGAAAGCACGGCAAAAAACGGAGACATCGTCGTCGCAATGATCGACGGATTTGAAAGCGAAGCAACAGTAAAGACGTTTTATCGGGAGGCAGGACACGTTCGCCTGCAACCGGAAAATACAACGATGAGCCCGATCATCGTCAATGACGTGAAGATCCTCGGCTTGGTCAAAGGAGTGTTCCGTTATCTTTCCTGATCCGACAGGAGTTTTTTGATACCCTGCGTCAGTCCTTCCACCGTGAGTTCATACATCGGAAAGAGTTCCGAAAGCGCTCCTAGGGTTTGATGACCGAAGACGTGATCCCAATGACTTTTAGGGATGGGATTGAGCCAGATGTGATGCGGATACCGTGTTTTGATGCTCTTCAGCCACTGTATCCCGGGTATCTCATTGAACAGTCCCACCATGCAATTCCCGCCGGGAGCAAAGAGCTCCGTCGGCGCCATGGTTCCATCCCCCACCAGGATGACCCGGTATTCGCTACTGAGATTTCCCATCACCCATTCCGTATCGACCCATTCTCCCCGCAGACAACGGGGAGTTTTGTATAAGTGCTCATAAATGCAATTGTGGAAGTAATACACCTGAAGATCGCTGAAATGAGTGGAGCGATCGACCGCTTGAAACAAAGCGCTGCACAGACGGCTGTGGATCAGCATGGATCCCGCAGAGTCAAAAAGAAGCAGTAGTTTGATCGTATTCTTTCTCGGCTTTTCAAATGCAAGCTTTAGAAAGCCGCCGTTAGCAGAGGTGGCGTCGATGGTGCCGTCGATATCCAGCTCCATTTTTTCTGTAGGAACGGTGGAGGAATACTGGCGAAGCCGCCGCAGCGCTACTTGAAACTGTCTGGGGTCCAATATCTCGTCTTCACGGAAGTCGCGAAACTGCCTGTCTTCTGCGATCTGCAGAGCTGATCGATAACGACCCTCTCCTCCGATCCGTATCCCCTGTTCTGCAAATCCGCCATGGCCGAAGGCGGATGTCCCGCCGGTTCCCACCCAGTAGTTGCCTCCGCAGTGGCGTTCCTTCTGCTCCTCCAGGCGTTGCGCCAGAAGCTCCCGAAGTTCCTCAAGACCATAACGAGGCGTCAGAGGATCCCATTTCTCCATAAGTTCTTCTTTCGTGCGTTGCAGCCCGTCGGAAAGCCAGGCAAAAACCTCCTCAGGTATCTCGGTAGCATCTTTCAGATCACGAAAATACAGGGCAAATGCCCTGTCGAATCGATCGTATTCAGCTTCACTTTTTACCAGGATGGACCGGCAAAGATAATAGAAATCCACCAGACTGGGGCCGCAGAGACCTTGCTCCAACGCGTCCATCAGATCCAGCCATTCGGTCAGCGAGACATTGCATTTCTGCTCTTTCAGGTGATAGAAAAATTCAATGAACACCGTCTCAGCCCTTTTTCTGCAGGCCAAGTTTGCGACTGACCGCATCGATGTCCTGATTCTTTTTCAACAGAACGCCGGCAAAAGGCAGGTATTCCGCTATTTTTTCTGCCGGAACGCCGCTGATCTGAAGCGCCCGGATCCAGTCGATGAGCTCCGACGTGCTTGGTTTTTTTTGGATGTCCCGCACGTCCCGGATCTCGTAAAATGCTTCCATGGCCCGCTCCAATAAGTTGGCCTCCAGATCATCAAAGTGCACGTCGATGATGGATTTCATCTGCTCTTTGTCGGGAAATGCGATGTAATGGAACACGCAACGGCGAAGAAACGGATCCGGAAGCTCTTTTTCCGCATTGGAAGTAATGATCACGATCGGTCTGTTTTTTGCCCGAATCGTTTCCTTTGTTTCGTGGATATAAAACTCCATGCGGTCCAGTTCCCACAGAAGGTCGTTGGGAAATTCCAAATCTGCCTTGTCGATCTCGTCGATCAACAAAACCGGTTGCTCTTTTGCGACGAATGCTTCTCCCAGTTTTCCAAGACGAATGTATTTACCGATGTCGGCGACATCCCCTTCGTTGAACTGGCTGTCATAAAGGCGTTGCACCGTATCGTAAACGTATAGTCCTTCTCTCGCCTTGGTCGTGGATTTCACGCTCCAGACGAGCAATTCTTTTCCCAGCGAGCTGGCAATAGACTCGGCCAGCATGGTCTTTCCCGTTCCCGGCTCACCCTTTACCAACAGGGGTTTGCCCAAGGCAATGGATACATTCACAGCATGCATCAATTCAGGCGTTACCACATAGTCTGCGCTACCTGCAAAGTCTCCGAAGTGGTGTTGCATGTTTTATTCTCCCATCACGCTTACATTTAGCGCATTGATCACTCCCCTGGCCACAGCCACCGCATAGCTTTCGACATAAGCGTCGGTCAGCATTACGGTGAGATCGCCCGGATTGGAGAGGTGCCCGCCCTCGATGATGACCGCTGGCATCAAGCTTTTGTTCAAAACAGCATACTCGGGTTTGTTCTTGATTCCCCGATCAAAAAATCCGATTTCTGCGATCATCTCTTTTTGGATCGCCGCTGCCAGATCCTTGCTTAATACACCGTAACCCGCTTCCCATTCTTTTGTATAATAGAGGACTTCCGTCCCATTGGGCGTTGTCGTTTCGTTGGCATTGTTGTGAATGCTGATGAGCATGTCCGCATTCAATGTGTTCGCCGCCTCCGGTCTCGCATAGAGCGTCATCGGCGAATCGGTATCGCGAAGCAAAACGATATTAGCTCCCGCTTCTGTCAGGATCTCCCGCAGTCGTAACGCTATGGCGAGGTTCAAATCCTTTTCCCAGATTTGGTGAACGCCGTCCAGCTTCCCTTCTGCTCCAGGATCCTTGCCTCCGTGTCCTACGTCAACGACGATCAATTTTCCCGTCGCTCTCCAGTCCAGTACCGGGATCCTGGCTTCTCTGACATCGGTATCGCCACGATCCACCGGGTCCGCCGGGATTCCTGGTTCTGCTGGGATTTCAGGGTTTGACGGAGCGTCAGGTTTGTCGAACTCGAGATAAACCGTCTTTCTGTCAGTAGAAAGACTTACCTTTCCTGCGGTCTTTCCCTTTAGATCGACCACGATTCGCACAGTATTCTCATTGAACTGGGAATATCGGACACCGGTCATATACTCGTTATCTGCCGCGATCTTGCCGACGCCCTGATCGAATGTGGCATTCTTTATGTCGATTCCGAACCGTTCCGGACCTTCATAGGCAAAGGTTCCGGTTCCGGTGATGATATTTCCTCCCGTAGCGACGACTCGATAAGAAGTAGGAGTTTCCTCCAGCGCGATGGAAAGTATTCTTGTCATGCCACTGTCTTTCGCTGTGATCACTGATACGGTACGGGTCTGCTGATCCCAACCCACCGTGCAATTAAGATTTTCCATCACAAAACGAAGCGGGATCATCGTTCGGTCATTGACGATCCTTGGTGGCACATCCATGTTTTTCGCAACGCCGTTGACAAATCCGACTGCATTGTCGATGGTGACCTGAACTTGATTGCTTCCAAGCACCGCTGTCGCCATCATCGCCTCCTGGTCCCATAGAACCTTAGCCCCCATCGCCTCCAGCAGCGCGCGGTAAGGGACCAGTGTGCGGTTCGACTCGATGAGCGGCGGCGCTGACGGGTCAAGAGGCACCGCCGCACCGTTCAAATTCAATGATATAGGCGTATCTGCAAACACCATCGCGGTCCCCAAAAGCACGACGGTAAGAATGATCGCCAATACCATGGTGAAGCATCCGATTTTCATTCCATTCCCCTTTTTAAAAGTCCCCTGAGTTTTGTCTGTCACTCATTATAATACAAAAAACGTTGGAAATGATAGGACTTTCGCGTAATGTAATGGAAATGTAAAAACGCGGTTGATTTTTGGAAGACCATCCGTTATAATGATTCTCAGTGGTTTGGGGCGGTTAGCTCAGTTGGTTAGAGCACCTGCTCGACAAGCAGGGGGTCGTTGGTTCGAGTCCAATACTGCCCACCAGACAAACAGAATGTCCTTTTCGGGGCAGGCAAATAGAGATTTATACTCTCTGAAAGATTCGGCATAGTCGTTTATAGCGACTATGCCGTTTTTTCGTCAGTACGGTCTTGTCAGTGGCAGTTCGTTGTTTGTTCCTTTGGACATCAGGATCTGATGGAGGTCGATGCCGCCGCAATTGAAGTTGGCGGCGCAGGCAACAAGATACAATTCCCACATGCGGATAAACCGGTCGTCAAACATGGTTTTGATCGTATCCATCTCGTTTAGGAAGTTTGCGTGCCAGCAGAGTAACGTTTTTGTATAATGACGCCGCAAGCTTTCCACGTCAAGTGTGAAAAAACGGTGCTCTCCGCAGAGATGGACGATCTCCCGCAAGCTGGGTATGGTTCCGCCCGGAAAGATGTATTTTCTGATCCAGGGATCGCCGTCGCTTTCCTTCAAAGCGCTGATATAATGAAGCAGGAACAACCCGCCTGGTTTCAATACTTTGTCGACATTCTTAAGAAACAGATCGTAATTGCTCCGTCCGACATGTTCGATCATCCCAACGCTGACGATTCTGTCAAACATCCAGTCGGACTTCATCAAATCCCGGTAATCCATGACCTTGATGTCGACGAGATCCGAAAGGTTTGCGGCCGCGACGCGTTGTCTGCTTTCTCTGGCCTGTTCTTCACTGAGGGTGATCCCAACGCTTTTCACACCGTATTCCTTTGCCGCCTTGATCAGTAGATGTCCCCAGCCGCATCCTATATCAAGAAGGTGCATGTCTTTCGCCAAATGTAGTTTCTTCAGCAGATGGTCGGTCTTGTTTTCCTGGGCTTGATCCAGTGTGTCATCATCAGTTTTAAAATAAGCGCAGGAATAATTCAAGGTGTTTCCCAGCCAAAGCTTGTAGAAATCATTGCCGATGTCGTAATGGTAAGTGACTTCTTTCTTTTGGTTTTCCGCTTTGGTCGAGGTATGAAGGAGTTTTCGCATTGATTTCTTATCGACGGAAAATTTATTTGAATGGCTCATCACAAGGGTCAGCGCAGTGAATAGATCCCCCTCCACAAGGATCCCCCCGTCCATGTAGGCTTCGCCCAACGCCAGTGAGGTGCTGTCGCGAAGTTCCGCCATGGTGATCGGTTTTGTGATCTTTACTTTGAATACCGGTGACCCGGTTCCGATCGTAAATCGGTCCTCGTTCAATAATTCCACTTCAAATGGGATCTCGTCAAATTGCGACAGAAATTTTTTTGCGATTTCTTTCTTGATATCAAGTAGCATGCCCGCTCTCCTTTCCCGATGATACCAATATTGTATCAAAGATGGGAACAAAACGGAACTCCACTTGTTACGAAGATGGGGCCATTTCTAAAAATTTGGCTTCTTTGTTTTTCTCCTCGATCCGACGCAGGATCCATAAATTCGTCAGTAACACGACCGGACGAAGAAGCCGGTCTTCCACAAGAAGCGTCGTATCCGTGAAACCCAGCATTTCCTTCGTGACATTTTCCGACAAAATCCAGCGCGCCGCCTTGTACGGCAAGCGTTCCATAACGATCTCGACGCCGTATTCATGCTTCATCCTGTATTCCAGCACTTCGAACTGCATCACGCCGACGACGCCGATCGTCAATGTTTCCACCCCCATGTTGGGTCGTTTGAACACTTGGATCGCGCCTTCCTCAGCGATTTGTGCAATGCCTTTGAGGAATTGTTTGCGCTTCAATGCGTTTTTCGTCATCACCGTGGCAAAATGCTCCGGAGAAAACATGGGAATTCCTTCAAACCGAAATTCTTTTTTTCCGGCATACAGCGTATCGCCGATGTTGAACATGCCCGGGTCAAAGATGCCGATGATGTCTCCCGCGTACGCTTCCTCTACCATCGTTCGTTCCTGGGCAAAGAACTGCTGAGGTTGGGTCAATCGGATCGCTTTTCCGGTTCGCTGGTGATTGACCTGGATCCCTTTTTCAAATGTGCCGGAACAAATCTTTATGAAAGCGATGCGGTCGCGGTGAGCCGCATCCATGTTGGCCTGGATTTTGAAGACAAAGCCGGAAAATTCGTCGCCATCCGGCGCGATGGGCCCTTTGTCGCTTGCGCTTGGTCCCGGAGAGGGCGCAAGGGCAATGAATTCGTCCAAAAATCCCTGCACGCCAAAGTTTGTCATCGCACTTCCAAAGAACATCGGCGTCAATTCACCGGCCAACACTCGGGCAATATCGAAGTCGTCTCCTGCAATGTCCAGCAGTTCGATGTCTTCCTTCAGCTTTTCCGCATGATACGAACCCAGAAGCGCGGGAAATTCCGATTGTTCTGCACTATGAACGGTGGAGTTCACTGTATGTTTGTTTTGCCCGCTACCGGCGAACAATTCGATTCGTTTCAGCTTCCTGTTGTAAACGCCTTTAAATTCGTCCCCGGCGCCGATCGGCCAATTGACCGGATAGGAACAGATGCCCAGCGCCGTTTCGATTTCCTGCATCAGTTCAAAGGGATCTTTGCAAAAACGATCCAGTTTGTTGACAAATGTAAAAATCGGGATCCCCCGCATCCGGCATACATGGAACAGTTTTCTGGTCTGTTCCTCCACGCCCTTTGCTCCATCGATGAGCATCACTGCGCTGTCCGCCGCGGTCAGCGTGCGGTAGGTGTCTTCGCTGAAATCCTGATGGCCTGGCGTATCTAAGATATTGACCCGCCAGCCCTTGTAATCGAAGTTCAAAACGCTTGATGTGACGGTGATCCCACGTTCTTTTTCGATCTCCATCCAGTCGGCCACCGCATGCTTGCTTGCTTTTCTCCCTTTCACCGCACCGGCGAGGCGTATGGCCCCTCCAAACAAAAGAAGTTTTTCTGTCAAGGTTGTTTTCCCCGCATCGGGGTGGGATATGATGGCGAAGGTCTTTCTTCGTTTTACTTCATTGGTTCTTGTATTTTTAGTCATTATGTGTGTATTCCTTTTCTGCGACACGATTTGTTTATTGTATCAAATATCCAGGTACTTGGATACTCTTTTCTCGTTGTGCGGCAACGGTTTCGATTGACATCGGCTATTGTTTGCTGTATTATCTATTGAGTCGGATGGTAGGAAACAGAACGTCATGCACCCGTAGCTCAGATGGATAGAGCGTTAGACTCCGACTCTAAAGGCCGCAGGTTCGACTCCTGTCGGGTGTACCAAGAGAAAAGAGGCTGTCTCAAATGAAATTGAGACAGCCTCTGCCAGTGTTCTACTATTTTGCAAGGGCCCGGTACCAGGCAGTCCCTGTGTCCGCTAAAAAGACCACAACAAGCACTCCTGCAAAGAACTGTTTCAGCATATCGAGAAAGGGCACGATCGCCAGGATCTCGTTCTGGCCAAGTTCCGGATTCCAGATGGCCGGATGGGAGAAGACGTAGAGCAGGAGGCCGATACCTACCACATTGCAGATCGTTGTAGCGATCGCCAATCGTATTGTGTACCTGCGCTCCAGCAAGTGAAATGCTTCTTTGAGCAGGGCGGCGCTCAGGCTGAGATTGATCAACAGCAGACGTTCCTTCACTACAGTGGTATCGAACACGGGAATGCTGATATACTGTCCCCCGTCGGAATAGAACACGGCAATCAATTGTGGCGCTGTATTGAACAAAAGGATCACGAGCACCAGGAACACGATGCCTACTAAGGGTTCCCATGCCTTGATGATGGTTTTATTTCCCGGTATCGGTGGCAACTCAGACAGTTTCCATGACTCCTCTGTCCCCTTTTCCTTTTTCCCGTCACAGCGTTCCACGATAGCGAAGATCACAGTGACCCAGGCGACCGCCTGCAAGAGAGCTTGCAACACGGTTGCAATCAGATTTATACCAAAACCAACCGGATCCGCCTCTGCAGATACGATATAGGCAATGCTCAATGCGGCTGTGAGCCCGATCGCGACTGATGCGACCACGATTTTTAACACGAGCAAATATAACTCATAGAACGCGGGGCCGATCAGATACCTGCGGTTTTCCCGATACTTGTCCGCCAAGTCGGCAGGTTTTCCCAACTCATGTAGCACGGCATCCAGTGCTGCTTCGGGCTCCATGCCTTCAAATTGCGACGTCATATCTTCGATCAGACTCCGCAGTTCCATGTCGATATCACTTTTTTGTGTTGCCGGCAACCGCTTCGTTACCTCAAAAACATAGCGATCGGTCATTTCCTTCACATAGTTCTTGTCTTTGCTATTCAACATCTTCGCCACCTCCATCGGCGATCAACTGATTCGTGCGTTCCACCATATCGCTCCACTCCTTGCAGAGTTGCTGGAACACTTCGGAACCAGTTACACTTAACACATAGTATTTTCTGGGTTTTGCTCCTGTTGTCTCCCATTCGCTGTGCAGTAATCCTTGCTTTTCCAGCCTTCGTAACAATGGATAAAGCGTACCTGCATCTACCGCGACTTGCTTTTCTTCCAGATTCTGGACCAGTGCATAGCCATACTTCGGTTCCTTCAACTGGCTGAGCACGCTCAGGACGATCGTGCCTCGACGAAGCTCCAGCATCAGGTTTTCTACGATTTTCTGTGTATCGTCCATTTTGTTCACCGTCCTTTTCTGCATTATACTGTATGTCGCACACTATTGTCAATATAATATTATTTATCCAAGGCGCCAGGCACCTTTCCTTGCCTTGGATATTTATCGTGTTTGGCACCCTTACTTAAAATTCTCATCCCGGCCAAAAACTTCCTGCTGATTTGGTTCCTAACAGCTATGTTTTCTGATACAATATGGAAGAAAAGTGCAAACAAATCGCGTCGGGGTCCGACGCTCTATTTTGGAGGATATTTATGACTGGAGCAATGGTAGTAACTCTTCTTGGCGGACTGGGAATGTTCCTGTACGGCATGAAGATGATGTCCGACGGACTCGAGGCTGTAGCCGGAGATCGAATGAGACGTACCTTGGAAATTTTAACGACGAATCGATTGGCGGCAGTCGGAGTTGGGGCAGGGATCACTGCTGTTGTGCAGAGTTCGTCAGCAACTACCGTCATGGTCGTCGGTTTCGTCAATGCCGGATTGATGAGTTTGGCGCAGGCGACCGGTGTGATCATGGGAGCCAATATCGGTACCACCGTAACAGCACAGCTCATCGCTTTCAAGTTGACGGATATCGCTCCGGCGATCGTATTCATCGGAATGATTTTAGTCGTATTTTTAAGGAAGAAAAAGCTCAATCGTATTGGCTATGTCGTACTGGGTTTTGGTTTATTGTTCGTTGGACTCGCAACCATGTCCCACGCCATGGAGCCGCTGCGTGATGTGCCGGAGTTTCGGGAGTTTCTGATCAACTTCAATAATCCGCTTGTTGGTATCCTTGTTGGTACTGTTTTCACTGTTATCGTGCAGAGTTCCTCCGCTTCCGTTGGTATCCTCCAGTCCTTTGCGATGCTGGGTCTCATCGATCTGGATTCTGCGATTTTCGTCATCCTTGGTCAAAACATAGGAACCTGTTTCACTGCGGTATTTGCAGCGATCGGCACCGGTCCCAATTCCAAGCGGACCGCCGGCATCCATCTGCTGTTCAATATCATCGGGAGCATCGTCTTTTTGGTCATTGTTCTCCTCGCTCCCGGCATCAGCGATCTGGTAGAGAGTTTTTCGCCAAATGATGTGACGAGGCAGATCGCCAATTTCCACACGATTTTCAATATCACCGTAACGATCCTTCTGTTTCCCTTTGCAAACTACCTGGTTCGGTTAGTCACTCGACTCATCCCTGACGTTCCCACCATCGAGGATGCCGAGCTGAAGCTTGTTTATCTGGACGAGCGGATTGCGCAAACCCCAGCGATTGCGTTAAATATGGCCCTCAAGGAAGTCAACCGCATGGGAGTGATCGCCTGCAACAATATGCAGCGGGCACTGGATTCCTTCTTCGGCCAGGATGCAAAAAAAGCCGCAGAAGTCGTCGACGTAGAAAAAACCATCGACTTTCTCTGCGATTCCATCACCGATTACCTGGTCCAGTTCCGCGGGCTTGACCTCTCTGATGAGGACCTTCGGGTGCTCGGAACATTACACCATGTCGTGATCGACCTGGAGAGGATCGGCGATCTGGCGGAAAACATCATGGAGTACGGAGAGTCCATAGAAGATAAGCGGACCAAATTTTCACCAGAGGCCTATGAGGAGATGCGAATCATGGGCGACAAGACCATGGAAACGTTATTGACCGGCTTGGATGTCTTTGAAAAAAGAGACAAGAGCCGTGTATATCAAGTAGCTGCTTTGGAACAAGAAGTCGATGATTTGAAACAAGCTTACATTCAAAACCATATCGACCGACTCATGGTGAAGGCCTGCGATCCTCAAGCCGGCGTGATATTTACGAACTTGATCACAACTCTGGAACGGATCACCGACCATACCAACAACATCACCCAGACGCTGACGGAGATCGATTGATGGACTTCATCACAAAAGAGATACACAGAGCCACGCGTCCGAAGGCGGAACTCATACTTGCCAGCGCATCACCAAGGCGACAGGAACTTTTGAAGCTTTGCGGCATTCCTTTTACCGTCGTCACGGCAGATATTGACGAAGTGGCCCTGGAACTGGAAGTGCGAATGCGACACCACGAGTCGACACACATCCGTATGGCCAAACACATCGTTCGCGGGCTGGCGAAAAAAAAAGCTGAAACAGTTTTTGCATCACATCCGGAGGCGGTCATCCTGAGCGCCGACACCGTTGTACTCTGTGGAAACGAAATTATGGGAAAGCCCACATCAGAGGAAGATGCTTACCGTATGCTGCGCAAGCTCTCCGGCAGGACTCATCAGGTTTTGACCGGGGTCTGCATCATGAACGATACCGATAAAACCATTTTTCACACCGCGACTAAGGTCACCTTCCATGGATGGAAGGACGGTGGAGAAGAACTTGCGAGGCAATACATAGCGACCGGTTCTCCCATGGACAAGGCTGGGGCTTACGGAATACAAGATCTCGGCGCGTTGTTCGTCAAAGAGATCAAAGGCGATTATTACACGGTCATGGGTTTCCCCATCGCCGAAGTGCACCGTCGGCTGATGAACTTCTTCCCCATGTCTGAGAGAGGAGGCGCACCCAATGAACCTGCATGATTTTGAACGAGTCTTTCGCGATCGAACGCCGAGACCCCAGGGTCGTCACCGCTATTATTCGGTCATGGTTCCTCTTGTCCAAAAGGGTGATGATCTATTTCTCCTGTTTGAAGTTCGCGCTGAGGATATGGAGATCCAGCCGGGAGAAGTTTGTTTCCCTGGCGGTCGTCAGGAAGACGGCGAATCAGCGGAAGACTGTGCGGTGCGGGAAACCTGCGAGGAGCTTGGGATCAGTCGCGACGACATACGCATCATCGCTCCACTGGACTACATTCTCATGTATAGTCATTTTACCCTTCACCCCTTTCTCGCCGTGATCGATGAGGCGGCGGTCGTTGCAGCGCAACCCAATCCCTCCGAGGTCAAGGAGATTTTTCTGGTTCCTCTCTCCTTTTTTCAGGAGACCGAACCCACCACCTTCGATCTAGAAGTGGCGCCACTGGTCCCAGAGGATTTTCCCTATGAGATGATCAACGCCAAAGGCGGATACAACTGGCGCAAAGGGAGAAATTCGGTTCCGATCTACCAATATGAAGGCCATGCGATCTGGGGCCTGACTGCCCGCATCGCCTGCCATCTGGTCCACGTCATGAAGCAGGAAACATAAACAGTATAAAAAAAAAGACCCTCCGATTGGAGGGTCTTTCGCTCGTTTCTTTAGACAGCCTTCACATTGACAGCTCTGAGCTTGTTGCTGTTTCTTGTGTCTCTTTCTGTGTCAAAAGTGACTCTCTGACCTTCGGCCAGGGACTTGTAACCATCAGAGATGATTGCGGAGAAATGAACGAACACGTCCTCGCTGCCATCATCGTTGGAGATAAATCCAAAACCCTTATCTGCATTAAACCATTTCACTGTACCTGTATTCATAATCGGTACCTCCTTAATTTTCTATATTCCAGCACGTACAAAATAAAACCGCATCGATTGTAAACCATCTAACGAACAATGACCTACAAAACATGCGGGCTCGATCGGTACAATCAGAATACTGTTTAAATGTAACACGGGTCAGGTGAAGTGTCAAGGTTTATTTTTTCTTTTTATTTTTATCATCATCTTTGTCTGCAAGCACTTCAAATCCGGCGCCGGTGCCCCACACCGATTCCACTCGAATGACTGTCACGAAAGCAGTCCGGTCGACCTTTGCTACATACTGCTTGATCAACATGCTTTCCCGGGGAGAACAGAGAGTTACGATCTTGTCCCGCGCCTGCTGCGTATATTCACCTATGATCTCCACATTGGAAACCCCTCTTCCGATCTCGTGAATGATAAAATGAACGATCTCATCATGATGGTCGGTGATGATCTCAAGCTGTACCACCTTAGTCTGGAATCCGTACATGACGTATTCCACCACTTTCGAGAAAATGATTTGAGTGACCAGGGCATAGAGCGCGATGTTTCTGCCGAAGACCACACCAGATGCGATGATGACGATCGCGTCCAGTACCAGCAATATCTGTGACAAGCCGACGTGCGGGAGAAATTTCTTCTTGATGATCTTCGATATAGTGTCGGTTCCTCCAAAGGAAAACCCGCGGGTAAAAAACAAGCCACTGTTGATTCCCGTAAACAGTCCGCAATACACAACCGCCAGGATGATGTCATTTTCCTCCAGCAAACGCAAGTCCAGTCGTTCGAAGAGCATCAGCATCGGTGGATAGATGATCGTGATCAGGATGATCTTTCGCGCCTCGCCCAATCCAAGCACGATGGCGCAGATCACCAGGATCGTGATAGAAAAGCAGTAGTACAGAATCGAAAAGTTTAAGCCAAAGGTTTCCTGCAAAATGCGGCAAAGACCTGTGATCCCGCCGCTGGAAAGACCATTGGGGATCAAAATGCCGATGATGGCAAACGCCCCAATGGCGCAACCGACAAGGACAAATATCATATCGACACCGAATTTTTTGACTCTCTCTTTTGTAACAAGCTCTTTCAGTTCTTTCAGCTTTTTCATTCATCTATCCTTCCTGAATGGTCTCCGGCTCCAGAATCGCGACACCGCTGTTTCCGAATATGTCCACCGCTTTGACGGCGACGGTTTCAAATTGGTTCCCCAACGCCTCGTATTTGGTTTCGAGACCATCGTTCTGTTTACAAAAGTATGCCTTGGGGCGAAATACTCTTCCGTCATAGTCGGTGTCGACGCTCCAATAGTCCACCAGCTGAATCGAATCCTGTTTCATGATCTTTTTCAATGTTGGGATAAAAGCCGGTTCCACCGGTGCGGTCAACACGGAAGGATTGTTGTAACCCACAAGCTCGACCCGAAGGAGCAATTTGTCTGAGATCGGAGATGGGGTGACGGTCGCATCGAGATCGAGAATCCCGTTGCCGCCTTCTGCGTCCTGCCCGGCGATATCTTCCCAGTACTCATAGCTGGCACCGTTGTCCATGAACCGCTTATGGCTGTTCAGCGTCGCCAGCCGTCCGACGTCGCAGCTGATCCAGCGTCTGCCCATCTTGTCTGCCGCAGCTGCCATCGTTCCGGATCCGCCAAAAAAGTCAGCGCATAGACTGCCCTCAACGGTGCAGCTTTCCAGGATCCGTTCGATCAGGGCTTCCGGTTTTTGCGTCACATAACCGGTCCTTTCTGTCGAGGTCCGTCCGACCATGTCCATCTTCCACACATCCTTGCGGTTGACCATGGTGTACCAGCCGACCTCATCTTTGTATTCCTTCACACCCTTGAACCGATAGGGACGGAAGTCCCGGTTGTAAGACTTCTCCTTCCATGGTTCAAAGTAGTAATTCTTCGTCTTGGCATAAAAAAGAAGGGTATCGTGCTTCCTGGCAAAATGGCGTTTACTTACGCCGCCGGATTTGTACTGCCAGATGATCTCGTTGACGAAGTTTTTTTCTCCGAAGATCTCATCCATTATGAGCTTGACATAGTGGGTTGCATGCCAGTCCAGATGGACAAAGATGGAGCCCTCGTCGGACAGCAGGTCCCGCATCAGAAACAGCCGGGTGGTCAACATGCGCAGATAGTCTTCCATGCTGTTGTCCCAAACGTCGTGGTAGGCCTTCTGCCGTATGGCAGGGATCTTGTCTATGGTGTCAGAGCGCAGCTTGATTTCCGTACGGTAGTTGCTCTTTGAGAAAAAAGGCGGATCGATGTAGATGAGATCGACCTTGCCAGCCATGTCCCGTTGTTTCAGCAGATATTCCATGAAGTCCAGATTGTCACTGCGAACGAGACGATTCACCGACTCTTTTCCAATGATCTCTGAAAGAACAAAGCGCTCGGCATCCTGCTCCCTCCCGGTCACAACGAGATACTCCTGTCGGCCTTCCTCAACGATGTCTGCGAGTCTTGTGATCAACCCCATGGTTTGACTCCTTTCCACTCGGGCGAAGGACCGGGATCAGATCTTCCCGGCCAAGCGATACAAGTGCTTCTCTTACCAGCGTTTGGTTTTCCCGCTTGTTGAACTGCAGCAGCGCTCTCTGCATTCGCTTTTCCTTTTGGTCTCTGGGAATGTAGATCTCTTTGCCGGTCAAAGGATCCATGCCGGTGTAATACATACAGGTCGACAGCGTGCCCGGCGTCGGATAGAAATCCTGGACCTGATCAGGTACGAATCCCGTTTTTTTGAGATACAGCGCCAGTTCCACCGCATCCTCCAGTGTGGACCCGGGATGGGAGGAAATCAGATAGGGGATCAAGTACTGCTGCTTGCCCAATTTCTGATTGATGTCCTTGTACTTGCGGCTGAAAGCTTCAAAAACTTCCACCTTTGGCTTGCGCATCGCTGACAGGACCCGTGGAGAAATATGCTCCGGCGCCACCTTTAGCGTGCCACTGATGTGATGTTCCGCAATTTCTTCCAAAAAACCGCTATCCGGATCAGCCATGACATAATCGTAGCGAATACCGGAGCGGATAAATACTTTTTTTACACCAGTCAGCGTTCGGAGTGTACGCAGGAGGTCCAGATACTCCTTGTGGTCGACGATCAGCTTGCTACAGGGGCTTGGGTAGAGACAATCCTTATCCTTGCAGACGCCACGTTTTAGCTGCTGGTGACAGGCCGGGGCGCGGAAGTTGGCTGTCGGTCCGCCTACATCGTGAATATATCCTTTGAAATCCGGCCGCTTCGTGATGGCTTCCGCTTCCCGCACGATGGACTCTTTGCTGCGGCCACGGACTTCCCTTCCCTGGTGGTACGCCAAGGCACAAAAGGCACACCCGCCGTAACAGCCGCGGTTCGCCGTCAAGCTGAACCGGACCTCTTCCAGTGCCGGTACACCCCCTGCGGCATCGTATGCCGGATCCCAGGTTCCGGCAAAAGGCAAGCTGTAAATATCGTCCAATTCTTCCGTCGACAAGGGTGCCGCCGGCGGATTGACTACCACTGCTATATGATCTGCATACGCTTCCACCAGAGGCGCCCCATTGATGGCGTCGTTGTTTCGGTATTGGATGCGGAAACTCTTTGCGTAGGCCTCTTTGGATGCGATCAGTTCTTCGTATGACGGGAGAAATCTCGCCTCCGGTGTGGATGAAAAAAGTTCTTTGACATCAGCGAGAGGCGCCTTGAAACAGGTCCCGCGGATCCAGGTGATATCGGAAACAGCAAGTCCGCTTTCCAGGGCTTCTGCAACATCGACGATGGCTCGTTCTCCCATTCCATAGATCAGAAGATCGGCTTTTGCGTCCAGCAGAATGGATCGACGGAGTTTGTCGTCCCAGTAGTCGTAATGGGTCAGCCGCCGCAGACTGGCTTCGATTCCCCCTAGGATCACAGGAACGTCCGAATAGGCCTCTCTGGCACGGTTGCTGTATACGATGGTGGCCCGATCCGGACGAAGGCCGGCCTTACCGCCGGGAGAATAGCTGTCGGTCTTTCTTCTATTTTTAAATACAGAATAATGGTTGACCATCGAGTCGACATTACCGGAAGTGATTAGAAATCCCAAACGGGGTTTTCCGAACCGCCGAAACGCATCCGCCGATTTCCAGTCCGGCTGGGCCAAAATGGCAACGCTATAACCTCTCTGCCCCAGAACTCTTGCGATCACCGCGTGACCAAAGGACGGATGGTCCACATAGGCATCCCCGGTGACCAGCACAAAATCGTATTTCATCGGCTCCCCTTGTCGTAGGGAATCGCGACCGCCCTCGGCGCCTGAGATGTCTTGGAGCTGAATGCCAACACGATGAGCGTAGCGATAAAGGGCACCATCTTAAACACATCGCTGGATATGCCTAGTGTATTCAAGACGGGGATGACCGAATAAGCCGACGCCACGGTCTTCATCAGGCCGAAGAAGAAAGCGGCGAAGAGCACCCGCATCGGCTTCCACTGACCGAAGATCATGACCGCCAAGGCAAGGAATCCGTAACCGGATACGGTGGCATTGAACTGGGTCGATGTGGGAACAACGAACACCAGTCCGCCAAGCCCCGCAAGCCCGCCGGAAATCACAACACCGGCATACCGCATCTTATACACGTTGATACCCACCGAGTCCGCCGCGTGGGGATGTTCGCCGCAGGCACGGAGCCGAAGGCCGAATCGGGTCCGGTAAAGAACGATAACCGACACCACAAGGATTGCGAGTCCGATGTAGGTCGTGATGTAGGCGTTGCGGAAGAAAAAGCCGCCGATCAACGGAATGTCCCCCAAAAGAGGCACCTTGGGAATCCGGAAGGTGTTGACGAAGGTGATCTGTTGAACACCGTTTGCCTGGATCATTCTTGCTACATAGATGGCGAATGCCGGGGCAAACATGTTGAGTGCAGTACCGCTGATGATCTGGTCCGCCTTCATATTAATCGAAGCGTAAGCATGAAGCAGGGAAAAGACCATACCGGTCACAACCGCAATCAAGATGGCGATGAGCAACAGCGACTGACCGCTCATGGATCCGTGCATTTTATTGATGAAGAGGATGCTGGTGAATGCACCCATGATCATCATACCGTCCAAAGCGATGTTCGTGACGCCGCCTCGCTCCGTAAACACGCCACCCAAAGCGACAATCAACAGCGGGATGGAAAAGAACATCGTCTGCTGCACTACCAGAAACAGGATATCCATTACGCTTCCCCCCCTTCCGATTTTTTGCGCTTGAGCAGTTTGGTGATGATGTTGCGGATGATCAGAGCAAAGGCGCTGAAGTATATGATGCAGGCAACGATGATGTCGATGACCTCGGGAACGAAATCCATCGACTGCAAATAGTTGCCGCCTTGTGTGATGTAGGAGATGAAAATTGCCGAAAAGATGATGCCGATGGGATTGGAAAGCCCTAAAAGCGCTACGGGTATGCCGTTGAATCCCTCCATGGCAAGCACATCGATTACTTTGAGTTGACGACCGTTCGCGCCGGACAGGTAGAGCAGCCCACCGCCGAGTCCGGCCAGCGCGCCGGCGATGACCATGGAAAGTACCATGCTGCGCTTTTCGTTGATGCCTGCATATTTGCTGGCATTCTGATTGAAGCCGCAGGCCTTCAATTCGTACCCGAAGGTTGTCTTGTTCAAAATCACATACATGATGATGGCGACAACGATGGCGATGTAGATGCCGCTGTTGACCGTGGAGTAGTCCAGGGTTCCAGAACTTCGGACATTATGGAACACAGCATCCAGCCCTCCTTTGGGAAGGACAGAGGATTCCGCCGTGATCATCGATAGATTTTTCCTGGAGTCGTACACCGTCGCTTTGACCAGCATATTGGCCATGTACATCCCGATGTAATTCATCATGATTGTGGAGATGACCTCGTGGACATTCAGGTACGCCTTCAGCAACCCGGGGATCAGCGCCCACAAGCCACCGATCAGCGCAGCTCCCAGTAAAGCGACGATCCAATGCCAGGGGGCGGGAAGAAAGGTCCACTTCACACCGATATAAATGGCGGCAAAGGCGCCCATGACGAATTGCCCGGCAGCGCCGATGTTGAACAGCCCGGTCTTAAATGCGAATCCAACCGATAGCCCGGTGAGGATCAGCGGGGTGGCGAAATAGAACACCTGTCCCATACCCTTGGCTCCGGTAGAAAACCCGCCCTTCATAATGATCAGAAAGCCGTCAAAGGCCTGTGAGGGATTGCTGATCAGTAGAATCACCAGGCCGAAAAGCAAGCCGGAAAGGATGGCCGTCACCGACGCGGAAGCCCGGTTGAAGCCTTGGGACCGTAAAAAGAGCATGCCCCGTTCTTTGAAACGTTCTGTGTTCATACCGCTTCCCCCCTTTCCTTACGTTTGCTTCCGGACATGTAGAGGCCCAGCTCCTGGAAGGTCGTGGTCTTGGGGTCAAGATCCCCGACGATCTCCCCTTCGTAGATGACAAGGATCCTGTCGCTGACATTCATGACTTCTTCCAGCTCCAGTGAAATCAGAAGCACCGCCTTTCCCGCATCGCGCTGTGCCACCAATTTTTTATGGATGTATTCAATGGCGCCGACGTCAAGGCCTCGAGTCGGCTGCACCGCTATGAGGATGTCCGGATCCTGGTCGATCTCCCGAGCCACAATGGCCTTTTGCTGATTGCCGCCGGACATGCTTCTGGCCGGTGTGGTGAGACCTTCGCCGCTTCGAATGTCAAAGCGGTCGATCAGACAGTCGGCATATTCGTATATTTTGTCAAATTTCAAAAACCCTCTGTGTTGAAAGTCCGGGCAGAAATAGTTTTTCAGCACCAGGTTTTCCGCAAGGTTAAAATCCAACACAAGTCCATGTTTGTGTCGGTCCTCCGGGATGTGGCTCATGCCGTCGCGGTTCCGCTTGCGAACCGTCGCGTGGGTGATGTCCTTTCCATCCAGAAGGATCTGTCCCTTTTCAATGGGCATCAACCCTGTGATCGCATACACCAACTCGGATTGGCCATTGCCGTCGATCCCGGCAATGCACACGATCTCGCCTTTTTTCACAGTGAAGGAAACATCTTTGACCTTCTTTTTTGCGTGGTGCTTGTCCCCGACGGTCAGTTCCCGGACTTCAAAGGCGGGTTCGCCAAGATGAGCTTCTCCCTTTTCCACAGCAAATTCGACCCGTCTGCCGACCATCATTTCCGACATTTCCTCTTTCGAGGTCGCCTCGACGTCGATGGTTCCGATCAGCTTGCCCTTGCGTAGCACGGTGCAGCGGTCGGCGACCGCTTTGATTTCATTGAGTTTGTGGGTGATGAAAAGAATGGATTTGCCTTCTTCGCTTAGTTCACGCATGATTTTCATCAACTCTTCGATTTCCTGCGGCGTCAAGACTGCCGTCGGCTCGTCGAAGATCAGTATCTCATTGTCCCGGTAAAGCATTTTGAGGATCTCGACCCTTTGCTGCATCCCAACGGTGATGTCCTGGATCTCCGCGTCCGGATCGATGAACAGCCCATAGCGCTCGGAAAGTTCCATAACGCGTTCTCTGGCTTCCTCCATTTTCAGAAATCCGTGCTTTGTGGTCTCCACACCGAGAATGATGTTTTGCAGGACGGTGAAGTTGTGAACCAGCTTGAAATGCTGATGGACCATCCCGATTCCCAGCGTGTTTGCATCGTTGGGGTTGTTGATCCGGACAGTCTTTCCTTCCTTTTTGATCGTTCCTTTTTCCGGCTGGTACAGCCCGAAGAGAACGCTCATCAGCGTGGATTTTCCTGCACCGTTTTCTCCCAGGAGGGCATGGATCTCTCCCCGTTTCAATTGCAGGGTGATGTCGTCATTGGCGATGATCCCGGGGAATTCCTTTGTGATGTTCAACATTTCGATAATGTAGTCCATACCGGCCTCCCTTACCTTAGAAAGACGTGATTTTCTGGCGCAATGCCTATTGATTCATTATACATTAGAGCAGTGGAAAAAAAAAGAGAAAACAGGCGGATGGTCCGCCTGTTTCTTTGTGTCGTCAAGGTAGGTGACGCCGATCTAGTCGACCAGGGTGATCTTTACGATCGAAAGGCCAAGGTCGGTTGCAGATTCCGCATCCGTATCATTCTTCAGTACGATCGATCCGTCTGCGAGAGCCGTAAAGACTTTGTCGTAATCTGCCTGGGAGAAGGTTTTAAACTTGGAAGTAGCCATCGGCAACTGCACGCCGTCTTTGTCCGCTCCGTAAATCAAGCTTTCGCCACCGGGGAATGAACCGGAATAATAAGCATCCAGTGCAGATTGTACTGAAGCAGCGAGGCCTTTCATAGCCGAGGTAATAACGGTGTCAGATTCGATGCTTTGATCGATGTCGACGCCGATGACAGCTTTTTCGGCTGCCTCTGCTGCTGACATGACCGAGTTTCCTACGAGACCGCCGGCGGCAAAGATGACTTCAATGCCTTCCGCATACCAAGAGGCTGCTAAAGTCTGATTTTCTGGAGTTGCATCAAAGTTTCCCGTGTAGTGGTACTTCAGATCGATGCTTGTGATACCAAGTTCTTCAGCAGCTGCTTCTGCGCCCTGAGCAAATCCATAACCGAAACGAACAACAGCCGGAACCGCCATGCCACCCATGAATCCAAGCTTGGTGTAGCCGTCCTTGACTGCCGCATAACCAGCAAGATAACCGGACTGCTCTTCCGCATACAAGATGCCAACGGTGTTGGGATCGGTACGGAATACACTGTAATCCGCATTATGTGGATTACCGTCGATCAGGATGAAATTGACTTCCGGATACTGTTCCTGGGCGATGAAGATGGGCTCTTCAAAGAGGAAGCCTGGTGTGACGATGATTTTTGCTCCACCGTCGACCGCCAGCTGGATCGCTGCCAGGTAAGCATCGGTGCTTTGCTCTGTCGGTTTATAGTATTTGTGGGTGATGTCATTTTCTTCTGCGTAAGCTACGATGCCTTCCCAGGTGCCTTGGTTGAAGGATTTGTCGTCGATGGATCCGATGTCAGTGATCATAGCGATCTCATAACCGGCTTCGCCCTCGCCTTCGCCTTCACCTTCTGGTGCGGGCTCTGTGCCGCCGCAAGCTGCCAGGCTGAATACCATGGCCAACGCCAACAGGATAACTAGTAATTTTTTCATATTTCTCCTCCTCAAATTCAATTCTTCAATCATTAGGATTAAGGAACTGCCTTAATTATACTCCCTTTGCATAAAATTGGGAAGTATTTTTCTACTTTAACCAGGTCGCGTAGAGTTCCGGTTTTCTGTGAACGAGAAGCGGCAACTGTTTTCGGATCTGATCCACATAGTCCAGATCCACCTCGCCGATCAGGATCGATTCTCTGTGGTCTGTTTTCGCGGAGAATTCTCCCCATGGTGTTGCGATGCAGGAATGTCCATATGCTAGATAGGGACTCTCCGGATCCCTCGCCGGCGATACTGCAGCCAAGTAGAATTGGTTGTCCAGCGCTCGGGTCCGCAGTGTGATGTCCCAGTGAGCGATGCCGGTGGCGAATGAAAACGCTGCAGGCAAAATGACCATCTTTGCTCCAGCCAGCGCCAGGCTGCGAAACAGTTCCGGAAACCGTATATCGTAACAGATCGCGACCCCAAAGCGTCCGTATTCAGTGTCAAAAACCGTCAGATCTTCTCCCGGTGTAATGGTGTCCGACTCGCGAATGCGGATGCCGTTTTCCACGTCCACATCAAAAAGATGTACTTTTCGGTGGCGGGCTATGATACTTCCGCTTCGGTCGAAAACGAAGCAGGTGTTGTAGACCCTAGGTTCTTTCACGGCGTCGCTCTCTGCACCGGCGTCGCCGTCTTTGCTGGCGTCGCCGTCCTCGATCTCCGGTATCGAGCCGCCGATCAGGTAAATGCCGAGTTCCTTTGCCAGTGAAGAGAGTATCGACGTTGTCTCCCCGTTTCGATCCTCCGCATACTCCCGAAAATACTTATTCGCATAAGGACAGTTGAAGATCTCCGGCAGAGAAACTACGTTGGCCCCCCTGGCGGCGGCTTCTCTCACCATGGCTTCCGCTTTTGCGAGATTGCTTTTTTTGTCGATGCCGACCTTCATCTGGCAAAGACCCATGACAAATTTCATGTGATCGCTCCCTTCGTTGTGATTCTTCGTACAGGAAGGGGCACTCGCCCCGTTCCATCCATATAGGAAGGGGCCTTCTTGGAAGGCCCCCATTATGGCATCACGCCGGTTATTCAGTTTTTATGCCTAGTAGGTCCAATACTCGATTCGTGTCGCCAAGATCGGTGAAAAAGTGGTCCGGATCGCAACTCATAAGGTCTGCCGCGTCTACCCACCCGGTGGCTACTGCAATGCTGCATACGCCCAATTCCTTCGCGCAGATCACATCGTAGCAACTGTCGCCGATGAGTATGATGTCTGTTGGGGCGAATCGATTCTCGAAACGATTTTCTGCTTCTTCGATGCAGCGTCTCGCCGCATCCCATTTTTCCCCGGGTTGATCGCCGAACCCTCCCAACTCAAAAAATCCGTCCAAACCCACCGAACGCAACTTCGTCGTTGCCCCGATTTTCAGGTTGCTGGTCAGTAGGGCATTCACTCGTTTAGGATGATGGTGGACCGCTTCCAGGATCGGCCGGATCCCGGGCAAGACCCTCTTTTGCGTGTCCGCCGCGAGGATCTCCGCCAGTGCTTCGCTGTAATGGCCGATCACTTCATCAAGATCATCATGCTTGATTTGATAGGTGTCCAGGATCGTCCGAAGCACGATGGAATCCATTGCGCCGCCGATCGGCGCCGCATCAAAGGCATCTTCAATGCCGTACCGCTCCCGAAAGGTTCTGTTCAGAGCAAGCCGGCCATCGCTTCCGCAATGCATCAGCGTTCCGTCGATGTCCCACAAGATCAGCCGAAAACTATCCATTATGCCAGCAGTTCGCAACCACCGAGACAGTCGCCGACATCGTCCATGCTCGCACTGATGCTGACAACGAAATCCAGATCGTGCTTCTTGGAGATGTCAGACAACCGGTTCATGAATTCTTTCAGGTCCGGAATGTGTACGTCTTTATGAGACAGGATGCCGTCAATAAAAATGACCTCGATATCGTGATCCGAGCTGATGATACCATACAGGAACCCTATATACTCATCAATGTTCGTTATGTGCGGATAATCTTCCATACAAACGACGCGGATCTGATATTTGAGGTCGTAGATCAATCTGTGGTTTTTGTTGATGAACACGATGCTGCCAGTACCGGTCTCCACCAGGTCGTTGGCCATGTGGATCATCTTTTTCGTTTTCCCGGACCCTTTGAGGCCCGACAGGACTTTCACCAAGAGAATCTCCCCTTTCTATCCTTTTTTTTCATTATACACCACAGGGTATCCAGGGGCAAAGGAAATCTTGCTCAAATTTGAGCATTAGGGGTTTGGGGCAAAACTCGAAGCCAAAACGTGGGTAGAGTAGGTCCTATCCATGCCACTTCCGCTGCTCACTCTGCCGGTTATAAAAATCTCCTCGCATTTTGTGATTTTG
>PHAE01000013.1 GCA_002840285.1 Firmicutes bacterium HGW-Firmicutes-11
CGAGTGATGAAAACCCTCAACCGGGAACATACAGTCGATGTCGTAAGCACTTTCATGGGCGCCCATGCAGTGCCTCCAGAATGGAAGGGTCAAACCGACGGTTACGTCGACTTCATCCTGAGAGATGTATTGCCTGCTGTTGCAGAGGAAGGACTGGCGGAATTCTTTGATGTGTTCTGCGAAGAC
The DNA here is from genome assembly GCA_002840285.1 of Firmicutes bacterium HGW-Firmicutes-11. Classification (GTDB taxonomy): domain Bacteria; phylum Bacillota; class Clostridia; order Peptostreptococcales; family Anaerovoracaceae; genus PHAE01. Next base: position 187 of record PHAE01000013.1, read on the forward strand.
GGTGTATTCGATGTTCCCCAATCCCGAAGGCTGTTGCACGCGGCGAAGGAATTGGGGCTGAAACTCAAACTCCATGCGGATGAGATCGTGCCGATCGGTGGAACAGAGTTAGCAGCTGAATTTGGCGCCGTTTCGGCTGATCACCTACTGCATTCTTCAGATGCCGGAATCCTGGCATTGGCCAAAGAAGGGGTGGTTGCGACCTTGCTTCCGGCAACGGCTTTTAGCCTGAAAGAACCTTATGCAAACGCCAGACATATGATCGACTGCGGTTGCTGCGTCGCTCTTGCCAGCGATTTCAATCCCGGAAGCTGCTTCACCCACTCGATCCCTTTGCTCATCGCATTGGCAACCATTCAAATGAATATGTCCATCGAAGAAACGATCTCGTCACTCACCATCAACAGCGCTGCCGCAGTGGGAAGAGCCGGGGAGATCGGAAGCCTGGATCCAGGCAAAAAAGCAGATATCATCGTTTTAGAATATCCGGACTATCATTTTCTCAATTACCACTTTGCCATGAATATCGTTGAGATGGTCTTTAAAAACGGAAAAATCGTGCACCAAAAGACGTCTGTGAATATTTAAAAAGGAGAAAACAATGTTAGGTGAATTAACAGTAAATAATTTTATGTCAACGCTTGCATCCTCCGAGCCGGTTCCCGGAGGAGGGAGTGCAGCAGCTCTCGCAGGCGCAACGGCATGTTCTCTCATCTCTATGGTAGCCGGATTGACCATGGACAAGAGCGGCTACGAAGACGTATGGGACGAAATGCGAGAACTAAAGCAAGTCATGGACGGCAAGAGCCAGGCATTCCTCTCTGAAATGGATCGGGATGCGGACTCTTACGCAAGTGTAATAAGCTGCTATCAACTTCCGAAGACCACCGATGAAGAGAAGGCTAAACGAAGCAACGCGATCCAGGAAGCGATCCTGGAAGCGGCCAAGATTCCTCTTGAAGTTGCAGAACAAGCTGCTGAACTGTTTCCCTATGCAAGGACCGTCATCCAGAAGGGAAACCAAAACGCCGCATCCGACGGCGCGGTCGGGGCCTTGATGGCCAGAGCTTGTGTCAGAAGCGCTTTGTACAATGTCAAAATAAATGCGGTCTCGTTGAAAGACGAAACCGCAAGAGAACAATTGCTTCGTAGAAGCGCCGAACTGGAAACATACGTTGACCAGGAAGAGCAGGAAACTCTGCGCATCCTGTCATTTGTATAGGATCAATCGACCACGATATCGTAAGGCCAATCAATGATGCCGCCAAAATCGTAGACATTGGTGTATCCGATGTCGATGAGTTTTAGGGCGGCTTCCTCACTTCGGTTGCCGCTGCGACAATACACCAGAATACGTGCGTCCTTATCCGGCAAAACGGAAGATGCCTTCGCTTCGATCTCTGTATTGGGAAGCAGGAGAGCACCTTCAATATGGCCTTGCTTGAACTCCGCCGGTGTACGAACATCCAGAAGTACGAAGGGGGATCCGTCTTCCATCATGGCTTTCGCATCTTCTGCAGAGATGGCTTGATACCTCATGCTCTCAATTTCCTCCTCTGTCAATTTACGAAGGGAAACAGCTGTGACCTGTACAGGGTAACTCTCCCGGATCTCTGGCAAAATCGTCACGAAAACCCAGTCGCCTGGCTCTAAAGCAGGAAGATCGTTCACCTCAGAAAGATCGACACTTGCCTTGTCAAATTCCGATGGTTCCTTGATAATAACCAGGATGCTCTGATCATCGACGCTTTCCACAACTGCGTTGAAGGAAAGGTTGCCGCCGGAATCGTTTCCGAGACATCCTGTGAGCATCAAGACCAGCAAAAGACAAAACGCCACAAATAGTACGATACGTTTCATCTGCACACCTTCTTTCTTGTTTTTCCTTACATTACCTGACAGCCGCTTCCAAAGCGAGGGTCATCATCTCCGTGAAGGAGCGTTCCCGCTCTTCGGCAGTCAGTCTTCCTCCGGTTATAAAATGATCGCTGATGGTTACGATCGCAAGAGCTTTGGCGCCCAGACGCGCAGCATTCATATAAAGCGCAGCGGCCTCCATTTCAACACCCAAGACACCCAGCTTTGCCCAGTTCTTCCACCAATCCGGATCATCTTCATAGAACACATCGCAGGAGACGAGATTCCCGGCCCTAATTTTGATTCCTTGCTCATCTGCGGTGTCTTTCACCTTCATCAGAAGATCGAAATCGCAACAGGGAGCAAACGTTCCAGGCAGCCGGTATGTATGCTGCCAGTTGGAGTCGGTCGAAGCGCTGAGCCCCACAACGATGTCCATCAGATCGATGTCCTCGTGGAAGGAACCGGCGGATCCGACGCGGATCAGATTACGAACGCCGTACTCGTTGATCAATTCATAGCTGTATATACCCATAGAAGGCATTCCCATACCACTTCCCTGAACGGAGACCGGGACGCCTTTGTATCGGCCGGTATATCCCAGCATGCCACGGATCTCGTTGTAGCAGAACGGTTGGTCAAGGAAAGTTTCAGCGATATATTTCGCTCTCAGAGGATCTCCCGGCAATAGAATGGATTCGGCGATGTCTCCTTTTTTGGCTGCGTTGATGTGTGCGGTGCTCATATGTGTTATCTCCTTATTCAATCGATAGTAGAACAAACGATTGCCTGAATTATATCACATTACCGATACCGCATGCACATGGATTCTTTCTTTACATACCCATATATATCGACTAATATATAAGAACCAGACAATGCATATACAGCAGAGGAGAGGTCAACTATGAGCGAACAATTGGAAAAAATGTACTACCCGGTACGGGAGATCACATCGCTGAAAGACTTGCTGAACTCCAGCGCCGACCTCTTTGCGGAGAACCCGGCATTCCTTGTCAAAAAGGAACGGGGTGCAGAGTACGGATCCATCCAGTACAAACAGCTGAAAAGGGATGTTGATGCGCTTGGTACCCGCCTGATGGAAATGGGACTCACCGGCACAAAGATCGCTATCATCGGCGAAAACTGTTACCAATGGATCGTCACTTACCTTGCGGTCGTCAACGGCACCGGAGTTGTCGTGCCACTGGATAAAGAGTTGAATAGGGAGGAAATTGCAAATCTGCTGGAGACTGCAGAGTGCAAGACGATCTTTTATACGGATAGTTTTGAAGAGATGGTTCGAGATTTCCCGTTGCCAAACAAAGTGGGCATGCAGATGTACGGAGACCGGACCGATCTTGCCGAACCCCTTCCGCAGATCCAATGCAACGAAGGATTTCTCTCCTGGACCAATCTGGTGCGAGAGGGAGAGGCTTTATTGGACGGTGGTGACCGTCGATTTCAAGACCTCGAGCTCGACCCGATGGAGATGCGCATGCTCCTATTCAGTTCCGGCACAACGGGAGTTGCAAAGGGAATCATGCTTTGCCACAACAATATCGTGAACAATATCATGGACACCTGCCGAATCGTAAAAGTGCATCCTCACGACAGGACGTTGTCCATCCTACCCATTCATCATACCTTTGAATGCACGATGGGCATGTTGCTGATTCTTTACTGCGGGGCGTCAGCAGCTTTTTATGAAGGCCTGAAGTATATCGCAAAAAACATGGAGGAAGCGCAGGCTTCGGTTTTGATTGGTGTGCCACTGATTTTCGAGTCCATACACAGCAAAATCTGGAAACAAGCAGAGAAGTCAGGTAAAGACAAGACGCTTCGAAAAGCGATCAAAGTCAATCGTTTCCTGAAGACCTTAGGCATAAACGTAGAACGAAAGATTTTTGCGACGGTATATAAGAGCTTCGGTGGAAAGCTGCGCATGATGGTCACCGGCGCAGCAGCCATAGACCCCAATGTGATCAGAGGATTTGAAGATCTGGGAATTCGGATGTTGCAAGGATATGGCTTGACAGAATGCGCTCCCTTGGTGACAGGAACTCCGGACACTGGAGACACCTATAAAAAGGCGGGATCGGTCGGTGTGGTCGTTTCCACAGGTGAACTGAAGATCATCGATCCTGATGAAGACGGGATCGGAGAAATCGTATTCCGTGGCCCTAATGTCATGCTTGGATACTATAACATGCCGGAACAAACCGCTGAAGTGCTCAAAGACGGTTGGTTCTATACCGGCGATCTTGGCTTCCTAGACGATCAAAACTGGCTCTACATCACCGGAAGAAAAAAGAACGTCATTGTCACCAAGACGGGAAAGAACATTTATCCCGAAGAAGTGGAGATCTATGTCAACCGGAACCGGTATATCCAGGAAAGCCTGGTGCACGGGGTTGAAGAAACAGTTGAAGAGGGTACTACGGTGGGTATACAGATCCGGCCGGCTTACGACGTGATCTACGAAGAATTTGGAGCAGATTTTGACGAAAACAAGATATATGATCTGATCAAACAGGCGGTCTCGGAAATCAACGCGAAGATGCCGATCTATAAGCGGATCAAGAAGTTTTCCATACGTAAAGACGAATTCATCAAGACCACGACAAAGAAAATCAAACGTCATATCAACTAAAAGAGTTCTGCACGAATCCCGAGATATCCATGAAAAGAAATGAAAAAAAGCTGGGAGACACTTCCAGCTTCTTTTTACGCTTTCACGTTATGTGCATTTAACTTATGCACAGGTGGGGACGGGTGAGATTTACTCGGCTTTCGCCTTGTTGAATCTGCGGCTCATTCTGGAGATCTTTCTGGAAGCTGCATTCTTATGAATGGTTCCTTTGGATGCAGCCTGCATCAGTCTTTTTTCCGCCAGCGCCAGCTTTTCGCCTGCAACTGCTACGTCGCCGTCTGCGATTGCCTTTTCAAAGTTCTTTACGATCGCTTTCAGATGAGACTTGACTCGTCTGTTGACAGCCGTTCTCTTGGCGAGGACCAGAATTCGCTTTTTTGCAGATTTTATATTTGCCATATTGTTCACCCCACTTTCTTCAAATATAGCCTTATCAAGTATAACTTTACTTTGTCAATAATGCAAGCATCAATTTTTCCTTGCAACAATATTTAACGACACCGAATCTTGTACAGAAAGGCAGGCATGTGCTACAATATACCAGATATCAGAGCAACATTCAATCGGAGGGAATATGGAACCTTATCAAAAATACATCCGCAATTTCTGCATCATAGCTCACATCGATCACGGCAAGTCCACCCTGGCCGATCGTTTGCTTGAGAAAACCGGTTCGATCACACAACGGGAAATGAAGGAGCAATACCTGGACAATATGGAGTTGGAACGTGAACGGGGCATAACCATCAAACTGCAATCGTCGCGACTGGTGTACCACGCCAAGGATGGGAACAAATACTTCTTCAATTTGATCGATACACCGGGACATGTGGACTTTACCTATGAGGTTTCACGGAGTCTTGCCGCCTGCGAAGGAGCACTGTTGGTCGTTGATGCAACGCAAGGCGTAGAGGCGCAGACGCTGGCAAACGTCTATTTGGCTCTGGAAGAAAATCTTTCGATCCTACCTATCATAAACAAAATCGACCTTCCCAGCGCCCAGCCGGAAGAGGCAAAGCATGAGATCGAAGATGTCATTGGGATCGATGCCCAACATGCCCCGCTGATCTCTGCAAAAGAAGGAATCAATATAGAGGAAGTGCTGGAAGCGATCATCACGGAAATTCCTCCGCCGTCTGGTGATCCGGACGGAAAGTTGAAAGCGCTTATTTTTGACTCTTTCTACGACAACTATAGGGGAGTCGTGATCTACACGCGTATATTCGACGGAAAGCTGCAAAAGGGTGACGTCATCCGCCTGATGAACACAAAGAAAAAGTACGAAGTCACAGAAGTCGGGGTATTTGCGCCGGGGCCGGTGCCGATCGACGTGCTTCGCGCAGGTGAAGTCGGATACATTTGCGCCAGTATCAAACAGGTCGGCGACGCCAGAGTCGGTGACACCATAACGATGGACAAAGACCCCACAGAAACGCCACTTCACGGCTACAAAAAAATGCAGCCGATGGTATATTGCGGGATCTATCCAGCAGAAGGCGAAAAATATGAGAATGTAAAAGACGCGTTGGAGAAGCTTCAAGTCAACGATGCGGCATTTCTATTCGAACCGGAGACATCACAAGCTCTTGGCTTTGGTTTTCGTTGCGGCTTTCTGGGTCTTCTCCACATGGAGATCATCGTCGAACGTTTGGAACGGGAGTTCGACCTTGGGATCATCACCACGTCTCCAAGCGTAATATATAAAGTCGTGATGCACGACGGCACTGAATTGATGATCCAAAACCCATCCAACTTGCCCGACCTCACATTGATCCGTCACATCGAGGAACCTCTGGTAAAAGCCAATATCATGCTTCCCAAAGACTACGTCGGCGGCATCATGGAACTTTGCCAGGAACGCCGCGGCATCATGACACATATGGAATATATCACGGAAACCAGGGTCGTTCTGCATTATGAAATGCCCCTCAACGAGGTGATCTATGACTTCTTTGACGCATTGAAATCCAAGACGAGAGGTTACGGCTCTTTGGATTATGAGTTCACCAAGTACCAGAAATCAAATCTGGTCAAAATGGATATCATGCTGAACCGTGAGCTCGTCGACGCTTTCTCAATGATCGTCCACGAATCAAAGGCCTATCAACGCGGTCGCTTCGTCTGCGAAAAGCTGAAGGAAGTCATTCCCATGCACCAATTTGAGGTACCGATCCAGGCAGCCATAGGGCAGAAGGTCATTGCCAGAGAGACCGTGAGGGCCTATCGTAAGGACGTTATCGCAAAATGCTATGGTGGAGATATCAGTCGTAAGAAAAAACTGCTTGAGAAGCAAAAAGAAGGCAAAAAAAGGATGCGCCAGTTCGGAAGCGTTGAAGTCCCGCAGGAAGCATTCACTGCTGTCCTGAAATACGATGACAAGAAGTAACAAGCTTGGCCTGTATATCCATATACCCTTTTGCGTGCAAAAGTGCAGTTATTGCGATTTTTTATCTTTTGCCGGAGCGCCCGAACCACTGATGGAGTCATACACCAAAGCTTTGATCGAAGACATCCGACGCTCCGGACAGAGGGAATCCATCGTGGATACTGTTTTTTTTGGAGGGGGGACGCCTTCGTTACTACCCGTCTCCACGCTGGAACAAGTCCTGTCCAACCTCATGCAGCACTTTCGATTCGATGAGGCAATGGAGATCACAGTCGAAGCAAATCCGGGAACCATCGACAAGGGAAAACTTAACAGCTACCGCAACCTTGGAATAAACCGCATCAGTATCGGCGTGCAATCCTTGAACGACAAGGTTCTAAAGGCATTGGGTCGGATCCACGATGCAGAACAAGCCAGGTCGACATTTCGAGACGCCAGAGAAGCAGGATTCGATAATATCAATCTGGATCTGATGTTTGCCGTGCCGGGCCAGGAGTGGACGGACTGGATCTCCACTCTGGAGAACACGATAGATTTGGCACCGGACCACATCTCTTTTTATAGTTTGCAACTGGAAAAAGGAACCCCGTTGTATCAACGATTCGAAGAAGGATCACTAACCGACGTGGATGTGGAAACGGACCGGAGGATGTACCGGACCGCATTGCGTATGTTGGAGAACGCGGGGTACCTTCCTTATGAAATCTCCAACGCTTCGATTCCCGGCAAAGAGTGTCGCCATAATCTAAAATACTGGTCGATGGAAGATTATCTCGGATTGGGCCTGGGAGCACATTCGTTTTTTTGCAACCAACGGTTCCAAAAAGAAGACGATATGGCAAAATACTTGGAGGATCCGGCCGTCAAGGAGCGTTACACAAACTCGAGAACGGATTCGATCTCCGAATTTTTGTTCACCGGATTGCGGAAGCGAACGGGGATTTCTTTAGAAGAATTCAAAGACCGTTTCGATGTAGAGCTATTCCACTTATATAGCAAAGAGATCGATACTCACCGTCAGGCCGGACTTCTGATTTTAAACGATGCGGGTACTAATCTTCTTTTGACAGAGCAGGGGATCGATCTTTCGAATCATGTGCTGTCCGATTTTGTTTGAGCAAGAGGAGGGAACCATGAGCAAATACATTATGGCAATGGATCAGGGAACTACGAGTTCACGTTGCATTTTGTTCAATCATGCTGGAGAACCTGTCAGCGTTGCGCAAAAAGAATTCCGGCAAATCTATCCAAAGCCCGGTTGGGTAGAACATGACGGCATGGAAATTTGGGGAAGCCAGATCGGCGTCGCACAAGAGGCCTTGAATCAGATCGGGGCTTCTTACGGAGACATCGAGGCGATCGGAATCGCCAATCAAAGAGAAACCACTCTCGTTTGGGACAAACACACCGGAAAACCGATCTATAACGCTATTGTATGGCAGTGTCGGCGTACCGCTGGCGAATGCGACCGATTAAAGGCAGAGGGATGGGAAAAGACGTTCCGAAATAAGACGGGACTTTTCATTGACGCTTATTTTTCAGCAACCAAACTGAAGTGGATCCTGGACACGATACCCGGCGCAAGAGAAAGGGCAAAAAAAGGAGATCTTCTCTTTGGCACGATGGATACTTGGCTGATCTGGAATTTGACAAGAGGAAACGTTCATGTGACAGATTATTCCAACGCAGCCAGAACGCTTCTTTACAACATACATGAGCTTCGATGGGATCAGGTGATATTGGATCTTCTCGACATACCCGAGTGCATGCTCCCAAAGGTCCAGTCTTCAAGCGCGATATTCGGACATACGGATCCGCGGGTGTTTGGCGAGGGGATACCGATCGCAGCTGCAGCTGGTGATCAGCAGGCGGCTCTGTTTGGGCAGGCATGCTTTCAGCCGGGGATGGCGAAAAACACATATGGCACGGGAGGGTTTCTGTTGATGAACACCGGGGATAAAACGGTTGATTCGGAGACGGGACTTTTGACGACGATCGCATGGGGAATCGACGACAAGGTGACCTACGCTCTGGAAGGCGCAATTTTCGTCGCAGGTGCGGCAATCCAATGGCTGCGAGACGAATTGAAACTGATTGAAACGTCAAGTGACAGCTATGCAATGGCAATGGCGATCCCTGACACCGGAGGCGTCTATTTCGTACCGGCCTTTGTCGGTTTGGGAGCCCCTCATTGGGATCCTTATGCCAGAGGTACGATCGTAGGACTGACACGTGGCTCCGGAAAGAACCAACTGGTTCGGGCGACACTGGAAGCGATGGCATACCAAACCGTCGATGTGTTACGTTCCATGGAAGCGGATTCCGGGATCCAACTGGCGGTTTTGAAGGTGGACGGCGGAGCTGCGAACAACGATTTTTTGATGCAGTTTCAGGCAGACATGACAGGCACTCCGGTGGAACGTCCGGCGACGACCGAAATCACAGCGTTGGGAGCGGCTTACCTGGCAGGACTGGCAACCGGCTATTGGGGAAGTATGGAAGAAATCCAGGAAACGGCAAAAATCACAAAACGCTTTCTTCCCAAGATGGAAGAAAAAACGAGGATTGCATTGCAGAATGGATGGGAACGGGCAGTCCGATGTGCTCTTTATTGGTCAAAGGACACTCCGTCCGACGGATTGCTTTCGTCTGGCAAAATAGAGTAGAAGATCTGTGGTGTCATCGATACCTAAAACGCTGCTGTCGACGGAAAGATGATAGTTTTCCGCTTTTCCCCAACGCCCTTGTGTGTGGTGGGAATAATAACCACTGCGTTCTTTATCGATCTTTTCCATGACGGAACGAGCTTCTTCCTCCGGGATGTGATACGAATGAATGATGCGATCCAGTTTTGCTTCTGTTGGCGAATGGACAAAGACACGGATCGTATGGGGATCCTCTCGCAAAACGAAGTCTGCACAACGACCAACGATGACACAAGACCCAAGAGCAGCGACTTTTTTGATGATTTCAGACTGTATCAGAAAGAGTCGATCACCGATCGGCAAGGTTCCCAGGGAAGAATGATGAGATCCATAGATACTGCCTCCGGTAGGCAATGCATCCCAAAATCGGCTTGTTGGCTTCTCGTCCAGGCTTTGGAACAGATCTTCATTGATCCCACTTTCTTTTGCAGCCATAGCAAGGAGTTCTTTATCAAAAAAAGGGCAGCCAAGTTTTTCCGCGAGTTTTCGCCCAATGGTGCTTCCTCCGCTTCCATATTCTCTTGCAATGGTGACGATAATAGGTTCCGACATTTGATACGCCTCCTTTTCTTTTCATTCTCATGAAAAAATACCTCAATGTCAATGAAAAATCGCACAAAACAGTTGACAACCCTGCAAGCGAGTGGTAAATTAGAAATGAAATTAGCACTCACCGAACAAGAGTGCTAACAAAGGAGAATGGAATATGGATCTCAATGAACGAAAATTGAAGATACTTCAGGCGATCGTGTCTGATTTTATTCATTCTGCCGAACCGATTGGATCCAGGACGCTTTCCAGGAAATATGGCATGGGTATCAGCCCTGCCACGATCCGAAACGAAATGGCGGATCTGGAAGAAATGGGTTTTTTGACCCATCCCTATACATCTGCAGGAAGAGTGCCGTCAACAAAAGCGTATCGATTGTATGTCGATGATCTCATGCACCGTTACGAGCTTTCCGATGAGGAAAAGCAGAAGATCCGCAGCAAGCTCATGACCAACCTGGCCGAGTTTGACAAAACCATCGAGCATGCGGCCAATCTGTTGTCTGAGTTCACAAACCTCACTTCCTTTGCACTGACTCCAAAGCAGGAAGAAGATAAACTGAAATATATCAACATTCTGCCCGTGGATGAGACCACAGTGGTCCTGATGATCGTTGCAGAGAGCGGAAAAGTATCCAATACGGTACTCAAGCTAAAGTCGGCGTATACAGAAGAGCACATCAATCTCTTGTCTAAGGTGATGACCTACAATTACAAGGGGAAAAAGCTCAGCGACATCCGGACACTGGAAATCATTCGCAACTTTGAAACCGATATCGAAGCGATGGGACGTTTGGCAGACACTATTTTGCCCAATTTCCTCTCCACCTTGGACGATATGCTCAACGTGGATCTGTATCTCGACGGTGTAACAAATATTTTTTCCATTCCGGAATACAATGACATTGAAAAAGCAAAAGTATTTTTGGAGATGGTCAATCAAAAGAAGCATTTCACCGAGGTCCTGGTCAACAGAGACAGCGGGGTGATCATAACCATCGGAGACGAGAATACAGAAGAATTCATGAGAGAGTGCAGTTTGATCACTGCGACTTATCGAATCAATGGCAAACTGGTCGGAAAGCTTGGAGTTATTGGACCCACGAGGATGAAATACGACAAGATAACCTCGGTGATCGAGTATATGACTGACAACCTGAGCACGGGATTTGCGTTAACTGGAGGAGAAGAGGATGAGCACTGACAACAAGAGACACAAACACAAAGAACATACAGAAGATATCGATCGTGGTCGCCCCGAAGGGGAACCGGATCAAGAGCAAGCAGCCGAACAACCGGAAGCGACCGAACAAGTAGAACCGACCAAACCGATGGATTCAGAGGATACAAACACAAAATTGCTGCGCCTGGCAGCTGATTTTCAAAACTTCAGACGAAGAGTAGAAAAGGAAAAAGGAGATATTTACGCTTACGCAAACGAACGCCTCATTGCCGAATTGCTGTCGGTCGTGGACAATTTTGACAGAGCTCTTTCTGTTGAGTCCACGGACAAAAACCTTCAGAATGGCATGGAGTTGATTCTGAAACAATTTACAGATGTTCTTTCGCAGAACGGTCTGGAAGAAATCTCCGCAGTAGGAAGCGAATTTGATCCAAACTTCCATCATGCAGTTATCATGGAGAAGGTCGATACCGGAAGCAGCGGACATGTGGTACAAGTCTTGCAAAAAGGGTATTTACTGAATAAAAAGGTCATACGTCCCGCAATGGTCAAAGTAGCCGAATAAATAAAGGAAAGCATATAATAGGAGGAAAAAATGGGTAAAGTAATCGGAATCGACTTAGGAACAACCAATTCATGCGTGTCTGTGCTGGAAGGCGGAGACCCTGTCGTTATACCAAATGCGGAAGGAAACCGCACCACACCATCCGTCGTCGGATTTGCGAAAAACGGTGAGCGATTGGTCGGAGAAACTGCAAAACGTCAGGCGATCACCAATCCGGACCGTACGGTCTCGTCGATCAAACGGTACATGGGAAGCGATCACAATGTTGTGATCGATGGAAAAACATATACACCGCAGGACATCTCTGCCATGATTCTTACAAAGCTCAAGACGGATGCGGAAGCATATCTCGGCGAAAAAGTGACAGAAGCTGTCATTACTGTGCCTGCATACTTCACGGACAGCCAAAAGCAGGCAACGAAGGATGCGGGAAAGATCGCCGGTCTCGATGTCAAGCGTATCATCAATGAGCCAACGGCTGCTTCTTTGGCCTACGGTCTTGACAAGGAAATGAGCCATCACAAGATTTTGGTCTACGATCTGGGCGGCGGCACGTTCGACGTGTCGATCCTGGAACTCGGAGATGGAGTATTTGAAGTATTGGCAACCAATGGAAACAACCGTCTCGGCGGAGACGATTTTGACGACATCATCATGAACTTCATCGCAGATAACTTCGCAAGAGAAAACGGAGTCGATCTGCGCAAGGACAAAATGGCGTTGCAGAGACTGAAAGAAGCCGCGGAAAAGGCGAAGAAAGAACTTTCTTCCTCGCAAACAACGAGTATCAACCTGCCATTTATCACAGTCAATGCAGATGGCCCCTTGCATCTAAACATGGATCTTACAAGGGCAAAATTCGACCAGCTGACTGCAAGTCTGGTCGAAAAAACCATAGAGCCGATGCGAAAAGCGATGGCGGATGCCGGAGTCACTACCAGTGATATCGAAAAGGTGATCCTTGTCGGTGGATCGACCAGAACCCCGGCGGTGCAGGATGCAGTCAAACGAATCACCGGAAAAGAACCGTTCAAAGGGATCAACCCCGACGAATGCGTCGCGATCGGCGCAGCAGTACAAGCAGGAGTTCTCACAGGAGAGGTCAAGGACGTACTTCTTTTAGACGTCACACCGTTGTCCCTTTCCATCGAAACTCTTGGCGGAGTTGCAACACGACTCATTGAGAGAAACACGACGATCCCTACGAAAAAGAGCCAGGTTTTTTCAACTGCAGCAGACAATCAAAGTGCCGTCGATATCCACGTCATGCAGGGTGAAAGAGAGATGGCGGCTGGCAATATCACTTTAGGACGCTTCCAGCTCAGCGGTATCCCGCCGGCGCCGAGAGGAGTGCCGCAAATCGAAGTCACTTTTGACATCGATGCCAACGGAATCGTCAACGTTAGCGCCAAAGACCTTGGAACCGGAAGAGAACAACGAATCACGATCACTTCTTCCACCAAGCTGTCGGATGATGAGATCAAGCAGAAAGTAAAGGAAGCAGAGCAATTTGCAGAAGAAGACAGACGTCGGAAAGAAGAAGTAGAAACGCGCAATCGCGCCGAAACCCTGATTTATGAAACCGAAAAATCCATGAAGGAAATCGATGCGAGCCTCAGCGAGGAAGAAAAGACAAGAATCAACAACGCGAAAGAAGATCTGGCTCGCGTGATGGAAAATGGCACCGTGGAAGATATCAAGGCAAAGACAGATACGCTGACAGAAGAATTCCACACCATTTCATCTAAGATGTACCAGCAGGCGCAATCCAGCCAGGGCGGACAGGGCGGCTTCGATCCAGGCAACATGGGAGGGTCCGGCGGCAATGAAACCGATGGTTCTTCGGAAAATGATGATAACGTAGTCGATGCAGACTATGAAGTCGTGGATGAGGAAAAGACGGAATAAGAAACGCAACAGGAGATACGGTAAGCCAATGGCAGACAACAAAAGAGATTATTATGAGGTTCTTGGCATAAAAAAAGGGGCTACGGAAAGCGAGATCAAATCCGCTTTTCGTAAGAAGGCCATGGAGTATCACCCGGACCGAAATCCGGGTGATAAGGCCGCCGAGGATCGGTTCAAAGAAGTGAACGAGGCCTATGGCGTCTTGTCTGATGCGCAAAAGAAAGACAAGTACGACCGCTTTGGCCATGCCGGGGTCGATCCCAGTGCCGGATTCGGCGGTGGTGGCTTCGGTGGTGGATTCGGCGGCGGTGGCTTCGAAGACATCTTTGGCGATTTGTTTGGAAACATGTTCGGCGGTGGCGGAGCCTATTCGCAAGCACGTCGAAACAGCCCTCATAAAGGACCGGATCTACAAAAAAGTCTCCGCATCACTTTCGAAGAGGCTGCCTTTGGTGTAAAGAAAAATATAGTACTGACGAAATACGTTACCTGTCACCCTTGCGGAGGCAGCGGCGCAGAAGAGGGCTCTCAAAAGACGACCTGTCCAAACTGCAACGGAACAGGAGAAGTGCGGAGCACTCAACGGACTCCTTTTGGGCAGTTTACAAATGTGCAGTCCTGCCAGAATTGTGGCGGAACGGGACAGGTAAATGAAAAATCGTGCCACGAGTGCAGCGGAACGGGAAAAATCAGAAAGCAGGTCACGATCGCAGTGGACGTGCCGGCAGGAGTTGACAACGACTCTGTGATCTCGATCAAAGGTCAGGGAGAGCCAGGAACCAACGGAGGCCCCAACGGAGATTTGTATGTTGTCATCGCTGTAGAGCCACACAAACTATTTAAAAGAAAGGGCACCGATCTTTGGCTGGAAATGCCGATCACCTTCGATCAAGCGGTACTGGGAGCCGAACTTGTGGTACCTACTTTAAAAGAAAAGGTGAGTTACAAGATTCCGGAAGGAACACAACCGGATACTGTATTTCGCTTGAAAGGGAAGGGGATCAAAAACCTTCGAACTGGCAAGAATGGCGACATGTATGTGAAGGTTGTACTTGAGGTTCCCACAAAACTGAACCAAAAGCAAAAGAAAATCGTGAAGGAAATGGGGGAAACCCTGGATGCCAATGCATATAGTAAAGGTAAAAGCTTCACAGCCACAGTGAAAGAACTGTTCCGCTGATCGGAACGGGAGGAGACGATGGGATGGAATACACACGAGTAAAACTGTTCCTGAAGGAAGATGCGGTCGATGAACTTACCGCCGTGCTTGAGGGGACAGGCGTCACAGGGGTGATCCTGGAATCCCCGGATGCTCTGCGGGAACTGATGGACAAAAAGAACGAATATGACTGGGATTATATTGATGAGTCTGTGCTGGCGCTGGAACACGTTCCCGCCAGCGTGACTTTTTTTCTGGAAGATCGTCTGGAAGAAATCGACCACATGGATGAAATCCTGGATTCGATCCGGCATCTGCCCATCGACAGAGTGGAAATCGCCACAGTCAATGATGAGGACTGGAAAGACAACTGGAAAACCTATTTCAAACCGACCAGGATCACCGATAAAATCATTGTCAAACCCACTTGGGAGACTTATGAAACGACGTCGGAAAACGATCTGATCATCGAGCTGGATCCAGGTATGGCGTTTGGGACTGGAACCCACCCCACAACGACGATGTGTCTGCGTCTGATGGAGAAGTATATGCCAGCCGAAGGAGCCACCGTTATGGATGTTGGTTGTGGTTCCGGCATTCTATCGATTGGCGCTGTTCTTCTTGGCGCAGTTCGTGTCCTTGCGATCGAGCTTGATCCGTTGGCCATAGAAGTTACCAGAAACAATATTATGGTCAACAAAATGGAAGATGACATACAGGTCATACAAGAGGATTTATCAACAGGAATCGAAGAACGCTTTGACGTCATCGTTGCCAATTTGACAGCAGATCTGATTTGCAGATTGGCGCAAACAGCGAATCTGCAGTTGAAGCACACAGGCAAACTGATCGTGTCCGGTATTTTGGATGAGCAGTACAAACGCGTCGAAGACTGTATGGATAACGCTGGTTTTCAAGTGAAAGAGCAAATCAGTCAAGATGGATGGGTCGCCATGTCAGCGTACACGAGGTAAGAATATGCATCGATTCTTTGTTGAACCTTCCGGGATCGATGAAGCACAAATTTCGATCCGCAGTCCTGAAGACAGAAAACACATGTTGAAAGTACTCCGCATGCGAGTTGGTGATGAGATCGAAGTATCCGATTCTCTCAAATTTGAGTACGTCGCTCGTATCGTTGCGATCGATTCCGACGAGATCAGAGCCACCATACTAAAAAAACATCAGTTCCAAAGAGAGCCAAAACTTCAAACCACGTTATACCAGGCGATCCCCAAACAGGGCAAAATGGATGTCATCATACAAAAAACAGTTGAACTTGGAGTAACAAAGCTGATTCCTGTTCTGACTGAGCGATCGATCGCGTCGGGAGAATCTCTGAGTGGATCGAAACTGGAACGTTGGAGAAAAGTTGCGCAGGAGGCCGGTAAGCAGTGTAAACGAGGTTTCATACCTGCCATTGGACCAGGCGTTTCCTTTCAAGAGATGCTGCCTCAGTTTTCAGAGCATGACATGGTTTTATTCCCATACGAACAGGAAACGGAGCGAACGCTGAAGGCAGTTCTCCGAACCGCTTCAGAGTCACCACAGCGTGTCGCGATCCTTATCGGTCCAGAAGGCGGATTTACTGACAAAGAGGCCGCCGCCGTCGAAGCAGCCGGCGGCTTGCCGGTCACGTTGGGAAAAACGATATTGCGAACCGAGACCGCAGGGCCGGCAGCGCTTGCTATGGTCATGTACGAGTTGGAGCTATAGTCAAATGAAAATCGCTTTTTATACCATCGGTTGCAAGGTGAATCAATATGAGACCCAAGCGTTACGGGAACAGTTCATAGCCAAAGGATATGTTCCCGTTGCTGAAGGTGAGCGCGCGGATGTTTATGTGATCAACACTTGCACTGTGACCAATCTGGCGGACAGAAAATCGCGACAGTATATACGAAGGGCTAGAAAAATCAATCCCGAAGCTGTCATCGCAGTCGTTGGCTGTTTTGTTCAAGCAAATCCGGAAGAAGCGATGTCGATCGAAGAAATCGACATTTTGGCCGGCACGAACGAAAAATCAAAGCTTTCGGATTACGTTGCACAATTCCTGACAAATAAAAGAGAAAAAATTTCGCACATCAAAACCAGGGACGATCTGTTGTATTATGAAGAAACCGGGATCGTGACTTCCATGGATTCCAGAACAAGAGCTTATCTGAAGATCCAGGAAGGCTGCGATCGGTTTTGCTCTTATTGTATCATTCCATATGCCAGAGGAGGCGTTCGAAGCAGAAGTGAAGAAGAAATCGTAAGTGAAGCAGCCGGATTGCTTGCACAAGGTTTCAAAGAATTGGTTCTTACAGGGATCAATACCGCTTTGTACGGCAGAGAAGACAAAGATGCAGGCCAAGGCCCCAACCTAAGGCTGGAACGATTGCTCAAACGGCTGTCGGATCTCCCCGGAGACTTCCGCATCCGCCTTGGATCACTGGAACCGACGGTCGTAGATGCAGAAGGCGCGAAACGACTTCTGCAGTTTCCGAAGCTGTGCCATCATCTACATCTCTCCCTGCAAAGCGGAAGTTTTAAGACACTGCAACGGATGAATCGACATTACCATCCTGAAGGATACCGGGAGATCGTCCGTGTTTTGCGACAAGAAGACAAATACTTTGGATTGACGACAGATATCATCGTCGGATTCCCCGGCGAGACGGAAGAAGAATTCTCGGAGACCCTGGCCTTAGTAAACGATATCAAATTTCTGAAAGTACATGTCTTTCCATATTCAAAACGGAAAGGGACACCAGCAGCCGAAATGAAGGATCAAGTCAGCTCTGAGGTAAAAAAAGACAGAAGCGTCCGGCTGTCAGAGACGGCGAAAAAGTCGATGTCCGGCGCGCTGTCGCAAATGATCGGGGAACGAAGGACAGTTCTTTTTGAGGAGCACGAAGTAGCCACAGGAGTCATCCGGGGTTTCACCGACAACTATGTCAGAGTGCACTGTGAAATTGAATCACCAGAACAAGCGCAAACGTACATGAATCAATTTGCTGACGTTTGCATAGAAACCGTGTACAATGAAGAAGTGAGGGGACGAATATGAAAAAACAGATCCGGCAGTTTGCATTAGGAGCAATATTGATTCTTGCACTGGTCCTGACCACCGCTTGTAGTCAGGATGCTCCACCATCAAGTCCAGGAGAAGAACCCGGTGAAACCCCGGAAGTGGTTGCCTTTGAATTTCCGGAAGAGTCGGGAGAAATCAACGGTATGGCAAACTTCAGCACCCTTGATATCTATGGGAGCGCGGTCGACCCGACGGTATTTTCCGACTACGACCTTACGATGGTCAACATTTGGGGCACATTTTGCAGTCCCTGCCTTGATGAAATGCCATACCTGGCGGAAATCACTGTCGAATACAAGGAACGTGGCTTTCAAATCATAGGGCTTGTAGTAGATGTGCAGTACAACGATGGCTCTGTAAACCTTGACCAAATCGACAAGGCCGTCGAAATTGCCAACGCAACAGGAGCCTCTTACCCACACTTGATTCCTTCCGAATACCTGATCGAAGGTATCGTTCAGCACGTGCAATACATTCCCTACACCGTTTTCGTCGACAGCGAAGGCAACATGGTTGGGGAAGCTTATGTTGGAAGCAGGAGCAAGGAGCAATGGATCGAAATCATCGAAGCGATGCTGTAATCCCTGTAGCACTTGTCATTCTCGGCATCCTTTTCATGGTGTTTGGCATCGGCCGTGGTGAGGCGCTGTTAGTGTTGATGAAGGCTATCCGTATCTGTCTGGAGTGTGTTGGCATTGGGTAGAACAAACCGACATATGATCCAGGGCGGGTTTTCTTTTTTGACGAACGCGTATCTCCCCGGTTTCCTCAACGGCAGTATTTTTACAGGTCCAACGAAAATCGCTTGTGTCCCGGGATTATCGTGTTATTCCTGTCCTGGTGCTCTCGGTTCCTGCCCGATCGGCGCGATGCAGTTTGTGCTGGGCAGCAGAGACTACTCGTTCAGTCTATACATCACCGGATTTCTAGTGACGATCGGCGCTTTGTCCGGTCGGTTTACTTGTGGTTGGCTCTGTCCCTTTGGACTTCTTCAAGACCTTCTGCACAAAATCCCATTTCGAATCAAGATCCTGACGGTGAAAGGCGATCGCTATCTTCGTCTGATCAAATATGCGTTGCTGCTGGTTTTTGTGATTCTGTTCCCTTTGTTTGTATTGGACATTGCCGGACAAGGCGAGCAGGGATTTTGCAAATGGATTTGTCCGTCTGGAACGATCATGGCTGGCTGGCCTTTAGTCGCAGCGAACGATGGTATCCGGAATGCGATCGGATTTCTCTTCGCATGGAAAAATTTGATCCTGATCGCATTGCTTCTGATTTCCATCGTCATCTATCGGCCATTTTGCAGATACCTCTGTCCCCTGGGAGCGATTTACGGATGGTTCAATCCTGTCGCTTTGTATCGGTTTCATATAGATGAAGCATCCTGCGACAAATGCGGCATCTGTCAGAATGCTTGTAAATTGAACATTCCGGTTTTTGAAAAGCCAAACAGTCCGGACTGTATACGATGCAACGATTGCATCCATGCTTGTCCAAATGGTTCGATACAAAAGGGGATTGCGGGAAAAGAACATCCAGTGTATGATAGCATGAAACGTATCGTTGAAAAAGAAGGAGACCCGGTATGAACGACTGTATCTTTTGTAAAATCGCCGAGAAGGAAATTCCATCAGAGGCCGTATATGAAGACGATGTGATCTACGTCTTTCACGATTTGAATCCCCAGGCACCCGTCCATGTGCTGATCGTAACAAAAAAACACATCGCCTCGCTGGATGCAGTGGAGTTTGATGATATCGATGCTTTGGGTTGGCTGATCACGAAGGTCAAAGACATTGCTGCTTCCCTGGGATTGGAAAACGGGTATCGTCTGGTTTCCAATTGTGGAGAAGACGGGATGCAGACTGTTCCGCATCTTCACTTCCACCTTTTGGGCAAACGAAAGATGTTATGGCCGCCGGGCTGAAGAAAGCACTCGTGAAATTCTAAATATTTCTTGATATATCATTGATCTCTGTGTATAATAGTTTCGTTATAGGCCAAACCGTTCCGAAAAGCATTTTGAGTCCAAAGTACGGAGGGAGGGATAAAGGATATATGGCACAGGTCGTTATAAGAGAAGGTGAAAACCTGGAAAGCGCTCTGAAGAGATTCAAGCGTTCTTGCGCGAGAGACGGAGTAATGTCAGAGCTGAGAAAAAGAGAACATTACGAAAAGCCCAGCGTGAAAAGAAAGAAAAAGTCAGAAGCTGCTCGTAAAAAAGCTAAGAAATTCTAAAGAAGAGGTGTTGCGGATGTCTTTGAAAGACAGACTGGCAAACGATTTTAAAGAGGCCATGAAGGCCAAGGACGGGATCCGAAAAGACACTGTTAACCTTGCCCGTGCCGCTGTCAAGCAGTACGAGGTCGACAACAGAGTAGAACTAGACGAACAAGGTGTGATCGCGATCCTGACCAAACAAGTAAAAATGAGAAAAGATGCCCTCTCTGATTTTGAGAAAGCTGGAAGAACGGATCTTTGGGACTCCTATAACAAAGAAATTGAAATACTCATGGAATACCTGCCGAAACAATTGACCGAAGAAGAGTTGAAGACAATCGTAAAAGAGACTGCCGAAGAACTCGGAATGGATCTTGGACGGCAAAACATGGGAAAACTGATCGGCGCTGTCATGGCAAAGGTCAAGGGCCTCGCAGACGGAGGACAAGTAAAAAAAATAGTAGAAGATCTCCTGAATTAACCGGGATGACAAATGAACAATAACGATAATCCGGCGCATTGCCGGATTATTCTTTTCCAAAGACTTAAAAGAAACGTTTGCTGTTTCTATCGACAGAAAATATAATAGAGGCAGGACATAACAAGGAGGCGCCGGCGGTTGGAACGTTTGCAAATCGAAGAAATGCGAATCAAGATCGACAACGAAGAAATCAGCGATGAACTCTTCGGAAACCTGGATGTGAACGTGAAGATCATTCAGGATAATTATGATGTTGAAATCGTTCAGCGACAGGACGAAATCATACTTTCCGGCAAAGAGATCACAAAGGCAGAAGAGGTGATCGAAGAGTTGATCGGTATTATCCAGTCCGGCGAAAAACTGGATGCCCAGAAAGTCAATTATGTCATTAGCTTAAAGGAGAAAGGGCTATCTTACAAAGATAGCAATCTCAACAAGGATGTCATTTGCTTCACCCATAGAGGCAAGCCGGTCAAGCCTAAAACTATGGGACAGACGACCTATGCTCAAACGATCAAAAAGTCTGATATCGTTTTTGGGATCGGTCCGGCAGGGACGGGGAAAACATATATTGCAGTTGCTTTGGCGATCAGCGCATTGAAAAACAAGGAAGTCGGCAAGATCATACTGGCTCGACCGGCAGTGGAAGCAGGAGAGCGTCTTGGCTTTTTGCCCGGGGATCTTCAGGAAAAGGTAGACCCTTATCTGCGGCCGTTGTACGATGCTTTGTATGACATCATGGGAAGAGATGCCACTCTTCGGCTGAAAGAACGAGAGATCATAGAAGTCGTGCCCCTTGCTTACATGAGAGGCAGAACTCTAGACAATTCATTTATCATTCTTGACGAGGCCCAAAACACCACGAGAGAACAAATGAAAATGTTTCTCACCCGACTGGGATTCGGTTCAAAAGCCGTGATCACCGGAGACATCACCCAAATCGACCTTCCGAAGGGAAAATTGTCCGGTCTCGTTGACGCCTATCAGATTTTGAATGGTGTTTCGGACATTGAATTCTGTTTCCTGAAAGACACCGATGTCGTTCGACATCCTCTTGTCCGCAAAGTGATCAATGCTTATGAGCAGTATCTGGCACATGAATCTGACAGCGAGGAATGAAAGGAGCACCAATGGATATTCAGTTCAGCGAAGAAAGAAAACCCGGCGATTCCATTATCGAGAAGATGCACGGAGCAGCGGAGCTGCTGTTTCGGGAGGAATCACTACCGTCTGACAGGATCTCCATATCGGTCACCTTTGTCGACAGCAAAGAAATCATGGAGCTAAACCGCATATATCGTGACAAAGACCAGGTCACAGATGTGCTTTCATTTCCACAGTTCAGCGATCAAAAAGATCTTCCAGATGAAGGACCGATCTTGTTGGGAGATGTGGTGATCTGCACTGAGCAAGCACTGATGCAAGCGGAAGAATATGGGCACTCGGCAGAGAGAGAATTGGTCTATCTATTCGTTCATAGTCTACTACATCTGCTGGGACATGCCCACGATACGGCAGAGGAAAAGTCGATAATGAGAGAAAAGGAAGAACAGATCATGAGCCAATTAGGCCTGGAAAGGCAGGATCAAAATGACAGATAAGGAATTGTACCAAATCGCAGAATCTATGCTTCCCAGATCCTACGCACCGTTTTCAGAGTTCCATGTAGGAGCTGCTTTGCTTACAGCCAAAGGAGAAGTTTATACGGGAGTTAATGTGGAAAACTCTTCTTTGGGAGGAACGATATGCGCAGAGCGGACAGCGTTCGTAAAAGCTATTTCTGAAGGGGCTACGGATGTGAAAGCAATTGCAGTCGCTTGCGATAAAGGCGAAGCTTTACCTTGTGGGATCTGCCGTCAATTCATGTACGAATTTGGCGATGATCTTAGAATCATAACCGGAACGGACAGTGAGCACATACGAGTACATACGATAACAGAACTGTTGCCGTTGGGTTTTCGACTGCGGCCGGGACACAAAGGAGACTGACATGAAATCAGGATTTGTCGGCATCATCGGCAGACCGAACGTAGGTAAATCAACACTTCTGAATGCGATTCTTGGTGAAAAGATCGCAATAACGACGGATAAGCCACAAACGACCAGAAATACGATCCGTGGCATCTTTACCCGACTGGAAGGCAACAAAGATGATCTTCAGTTGGTCTTTTTAGACACGCCGGGGATACACAAACCAAGGACGAAGCTCGGAACGTTCATGACCGATTCAGCCATCCGCACTTTGAAAGAGGTCGACGTGATACTTCTTTTAGTAGACGGGCCGTTGTCAAAAGGACCGGGTGACTCGTACATTCTCGAGCTTTTAAAACAGGTCGACACACCCAAGATCCTTGTGATCAACAAAATAGATCTCCTGGATCCCGACACCTTCCGCGGAATTTTTGAAGAATATGAATCGACCGGCTTGTTTCGACACATTTTTGGCGTCTCTGCATTGGAGGGCAAAAACGTACCTGCTCTGATGAACGCGATCGAATCCCTGACCGGCGAAGGTCCGATGTATTTCCCGGAAGATATGGTGACCGATCACCCGGAACGGTTTCTGGTCAGCGAGATCATTCGTGAAAAAGTTCTGATGTATCTGGATGATGAAATTCCACACGGTGTAGCTGTAGAGATCGAAGCATACAAGGAGACGCCGGAACTCACAAGGATCAGTGCAGTCATCCATTGTGAAAGGAAATCTCACAAAGGCATAATCATCGGAAAGGGAGGACAGAAGCTCAAGGGAATCGGCAAGAGCGCGCGGCTGGAAATCGAAGCACTGCTGGGAACGAAAGTCTTTTTGGAATTGTGGGTAAAGGTCACGGAAAACTGGCGGGACAACCGGTCGGCAATCACCAATTTCGGCTACGACAAGGACTAGGCTGTCATGTTTACCGAAACAGAAGCGATCGTATTAAAGCAGACGAAGATTGCAAATGGAAGACGTATGCTAGTGTTGTTCACGAAGAAATTCGGAAAGATCAGCGCCGGGACCTCTTTGACTGAACGGGGAAAAGGGAAATCTGCATTGGCTTTACGCCCCTTTGCTCAGGGGCGTTATGAATTGAACAAGAGTGGAAATTCCTATCACATCAACAACGGCGAGGTGATCGCGAGTCATTACAGGATCGGCGAAGTCGTAGATAAATACATATGCGCATCCTATGTGCTGGAATTCATCGAGAAACTACTGCCGGAAGATGCGCCGTCCCCCTCATTATACCTGTTGCTTTCTGATTTTCTGGATCGCATGGAACGGCGTTCCGGGAAATACGAAACGCTTGTGACAGCGTTTCAAGTCAAGGCATTGAAGCATTCAGGCAGCGAACCTCGTTTGGATCGATGCATCGAATGTGGCACGGAAGAAGACTTGGATCACTTCAGTATCAAAGAAGGTGGTGTTCTTTGCCGCAATTGCGCCACCACCGACGGAGCCAAGGAACGATTGCTTTATGACGTTGGATTTGATATAGTGAACGTACTAAGGTATTTGACGGAGCAGCCATTATCCGCCGTGGAAGGTCTGGCGTTGGACGAGATAACACTGACTAAGATACGACCTTTGATCCGAAGATATTATGCATATCATTTGGATATCGGCGAGCTGAAAAGCGAAGAATTGATGGAGCCACGTTAAAATTATTGCTTGTATTCAGAAGAGTTAGTAGAAAAGAAAGGAAGGTACGAAGATGGAAATCACGTTGGAAAAAATCGAACTGGTAAAAGATAGAACCGGAGTCAGCTATAAAGAGGCAAAAGAAGCTTTGGAGTCATCAAATGGCAGCGTGGTCGATGCAATCATAAGCATTGAGGAATCCATAGATGTCAAGGCGAAGAGCAAAATCGGAGAGCAGAGCGCCATGGTCGTAGACAAGATCAAAAGCGCTGTCAGAAAAGGAAACGTATCCAAAGTCATCGTTCGTAAAGGTGATGAAGTGATGTTGAATCTGCCTGTCAGCGTCAGCATCATTGGTTCAGTGCTGGCTCCTTGGGCGGCAGTCGCAGGCATCATCGCAGTCTTTGGTACAAAATGCACCATCGAATTGGTCAAAGACAACGGCGAAGTGATCGATATCAGCGAGATCGCAACAGATACATTCGAAGATGTTGTTGAAAAGGGATCTGAAATCGCAAACGAAGTGAAAGACAAGGGATCCGACGTCTTTGACTCTGTCAAAACCAAAGCGACCGATGCTATCAACAAGGCAACGAAAAAAGACGTTGAAGACTGTGACTGTGGCGATGACGAAGAATGCAAGGAACGTTGCGGCTGCAAAGAAGAGGATAAGGAGTAGACCAGGAGTATATGAAAAAGGAATTTTCACTGGAAACCATCGTCGCGTTGGCAAAATCCAGGGGATTTGTATTCCCTGGATCTGAAATTTATGGAGGATTGGCGAATACCTGGGACTACGGTCCTGTTGGTGTCGAGCTGAAAAATAATGTCAAAAAAGCCTGGTGGCAGAAATTCATTCAGGAATCCAAGTACAATGTGGGTCTGGATGCTGCCATCCTGATGAACCCTAAAACATGGGTCGCTTCCGGTCACGTTGGCGGGTTTGCAGATCCGCTGATCGACTGCAAAAAATGCAAATCCCGGTTTCGTGCCGACAAACTGATCGAAGACCACATCAAAAGCATAGAGGGTTTGGAACTGACCGTCGACGGTTGGGCGAAAGAAAAGTTGGAGAGCTATATCTCAGACGAATCAGTGCCTTGTCCCGAGTGCGGAAGCAACGACTTTACGCCTATACGCCAGTTCAATCTGATGTTCAAAACATTTCAAGGAGTAACTGAGGATTCCCGAGCTGAGATTTTTCTTCGACCGGAAACGGCGCAAGGAATTTTTGTCAACTTCAAAAGCGTCGCCCGTACAACGAGAAAACGGATCCCCTTTGGGATCGGTCAGGTTGGAAAATCCTTCCGTAACGAAATCACGCCAGGTAATTTTACCTTCCGTACGCGAGAGTTTGAGCAAATGGAGCTTGAATTTTTCTGCAAACCAGGAACGGATCTGGAATGGTTTTCCTTTTGGAAACAGTTTTGTGTCGACTGGTTGTATTCTCTTGGCATGAAGGAAGAAAATCTGAAGCTTCGGGATCATGAACAGGAAGAACTCTCACATTACAGCAATGCAACGACGGATATCGAATTCCGATTTCCGTTTGGTTGGGGTGAATTATGGGGGATAGCTGATCGTACTGATTTCGATCTCAAGCAACACATGGAACATTCGGGACAGGATATGTCCTACATGGATCCGGAGACGAACGAAAAATATATTCCCTACTGTATTGAACCGTCCCTTGGTGCTGACAGGGTCACACTCGCTTTCTTGTGCAATGCTTACGACGAAGAAGTGTTGACCGATGGATCGGGAAAAGAAGACACTCGGGTCGTTTTGAGATTCCATCCCGCGTTGGCTCCGTTTAAGGCGGCAGTCTTGCCTTTGACGAAAAAACAAAGCGTGCAAGCAGAGGAATTGTATGAAATGCTGTCCAAGCATTTCATGGTCGATTACGATTTGCCAGGAAGCATAGGAAAGCGTTACCGCAGACAAGATGAGATTGGCACGCCATATTGCATCACCGTCGATTTTGATACGGAAACGGACCAGACAGTCACTCTCCGCGACAGAGATACGATGGAACAGATTCGACTACCGATTGCGGAGCTCAGGCACTATCTGGAAGAAAAAATAACATTTTAGGAGGCCATTGCACATGAGTAAAAAATTTGTATACCTTTTCAGCGAAGGAAAAGGATCCATGCGGGATCTTCTTGGCGGAAAAGGCGCGAACCTTGCAGAGATGACAAATCTCGGTATGCCGGTTCCCCAGGGCTTTACGATCACAACGGAAGCGTGTACCCAATACTACATAGACGACGAAGTCATCAATGACGATATTCGCAACGAAATCATGCAGTATATCGGTGAACTGGAGCAAATCACCGGTAAGAAATTTGGCGACTTGAACAATCCGCTGCTTGTTTCAGTAAGATCCGGTTCCCGCGCTTCCATGCCTGGCATGATGGACACGATACTCAATCTCGGATTGAACGATGAAGTGACCGCAAGCTTCGCAAAAAAGACGTCAAATCCTCGCTTTGCCTATGATTCTTATCGGCGTTTCATTCAGATGTACTCTGATGTGGTCATGGAGACGGGCAAATCCTATTTCGAAAAACTGATTGACGAGATGAAAGAAAAAAGAGGCGTTCACCTCGATACGGATCTGGATGCTGACGATCTGAAAGAGCTCTCAATGCAGTTCAAGGCAGAATACAAAAATAAAATCGGTTCGGATTTCCCGTCGGATCCGGTGGAACAACTGTTTGGAGCGATCAAAGCGGTGTTCCGTTCCTGGGACAATCCAAGAGCCGTCTATTACCGCAGAATGAATGACATTCCTTCGTCCTGGGGGACCGCTGTCAACGTACAGTCCATGGTATTCGGCAATATGGGCGATACCTCTGGTACCGGCGTTGCATTTTCCAGAAATCCGGCGACGGGAGAAGCAAAGTTATATGGCGAATTTTTGATGAATGCCCAGGGCGAAGACGTCGTTGCCGGCATCCGTACACCAAAGACCATCGACGAGCTGAAAGCGATCAATCCGGAAGTCTATGACGAATTCTATAAAATCGTTTACACACTGGAAAAACATTATAAAGACATGCAGGATATGGAGTTCACCATCGAAGAAGGAAAACTCTACATGTTGCAGACCCGCAACGGAAAGCGTACCGCTGCCGCCGCGCTGAAGATCGCCACCGACCTGGTCGACGAAGGCATGATCGACGAAGAACGAGCCGTCGCCATGATCGACCCGAAGCAGCTGGATGCTCTTTTGCATCCGCAGTTTGAAACAGAAGCATTAAAAGCTGCAAAACCAATCGGAGCCGGTCTTCCGGCTTCACCTGGAGCCGCCTCTGGTCAAGTAGTGTTCACAGCAGAAACCGCGGCTGAATGGGGCAAAGCAGGATCCAGTGTTATTCTGGTACGTCTTGAGACTTCGCCGGAAGACATTGAAGGCATGAACTATGCGAAAGGCATCCTGACCGCAAGAGGCGGTATGACTTCCCACGCTGCAGTCGTTGCTCGCGGGATGGGGACCTGCTGCGTGTCTGGTTGCGGAGAACTGAAAATCGACGAAAAGGGCAAGACATTCACGCTGGGAGAAAAGAAATTCCGTGAAGGCGACTACATTTCCCTTGATGGCTCCACCGGAAACATCTATGGCGAAGCGATCGCAACGATGGATGCAACGATTTCCGGTGATTTTGACCGATTGATGCATTGGGCAGACGGACTCCGGACGATGAAGGTCAGAACCAACGCCGACACACCTTTCGATGCCGCTCAGGGAAGAAAGTTCGGAGCGGAAGGGATCGGTCTTTGCAGAACCGAGCATATGTTCTTTGAAGCAGGAAGGATCGCCGCGGTTCGGGAGATGATCGTATCCAATACTGTGGAACAAAGAAAAACAGCGCTTGCCAAGCTTCTTCCGATGCAACGCGGCGATTTCGAAGGCATCTACGAAGCAATGGAAGGTCTTCCGGTGACGATTCGATTCCTGGATCCGCCGCTTCATGAATTCCTGCCTACAGACGAGGACGATATTGTAGCTTTAGCGAATGAAATGAAGTTACCTGTCGAAGAACTCAAATCGATCATCGTATCGCTACATGAATTCAATCCGATGATGGGCCATCGTGGCTGCCGCCTGACGGTGTCATATCCCGAGATCGCAGAAATGCAGACAAGGGCTGTCATTGAAGCGGCAATCAACGTAAAGAAACGCAACCCGGATTGGGAACTCGTACCGGAAATCATGATCCCGCTGGTGGGAGAAGTAAAAGAATTTGTTTATGTAAAGAACATCGTCGTAGAAACGGCGGACAGCATCATCAAAGAATCCGGAATCGATCTGAAGTATCTGGTCGGAACGATGATAGAGGTTCCCAGGGCATGCCTTACAGCTGATAAAATAGCTGCTGAGGCCGATTTCTTCTCCTTTGGGACCAATGACCTGACCCAGATGACATTCGCCTTTAGCAGAGACGATGCGGGTTCGTTCCTTGGAGCATACTACGACAAAAAGATTTACGAGAATGACCCCTTTGCAAGACTGGATCAGGAAGGCGTCGGTCAACTGGTCACCATGGCTGTCGAAAAAGGCACGAGCGCAAAACCAGACATCAAGCTTGGAATCTGCGGTGAACACGGCGGCGACCCATCTTCCGTTGAATTTTGCCACGATGCCGGCCTTAATTATGTATCCTGCTCGCCGTTCCGGGTTCCCATCGCCCGTCTTGCGGCTGCACAAGCAGTGATCAAAGCGAAGAAAAGATAGCAACCACCAAATAAAGCAATAAAGAAAAGAGAGGATTTACCTATTATAGGAGAAATCCTCTCTTTTTCGTATCCTAATCACAAAAGGTCGAAACAAGACGGAAGGTATCAAATGACAATATATGTCATCAATAGTAATATGTAGGCACAGACTTAATATGAGAGGAGAATGGAGTAGTGAATCAGACAAAGGTTATCATAGCAGATTCGGACATCGAGTACTCCAGAGCATTGGCAAAAGCTTTGGCCGCCAAAGAAACCAAATTCAATGTAGTACTGGACTTTGATCTGCGCAGTTGCGGACGCGATTCACTGTCAAAGAGTTTGATGGATGAGGACACTCTGCTCTTGGTCGATAAGGAACGCAAGGAGCATTTGACAGGAACAAATGTCGATAGTTCTAAGATACTCGGATTGCTTCCCGTCGGGAGGGAAGCAAAAAAAAGAACCGGATTCATCAACAAATACGAAGGTCTGTCCGGAATCATGGAAGATTTGTGGATGTTATCCGGTCATAGAACGGGTCGGGAAGAATGCTTGCCTCGTTTAAGCGTATCTCGGTTCATCGCAGTCACTGGAGGAGCAGGGGGTACAGGAAAAACTTCGGTCGCAATTGCGTTAGGCAGAGAACTGCGATTGCTGAACGATGCTTCCACACTCTATATTTCATTTGAAAATGCGTGCGTGACTGAGCAATACTTTCCACCTTTCGGCGGAGACAAGTCTCTGAATGATCTCTTATATTATCTTCATACAGAAAGCTTGCATCACATCGCAGACCATATGAAGGCAGTTCTCATCGAAGATGCTTATGGATTGGAGACTTTTCAACCTTCAGACAATATAAACGAACTTACAAATGCTCAGCCAGAACTAGTTCGCAAGCTAATAGAACAAGTCGTTCGGTGGAAAGAGTATTCATATATCATCCTTGATTTTCAGTTGGAAGCTACGAACCGTTGCCATTGGTTACTATCCGGTTGCGACTGTGTTATAGCAGTTGATGACGACACCTTTGCTGCTGCCAGAAAAACACGATTGTTGCTGGATCACTGGCAGCGAAGAACCGATACGGATCCGGATAAATCCGTTCTATTCGTCCAAAACAAATGGGTCGAAGACAAGGAAGAGCTCATAGTAAAGGACAGCAAACGTCATTATATCGAATTCGATCCAGAGAGTTTCCATCGCTGCAATGATCGGACGGAAATCGAAATGGGCCGAAGATTTGGAATGGGGGTCAAAAAGATTGCTGCAACGATACGAAAAGGAAACTGAATCACTTTGCTGCACGCAAGAGTTGACCAGTACTGTCCGTGCACTTATCAATCACCATAAGGAAAAACTTACAGATCGGGAAGTACTGGAAATCATAGAAGAATTTGTGCTGCACAGTGAAAAAACGAAGTTTTACACGTTTTCCGAGAAAGATAGGGTGATCAAGGCAGTCTTTCACCGGACAAGAAAGGAATTGGGAATTCTACACCCTTTGGCGGAAGACCCCGAGGTAAATGAAATCATGGTGAATGGTCCGGAGCGAATTTTTGTAGAACGAAATGGAAAATTGAAAAAATGGGACATGCGCTTTGAGAGCAGAGAAGAACTGGAAGAGATGATTCGTCGGCTGGCTGGAAAAGTTCATAAGGAGATCAATGAATTGCACCCGATCGTAGACGCAAGGATGAGTGATGGATCTCGACTCCACGCTGTATATCGAAACGTTGCGATCGATGGCCCGATCCTATCCATTCGTCGCTTCCCGGAGAAGAAAATAAATATGGAGGAGCTGATCGCCATAGGTACGATTTCAAAGGAGGCCGCCGCTTTTTTGGACAAACTTGTGGTCGCCGGTTACAACATTTTTATATCAGGAGGTACAAGTTCAGGAAAGACCACATTTCTCAATGTTTTATCTAACTTCATACCAAAAGATGAAAGGATCATACTGATAGAGGATTCAGCAGAACTGCAGATCACCAACGTTGAAAATCTAGTTCGAATGGAAAGCAGAAACGCCAATGCTCAGGGAAAGGGCGAGGTCACGATAAGACAACTGATCAAAGCTAGCCTGCGCATGCGTCCGGATCGCATCATCGTAGGCGAAGTACGTGGCGAAGAGGTTTTCGATATGATACAGGCGATGAACACCGGCCATGATGGTTCATTGTCGACTGGTCACGGCAATTCTCCGGAAGGTATGTTGTCAAGATTGGAGGCAATGTATCTGACTGCGGCAGATTTTCCGATCGATGCGATCCGAACACAAATCGCAGAAGCGATCGATATCATTGTTCACTTAGGCCGGCTGAGAGATTCGTCCAGAAAAGTTCTGGAGATCGTTGAAGTGACAGGATGGAAACAAGGACGCTACCAGATCAATCCTCTGTTTAGTTATAAACAGGATCTGGGTTTGATACCTTCCGAAAACAAGTTGTGTAATGCAACAAAATGGGAGCGGTCGGTGAAATCATCATGATGGAAGACTATCGTCACTATCAGATAAGCCAAAAGGAAAAGATGTTGTGCTGGTGCATGATCGCCGGGGGAACCTTGTTTTTGGGATGGCTTTTTTACAAAAGCTTTTTCCCTTTATTAACGATTCCCTTGTTCACAAAAACGATCACAAACCGTTATCAAGTGATGCTTGTGACGAGACGCCAGCAGCAGTTGCGACTCCAGTTTCGTGATCTGTTGCATTCGATGACTGTATCTTTTGCGACCGGACGTCAGTTGAAAGAAGCCTTAAAGGATGGTTGTGTGCGGTTGACTGATCTATATGGGGAAGGTTCTCTTCTGCAAAGTGAATTGAGCGCTATGATTTCCATGGTGGAAGAAAGTGGAGCGTCACCGATCCGACTGTTTCGGGACCTGGGTTTTCGTTCCGGCATCAGTGAAATCAGGCAATTCTCTGACACTTGCGAAATATGCATAGAAACAGGCGGAGATCTGGAAAAAGCGACAGAAAAAGCGATCCGTATTTTGATCGACAGGATCGAGGTGGAAGAAGATATACGCGGTATGACAGCGCAAAAACGATACGAGATCAAACTCCTGTCAGCGATACCTTGCATACTGCTCTTTTGCCTTCAGTTGACTTCGTCCGGATACATGGATGCCTTGTATACGACGACAGCAGGAAGGATCCTGATGACAGGGTCGCTCTTGCTCGTTGCTGCAGCATATCTATGGAGCATGCTTCTCCTGGAGAGTGAGGTATGACCAATGAAGCAGGATCCACTGAAAAAATTGCGCTCCTTCTTACTACCTCACCTTCCGGATCATCTGCTTGGCAAACCGGAGGTATTTGCAAAATTGTATCACGGCCGCTCGATGGAATCGAGGATTCTTCATCACAAGGAGAAAACAGCACAGGCGTATTTATTGCTTGTTCTGGTCTGTCTTCTTTGCATCGTGATCTCCTGGATCTGTGCGATCAACACTAAGGCTCACCATGTTATTTTAGAACGCCCGGAACTCGGGGATACGCCTTTGCGAAAAACAGTGGAAGCTATTGTTATTCAGGGAGAATCGAGAGTCAAACGTTCCCTGTCAATGATGTTGTACGGGTATGGCAGATCAGCAGTTGATGTCCAGCAATATCTTGACAAGCTCCTCGATGGGTTGCCTGTGCAAATCG
This sequence comes from Firmicutes bacterium HGW-Firmicutes-11, assembly GCA_002840285.1. GTDB lineage: Bacteria > Bacillota > Clostridia > Peptostreptococcales > Anaerovoracaceae > PHAE01. The sequence goes on from PHAE01000013.1 coordinate 32,931, forward strand.
CCGGGAAAAACAAAGATCTCCGTTCGATCGAATATCCGTTGGAACTTCCCGTCACCGTTGGAAACGAAGGCGCAAACATTGCGTGGATCTCCTCTTCGCCTTTGATACTGGACGAAACTGGTTCGATCGATTGGCTGAAAATCGATCGTGAGCAAACGATCACTTTGACTGCTGCTGTGTCGATGGGAGAGGTAGTGAGAGAGCGATCCTATGAACTGACGATACCGCCTCCCTCGAAGGAAAGGGTACAAGAAAGCATTGCAAAATCGCTGGAGGATGCCCTGGATCAGGTCAGAAAAGATGCCGCAAGTGGAGGGGAAATACATCTGCCGGCACAAACAGCCGATGGTACTCCAATTACCTGGATGGAGAAGCGAAGCAATCTGACCGGCAGCTTTCTGCTCTTGTTCCTGATGGGAGCACTTCTGATCTACGCAAGACGATATGAAGGCGCTAAAAGAGAAATGCTGCGTGAGAGAAAAAGAATCGAACGAGATCTGCCTGAATTTGTCGACGCATTGGTATTGATGCTATATGCCGGATCCTATACGGAAGGAGCCATTAAACGGATCGCCACTAATTATGAAGCAGGGACGGATTCCAAGGGAGAGTATCCACTGCATGAGCAAATACGTTCGATTCGGGACCATCTTGAACAAAGCAACGTGTCGTTGCGTCATGAATTGATATCGTTGGCGGAACAGTGCAACCTTCGGGAACTCTCCAGAATCATAACTATCCTGACGGACAACCTGGAAAAAGGCATCGCGCTGGCAGAAAAACTTGATATGGAAAGCTCGATGCTTCGTTATGGCAGAAAGCGAAAAAGCAAAGAAGCGGGGCAGCTTATCGAAACCAAACTGACATTTCCCATGGTATTGCTATTGATTTCACTATTGATCATCACAACGGGTCCGGTCATGATCGGACTATAAAGGGAAGGAGTTTCTTATGAGAAATAACAAAAAAGGCATGGAAATGGTTCAAGTCGCCATCTTGATCGCGATAGCGGTCGCAATCGGGCTGATTTTTCGGGAACGAATCATGGATTTTGTGGATGTGACCTTCGATCGACTCGGAGGCAGTGGCTTTTAGATGATCTTAGGTGGGAACAGAGGTTCTCTGATGGTCGAAGCAGCTGTTGTTTATCCGATCCTGATCGTTTTGATCGCCGGTATGATTTCCTGGGGCGCGGATCATTACAACAAAGTACATGAAGATGTGATGCAAAAGCTCGATATTCGAGAGCAAAGCATGATAGACGGGACAATGGACAAAAGGGAAGCCGAATGGATACGAGGCCTCGATGCTGTCGAAGAAGTGCTTTTATGATGCGAGCGCCAGTGAATGAAAGAGGCTCGGTCAGCGTGTTTCTCATTTTATTGCTGCTGGCCGCCATCATAGCAGTTGGTAGTCTTTCAGAGGCTGCGATCTCAACAGCGACACGATCCTATGGGTATTCTGTTCTGGATCTTGCCGGCCGGTCGGTGCTGTCCGAGTATGACAGAGAACTGAGAAGTCGGTATGGACTGTTTGGGCTGTCCACTTCAGAAGAGAAGGTCGCGGAGCGATTGGAATTCTATACAGAGGCTTCATTTACAAAGGAGAAAGACATCATCGATTTCTTTCGCATTCGCAACAACAAGTATGAAGTCGATCTCTCAATGTATGCGCTGACACAGCCAGACCTTCTTGAAAATCAGATTTTGCAGGAAATGGGATTCGAGCTCGGCTTAGAGTTGCTGTCAATTTTTGATTTCACGGCTTACGCAGAAGAACAAGCACAAGAGCGATCAGAAATAAAAGAGAGACGCACAGAACGAACACTCCGAAATATCGACATTTCAAGCCAGTTGCCCTCCAAACTTCACCAGCTTCACAAGGGATTTCTCCCAGATCTTCTTTTAGACGCTGAAGAATTCGCCGATCTGGCTAAAGCTGGAAAAACGCTGGGAAAAGATGCCGTGATCAATTTGTATATCATTCGTCATTTTCGCGACCGGAACGATCCGAAGGATTGGAGCAACACATTCTTTGTCAATGAGATCGAATATATATTATTCGGTGCAGATAGCGACTCTAAAAACCGGTCAATGACAAAAACGGCTTTGCTCTTCTTTCGCACAGCAATGAATTTTCAGCACATTATGTCAGATGCTGACAAGCAGGGTGCGATCCAACGTCTCGCAGCGATTTTGACACCTGGACCGGAAGCAATCGCAACGCAGCTTGCACTGGCAACCACCTGGGCAGGCGCAGAAGCCTTTGTAGACTGGGAAAAACTCGATCAAGGGTATAAAGTGCCATTGATAAAAGAAAGCGAAGACTGGGCGATTTCTCTCGACAATGCGGTAGAAGGCATTTTGAATTTGTGGAGTTCACCTGCCGAAAAACAGGACAAGGGCTTGAGCTACAAGGATCATCTGTTATTGTTTCTCTTTGTCCGGGATCGGACGACAAAATTGATTCGGATCATGGATCTGATCCAACTGAATTTGATCGGAGATCATGACGGATCTTTTCGGATGAGCGGGTGCTATTCCGGGTTCGATTATCAGTTCCAGGCAGAGCGCTCCAACACGCATTTGAATGTACGAGGAAGAAAAATTGTCACCTTTGAAGGATCTCATGTGTATTGATGCAAAGGCGCGATCCGGCAAAAATGGGTTTCTGATATTGGAAGCAGCCATACTGTTGCCGGTGGTTTTACTGACCTTGATCAGTCTGATACTTGTGATTCGTTCGATCGGTGTCGAAGAAAAGATGATGGGGTGGTTTTCTGAAGAAGCCCAGAAGGTCTCTATTGGTGCTTATATTCTTCGGCCTGAGGAGGAAGACAATGATTCGACCGGTATGCTCCCTTACGAATTGCTGCAGTATGGAATCTGGGAATCTGCTGTTCAAAACAAAGCTCTTCGCAAGGACTTGCCGATCGCTGCCGCAACCCTGGAAGAGTTTCAGTATCTCTACAATGCCCACAATATAACGGATTTGATTCAGGGGAGTCTTCACTATCAAATCAAATTGCCATTGCCAGCTGGTTTTCACAGAGAAACGCGCTACGTTGAAACACTTCTGTTTCGTGGATTTGTGGGCGCGACCGGAAACTCTGATCCCTTGGGTTTCGCGCAAATGGAACAGAATTCTTTGAACGATCTTGTTTATATTTTTCCCAGAGCCGGAGAACGTTACCATGACAGGAATTGCAGAGTGATCATCGTTTACCCGGAACAAGTGTTGTTGACGACGGTGTTGAAAAAGAGGATCGATCCCTGCAGACTTTGTCGACCGGATGCAGAAAAAATCGGAAGTCTGGTATATCTGTTTCCCGAAACCGGATCGGTCTTTCATACAGGAACTTGCAGTCTCGTCGATCGTTATGTAGTGGCAGTCCTTAAATCCACTGCTGTAGAAGCAGGATATACGCCGTGCTTTTATTGTTTGACAGGATCAGAGTAGGAGATGAAATGGAAATATATCCGGGAAGTATCACAGATTGTGACGGCAAGCGATTCTTAACCAAGGAATTTCGAACAGATGACATCATCAGTTATAAGCAGCATTTACTGACAGTCGGTGCAAGCGGGAGCTTTCTTCCGATGCATTTCATCGCGTCGGCTACTGGGTTGACGGCGTACTATAGAATCGATGGCTTTGTTGCGTTCCCGGAATGGCTTGCGCAACAAGACTGGCTCGGTGAAGTACAGGCAGCAAAACTTTGCGGCATATTTTCACAGATCCTTCGACGATTACTTGAAGCAGAGGATTTATTTCTCGACTTGGAGGATTTGATCCTGGATTCAGATTCTGTTTTTATGCACACAAAGGAACGATACGTAAAGTTGGCATTTGAGAGTCGTGCCGGATATCATCAACCACTGCAACGATCCTTTCTTGCACTACTAAATTCAACGACATCGATCATCGACGACGAACAATGGAGTATTTACAGCGAAGAAATACTGAGGCAATCAAAGGAAGAGAATTGGGGATTGACAGGGATCCTCAAGAAAACCACAGAACAATCCAGATATATCCTGGAACGAAAATGGCCCGAAAGAGAGAACTTTCGGGCCGGCGCGCCGGGACAAATATAAAAGACCGGATCAAATCCGGTCTTTACACTCTTGTTGATCAACGATCGTTTCTAAAGGTTCTTCTTTCGTTCTTTTTCTTGTCTCTGCACTCCTTGCATCTCTTCGGTTCGTTGTCAAAACCCTTCTCTTTGTAAAATTCCTGTTCGCCTGTGGTAAATACAAAATCCGATCCGCAGTCCTGGCATACGAGCGTTCTGTCATCCATTTGTTTTCTTTCCTCCGAAAATGTGATATTAAGAATTTAAGCAGAATAAATTTCTCAATGCCATTATACGGGATGAATTGTTGATTGTCTATTCATTATTCAAAAAACTTAAAAATTCCGACAGTTCCGCAGACGTTGATGATATAATGCTTTCGAACACATTTGGAGGTGTGAAATGCTTGGCTACGTGGTCCCGGAAAAACCAGAATTAAAAGTGCGTGAATATGAATTATATTCTGCATACTATTGTGGTATATGCAAATCGATCGAAAAACGGTACGGACAATTACCGAGAATGACGTTGAATTACGATTCGGTATTTCTTGCTTTGATCATATCGTCACAGGATGAAACGCAAGAACGACTGTCTACGGAGCGATGTCCGGTCCATCCTCTAAAGAAACGATTGATCGTTCATGATCAAATAGGGATCGATTACGCGGCTGACATTATGCTGCTGTTGGCTTATTTCAAGGCAAAGGATGACCAGCAGGATGACAGTGGTTTGAAAGGTGCGACTGTGGTCGCATTGCTCCGACCCTATTACAAAAAGATTTTGAAATCCCATCAGGAAAAGGGTATAATGATCGAGGACTGTCTGAATGAACTTTCGATTCTAGAACGGGAACGGTGTCCATCGCTTGACCGGGCAGCAGAACCTTTTGCCAAACTGATGGAAGAAGTGTTTGCGGCGGAATGGCTCTCCGATCGCCCAAATATTACAGCCGGTTTGCGTTCGATGGGATACCATCTGGGAAAGTGGATCACCTTGATCGACGCTTTTGATGATCTGGACGAAAACCGTGCAGACAAGAACTACAACCCACTCATTGCTCAGTTTGGTGAGCCTCAAACGGAAGCAGATGAGGACGCATGGCGCGATCAGATCGCAGTTATGACAGAGCGAAATCTTCTCTTCTATCTGGCTGGCATCGCAGACGCATGGGAAGGGATTCAGACAGAAAAGAACAAAGGTCTTATCGAGAATATTATTTATCTGGGACTGCTTCGAAAGACAGAGCAGGTCCTCAGGAAAGGAACCATAGAGAATGCAGAACCCATATGACGTCCTGGGACTCCGTGAAGGCGCAACCAAAGAACAAATAAAGGCAGCGTATAAAGAACAGGTAAAAAAGTACCATCCGGACAAACACCAGGACAACCCGCTTTACGAACTGGCAGAAGAAAAGCTTCAGGAAATCAACGAAGCTTACGAATTTTTGATGAAGGATGGATCTACGGGAAGCAGTTGGCAGACAAAGAGCCGATCCGGCGCGCCCAGACCCGAATATCAGACCATCCGTATGGATCTCGACCGAGGGAATCTGTCATCTGCGGAGAGCAAACTGAATCAAATCAGTAACCGCGGTGCGGAATGGCATTTTTTATTTGGCGTACTATCTCTCAGAAAAGGGTGGTACGACGAAGCGGTGAACAGTCTTCAAACGGCGGTGCAGATGGAGCCGGGCAACATAGAATACAGAAATGCGATGAACAGCCTGCTGCAACGTTCCGGCGGCTACCGAACCAGCGCCTATGGAAGGGGCTACAGCAACAACAACGACGAGCTCTGTCGCATGCTTCAGTGTTACTGCTGTGCCGATGCATTGTGCGATTGCATTTGATGAGGCCATCTGCCATGGAGACGAACAAACAACGTGCCCGACCGATTGCGCTTGGCGGGATCTTGTTGGCTCTTCTGATGGGAAATCTGATGCTGGCAGGCACACTACCATCGTTCGAGCTGACATTGTATGCGTTCAGTTCGCTTTTTTCTGCGATCATGATTCTGGAAACAGGCATGCGGAACGGCTGGATCTTCTTTTTTGCTGCGGTTTTACTGGCCTTTCTTCTTTTACCAAACAAAATCGCTATTTTACCATATGTCTTTTTCTTTGGTCCATACGGACCTGTCAAATATCACATTGAATCTATACGAAACCGCATAGGAGAGCTAGTTCTCAAGCTGCTCTTTTTCAACGGTTCGGTCGCGATGGGTTACTTGATCTTTGGAGAACTGTTCTTTCGTGATATTGGGATCCCCGCTTTCCCATTGCCTTTGCTGATCCCGGCAGCTCAATTGTTCTTTCTGCTATATGATGCCATTTTCACTCATTTGATCCAGTACTATCGAAGACGATTGCGACCCGACAACAGAAATGGAGGAGACAGATGATTCCATTATCAACACGTATGCGACCAGAATCACTGGATGATTTTGTCGGACAGGAACACTTCTTCTATCAAGGGTCGTTGTTCTACAATGCAATCAAACGTCGCACCTTCGGATCTGCTATCTTTTACGGACCATCCGGAACGGGAAAAACAACATTGGCGCGCCTGATCGCCAGAGAAATGGATGCGGATTTTCGCGAATTGAACGCATCCACAACAGGGATCAAGGAATTGAAGGAAATTCTTGAACGGGCAAAAACGAAGTACTTTGGCTTGCAAAAGGAGAATACATATCTCTATATCGACGAATTTCATCGTTGGAACAAACTGCAGCAGGATTCTCTTCTGAAAGCGCTTGAGGAAGGCGTTATTCGCTTTATTGGCAGTACAACGGAAAATCCATATTTCGCGATCAACAACGCGATCCTGAGCCGCGTCGGATTTGTCTATGAGTTCAAACGACTCCCCAAAGATCAAGTGTTACAGCTTTTGCATTCTGCATTGCAGGATACTGAAAAAGGGCTTGGCACCTGGAAACTGGATTGGGATGAGGATGCTTTGCAAGCGCTGGCCGATCTCTCCGGAGGAGACGCAAGGATCGCTTTGGATACGCTGGGCTATGTTGCCGACAATCTTTCAGAGGGACGAAAGATCGACCTCCCGCTGATCGGTGAGGCAATGCAGAAACAAACCCGTTTCTACGACAGAAGCGAGGATAAATACAACCTTTTATCTGCATTACAAAAATCCATTCGGGGAAGCGATCCTGATGCGGGCATACACTATCTGGCACGTTTGATCGAAGGCGGAGCAGATGTGCAAACCATCGGACGACGCCTGATCGTTATCGCAAGTGAAGATGTGGGATTGGCTTACCCTCAGGCAGTATCGATCGTTGTTTCTTGTGTCCAGGGAGCAATGATGGTCGGATTTCCTGAGGCAAGGATCAATCTGGCCGAAGCAGTCTTATTGTTGTCTTCCTGTCCCAAATCGAATTCGATCATCGTCGCCATCGACAGTGCTATCTCCGATCTGAACAGGAGAAATATAGACGATGTGCCTCTGGCATTGAAAGATTCGCATTACAGTGGCGCAGAAACCAGGGGCATAGGGATCGAATACAAATACCCACATGCCTACGGGGGCTATGTGGAACAACAGTATCTGCCGGACAATCTTTATAAAGAGGGCGTGAAATACTTCAAGCCGACGGAAAACGGAAAGGAAGGGGCGTTCAAGCGTTTCTTGGAAAGCTTGCGCAAAAAATGAAATGCAGATAAAAGTAGCGGATCATGCTGGCTTTTGCTTCGGCGTCAAAGAAGCGATCCGTCGGACGGAGGAAACGATCGCCGCTTCCAGTGAGACGGGCATCAAGATTTGTACCTGCGGCCAACTCATCCATAACAGAGCTGTGACCGATGATCTGGAAAAAAAAGGAGTCGGGGTCCTTCAATCTCCGGAGGAAGCAGAGCCGGAGTCGATCCTGATCGTCCGGTCTCATGGAGAGCCAAAGCGGTTTTATGAGATCGCCGAAAAGAGAAGGGTTCAGATCGTCGACGCCACATGTCCTTTTGTATCAAGAATACACAAGATCGTGCAAGAGGCAGGAATTGCCGGAAGAAATGTAGTTGTCATTGGAAATCCGGGTCATCCGGAAGTCAAAGGCATCGTTGGTTGGGCCGGAGAGAACTGTACTGTGATCAACTCTCTTGAGATGGCAAAAGCCATCGATTTCGATACCATTACATTGGTCTCGCAGACTACGATCGCAGCAGATCTATGGAAAGACATCGAAGGGTATCTTCGCGAGAACAAAAGTGACATCGTAACGATTCGGACGATCTGTAATGCCACGACAGCAAGACAAACCAGCTGTGAGAAACTCGCAAAGGAATCGGATGCCATGGTCGTGATCGGCGATCGGAACAGTGAAAATACGAAACAATTGCTGGAAATTGCTCGTCGCAGTTGCGAAAAAACGTTTTTCGTTGAAAAATTAACGGATTTACCATTGAAAGAAATCCGAAAATACGATAGAATAGGTGTTGCGGCGGGAGCCTCGACTCCTGAACGCATCATTAAGGAGGTTATTGCAACCATGAGTGAAGTGATCACTGACAACAAAGAACTACAAGAAGAACTGCAAGAAGTAGTACAGGAAGATGTGAAAGAAGAAGTCAAAGAAGTCGAAACTGAGGTAGCGGAAGTCGAAGAAGTAGCTGCTGAACCTGTGGAAGTCAAAGAAGCGGTCGTAGAAGTAAAAGCGGTTGACGATGATGAATCTGCAGACGAAGAAAGCAACATGATGCACGATTTCATGGATCAGATCGACAAATCCCTTCGTCTCCCCAACCGGGGCGAGATCATCGAAGGGGAGATCGTACAAGTAACAGACAAAGAGATCGTTGTAAATCTCGGATGCAAGAAAGACGGCGTCATCCCCAAGGATGAGATGGTTCTCGAAGGCGACAAGGAATTGACCGAATTGTTCCAGGCCGGACAGATGATCCAGGCAAAGGTCATAAAGACCGATGACGGCGACGGCAACATCCTGTTATCCAGAAAGAAACTTGAAGTCAACGAACACTGGGACGAGATCAACGAGGCTCTTGACAATAGAACCGTTGTGAATGCCAAGGTCGTAAAAGAAGTCAAAGGCGGCGTGATTGCCGTTTACAAAGAAGTGTCCGGTTTCATTCCTATGTCGCAGCTCTCGGATCGCTATGTCGAAAAAGCGGACGAATTCATCGGCAAGACGCTTCCGGTCAAAGTCAGCAGAGTTGACCAAAAGAGAAACAAAGCAGTGTTCTCCCACAAGGCATACCTTGCGGAAGAAAAGCAAAAGCTGGTACAGCAAGTATGGGATGCATTGAATGTCGGCGACGTCGTCGAAGGAACTGTGATGCGTTTCACCGAATATGGGGCTTTTGTCGATATCGGCGGATTGGACGGACTACTCCACATCTCAGAGATCTCCTGGGGCAAGTTGAAGCACCCACAGGAAGCTCTCGAAATCGGTGAGAAGATCAATGTCAAGATTCTCTCCATGAACACGGAGAAGGGCAAGATCTCGCTTGGACTGAAACAAAACCAGCCGGAGCCATGGTCGATCATTGAAAACAAATACCAGGTCAATGACGTTATCTACGGAAAAGTCGTTCAGATCAAAGAGTACGGCGCATTCGTAGAGTTAGAGCCGGGACTTGACGGACTGGTCCATATTTCCGAGATCGCTCACAAGCGTGTCACAGACATTTCGGAAGAGATCGCGGTCGGCGAGACCGTTACAGCAAAGATTCTTGACATCGACAAAGAAAGAAAACGCATCAGCTTATCGATCAAAGACACCAAAGAGCCCTCACTGCTTGGTGACGACGAAGAAGGTGTCATTGAAGCGATTTCAGAAAAATTGGAAGATGTCGTTGAAACCGTCGCCGAAACCATCGAGAAAGTGGTCGATGTCGTCGAGGAAAAATTGGAAGCCGTCTTTGATAAAGACAGTGACGACACTGAAGACGAAGAAGTAGAAGCAGACGACGCTGAAGAAGAAAAAGAAGAAAAGACAGAATAAGAGTTTTGAACATCAAAACTCTTGCTGCCTCCACGAGACACCTGCTGTCTTTGGAGGCAGCTTTTTCTTTTCGAAGTGATACCGTATGAGGTGATATGCTGTGAACAACCTGGTTTTGATCGGAATGCCCGGGTGCGGGAAAAGCACGGTAGGTGTGATCCTTGCCAAAACACTTGGAATGAAGTTTATCGACGTCGATCTGTTGATTCAAGAACGAGAAGGAATCCTGCTTCAGGAGTTGATCGATACCAAAGGAATGGAGCTCTTCCTGAAAGCAGAAGAAGCAGCCATGCTTTCCATCGAAGGGAGACACACCGTGATCGCAACAGGTGGAAGTGCAGTATACAGCGAACCGGCGATGATCCACTTGAAATCCCAAGGCATGATTTTGTATTTGAAGTTGTCTCTGGATTCAATCAAAAAACGGCTTCACAACATACATTCCAGAGGAATCGCGATGGGGCCGGGTGAATCATTGGATGATCTTTTTGCAAGAAGAGTAGGGCTTTATGAATCCTACGCAGAACAGATGATTGACTGTGAAGGAAAAAACGTGGAAGAGATAGTGGAATCGATCATCCGCTTGACAGGTCGATCAACTCCTCCGCATTGCGAAGAGTCGTCTCGGTAATCGTCATGCCTCCTAAAAGCCGAGCAATTTCGATTCGTTTTGCATCTGCATCCAAGAGCGAGATCTTCGTCGTCACTCGTTCGTTGCCGGTTTCTTTATAGATCCTGTAGTGATGGTCGGAATAGGCGGCAATTTGGGGAAGATGGGTGATGCAGATCACCTGATGGTTGTCCGCGATCCTCTTAAGCTTCTTTCCGACGATACTGGCAGTGACTCCACTGATGCCGCTGTCGATTTCATCAAAAATCAAAGTGGGGATCCTGTCATAATCTCCCAAAATTGTTTTGATCGCAAGCATGATCCTTGAAATTTCACCTCCGGAAGCAATTTTTGCCAACGGTTTCGGCGTTTCACCCAAGTTCGTCACTAAAAGAAACTCGATACGATCCGCTCCATTTTCCGAAAAGATTCGTTCGCTGCCTTCTGACGGTTCATAAAATGCGATTGTGAAAGCAGCGTCTTTGAAGTTGAGTTCCCGTAATTCTTTTTCGATTTCTTTCTCCAGGCGGGCTGCCGCCTGTTTTCTGGCAGCGGTCAGGCGGTCGCAGCTTTGTTTCAGCTCCTCGGCACGTCCAGCCAATTCTGATTCGAGTGCAGACAATGTCATGTCTTTGCTTTCGATCTCCTGCAGATCGATGCGAAGCGAGTCGCGGTATTGCAGCACATCATTCAGGCTTCCGCCGTGTTTTCGTTTGAGTTTGTCCAAGAGATCCAGCCGTTCCATGATCGGATCCATGTCCTCGGAAGAACCCTCGACTGCGTCCCGTAAATTTCGAAAGTCGCCTTGGATATCCTCCAAACGATAATAACAGTCATCAAGTGCAGTGCTGAGTGTTGCATACTCATCCGAGTATGCGGCAATCACTTCCAGGTGTTTGCTGCTTTTGCGCAACCGGTCACTGGCTGCGTCAGCATCTTCGTATATCAGCCGGTACGAATCGGTGAGCGACTGACGGATGAGCTCAAGATTCTTCAGGATCCGCAACCGTTGTTCCAGGTGCTCATCTTCTTCGGCCAAGACATGCGCCTTTTCGATCTCGTCAAGTTCAAACCGTTTAAAATCCAGCGTTCGCTCTCTGGCAGCCGCACCGTCCTTCAGTTCGACGATCTGTCGCTTCGTACGACTGTACTGATGATACTGAAGAGCGACCACATCCTTTAAAGGTCCAATCGAAGACCTGTCATAGTCATCGACCAGGTGGATGTGATTGTCCGGATCTAAAAGAGACTGGTGATCATATTGTCCGTGAATGTCAGCGATGCGCCGGCAGAGCCGATTGAGAAACGTTACCGATACAGGAGATCCATTGATCCTACAGAAGCTTTTTCCTCCTGCTTGGATCTCTCTAAAAATGTGCAGTGTGGATTCCTGTTCCAGATCATTGTCGTTCAACATCTGATCGATCAATGCATCTTCGACTGTAACTGTCAATTCCACGGTTGATTTCGTACATCCGCTGCGGATCAAAGTTGTGTCGGCACGACTTCCCAATGCAAGGCTGATCGCCTCGATCAAAATCGACTTCCCTGCACCAGTCTCACCGGTCACGATATGAAAGCCTTGATGAAAATCAAGGCTGAGGGTGTCGATGATAGCGAAGTCCTTAATGGAAAGACGGTTCAGCATGGCATCATCCTTGTTAAAATCAAAAGATCATATCATTGAACTGGGTGACGATGGATGGGACATTGGCCGGATCGTTGATCACAAGTAAAATGGTGTTGTCTCCGGCGATCGAACCGACAATATGAGGAAACCGCATGGTATCGATCGCCTCTGCGGCAGCGGATGCGCATCCGGAGAGCGTCTTGATCACGATCAGGTTCCCGGAGGAATCAATGGATTTGATGGTCTCCTTGAAGATAGTTACAAACCGTTCTGATAATGGTTGTTCCGGCATCGCTCCTGCTGTATATTTATATCTTCCGCCGGAGGATAGAGTCTTGATCAGCTGTAATTCCTTGATATCTCTGGATATAGTAGCTTGCGTTGCCTGATATCCCGATTTCCTTAGAAGTTCAACCAGTTTCTCCTGTGTCTCTACTTCGTGGGAACTGATGATATCCAGTATTTTGTTCTGTCTTGCGTATCTCATAGCTTCCTCCCGATCCTGTGAATCGATCTTTGAATTCCCGGAACGATGAATAATTATAAGCAGAAATTTGGCTTCATTATAGCATACTTACCTTGGACAGAAAAGGGAATTATGATATAATAAAACGACTAATTTCGTGGGAGAAGAGCATGAAGATACTGGGAATTGATCCGGGGTACGCCATACTGGGATACGGAATCGTGAACCTTGAAGGAAATCGATTCAAGGCCTGCGATTACGGTGTGATCACGACGGCATCGACGATGGACATGCCTGATCGACTCAAGCACCTTTACTGTTCTCTCATGGACACGATAGCCGACAACCAGCCGGAAGTTGCGTCGATCGAAGAATTGTTTTTCAATACCAACACGAAATCTGCTCTATTGGTCGGACAAGCGAGAGGCGTCGCTATACTTGCCTGTGTGAATTCCGGACTGGAAATCTTTGAGTATACACCCTTGCAGATCAAGCAGGGGCTGGTCGGATACGGTCGGGCCGACAAAACCCAGGTGCAGATCATGGTCAAGACCATCCTGAACCTGAAAGACATACCGAAGCCGGATGACGCGGCAGATGCCCTGGCTGCGGCAATTTGCCACGGCCACTCAGCCTCCTATCGGAATCGATACCACAATCTGCCATAAGCTGACGAGGAGGACGCTATGCTGCACTACATACGAGGCCGAATATCCATGGATTTTGAAGGTGGAGTCGTTGTGGAAACCGGGGGGATCGGTTTCAAAATTTTCGTCCCGGACAACTCCCCACTCTATTTGAATATTGGACAGGATCCCGTGCTGGTTTATACCGGAATGATCGTACGCGAAGACGACATCAGTCTGTACGGATTTCCGGATCAGGGAACTTTGGAGCTGTTTCAAAAGCTGCGGACAGTCAATGGCGTGGGAGCAAAAGCTGCTTTGGCGATCTTGTCGGCGATGACACCGGATACGGTTCGAAAAGCGATCCTTTTCGAAGATGTCGCAACTCTCACAAGAGCCAACGGAATCGGAAAAAAAACAGCCCAGCGTATCGTACTGGAACTGAAAGATAAAATCGGCGGCGATCTGAACGTTCCTCCTTCCGATGGAGGAGATACCCCAAGCGATCAGAAGGAAGAAGCCATCGATGCGTTGATCCAACTCGGATATAGCAGAACCGAAGCAGCAATCGCGGTGAGGTCGCAGGAAACTCCAAACCTGACCACTGAAGAGTACATCAAAGGAGCACTGCGGGGAATTTCGCCAAAGTAAAAGGAGCAGTTTATGGAATTCGAAGACAGGATCACGACCGCAAATGCATTGAATGAAGAGCTGGAACTGGAAGTATCCCTTCGTCCAAAACGATTTTCCGAGTACATCGGACAAAAGAACGTCACTGACAACTTGAAGGTATATATAGAAGCCGCCAGGATGCGAAAAGAGCCTTTGGATCATGTGCTTTTCTACGGTCCTCCCGGGCTGGGAAAAACGACGCTGGCAGGGATCATAGCCAATGAGCTCCATGTCGATCTTCGCATCACCTCTGGGCCTGCGATCGAGAGGGCAGGGGACCTGGCTGCGATACTCACGAATCTGAGCGATCATGACGTGCTGTTCATCGACGAGATCCATCGGTTGAATCGTACCGTTGAAGAAGTCCTTTATGCAGCGATGGAAGACTATGCGTTGGATATCATCATCGGGAAAGGTCCTTCGGCCAGATCGATCCGTCTGGACCTTGCCAAATTTACACTGATCGGCGCAACGACTAGAGCAGGCAGTCTTTCCGCTCCGTTGAGAGATCGGTTCGGAGTCATCAGTAAATTTGAAATGTACCGTCCGGAAGAGCTCAGGCAAATCCTTCGCAGATCTGCCGAAATACTACGAGTGGGTATCGATGAGGAATCGCTTACGGAGATCGCCAGAAGATCCCGGGGCACACCTCGTGTCGCCAATCGCCTCCTGAAGCGTGTCAGAGACTTTTCACAGGTCATGGGAACCGGTGTCGTAGACTTAGAGATCACAAATAAAACACTCCTTGCGCTTGGTATTGACAAGGAAGGTCTGGAATCCCTGGACCGGGAGATCCTTTCCATCATCATCCAACGATTTCGGGGAGGCCCTGTTGGTATCGATACTATTGCCGCTGCCATCGGTGAAGAACGTGTCACGATCGAAGATGTCTACGAGCCATACCTCATACAGGCGGGATTCCTCCATCGAACACAAAAGGGGAGAATGGTCTCTGAACTTGCGTATCATCATCTGGGACTTTCAACACCGCAAGAAGGGCAAATGAGTTTCCCTTCGAAGGAGAATTGACATGAGAAACTTCAACTTGCAAAGAGCCGGCTCTTTGCTCCTTATACTTTCAGTACTGCTTTTCGGCTTTCCTGTTTCCAGTCAGGGAGCCGAACCCGAACAGTACATTCGCATCGGACTATATTACGGCGAAACTGCTAAAACCAGTTATACGATTACATCTACGACCGGATTTTTGTTGGGTAGCGTGACAGATGATGGTTTTTCCCCGACATTGCCTTTGCCAGCGTATACCGAGCTGACAGCAACCATCGAAGGGAGCTATGTGGCGCTCCGGGGAAACAATGGTGAATTGATTTCTTCCGACGTCGGCAGCAATGGCGGTATTTATCCCCTCGACGAAACCGTTGGAACAGGCATGTTGCTGGATTCCAAATCCTACCGCGGAGGATTTCTCTTTACGATATCCCAAAACGGCAAACTCAATGCAATCAACTACGTTACGATGGACGAGTATTTATACGGTGTACTTCATAAAGAGATGAGCCAGTCGAACCCCTTGGAATCCTTGAAAGCCCAAGCGGTAGCGGCCCGTAGTTTTGCTTCCCTCAACACAGGCCGACATGCGTCAGATGGGTTTGATCTTTGCGGAACGACTCACTGTCAGGTTTATGATGGAATCGCAGCGGAATACCCCAGCACGGTCAAAGCTGTCGATGAAACCAGTGGTCTGGAACTCTATGATGGATCTGAACCGGTGTTCGGCTATTATCATAAAAACAGCGGCGGGCATACGCAAAACAGTGTGGACGTATGGTCAACTGCTGCCGGCTATCTTTCAGGGAAACCGGATCCCTATTCTCCCGGTTATCCATGGTCGATCACGATGACCTTTGATGTACTAAAATCAAAACTGGAGGCGGCTGGGCATGATCCGGGAACTATAAGGTCCGTTCGTGTCGGTGGCCGTAACAGCGCATCGGCGGTCGCATCTCTGATCATTGATGGGGCAAACGGAGTGATCACTTTGGAAAAAGAAAGAATCCGAACTGTTTTGGGGACGACCCTTGTCCGCTCCCGTCACTTCGTAATCGGTGATTCCTACCCGGAAACCAACGGAATCGGTTCAGGAACCGTGGAAGTGACGTTGGCAAATGACAAGGCGAGCAGTCCGGCACCGGAATCTATCTATGTTCTTACTGCAAACGGAGGCGTTATCGTAAAACCTCTTAAGGATATCTATCTGTCCAACGGGACTAGAACAGTAACACCGTTGACCGTACCGACGGAAGGCCGCCCAGTATTCAACGACAGCGTTCCGGCTACGGGAGACAAAGTCACCTTCAGCGGTCAGGGGTTCGGGCACGGTGTCGGCATGTCGCAAGATGGAGCCATTGCAATGGCAAAAATGGGATTCGATTTCAAACAGATCTTGACGTTTTACTATACCGGAATCGAGGTCAAATAATGCAGTTGACAGACTTCGACTATCTTCTTCCTCTGGACCGAATCGCACAGTTTCCAACAGACAAACGCGAAAATTCCAAGTTGATGGTACTTGACAGAACGACCCACGAGATCAACCATAAACACTTCTATGATGTTGCTGAATACTTGAAACCGGGAGACTGCCTTGTGATGAACGACTCCCGGGTGATTCCGGCAAGGATCCATGGCCACAAGGAAAGAACCGGCGCGAATGTTGAATTTCTCTTGATTCGACGGATCGACGGCGACGTCTGGGAAACCATGGTGAAACCCGGTAAAAGAATCAAACCGGGGGATCGGATCCATTTTTCCGATGATCCTTTCCTGGCAGCAGAGATTTTGGACTTCGGAGAGGACGGAACGCGGATCGCACGACTGGAATATGACGGCCTTTTCTGGGAAACGCTGGAGTCGGTAGGCAGTATGCCGCTTCCCCCCTACATACAAAGAGAAACAGAGGATTCTGACCGGATTCGCTATCAAACCGTATATTCCAAGATCGAAGGATCTGTTGCTGCGCCAACGGCAGGACTTCACTTCACGGAAACGCTATTGAAACAGATAGTGGATAAAGGCGTGGATTTGGCATTCGTTACGCTTCATGTCGGCATTGGAACCTTTCGTCCCGTCAAGACGGAGCAGATCGAAGATCACAGTATGCATTACGAAGAATACAGCGTGACGAAAGCGGCTGCAGAAACCATCAATCGAACAAAACGAAACGGCGGCCGAGTGATCGCAGTTGGCACAACATCCGTAAGAACGCTGGAAAGCGCAGTTGCAATTGATGGGACGCTTCCTCCCGGAGATGGTTCTACGGGGATTTTTATCTATCCGGGATACGATTTTAAACTTGTAGACGGCTTGATCACTAACTTCCATTTGCCAAAATCCACGCTATTGATGCTGATCTCCGCCTTCTATGACAGGGAAAAGGTTTTGGATGCATATCGTACAGCGGTGGAAGAAGAGTATCGTTTTTTCAGTTATGGCGATGCCATGATGATCCTATGAAAGGTATGCAATGAATGCAGTAACATTTGAACTTAAAAAGACGGATCGAAGCACGAAGGCCCGGCTTGGAGAGGTGACAACTCCTCACGGGAAGTTCGCCACACCTGTCTTTATGCCAGTGGGAACCGCAGCGACGGTCAAAGCAATGCGACCGGAAGAAGTGGCAGGTCTTGGCGCAGGTATCATCTTATCAAACACCTATCACCTTTATCTGCGGCCCGGACATGAGATCATCCGGGAGGCTGGCGGACTTCACTCCTTTATGAACTGGAAGGGCGCAATTTTGACTGATAGCGGCGGGTTCCAGGTATTCAGTTTGGGCGATCTCAGGAAGATCACGGAAGAAGGAGTTGCCTTCCGCTCCCACATCGATGGTTCTTCTCACATGTTTACTCCGGAAACCTCAATGGCCGTTCAAAACGCCTTGGGATCCGATATCATAATGGCATTTGATGAATGTGCTCCCTATCCGGCAGACCGCGCTTATGTGAAGCAATCACTGGAACGGACGACTCGATGGCTGAAACGATGCAAGGACGCTCATCTTGCTACAGAGACGCAATCATTGTTTGGTATCATGCAAGGAGGAATGTACCGCGACCTCCGAAAGCAAAGCGCAGAAGAAATCGTAGCGTTGGATCTGCCCGGTTATGCGATCGGAGGACTGTCCGTCGGTGAACCCAAGGATCTGATGTACGAAGTTTTGGACGACTGCGTGGATCACCTTCCACAAGACAAACCGCGGTATCTGATGGGAGTCGGGAGCCCGGATTGTCTGTTCGAAGGAGTGGAACGGGGAATCGATATGTTCGACTGCGTTCTTCCAACAAGAATTGCACGCAATGGTATGGCGATGACATCGGTCGGAAGAGTTGCAATCAAAAATGCCGTCCATGAGCGAGATTTTTCACCACTGGATCCCAACTGCGGATGCGACACTTGCAGAAATTACTCCAGATCCTATCTGCGGCACCTTTACAAGTCCAACGAGATCCTTTCGTCTATGCTGCTGACCCATCACAATTTATACTTTCTCGTCCATCTGATGGAACAGATCCGCGAATCTATCGAGCAGGACAACTTCCTGGAACTGAAAAAGGACTTTTTCCAAAAATACGGGAGATTTTAAATAAGAGGAGAGTGACGACCCATGCCAATCATCGTACCAAAGGGACTACCAGCTTTTAAGACACTGAAAGAAGAGAATGTGTTCGTCATGGCCGAAGCAAGGGCCCAAACCCAGGATATACGGCCGCTTCGCATTGCGATCGTAAACCTGATGCCAACGAAAGAAGTGACGGAAACACAACTGATCCGGCTTCTTGCCAATACGCCGCTTCAAGTCGACCTTCATCTACTGACGATGGATTCTCATGCTTCAAAAAATACAGAACTGGAGCACCTGGAAACATTCTATCAGACCTATGAAGAAATCAGAAACCAACGATTTGATGGAATGATCATCACCGGAGCACCCGTCGAGTTTCTTCCATATGAGGAAGTCGATTACTGGAAAGAGCTGGTGGAAATCATGGAGTACACCAAAGGAAACGTATTCAGCACGCTACACATTTGCTGGGGAGCGCAAGCGGCCTTGTACCACCACTACGGTATTCAAAAGTCCGTCCTGCCCGAAAAGTTGTTTGGTGTCTATCCCCACAAACTGATCGACAAGAAATCGGAACTCACCAGAGGATTTGACGAAGTTTTCTACGCTCCCCACAGTCGACATACCCAGGTTCTCCGTGAGGATATACTGGCACAACCGGATCTGAAAATATTGGCAGAATCAGATATTGCAGGGCCACACATGGTGGCCACAAAAAACAAACGAATGATCTTTGTGCAGGGACACGAAGAATACGACAGAGAGACCCTGAAGCTGGAGTACGACAGAGATATCAACAAAGGGTTGCCAATCGATGTTCCGCTAAACTATTTCGAAGATAACGACCCAAAGAAGAAAATCGTTGTGACCTGGAGAGGTCATGCAAATCTGTTTTTTGCGAACTGGCTCAATTACGTCTATCAGGAAACACCATATGATCTTGCTCGTTTGGAGCATATGAAATAATTGAAACCAAAGGAATTTATATGAACCCATGCATACATAAAGACGACTGTGGTGGATGCAGCTTTCAAGGCGTTCCCTACGAACTGCAACTGGAGACGAAAAGAGCAACTGTTGAGACCCTTTTGGTTCCGGTTCTAACCGAAGATCTACTGCCGGTGACGATCGAGCCGGCCCCAAATTGTTACGCTTACAGAAACAAGATGGAATACACCTTCGGAGACGAAGAAAAGGGCGGACCGCTGACTCTGGGTCTGCATAAAAGAGGACGCTATATGTCCGTCGTGACGACCGATCATTGTCAGATCGTCGATGACGACTTCAACCAAGTGTTGACAGCGACACTACAATTCGCTACAGAGAGAGGTTACTCCCGCTATCATAAGAAAACCCATCAAGGCCTATTGCGCCATCTGGTGCTTCGAAAAGGGGAACACACCGGTGAACTGTTGATCAACTTGGTGATGACAGACCAAGATATGTTTGACAGGGAATCCTATCGGGATCACTTGCTTCGTCTTCCTTTAAGCAACAATACGATCGTCGGTATTTTGATTTCGATCAACAACGACCCGGCAGATGCGGTCAATTGCCAGGAAATGATCGTTCTCTTTGGTAGAGACCACTACTTTGAAACCATTTTAGGCCTCAATTTTAAAGTCAATGCCTTTTCCTTTTTCCAGACCAACGTAGCCGCAGTGGAAACACTTTACAAGGAAGCTGTCTTGCTCCTTGGCGACATAAAAGATAAGACAGTGTATGACTTGTATTCCGGTACCGGAACGATCGCGCAGATCCTTTCAGCCAACGCGAACCATGTGACCGGCGTCGAACTGGTGGAGGATTCGGTGAACGCCGCAAGAGAAAACGCGATGCGAAATTCCTTGACCAATTGTACCTTTCTTCAAGGAGATGTTCTTGAAGTATTGGATGAACTAATCGATACGCCAGATAGAATCGTAGTAGATCCTCCGAGAGCGGGCATCCACCCGAAAGCCCTCCATAAAATACTGAA
This sequence comes from Firmicutes bacterium HGW-Firmicutes-11, assembly GCA_002840285.1. Taxonomy (GTDB): domain Bacteria; phylum Bacillota; class Clostridia; order Peptostreptococcales; family Anaerovoracaceae; genus PHAE01. Next base: position 53,540 of record PHAE01000013.1, read on the forward strand.
CTATGGGATCAACCAAATACTATACATATCATGCAATCCCAAGACACTTGCAGAAAACCTAGTGATTGCAAGGGAATACGGTTACGAGACCACATATGTGAAAGCTTATGATAATTTCCCTTTCACGAAGCACGTTGAGACGGTTGTACTTTTATCCCACAAAAAATCACAGGCATCTTCACCGTCTTTATAGACCGGAAAATTAAATAAAATAGACTTCAGGGGCAGTTCTGCCTCGTCACGTGGAAAAATCTCTATTTCTTTGATTAACGAAGAAATCAGGGATTTTTTCTCGTCATCGGTGATTTTGTCGAATACGATGTCGAAGTTAGCCAGCAAGGTATAGATGTTTTCCAAAGTGATTGCATCTTGCTCTACAGCTTTGCGGCGAAGTAGAACATCCTCAATTTTTTCTTCAAGCTCTACGATAATGTCATATAGTCCATCAAGTCTGAGGGTCATGTCATGGATTTTGCGTTCCCTGAAACGAGTATCCTTAGGCAAACTGTCGATTTCATTTTCAAGTCGCGTTTTGTTCAGTTCAATCTCTCTTAGCTTGGATTCGTAATTTTTCAGTTCTCTGTTCAAGGTGGATGTATCGATTTCTTTACCAATCCTTGATTTGATTTCTCCTGCAAAATCCTGATTTTGAATTAGTTCACGAATTGCTTCAATGACAAGTGGTTCAATATCGGTTTTTTTCAGTGTTGCAGTGTAATCGCAAGATTTTCCCCGTTCAGCACGAGCTTTGCTGCACACGTAATAATAGATTTCTCTATAGGTACCGTCTTTGTTTGTCCATGCGTGCTTATTGGTATACATTGGGCCACCGCATTTAGGACATTTCAAAATACCACTTAACAGATGTGCTCTGTCCCGACCTATTTTGGAAGGGGACTTAACGCCTGTCAGTTCTCTTTTCTCGTGTGCTAAATTCCATAACTCTTCGCTAATAATTGCCTCATGTTGGCCTTCAGCTAAAATGTAATTTTCCTGCGGCGTTTGCTTGTATTCGTTCTTAGTACCTTTCACCTTTTCGCGGGCACGTCTGCCAAAAGCAATCTTGCCGCAGTAAACCGGGTTATCAATGATCATTCGTACAAAATGGGTACTCCATTGTGTAAGTGAACCGTTTGCTCGTGAGATTTTCTCAATGCCTTGTAGATTTAGATATTTTGCGATTTTCGTAAATCCCATATTCGTATTAGCAAATTTATCAAAGATAATGCGAACAGCATCAGCCTCATTCTCTTGAATAAAAAGCTGTTTGTCTTTAAGAAAATAACCGTAAGGAGCAAATCCACCGTTCCAGCCGCCTTGTCGAGCCTTTTCTTTTCGACCGTTCATTGTCTGCTCAATGATGTTTTCACGCTCTATTTCAGCAACGGCAGATAGAACAGAAATCAAAAGCTTTCCGCTTGTTTGCGATGAATCAATGCCTTCTTCGATACAGATCAGATTCACTCCAAAGGATTGAATGTGCTCCAAGGAGTTCAGAATATCAGCCGCATTTCTGCCAAAGCGAGATAGCTTGTAAACTAACACATAATCAATCTCTAAGCCATTTTCAATATCAAGCAGCATTTGCTTGAAGGCCGGTCTGCCTTCGATGGATTTACCGGATTTTCCGGCATCTTCATAGATATTTACGATCTCCATTTCTTCTCTATCGGCAAAACGCCTTAAGTTGCTTTTCTGCCCATCCAAGCTGAAACCATCTACTTGCATTTCAGTGCTTACTCGGGGATAAAGCACACACTTTTTTCCACTCCTATTCATAGTCATACCTCCAATATAATATTGGAAAATATCGATTTTTCAATACGGTCATTTACCGACACGGCTTATTTCATCAAGAACATCTGCACCATGTTTTTCTATAATCTGCGAAAGCACCTTTATGAAATCTTGAAATGATTTTGATGCCCTCGCCGCATACAGTTCTTTAGGTAGTGTACCTTCAACCGTGGTTTCTGGTAAGTCTTTGATATTTTCCATTTGCAATCACCTCCAAGTGAGTTGCTTATTTTGATTATAAGCACTAATTATCTTTGTGAGAAGTTTGTCGCAGTATCATATAGAAGCACACCACATATTGCGCTATGCAAAAATGTGGTGTGCCTTATGTACTCATGTGCCTTATTTGCCACGCACCCAGGCAAAGGGGGATATCTTGAGCTGTCATTGGCTTGACATCATAGCCCCGCAATACCGATCAGCCTTGTCCCTTCAAGAGGCCGCAAATATCACAGGAACTCCCCCTCAAGTCTGTGGGAGGTCGTGAGAAAGTATCATTATTCCTGATGTGTGTCATCGCACAACCATGCCAACGGTTGCTTTAATGGCTGCATTTTATCGCTCCGACTGTTCAATCTTGTCATCATGGCGCTGCCCATTAGCTGCTTTGCTTTTCGGCCACACAGGATTCGTACTCAAAATACCGTATATTTAGTTATCAAGGATCAAAAGTGCATGACGTTAAGTCCGTCTCACTAATCAGGACAAAAAACAGGCAAAAGTAAGGGGTGGTTAAATAAACTTTTTATAATAGGGCATTGTAGTTGTTGTTTTCAAGGTAGGTAAAGCTTGAAACTTGAAATATTCCATAATTTTATAAAAGCTTTGCATATGCAGAGATGAGTTCGAGAAATCGAACGAAATTGTTGTTAATTCGATGGAATAGTGCTAAACTGGAAATAAGGTGCTTCTCGAAACTAGATTTCATAATGGGGTGATATGAATGGGTATAAGCTACAAGAAACTTTGGAAACTCCTAATTGATAAAGATATGAAAAAATCACAATTGCGAGAGGCTGCTTCGCTGAGTTCCAGTACCATAGCAAAGCTGACAAGGAATGAATATGTAGCACTTGATGTTTTGGTGCGTATTTGTGTTGTTTTAAGCTGTGACATTG
>PHAE01000014.1 GCA_002840285.1 Firmicutes bacterium HGW-Firmicutes-11
TTAAGAGTCAGGTGCTCTACCAGCTGAGCTAACGAAGCATGGTTTTGGTGCAAGCATTATTATACCCATGGGAGCCAACAATTGCAACACCTTTATCACCACAGCAAGAAATTATTTATGTTTTTCAACGGTTAGCAATCAAAACAAGACAACTTATATAAGATTTACATTAAAGCCCTGGCTATATTTTTTACAAAATGGAAGTTTAAGTTTGACTGTAGTTTTTATTCACTCAATTCCACTAGATATCCATATCATAGGCATGTGCGTTCAACTCGATACCATATTTTCGCTCATACCAATTCTCATCTTTCGATTCGGGATATTCATATTGACCAATCAAAAAACCTGTGTTAGACTCATATTTATCGAAGGTGGTATTATGACGAAAGGTCAAGTAGAAGCAAGAATCAGCGAGGCGGTCAGCAAATTCGAGATTGAGTATATGGGTCGTGGTCCAAAACAGATTCGAACCCTGATCATTCAAGACTTAATAATAATTAGACTCAAGGGCTTCCTCAGTCAATCCGAGCAAAAATTGGCGGAGAATAGCCAAGGAGTTGAGTTATTAAAGAAGGTAAGGACGATTCTCTTTGAAAATTCTCGCAGTTGCTTAGTCGCTTTGATTAAAGAAATTGTTGATGTTGAAGTGATTAGCACCCACTCCGATGTAAGCACAAAAACCGGAGAAAAAATTATAGTTTTGACTGTCGGCGAGAATCTTGAAGAGAAGCTTTTACGGTAGTCATATAAATTAGAAAATTGGAAGACTTAGTCGCATAGTTGTTGTCAACTAGACGCATAGTAAACCAATATTCAAATCCCTTAAGGGATTTGAATATTGGTTTTTTTTGAGTCTCAGGCAATGAGAAAAACAAATGTGACTAAAAAAATAGAAAACGACAGAAAGGCGGAGACGAATGTATGAATAAACAAATTGCAAAACTGGTTTTACCCAAGGAACTGAAGCATCTGATCAGCAGAGCAATGAATATTACAATTCCCGAGACACGCGAAAGCTTATTGGAAATGGCAATGGGGGGAAAAGAAACAAGCATTTTTGAAGTAGCTTATGATGTGCCAGGTAAAGGCAGGTTTGTTGAGGCAACGGTCGCCAGATGTAAGAACGGGGCTGTTGTTAATTACACCGATATTTACATGCGGCGTAGGGATCCTGACTGTATGATCATTGCGGATAGTGGAAAATCAGACAAGCAGCGGTATCAAAGAAGGTATGGCAGCGATTTCGATTCTCTCAGGCATTTAACATTTGAGTGGTTGGCTGAGCAGAACCTGATTATGATGCCATTCATGGCGGGAGGAGAAGAACTGGGATATCCAGCTCTCTTAGTCGCACCAGAGAATGCGGGTTTTTTCGCAGGCGGTCTTGCAGATCTGCAGGGTTTCATTCCCGGAAGTAAAATCACTGAGGGATTCAAGCCAAGAGCCATTATTTATCTTGCGCCGACATTCCGGCATACCCATTTTCATGGCAAACAGATGGTGGTTCACAATCGTTTAGATGATATATACGAATTGTTTTCATACAACTTGTATCCGGGGCCAAGTGCAAAAAAAGGGGTTTATGGAGTATTGATCAAAATTGGTGAGGACGAAGGCTGGATTACAGCACATGGCTCTACCGTGAAGATCATTACGCCTTATGATAACTCAATAACGATCATGCATGAGGGTGCGAGTGGTGGCGGAAAAAGCGAGATGATTGAGGAAATGCATCGCGAATTGGATGGCAGAATCCTGATTTCAAAAAACCTGATCACTCAAGAAAAGATGTATATGGAACTGGCAGAAACATGTGAGCTATGGCCAGTTACCGATGATATGGCCTTATGTCACCCACAATTACAGAACGAAAGCAAAAAACTGGTTGTGACCGATGCAGAACAAGGTTGGTTTCTCCGTACCAATCATATCAAAAAATACAATACAGATCCATACTTGGAAAGCATGTGCATTCATCCTCCGGAGCCCTTGATTTTTATCAATTACGATGCGGTGCCAGGATCGACATGTCTTCTTTGGGAGCACATCATGGATGCACCTGGGAAACCATGTCCCAATCCACGCGTTATTATGCCAAGGCGGTTTGTACAAAACATCGTCAATCAGCCAACGGAAGTGGATGTACGAAGCTTTGGCGTTCGTACTCCACCTTGTACAAAAGAGCATCCAACCTATGGCATCCTAGGTCTTTTTCACATCCTGCCACCTGCCTTGGCTTGGCTGTGGAGAATGGTTGCTCCCAGAGGCCATGACAATCCCAGCATCACCGATACCGAAGGCATGAGTAGCGAGGGGGTCGGGTCATATTGGCCGTTCGCGACAGGCAAGCAAGTTGATCAGGCAAACTTGATGTTGAACCAGATACTCGATACACCAAACACACGCTATATGCTTGTACCGAACCAACATATTGGAGCACACAAAGTCGGATTTATGCCACAATGGATCGCCCGTGAATACCTTGCCAGGCGTGGTGGTGCAAGATTCAGAATTGATCAAATCAAGGAATCACAATGCGCATTGTTGGGGTATTCGTTGAGCGGGATCAAAGTCGAAGGCTTTGTCCTACCCAAAGATCTTCTTGAAGTCAATAAACAGCCAGAGGTCGGCGAGGAAGGATTTGAAGCGGGAGCAAAAATATTATCAGATTTTTTCAAGCGGGAATTGCCTAAGTTTGATGCGCCCGCCCTGGAACCATTGGGTAGACAAATCATTGAATGCTGCATGTCTGACGGATCGGTTAATGACTATGTCAAGTTGATTCCTATCAGACTGTAAGTGGAGATCTGTAACATGCATGGAATTGTCTCAGATGCACTGCATCCACCTGCGAGAATCGGTATTATTGGTGGTGGTCAGCTTGGAAAAATGATAGCTATTGAAGCTAAGAGAATGGGGTATTACGTATCGATACTCGATCCCAGCCCTTCATCCCCCGGGGGACAGGTTGCGGACCACCAGATTATTGCCGGTTTTTCAGATGCTTCAGCCATAAGAGAATTAATTAGAGGCTCGGATGTCTCAACATTTGAATTCGAGCATATAGACGCTGACACATTGGAATCATTAGAACTGGAAGGACATGCAATATATCCCTCCGGTTCAACCTTGAAAAAAATACAGGACAAATTTGTCCAGAAAAAAATATTAAAAGAAAAGGGCATTCCAGTTCCTGACTTTTTTACTGTTTCAGATTATTTGGAACTCGAAAAGTGTGCAGACATCCTTGGATATCCATTTATCGTAAAATTTCGCAAAGGCGGATACGATGGCAAAGGTAATTTTGTTGTTCATGAAGCTGGTCAGTTGAAAGGACTTGAAGTATTTGCAGAGGAAGGATTCCTTATGGCAGAAAGACTCATCGATTTTGATCGTGAATTATCAGTCGTAGCCGCCAGGTCCGCAGAAGGAGAAATCAAGCTATATCCAATAGCAGAAAATGTGCATGATCATAGTATTTTACGTATAACAAGAGTACCGGCAGATATCAAAGAGAACGTGAAACAAAACATTCTCAATATCTGCAACAAGGTCTTGGATGGATTTCATGACTGTGGAGTGTTCTGTATTGAACTGTTCTTAACAAGCGATGACAGAGTCTATGTCAATGAGATCGCTCCGCGGCCACATAATTCCGGTCATTATTCAATTGAAGCGTGCGTTACATCACAATTCGAGCAACTGATCAGAATCCTCGCACGATTGCCACTGGGTTCGTGCAAGCTACGTTCTCCTTGCGTTATGGCAAACATCCTCGGTAACGAAACGACGATTGGTGATTATACATTCGACGGATTTGAAAAAGTACTGAACGTAGAAGATGTGCACCTTCATATTTATGGCAAGCAAAAATCAGCTAATTTTAAAAAGGTCGGACATATTACTGTGCTTGATCACAACATTGCGGCTGCTGAGCGAAAGTGCCTCAAGGCATTGAGTGAGATCAAGATTTTGGGCGTTGAATAACAATGGTTCATAAGAAGGAGCAAATAAGTATGCTTGTAGGGATTATCATGGGCAGTGACTCAGACTATGACGTGATGGCAGACGTTGCCCGTGTCTTGAAGGAATTGGAAATCATGCATGAAATTCGAATCGTCTCGGCACACAGAACTCCTGATAAAATGTTTGAGTATGCCAGAACAGCGCGCGATCGAGGCGTCTCAGTCATCGTTGCTGGTGCTGGCGGATCAGCCCACCTTCCGGGCATGGTGGCATCACTGACTTGCCTTCCGGTCATCGGCGTGCCAGTCAAAACGAAAAACATGGATGGACTCGATTCACTTTTATCTATCGTACAGATGCCAGCTGGAGTTCCTGTAGCGACGGTTCCTGTCAATGGTGGAATGAATGCCGGATTACTTGCTGCAAGAATTTTGGCGATCGAGAATGCCAGTCTTCAAAGCAGACTGGACGAGTATATGACAAAAACAATGGATGGTCAATCAATCCAAATCTGGATTGAAAGCCAGACTTAAAGAATAAAACAACAATCAGAGAGGAAGAGAAAAATGATCACAGATTTAAAAAGTCCTTACCGGATCGTCAGTGACGAAACGCTGGCAAAACTAAGAGCAAGAGAAGATGACGTCTTCTTTCGCAAGACGAAGAAGAGCAAGGAGGCATTTGAGAAGGCTCATGAAAATTTATTGAATGGTGTCCCAATGCCATGGATGGGAGACTGGGGAACAGATCACCCGATTTTCCTTGCAAAAGCAAAAGGAAACAAACTGGTCGATATTGATGGAAATGAATACATCGACTTTTGCCTGGGCGATACCGGTGCTATGTTCGGCCACTCCCCGGATGCCACCGTTGCTGCAATCAGAGAGCAGGCCGACAAAGGTATCACAGCTATGATGCCCACTCTGGATTCGCTTGAAATCGGAAAAGAAATGGGCAAACGATTCGGGCTGCCTTTCTGGCAAGTTGCAATGACAGCGACAGAAGCAAACCGATATGTCATCAGAAACTGTCGCGCATTGACCGGAAGACCGAAAATCTTATCCATGAACGAAAGCTACCACGGAAGCTTGGATGAGACCCTTCCCCATATCGGACCTGACGGTACACTGACGTTACGATCCGATTACGATATGAACCCGGGCCTGCCGAAGGACCAACTTTCTTCGATCGTTGAATTCAATGATTTTGATGCGCTGGAAAGAGCGCTGGAAAAAAGAGACTGTGCCGCCATCCTTCTTGAGCCTGTCATGACAAACTGTGGAATGGTACTCCCTGCACCCGGGTATCTTGATAAGGTAAGAGAACTTTGCACCAGGACGGAGACCTATATGGTTGTCGATGAAACGCATACCTTCTCCGAAGGTTATGGAGGATATACCAGGGCGCATGGGTTACAGCCTGACTTCGTGACGATCGGCAAATCAATTGCAGGTGGAGTTCCCATCGCTGCCTATGGATTTACACAGGAAGTAGCGGACAAAATAAATGCCACTTACGGACAGAAGGGCTTGTCGGATCCTATGGGAATCGGTGGCACCTTATCCGCGAATGCCTTTGCCATTGCGGCCATGAAAGCACAACTGACCAAAGTTGCTACAGAAGAAGCGTTCGAAAAGATGTTTGCAGGCCTTGACAGACTGGCGAATGGACTGGAAGAAGTTCTAAAGAAACATGATGTCCAGTGGAGCATCACCAGGAGCGGAGCAAGGTGCGAGCTTCAATTCATGCCTGTACTCCCGCAAAACGGAACAGAAGCGAAAAACCACTTTGATTGGCAGCTAATGTACTATACCCATGTCTATCTTTCAAATAGAGGGATCATCATTACCCCGTTCCACAACATGATGCTGGTGCCTCCCTGCGCGACCAATGAAGATATTGACCGATTGATCAAAGGATGGGATGATTGCTTAGCTGAACTTGTGGCGTAGAATGTAGGATCACTGTGAAAAGACCCTTGTAAGTGATTTGCTACAAGGGTCTTTTGTGTCCGTCTTTCGATTTTAAAAATAGTGTTGAGACAATGATTCCTATCAGTCCAATTGCACCTAGGAGATAAAATACATAAAGGTAACTTCCCGTCGCATCCCTGATTATTCCTGAGGTTAGAACCCCCAGAATGGCACCTGCGCCATAAGCCGTAAACACAAAACCATAGTTCTTGCTGTAGTGCTTCTGACCAAAAAATATCAATGTGGCAGTAGGTGCAATGGCTAGCCAACCCCCAAGTATGAACCACAGTAAAGAGAATGCTATTATATATAAATAGAATGAACCATTACCTGCGATCAGCATTAGGGAAGCAGCCAGAATCATAAGTGAATAAGTAATGAGCGAAGTCCTGTGAGGATTCAACTTGTCAGTAAGCCATCCGAAGAGGGGCCTTCCAATACCATTAAAAACAGCGAATGATGATACTGTCCAAGCAGCATGGCCGGGATCCAGTTTAATGATTTCTTCGCCGACCGATCCCGTGATCCCGATCGACATCAACCCTGCCATTGTACTTAAACCAAAACATAACCAAAGCCCGTAGAATTTAGCGGATCGAAACATTGTTCGAGTGCTTACTTCATTGTCGATACTGTTTATAGCACTATCTTGATTGCTGTCTGGTACAACGGAATTGCCGGGATATTTAAAAGGAAGAGATAATAGAATGATAATTAATAGAAATGCCACTCCCAGGATCTTAAATGTTTGAAGCGGGTTATAAAGTTCAATTAGCAAACTGGCGATCGGCGCCGTAATAAACGGAGAGAGTCCAAACCCCAAAAGTGTAAGCCCCACAGCGAGACCCTTTTTGTCCGGAAACCACCTGGCAACAACAGATAAGGGCACCCCATAAACGATACCAACTCCACCTCCTGCAATGATTCCATATGTAAAGGACAGGGTGATGATATCATTGGAATAACCCGAAAGTATCCAGCCGACCCCAACCATCACTCCTCCTGCTATTATTACTGTTCTTGGGCTGTATTTCTGTAGTAGTAGTCCGCCGGCAGGCATTAGAAAAGCATATGCTGCCAAAAAAAGCATATACGGCAATCCACTTTGAGTTGATCCTACTTGGAACCATTCTTCCAGAGGTTTCCTAAAAACACTCCAGGAATATACCGTACCAAGACAAATAAACATTAAGATACCCAGGGGAATGAACAACAATCTCGTTTTTCTACTATCTCTTACCATTTACCATTGACCTTTCAATTGTCTCGGACCGGTTTACTATTTTAGATTGTTCTCCAGATAATCCTTTGCTTCTGGGGTCATTAACTCCTCATAGGAGTAATAGTCCTTTTCTGCTTCCTTGGCGATGTTTAATGTCTGGTTGGGTGGAAACTTGAGATTGGTTGGACATGGCGTATAAATCTGTACATAGGTTGGTCCCACTTCCCTTGCGAGAAAAATTGCTTTTCGTACAGTCATGCCAACCTTCGCAGGGCTTGCTACCGTCACTCTTGCTGCATAGACACAACCGGATATTTTTGCCATGTCAAATATGGGCAACTTGGGAAATAGCTTTCCGTTTGGCGCCATGTTAAGAACCTTACCTTGTCTACTCATGCCGCTTTCCTGACCACCGGTATTGCCATAAACTTCATTGTCTACCATGATGGTAGAAATCTTTTCTCCTCTGAACCAGGAATGCAGTGTCAAATCCAACCCAATGTCCGCAATACCTCCGTCTCCCACAACAACGACTACATCTTTAGTTCGTTCAGGATACCTTATTTTGAGCATTCTCTTTAATCCCGAAGCCACTGCATTTTGATTTCCAAAGGCGGTTGTGGAATAATTTAGTGCTGTTTGAGATAATCCAAAAAATGAGCAACCCGGAGTTCCTACGATAAGGGTATCCTCTGGTGAAGGCAATGCCGCTGCCACCAGACGTATCCCCAGGGCAACGCCACAACCCGCACAATGGGGGTGATCATCTATTATTTCTTTAAAAGAACCGAGATCTTCGATGCTTTTCTTCTCAAAAAAAGGTCCGTTATTTATCAAATCCTTATAATCATCAGGCAGTAGATCTTCAAACTCTGCCACCGGTGTAATAATTCTATTCGACATACTCTGATCCCCCACGCAATCGTTGCATGATCTCCTTCGCAATCAATTCCGGAGGCAAGGTCATGCCCCCAAATACCCGCGGTCCCGCGATCACACGGCTGTTGTTGTCAATCACAGACTTGATCTCCCGTGCTAACCAACCACCCGCATTAAACTCCGGGACAACAATCAACTCTGCATGTTCTGTTATTTTAACAAGTTCATCTTTCGGAAACGGCCGAATGGATTTGATCTTGATCAAGCCCGCCTTGACCCCTTTCTTTTCTATCAGCTTCAGCGCTTCCCTGCTTTGAGAAACAGCAGTTCCCGACGCAGCAATGAAAATTTTGGCGTCAGGGTCAACCACTTCCAGAAGCCCACCCAAGTAATGATCAATATGCTTACGTGCACGATCTGCGGCGGCAAGGATCTCCTGATGCCAGCTCGCATTAGCTGCATAGCTGATATAATTGCTCTTATTAAGAAGAGGATCTCTCGTAATTCTCATTGGCGGGGTTTCCATGTCGAAAACAGGCACCGGAGCAGACTCCGGAGTGTACGCTGGAAGTTTAAAATTCTCGGGCGGCAACTTGACCTGATCCCGGGTGTGAGTTACCAGAAAGCCATCTGCAAAAACCCCTACCGGCAAATGTACTTCCGTTTGCTCGGCTATAATATAAGCTTTGAGGATCATATCAAAAAAATCTTGGGCTGTCTCGGCATGAAACATCAACATTCCCGTATCCAGCAGCATGCTCATTTCTATATTCTCTGGCTGAATGGAAGGGGGTAAGGAAATCCCCCTGCACATAAAAGCACATACTACTGGTTGGCGAGAACCGGCCCAAACCGGAAACATTTCCATAGCTCTCAAAGTTCCAGGGCCGCTGGTTGCGGTAAAAACCCTCCCTCCGCCAAGAGAAGCTCCATGAATACCAGCCATTACTGCAAACTCGTTTTCTCCCCGATAATAGTCTTTCAGATATCCTTGAGCGTACAAATCTCCGATGAGATGCATGCTTTCACTTTGGGGAGTGATGGGGTAGGCGATTGCCATATCTACATTAGCCCTTTTTATTGCTTCGGCTACCGCCTCGCTGCCTGTTATAAAAGCCATTTTTCTTTCTGCTTGAAGCAATAAGTATTCTGCATCAACCACTTGCTGCTGTATCATCATAGTAACCATTCTCTCCTGGCAAAATATTTTAAGAGATTATCAACGCACCTTTAGGACAGCTGGAGACACAGAGACCGCATCCCTTACAGCGATTTTCATCCGCAGACACCTTTTTGTTTTCGGTATACGTCAAAACATTTGGGTCCGGACATGCAAAGATACATAATTTACAGCCGACACATTTTTTTTCATCAACTCTCACTTTCACATACATAAAATGTTTACCTCCTAAATCAGTAATTTATACTCAGTAACAAATTTGCTCGCCTGATCGACCACTTCCATGTTCTTTTCAATCAACTGAGCAACCTTGGTGTATTTTCCTTTTAGGGCATCATCAAGTGCTGCAGTAGTTCCAGATGCGACAAATTGCCCTCCTCCAAAACGCTCCGCCAGGGACTCCTCTAAGGCATCGCGAGAAACAATTTTTGTTACACCCAGTAGTCCCCCAAGCATTGACATATTGGTGGACAAATCCGTACCACCCAAATCAATGGCCAATTGGGTGGCTGGGATATAGAAGAGTCTTGCGCTTAACTCAGCAAGTTTTGTCAGGTCATCTTTCTGCAACGGTAATGGTTCGTCTGAATTGACGATGATGATTCCTTCCTTCTGCAAGCCTTCAAAAAAAGGCATTGTATAGCATTTTCCCAACGTAATAACATGAGGATGAAAAATCATAATGATATCCGGAAACAATATCTCTCCACGCTCATGGATTGTTTTATCGGAGATCCGAACATAACTTTCTGCGGGAGCCAGCCTCTTCTCAGCTCCAAAAAAAGGGTTCACGGTACTATCCTTTCCATCCCTTGTCGCTGCGGATCCCAGAATATGAGCAGCTGTGACTACTCCCTGCCCTCCCAATCCCGACATTCTGATGCTAATCTTCTGATTCATTTTTTCTCCTCCTCAAGACGTGCGAAAAGTTCCCTTGCCTCAGTTGAGAGGAACTCTTTGGTTTCATAGGTTCCTTCTTTTTCTCGCAATCTGACTTTTGATATCGTTTCGTTTGGCTTAAATTTGTAATTGGTCGGACAGGGAGAAAACACTTGAATGTAGGTTGGGCCCAATTCCCTGGCCGCCAAGATACCTCTAACAATTGCTTTCTCCAACTTTTTAGGCTGCGCCGGGTTCACCGATGCCACATATGCACACCCTGCTTCTCTTGCCAATTCGGGAATAGAAACTTTTGAGAATGTCTTTCCTTTCGGTGCCATGTTAAGAACGGTTCCTTTTGGGGACATCCCGCTTTCCTGCCCTCCTGTGTTTGCATAAGCCTCATTATCAAGCATGATCGTGGTGATTTTTTCCTGCCTGAACCAAGAATGCAAAACCATATCAAGTCCGATATCAGCTGTTGCACCATCTCCTGCTATGACTACAACATCCTTTATTTTATCCGGGAACCTTAAATTTAAAGCTCGCTTTACTCCTGAGGCAACAGCATTCTGATTCCCGAAAAGTGAATGAATATTATGGAGTGCAACCTGTGGGAAAGCCAATGCACTGCATCCTGTGGAACCAATTATGATCGTATCTTCTGGGTTTGGCAGAGAGGCCAATATCAGTCGCAATGAAAGTGCCAATCCGCAGCCTGCACAGAGGGGGTGCTCCTCCAACAATTCCTTAAAGGCGCCCAGATCAGAGACTCCAACGCGTTTTTCAAAGGGACCGTTTTCGATCAATTCCAGGTACTCCGCCGGCATAATGTCTTCAAAGCCGGGAGATATTTGAAACATGCTCTTTATCATACTGAAGTTCTCCTTATCTCATCCAATATCATCTCGGGAGGCATCGTCATTCCCCCATAAACTCGTGGTCCAGCCACGATTTTTGTTGTCTCCTCAGCTACCGATTTTATCTCTCGGGCCAACCAGCCCACACGGTTAAATTCAGGCACGATCACCGCTTTTGCATGTTTGACAAGTTCTTTTATTTCCTGCGCCGGGAAAGGTCTGACGCTCTTGATTTTAACAAGGCCCACATTGAATCCTTCGCTACGGGCAATAGCCATAGCTTCTCTGCTTTGTGAAACGGCAGTGCCAGATCCAATCAGGAGAATGTCGGCATCCGGGTTTTCTGTTTCAATCAGTTCGCCAAGATACTGATTAATATATTTGCGTGCACGTTCTGCTGCTGCCATTACTTCTTGCTGCCAAGAAGCATGTGCGGAATAGCTTACGTAGTTACTCTTCATTACAAATGGATCTCGCATTTGCCGAAAAGGAACATTTTCCATGTCCATCACGGGCACCGGCGAACTATACGGATCATATGGCGGCAACTTCATATCAGCGGGCGCAATATTGACCTTGTCTCTGGTATGTGTTACGAAGAAACCGTCAACAAAGACTCCGACCGGAATATGTACTTCTGTTTGTTCCGCAATCATAAATGAACTCAGAAGCATGTCATGAAGGTCTTGTGCCGTTTCGGCATGAAGCATCAATATGCCGGTATCCAGCATGAATGCCATTTCGATTGTATCTGGCTGTATGGTAAGCGGGGAGTTGATTCCTCTGGTCATAAAGGCACACACGATTGGCAATCTGGCACCTGCCCATGTGGAGAAAACTTCAAAGGCTCTAAGAGTTCCCGGGCCACCGGTTGCAGTGAAAACCCTTACTCCCGCCATAGAAGCACCTGCGATGGAAGACATTACCGCAAACTCGTTTTCACCCCGGAAATACTCCTTTATATATCCTTCAGCAAAGAGATCGCCAACCAGGTGCATACTTTCAGACTGAGGAGTAATGGGGTAGGAAATCGCCATTTCAACGTTGGCACGACGAATGGCCTCCCTTACAGCTTCGCTTCCCGTTATAAATTGCGGTTCCTTCTTGGCATTAAAAAGCTGCAATGGCTCAACTACTCTTTGTTCAATCATTTCCCTTCCCCCTTTCTTCTTTTGATTATTTGGGTCATTTTCTGAAGATCTTCCAACCGGACATCCCTTAGTGATATCATTGCATCTTCATGGCCCGCTTCGGCGCATAGAGCAATCGTATAACATTCTGTGCCGCCCCGAATCATTTTTAAAGCTACGTTGGCATAGTGACAATGAACGCCAATGAAAACACAAACATCGATCTTGTTATGCCAGATCGTCAAATTCGGATGGTTCGGGTTTATTTCGATAGCAGGGTTAATCATAGGATATTTGGGTCGGTAGTCAGGCATCGGGATCAACTTTGCCTCAGCAGCTTCTGCCATTTCCTTTATGGCTTTCGCTTTTTCTGCAATGCCGTCTTTCCATGCCCAAAGAACCAGAGGGCCCGGAAAGAAAACCGGATTTTTGGCAGACAGAATCTTGTCGGCGATCAATTCCATCGCGGCATCAGTTTGAACAACACATCCCTCAACCAGTGCGGAGCCTTTATCAGGGAGCACTACCCCCATGGATGCCGCTGCTGGAGGCAAATAACCTTCAGGGCCTCTGACTACATGGTATTCCTTTGATAACATTTCTCTCATCCTTTCTGACTATAAAGTTCATTATTAATAAATAAAAAAGTCCGACATTAAAGGTTATCAACCCTTTAATGTCGGACTCGCATTTAACCGATTCAGTTACCCTTCAAATGCCTTTCCAACTAAAATATTCTATTCAATATTTTTATCCATCATAAAAACGAAAATTCTTTCACCTGTTTTTGTACTTACATCGGTGTGCAAACTTACGACTTTGCGCGACGTTATTTGGCTAACAATCACTTCCAGCTGAGGACGCCCCTGTTCAACTAATTGCCTGCGCAACTCTTTGACCAGCGCCATCCCTTCCAGATTCCTTGACAACTGCTGCTCCGCCTGAGAAAGTATCCCCCGCAGCACAACTATAACCATATCGCGGAGAATATCCGTTCTTGCTTCGGTTGGGCCTCTCCCTTTAAACTCTTTCTCCCATTGAATCAATGCTTTCGTGATCTCATCTTCCATTTGTCCTTTAGAATAAACCACGGCCCCGCTCCTTGTATTCAAAATGCTAATTGAGTGTAATTATACTTTGTGCGATACACTGTGTCAATATTGTTTTATGGCTGCTTTTCATGTTATTGCGCATGTACTGCTTTCCGAAATAAATCATACTTTTCAGCGATGAAAATCAACTTGAAATTTACTGCAAAGCGGCGCGAGACGGATGAACAATACGAATAGAGGGGACTGGATCGGCACGGCATCTTCCCTTTAAGAGTCAGATGGCGTATTTTTGGTTTCCTTGGCCAGGCGTTCTTTGCGTTCCTTGTGCAATAAATAAGCGCCGGGGATCCAAAAGACGAATCCCGGAACAACGGGAATCGGAGTGGCGATCACGCCGATCACGACCAATGCGACTCCAAAAAATTTTCTGATAACAAACACCTCCCAATCGATCTGTTATCAGTATACGCAGTCTTGTGACATCTGTATATAGGTATCATTGCGTTTGAATACAAATAGAAGTACAATGTGTTTATTACTTTACTAGGCTGACGCTACTCTTTGCATGGAAAGGCAGGGATCCGAGTGGTCGAAGAAACCAAGAGACTGAAAGCAGAGCTGGCCGAATTGGAAGCAAGGCAAAAACTTATCATTGCCAGCTTGGAAAGCCAAAAGGGCATCATCGTGCTGACCTTGGACAAACACTATAATTACTTGTTTTTCAACGAGTCCCACAGAGCAGCGATGAAACTCGCTTACGGCAAGGAAGTTGCCCTCGGCATGAACCTGCTGGAGCAGATTACATCGGAGACAGACCGAGTAAATGCAAAGCGAAATTACGATCTTGCCTTGGCTGGCATAGTCCATACCACCACAGAAAAATACGGGGATCTGCACGTCAATTACTATGAAACAAAATATTGCCCTGTTTACAATGAGAAGCACACAATCATCGGAGTGAATGCCTTTGCGCAAGAGGTAACCCGTCGCGTACGATTGGAGGAAGAACTTCGCCAAAGCGAGGAGCGATTCCAACTTCTGTTCAACAAAGCGCCTTTGGGATACCAGTCCTTGGATTTCAACGGCAACTTCATTGAGGTAAACCAAAAATGGCTTGACCTATTGGGATACAAACGGGAGGAAGTGATCGGCCGTTGGTTCGGAGACTTTCTCTCGCCTCTTTATATCGACGGCTTTCGCAAGCGGTTCCCGATGTTCAAAGAGCAAGGACAGGTTCACAGCGAGTTCGAAATGGTTCACAAGGACGGAAGCGTCCTGTTTATCGCATTCGACGGGAAAATCGGATACAACGAAGATGGTGAGTTTAAGCAAACCCATTGCATCCTTCAGGACATCACAGAGCGCCATCAGATGGAAGAGCAACTGCAAGAGGCGGAAGACCGTTACCAGGCGATCACACAGGCATCGATGGATGGCTTTTGGGTATTGAGAGACGACGGACACATCATCGAAGTGAATGAAGCGCTATGCTCCATGCTGGGCTATTCGGCGAACGAACTGACCGTAAAAAATGTAATGGATCTGCGAGCCGACGAAACACAGGAAGAAGTGGAACGCCACATGCGGCAGATTGCAGAGCTAGGGTGGGAACGGTTCGAAGGCAAGTATCTTAAGGTGGATGGAACAGCCATCGATCTTCAAGTCAGCACGGTATACTCCAAAGATCGGGGCTATTTCATCAGCTTCATCAGCGACATCAGTGAACGAAAGCAGATGGAGTATGAACTTCGGCAAAGCCGGAACCAGATGAGAGACATTCTCGAAGCCACCAACGCCGGCACCTGGATCTGGAACCTGACGACAGGGGAACAGATCATCAATGAGAGGTGGGCTGAACTTCTAGGCTACACCATGAAGGAGCTGTCGCCAATCACCAGCAACACCTGGAAGGACAATACGAATCCTCAAGACTTTCTGAAGGCGCAGTCGGAAATCAACGACGTGTTTGATAAGAAGGCGGAAAGTTATAATGTCGAGTTCCGGATGAAGCACAAGGATGGACATTGGGTGTGGATCAACAGCATCGGGAAGGTGACTGTCTGGTCTGGGGATGGCAAACCGCTGATCGCAAGCGGAATTCACCTGGACATCACCGAACGAAAGCGAGCCGAAGAAAAGATCCTCTACATCGGATATCACGATCAACTGACAGGGCTGTACAACCGGAGGTTCTATGAAGAGGAACTGAAACGTCTGGACGTTCCGCGGAGTTTACCCTTGACGCTGGTCATTGGAGACATCAATGGCTTGAAACTCATCAACGATTCCTTTGGCCACAATAAAGGTGACGAGATCATTCGAAAGGCGGCTGAGATGTTGAGGAAGGGATTTCGGGAATCTGACATCGTAGCAAGGATCGGCGGCGACGAGTTTGGAATCCTGCTGCCAAACACGAACGCGGAGGCAGCAGATCAAATTATCAAGCGGGTCAAGGAACTGGTAGCAACGGTCGTCGTTGCACCACTGGATTTATCCATTTCTTTCGGTTTTGAAACAAAGATCAAGCAAGAGGAAGACATCGAACTGGTCGAAAAGAGCGCAGAAGATCATATGTATCGGCATAAACTCTATGAAACTCTCAGTATGCGCAGTCAGACCATCGATGCCATCATGAACACATTGGTGGAAAAGAGCAAACGAGAGCTGATGCATTCGAAGCGAGTGAGCAGTTTGTGCGCCACGTTTGCCGCGACGCTTGGTTTGTCAGAAACAGAAATCAGTAAAATGAGAATGGCAGGTCTAATTCATGACATCGGCAAAATCGGCATTGATGAAAAAATTCTGAACAAGCCGCAGCGGCTTGACAAAGACGAGTGGGAACAAATCAAGAAGCACCCGGAAGCTGGCTGGCGGATTCTGACTTCGGTCAACGAGTTTTCCGAACTGGCAAATTACGTGTTCCAACATCATGAAATGTGGGATGGCAGCGGCTATCCCCGAGGATTGAAGGGCGACGAGATCTCCTTGGAAGCAAGGATCATAGCGCTTGCGGATGCCTACGACGCAATGACCAACCCTAGAACCTACCGGGATGCCATCAAAAAAGAAGAAGCGATTACAGAGTTGGAACGGTGTTCCGGAACTCAATTCGATCCGGAACTGACGAACAAATTTATTGGGGCTATCAAAGAGGGGGTGTTCTAACATGATGGATTTGGCAGGGCTTGGACGGGAGTTTGAAAGCGCATTGCTGCAGATCAACCGTGTCAAGGCAGCAGAGCTCTTCGAACGATGTTACGTCAACGACAACAGCTTTCCCCTGTTGGAACGACTGGCCATCGATACGCTGGAGCGGATCGGAGAGGGCTGGGAAAACGGTACCGTTTCCTTGTCACAAGTTTATATGAGTGGAGTGATCTGTGAGGAGTTGATTGAGCAGTACTTGCCAAAACTCCTGGTCAAACGAAAAATTGTGCCAAGAATGGCCATCGGCGTTTTGCAGGACCATCACGGACTGGGGAAACGGATCGTTTGTTCCGTGCTGCGAGCCGGAGGGTTTGAACTGATCGACTACGGACAGGGATTGACCGTAGAGGAACTGGTTCATCGGTCGCTGGAAGACAAGCTCGAAGTGCTTCTCATTTCGACGCTGATGCTTCCCTCGGCTCTGAAAGTAAAAGCAGTAAAGGAAGCGCTTGCAGAAGCTGGTGCTGAGACGAAAGTTATTGTTGGAGGTGCGCCCTTCCGACTTGACGGCGAACTATGGAAACGTGTCGGCGCCGATGCCTTTGGAGACAGTGCAGCTAGTGTTGTGAGGATCATCGAAGAAAAAACGAAAGGTGGTGCGATGTAATGAATTCAATGGAGCGCACGATGACTGCCATCGGCCACAAAGAACCTGACCGGGTGCCGCTGTTTCTTTTGCTGTCGCTTTATGGCGCAAAAGAGCTGCAGATCCCGATCAAAGAGTACTTCTCAAAGCCAGAACTCGTGGCAAAGGCCCAACTTGCCATGAAAGAGAAGTATCGTAACGATTGCCTATATAGCTTGTTTTATGCGCCGATCGAAATCGAAGCGTTTGGTGGGGAGGTCATCTTTGCGGACGATGGTCCGCCGAATTCGGGAGAACCTTTTTTGAAAAGTTTTGAGCAGATCACACAATTGGAGATTCCCGAAGTCAAGGAGATCAAATGCCTGCAGCGTGTTTTGGAAGCCACGGAACTCATGAAGAAATCGGTTGGCGACGAGACCCCGATCATCGGGGTAGTGTTGTCGCCATTCTCGCTTCCGATCATGCAGATGGGGTTTGAGAAATACCTCGAACTGCTTTTGTTTCGGGAGAAGGAGTTTGAACAGCTGATGCGGATCAACGAAGAATTCTGCGTTTCCTGGGCAAATGCCCAGCTGGAAGCGGGCGCAACGGCGATCTGCTACTTTGATCCGATGGCATCGCCAACGATGGTCGAGCGTACCCGCTATTTGGCGACAGGACACAGAATCGCCAAGCGGACCCTGGCCAGGATCAAAGGACCGACAGCGACTCATCTGGCATCCGGCATCACGCTTCCGGTCGTGGATGATATTGCTGAGACGGGAACCGCCTTGCTCGGATTTAGTGACAAGGACGATCTTGTCGCATTGAAAGAAGCCACACGTGACAAATTGTGTCTGATCGGAAATTTCAACGGCATTGCTATGCCAAACTGGACAACCAAGGACGTTGAAGCAAATGTCAAAAACGTGATTGGCAAGGCCGGAAACGGTGGAGGCTTGATCTTATCAGACAACCACGGAGAGATCCCGTGGCAGGTGCCAGAAGAAGTACTACATGAAATCGCAGAGGCTGTCGGACGATTTGGGACCTATCCTTTGCGGACGGAGAAATAGAAGATGGGAAAACTGAATTTCTTTATCTGCGAGAACTTTCAGCAGGAATTTCATCGAGTTGTGGAAGAGCTGGGGTTTGACGATGTTGCTGTAAAGCCCTACCCTTGCTTGTGCGAAAATAAAGGGAAAAAATCGGAAGTCCCGCATCTGCTGCGCGATAGTATGAACTCGGGAGACAAGGGAGTGGTTTTGTGCAGCAGCTACTGCGAAGTTTTACAACTGCTTCCCGACGAAATGGATCTGGAAGTCCAGACCACCAATTATTGTTTCAATCATCTGGCCAGTGAACCATTCATCGATTACATCCTCCAACGAGGCGGATACATCATTGGTGCAAATTGGTTGCAACATTGGGAAGAGCATATTGCCACCGGGGGGTTCGACCAGGAAACCGCGCGTCGGTTTTATCAGGAGTTCTGCAAGGAGATCGTTTTCTTTGACGCCGGCATCGATCCGGAAGCAGAAACAAACTTGAAGGCCTTGTCGGGGTATCTCGAACTACCTTATGTGGTCATCCCTTTTGAGTTGGAAGCGATGCAACTCATGATAAAAACAGCGGTGCTCCAATGGCGGCTTATGGAAAATGGCAGCCATTATACTCAGGAGATTTCCGAGGCGAGAGCACAATGCGCGGAATATGCAGCTATTCTTGACGTGATCGGAAAAATCGCATCCTACAACAACACCAGGGAGACCATCGAGCGAATCAAGGAGATCTTCATCTTGGTGCTAGGCGCTCAAAAGTTCAAATACTGGGAGAAGGATCACGGTTATGAAACCGTGCCGGATGACGTAATATCTTTGTTTGACCAGGTGGATGAAGATGAACTTTATGTCGCTGAGAACAACCGCTTCTCGATCAAGATTTCATACAAGGACCATGTTTATGGCGTGATCGATGTCAGCGACTTCCTCTTTCCACAGTATTTCGAAAAATACTTGAATTTTGCACTGGAGATCGCAAAGGTCTGTGGTCTCGTATTGTCCAACATTGAACAATACGAAAAAATCATTCGATCCGAGCGGGACATGCAGCACATCAGCTATCACGATTCGCTGACCGGACTCTTCAACCGTAGTCACGTTATGGATATGTTCGCAAAACCCATCCAAGAACTTCCCGTTGCTGTGTTCATGTTTGATATCGACAAGCTGAAGTACACCAACGATACCTTCGGGCATGCGGAAGGTGATGTTTTGATTCGAAATGCTGCAGCAATTTTAAGCAGATCTTTCCGTGAGAGCGATACAGTAGCACGCATCGGCGGAGACGAGTTCATGGCGATCGTCCCGGGTTGTGATACAGACATGGCGGAAGGGATACAGCAGCGAATCAACGAGGAGATACGGATCCACAATCAGAATCATGGCGATGCCCATCGACAAGTGGGAATCTCCTCGGGATTTGCTATCGGAGAAAATGAAGAGTCGCTGGAGTCAATGATGCACCGTGCAGACACTCTGATGTATGAGAATAAGAGGGCAAAGCGGAGCCAGACAAGCATTGCCTAATGGCAAGGCCTGTATTATAATGAAATGTGAGTCATACGACATTTTATGGTGCATTGGCGAGGCGGAGGAAACGGTCGATGAATTGCAAGGAGTGTGGGGCCCCGTTGCTCGAGGGCGACAAGGTCTGCAATCGATGCGGAGCAGAAACCAAAGAGCAGGTGGGCTCTGAGTTTCGATGGAATATTTACGATTTTCCGAAACCGCGCAAGACGGAAGAGATCGATTTTGACTGGGGAAGCGGAGAACGTTCCGACGGTTCTTCCCTCGAATTTGACCTGTTAAAGGAGATCGGCGAAATGACCCCGGAAGAACAAACCCCGGACTATGGCAAGTTTTTTACTTTTAATAAAAAGAATGAAGAATTTCAACAGCTTTTAAACAGAGAATACGAGAAATTGAAAGGCATGGAAAGCTTTCCGCTACCCATCGATGATCCTGTGTTCATTGAGCCACTAACGGAACCTGAGCCGGAACCCGAAGTTGCTCCTATCCCGGAGCCGGAGCCGGAGCCAGAGCCCGAAGTTGCTCCTATCCCGGAGCCGGAGCCAGAGCCGGAACCCGAAGTTGTAATAATACCGGATCCGGTCTCAGAACCTGAGCCGGAACCTGAACCTGTACCGGATCCGATCCCGGAGCCCGAACCAGCCCCGGCATCGATGCCCATCCCGCCACTCTGGTTTGAGACGGAGGAACCGGAAGACGAGAGTCCGGAACGGGAGAAGCGTGGCGGTTGCATCAGCCGGGGACTTTTGATTCTTATTATTTTGTTCCTTGCTGCCGAGGTAGCCGCGCTGGGGATCAAGTACTTTTGGCCGGACAGCACCGCTGCGGATAGAGTCACCGACGCCCAGATCGTGATGTCTGAGACATTAGACGACTGGGTGGAAAAGGCGGCAGCATTTTTTGCCGGATTCGGTAATAGAGGAGCGGAAGATACGGAAGAGCCCGATGAAGAAATTCCTTTAGAACCGGAAAGCGAGGACCCGGAGCAGATAGAACCGGAAAACGAGCCGGAAGTAACCACACCTGACCCCATGCCAGCAGCAGACAAAGCAGCACTGGTTCAGTCCCAGCTGTCGTTCAACGAAAACATAACGACGGTCCGCGCCAACACATCTTTGGCTTATCTTTCAGGTACCGACTATAAGGTGTCCGATATCAACGGATCAAAGCCCATTGAAAACAACATCTGGTCTGACGGGACCGCAGGAACTGTCCGCTATTACGATCAAGAGATCGTTGCGACGCTGATCGCTTTTGATTCCCTTTGGAACGAATATGTGAACGGTGGTAGCGACCAGGTGCTTGCCTTGACAAAAGAAGGAAGCAAAGCATACAATAATGTTTCTTCCTACTCTAAGGTCGGAAAGGTGCAGCAAGAATTCACATTGCTTGAGATCGGCGAGATTCGAAAAGGAAACAAGGGATTCTATGTCTGGGCGTACGAAGAGATCAAAGAGGTTGCGGGCACGACCACGAACTATAAAAAGTATCACTGGATCTACCAAATGGAACCGGTTGGCGAGGAAATGAAGATCGTCAACTATTACAGATATTAGCAAAACCAATAGAAAGTGCGAGCCATAGCAGGAGGTAACGCAACAATGTCAACCAGCGGCCGTTTCCCAAGGGAGTTGATCACCAAGGACAACATTGGGTTTTCTACTTCCAGAACGACGATTGAAACCGCCTTTTACGGGAATAATGTAAAGAAGGTCATGGACCTGAAGGATGCCTATCGACTGGCTAAAAAGTCTCCCGGTACCATTGCTTTGGACATGCCTGTTTACCGCCCGGAAGAGATCGGCCTCCCGGAAAGCGCCCACATTTTACTGTTCAATGACGGAGAAACCGTCGGTCGATTTGCCGGAGCAAGGATCATACTTGGTGAAAAGGGAGTTTCGGAAGATGAAATTGCTCCCATTCTAAGAGAAGCGGTATACAAAACCCGCTATAAGACAATGCTTCACACAGCATGCTATATCGGGCTGGACAAGGATTTTATGGTGAAAGCCAATCTCCTGATCCCGGAAGCCTATGAAAACACGCTTTACAATTGGTTACTGAATTTCCAGCATGTCACGGAATTGTATGCAGAAATGTACCGGGATTCCGCACCGTTGGGAACCGAACCGGACATCGGTATATTTTCGGATCCGGACTGGACAGATCCGCGCTATCCCAACGGACTGGCCTATTTCGATCCGGAACACAATTGCGCCGCGCTTCTTGGTCTCCGGTATTTCGGAGAACACAAAAAAGGTACGCTGACCATCGCCTGGAGCATCGCCAATCGCAACGGCTACGCCTCTTGCCACGGCGGGTTGAAACGTATGGTGCGAAACGACGGAAAGAAGCATGTCATGGGTGTGTTCGGGCTTTCCGGCTCGGGGAAATCCACCCTGACCCATGCGAAACATGGCGGAAAATATGAAGTGACCGTATTGCATGATGACGCGTACATCATTTCAACAGCCAATGGATCCTCCGTGGCGCTTGAACCATCCTATTTCGATAAAACCCAGGATTACCCGCTGACTTCACCGGACAACAAGTATCTGATCACGATGCAAAACTGCGGAGCGACGATCGACAATGAAGGCAAAATCGTTCCGGTCACCGAAGACATCAGAAACGGTAACGGAAGAGCGATCAAATCAAAACTTTGGGCGGCCAACCGGGTCGACAAGATGGAAGAACCGGTCAACACCATCGTCTGGCTGATGAAGGATCATACCTTGCCTCCTGTCATCCGTGTCGACGATCCGGTACTGGCTTCAGTCATGGGGGCATGCCTGGCAACGAAAAGAACCACAGCGGAAAAAATCCTTGTCGGTACAGACAAAGACGCTCTGGTGTTCGAACCCTACGCCAACCCCTTCCGCACCTACGCGTTGCAGGAGGATTACAATAAGTTTAAAGCCCTGTTCAAGGAACGTGACGTTACCTGTTACATCATCAACACCGGGCATTTTCTCGAAAAGAAAATCCCTAAGGAAGTCACCATCGGCATCATTGAACATATCGTCGATGAAACCGCCGAGTGGAAAGCGTTCGGATCGTTTCCGGGAATCATGACCATGGATGTTGAGGGGTTCCAGCCGGACTTTCAGGATCCGGAGTACATGGAACTGTTGCACAACAGCATCGACAATCGCATACGTTACGTAGAATCGTTAAAGGAATTCAAGGGCGGCAGAGATGTCCTTCCAGAGGAAGCTTTGTCCGCGCTGCAGAGTCTGTTGAAATAACAGACGATCGAGAGGGGTGTTTTTTTGAAAACAAAACGCATTGGAGTCGGAGTGGGCATACTGGTGGTGCTGGTCTTTATAGCACTATTCACGACGCTCGTCGGCTTTCTGACAGATTTTTTGTGGTTCCGGGAGATGGGGTATACAAGCGTCTTCTTTAAAGAGATCGTAACCCAATTGCAGCTCGGGATCCCGACGTTCTTTATCCTGACGGTATTGACCTACCTCTACCTGATGGCACTGAAAAAAGGATATTACAAAAAAGTTGACACTGTTGACACGGTGACGATCAAAGAGAAGACAGTTAATCTGGTCGCTCTTGGTGTCAGCGCCATTTTTGCTATCCTCGTAACACTGACAACGGTGACGCGATTATGGTACGAGATCTTAAAATTCTCCAACAGTACCGATTTTGGCATCGTCGACCCCATATTCAGTATGGACGTGTCTTTCTATGTGTTTAAACTGGAATTGCTGACACAGATCAATCAGATCTTGATCGGTATCGTGGTCGCTTTTGTTCTGGTTTCTCTATTGTTCTACTCGCTCCTGCTTGCTATGCGACGTCCAAAGATCTTTGAGGCAAAGCCCTCGAGCGAATTCGATGAAAATGGCCAACAACGTTTTACCGGTGATTTTAAAAGCAATTTTGGCGCTTTTGGAGAAGCCATGGGAAGCGCCTTCGGCGGGGCATTCAAAGGATTCAATCCCGGCCCGCGGAGAAGCACAACACAACTGGACAAGGACAATCTCAAACAACTTGTTTCGATCGCCGGAAGGCAGATCCAGACCATTGGCGTACTGTTCTTCCTGATGGTCGGCGTGAATTTCTGGCTGAAGCAATACACTTTGCTGTATTCTGCAAACGGCGTTCTCTATGGCGCGGGATTTACTGACATCAACGTGACTCTTTGGGTCTATCGGATCCTGATCGGCTTATCGGTGGTCGCGGCTGTCACCTTCCTCATTGGATTCAACAAGAAAAAATACAAACTGATGGTGGCGGCACCTTTGATCATGATCCTGGTTTCCATCGCAGGGACCGGGGCGGGCATCTTGGTGCAAAACCTTGTCGTAGCCCCAGATGAAATCAGCAAAGAGTACACATATCTTGAGCATAATATCAAGTTCACCCAACACGCATACGATCTAAACGATATCCAGGTCAGGGAGTTTGCCGCATCCAATACCCTGACGAAGGAAGACATCCTCAACAACATGGATACGATCTCCAACATCAGGATCAACGATTTCGTGCCTGCAGAGAAATTCTACAACCAGGCCCAGAGCATTCGTACCTACTACCTGTTTAACGATGTGGACGTGGACCGATATATGGTAAATGGCGAGTACACTCAAGTATTTCTTTCTCCCAGAGAGATCGATGAAACGAAAATCGCAAATCAACCTTGGTTGTCACAACATCTCAAGTACACCCATGGATACGGCATCACGTTATCCCGCGTTGACAAAGTGACCGAAAGCGGTCAGCCCGATATGTTGATCGACAGCATTCCTCCCATTTCCGAAGTGGAAGAGATACAGATCACACGACCGGAGATCTATTTTGGAGAGCTGACAAATAACTACATCATCACAAATACCGACGAGTTGGAATTCGACTACCCAAGCGGCGATTCCAACGCCTACAACACCTATGAAGGCACCGCAGGGATCAAACTCAATCTGTTGAACCGGACACTGTTCGCCATCAAAGAACAAAGTGTCAAAATTCTGGTATCCAACAACATAAATAGCGAGTCCAGAATGATTTACCGGCGTAACATCATGGAAAGGGTCCGTACCATTGCGCCCTTCCTGAGCTATGACGCTGATCCTTACATCGTAACGGTCGATGGAAGACTGTTCTGGTTGTTGGACGCCTATACCTACAGCAGCTACTATCCGTATTCGGAACCCTTTAGCCCCGACAGTAAGGTGAATTACATCAGAAACTCGGTCAAAGTCGTGATCGATGCTTACAACGGTGACGCCAGCTTTTACCTCGTGGACAAAGAAGATCCGATCGCCAATACCCTGCAAAAAATCTACCCCAAACTCTTGAAAGATTTCGAAGAGATGCCGGAAGGGTTGCAGAAGCACATCCGCTATCCCAACATGCTCTTCTCGATCCAGGCGGGCATCTATACGAAATACCACATGAACGATGTAGAAGTGTTCTACCAGTCGGAAGACAAATGGGAGATCTCGAAAGAGACCTACGGTATTGACGAGATCACCATGCAGCCCAACTACTACATCATGAAGCTTCCGGGAGAGAGCCAGGTGGAATTCATCAATTCCATCCCGTACACTCCTTCCGGGAAAAAGAATATGACGGCGCTTCTGGTGGCCAGAAACGATGGGGAAAACTATGGAGAGATGGTTCTGTATCGACTGCCCAAGTCCAAGATCATTTACGGACCCATGCAGATCGAGGGTTTCATAGATCAGAATACGGAGATATCCAAAGAATTCTCCCTGTGGAACTCGTCGGGATCCAGCTATACCAGAGGCAACATGTTTGTCATTCCCATCGAGGATTCCCTGGTCTATGTTGAGCCGATCTATCTGGAGGCTACCAACAGCAGCTTGCCGGAAGTCAAGCGGGTCATCATCTACTATAACGACAAGATTGCTTATGAAACCAGCTTGGCCAAGGCACTTGACGTGATGTTCGGTGCCGGATCGGGAACGCCTTTGAACGGCGGCGAAACCCCTGGTGAAGGCCAACCGGGAGAGCCAGGCGAGGGAGACCAAACCGTAGATGCCTTGATCCAAAAGGCAGTGCTGGCATTCAACAATGCTGTGATCGCTCAGCAGACTGGCGACTGGTCGGCCTACGGCAGATATCTTGCCGAACTGGAAGCGACACTGAACCTGCTGAAGGGAACCGGCGAACCGACGGACATGCCGACGGATCTGCCGTTGGAAGTTACACCGGAGGGGCAACCCTTACCGGTGATCGTCGAATAGCAAAGAGTATGTCAAATGAGTGAAAAGGGCCGGCACTCCAGGGTGCCGGCCCTTCTTTTCATTTTGTGACAAACCTTTCATTTCCAGCCCTTCCTCGATTGACAACTAAAGTACAATAACGATATAATACTAATTTAGATATTGCATGTAGAGCGAAAGGAGGCGGAGAGATGGACCTGGAACGGATGCTGTTCACGATTCCCGCAGAAGCACACAAGAAGGAAGTCATCATAGAGACACTCAAGAAGCACCCGGAGGTTAAATTTGTTTCTCTGGTCGGGGTTGACATCGGCGGCCATGATACCGATGAGAAGATCCCGGTGGACCTGTTTATCAAAGACATGGACAAGTTCTTTCGACAGGGCGTGCAGACAGACGGCTCTAGCGTAGTGCTGCCGAAAATCGCCGCATTGAACAATGCGAAAGTGGATATCATTCCCGACCTTGGCGTCAACTGGTTCGTCGACTACAATTTTCTATATACAAGCGATGACACCAACCTGCCGGTAGGTACGCTTCGCATTCCTTCCTATCTCTACCACAATGATACAGCGGAAGTCGGTTCCCGTGTGATCCTGAGAAAAACAGTCGAAACATTTACCAGGACCATGATGGAGCTTTTGGAAAAACATCCCTATGCTCTCGCCGACGTTGATATCGAATCCTTCGACGAGATCGAAGAGATCGTTCTAACTGGCGCGACGGAACTTGAGTTTTGGGTAAAGACGCCAGAAGACAAGGCAGACAGAGAACAACTCTCCACCTCCCAGGAGTTGAAGGAGCAGTACTGGCAGCGCACCAGAGGACCGGTCCGCACAGCACTGGAAAAAACACTTCTTGTGTTGGATCGCTATGGTTTCGGTGTTGAGATGGGACATAAGGAAGTCGGCGGCATCAAGGCGAAGCTGGGGAATTCCGGTCGTTACGATCACATCATGGAGCAGCTGGAGATCGACTGGAGATTCAGCAATTTGCTGCAGTGCGCAGACAATGAACTGCACATCCGCTATGTCATCAAGGATATCTTCCGAGCCCATGGATTGGATGTCACTTTCATGGCTAAGCCCATCGAAGGGGTCGCCGGCAACGGAGAACACACCCACATCGGCGTCGCGGTCAAAAAGAAAGACGGCTCGATGGTCAATCTGTTCGCTCCCAAGGATATGAAGAATGAGTTCATGACCGCCGTGGGTTTTGGAGCGATGATGGGGATCCTCAAGAATTACGAGATCGTGAATCCGTTCATCGCCTCAAGCAACGATGCTCTGAATCGCCTGAAGCCTGGATTTGAAGCACCGGTCTGCATCGTTACGTCCCTTGGTCACTCTGCAGCCAATCCTTCCAGAAACCGAACCGTGCTGGTTGCCTTGGTGAGGGATGAAAAGAATCCGTTGAGCACACGCTTTGAGCTTCGATCGCCCAATCCCAAGAGCAACACCTATCTTGTGCTTGCCACCGCCTATCTGGCGATGCTGGACGGGATCAAGGCCGTTCTGGAAAGTGAGAAGAAAGCAAAGGAACTGGAAGGCATTCTGTCCAAGGAGCACGACGAGGAATCCTTTTACCTTGAGACCGAAAGGGCGTATCGGAGCGAAGAGGACGTTTACATCGCTTATACCCAGGAAGAACGGGACAAGTATTTTGGAAAGCCGCCGGAGACGGTGTGGGAAAATATCGCAGCATTTGATCGATACCCGGAGAAACTCAAGATCCTTCAGGTGGATGATATAATGGATGAGAGGACTTTGGATTCCTATCGGGAAGCCATCGTTGCCCAATGGGCGATGGAGCTACACAACCGGATCATCCCCAACACGATGGATCTGGTGCGCCAGTGTAAAAAATGCCATCAGGACAATGACTGCGCCGATCTGGATCTAGTCAGTTGGGCAAAAATACAGGATCTGCGGGTGTACTTGGGGCAGGATAAAATCGGAAAGCTTTCCCTTCTGACCCGAATCAAGTATGCTCTTGATGAAGGAGATTACCAGTTGGCTTCCGATCTGCAAAAAGAAATGCAGGAGAAAGTTGACGCTCTGGTAAACACCTATATCAATTACAAGAAGAACCTTCTCTAACTGGAGTACAAAGAACGGAAAGAGGTAGACGATATGTTGGACATCAAACGGATCCGGGAGGAGTTTTCCGCCGTGAAGGAGTCGATCCTGAGTCGTGGCCAGGGGGACTTTGGGATCGATCAGGTGCTGGAACTGGACGAAGAGCGCAGGAAGATCCTCGCCGATGTCGAGGCGAAAAAAAGCCGCCAGAATCTGGATTCCAAAGAAATTCCCAAATTGAAAAAGGAAGGGAAGGACACCACCGCACTGATGGCGGAGATGAAATCATTATCCGAGGAAATCAAAGAGCTGGACTCCAGGGTGGCGACCGTTGAACAGGGGCTTTCCGATCTTCTTTTGAACATTCCCAACACACCGTTTTCCAGTGTCCCGGTGGGAACCAGCGATGCGGACAACAAAGAGATCCGCAGAGTCGGCAAGCCAAGAGTCTTTGATTTTGAACAAAAGCCCCATTGGGATGTGGGCGCAGACCTTGACATTCTGGATTTTGAACGGGCGACGAAGATCGCCGGAACAAGATTTACGGTGTACAAGGGGCTTGGCGCGCGACTGGAACGTTCGGTCATGAACTTCATGTTGAACCTTCATACGGAACAACACGGCTATACAGAAATCTTGCCCCCATTTATGGTGAACCGGGATTCGATGACCGGAACCGGCCAGTTGCCAAAGTTTGAAGACGATATGTTTCACGTTCCGGCCAAAGACTTCTTTTTGATTCCGACGGCGGAAGTCCCGGTGACAAACCTGAGAAGGGATGAGATCCTGGATGCAGCAGAACTTCCCGTTTATTACACTGCCTATACACCATGCTTCCGCAAGGAAGCCGGATCGGCAGGCAGAGATACAAGAGGCCTGATCCGCCAGCACCAGTTCAACAAGGTGGAGCTGGTCAAGTTCACTAAACCGGAAGAGTCGTATCAGGAGTTGGAATCGCTGACGGCGGCAGCTGAAAAAGTGTTGCAACTTCTGGATATTCCCTATCGGGTGGTGCAGCTTTGCACCGGCGATCTGGGATTCAGTTCGGCGATGACTTATGATATCGAAGTCTGGATGCCCAGCTACGGCAGATATGTTGAGATCTCCTCCTGCAGCAACTTTGAAAGCTATCAGGCCAGAAGAGCCAACATCCGTTTCCGCAGAGAGCAGGGGACTAAGCCGGAATTTGTTCATACATTGAACGGCTCCGGACTGGCCATCGGCCGCACCACCGCCGCCATCCTGGAGAATTACCAACAGGCCGACGGCTCCGTCCTGGTGCCTGAAGTCCTTATTCCCTACATGGGAACTCATATCATAGAAAAGAAATAGCTTCGGAGCCATTTTGAACCATCCTGCTGAAAACGTGACACAAGCAGACTCCGATGCTTTTGTCACGCAACCAAGAAGATGATTCAGATATGCTCCTCTCCCCTCCGGTTATACAAATCTCCTTGTATTTTTGATTGTTGGTTAAATGGGAGGAGCACAACTATTAAATTTGAGGCTATTTGCTGTGTGGTTATACAAATTTTTGAGTTATTTTTACTTTTGGTTAAGATTTGCCCGATTTACTAACCAATTGGAGTTTAAGTAGTCTCAATTTGTATAAAACCATCGGCCGCAACACGCTGATTCCCGTCGGATTTATACAAATTGGACCTCATAGTGAGCGATTTGTATAAGACGCGCAACTCAATGGCGGCCGCACCACCGCCGCCATCCTGGAGAATTACCAACAGGCCGACGGCTCCGTCCTGGTGCCTGAAGTCCTTATTCCCTACATGGGAACAAGTATAATTGAAAAGTAATAGCTACGGATCGGCCTGGCTTGGTTGGGTTGTGAAAGCATTGGAGCCATTTTGTACCATCGTCCCTTGAACGAAAGCAGATCCTTGGACCAACATAAAACACTGTTCGTTGTTAGTTTGTTTTATGTTCCAAGGATCGCTTGCGGAAAGGTGAGGATGCCAAAATAGCGACTGATTTCAGAACCCAAACGATTAGGTCGATTAGAAGCAATTGCTTTCGATTAGACAGATCGCAATTAGAAGGAAGGGAAGACTCTTGGCACTGAAACTCGAGATCGGCGACATACTGATATTGAAAAAGAACCATCCATGCGGCGGAAACCGCTTTATGGTCATGCGTACCGGCATGGATTTTCGACTGAAGTGTCTGACCTGCAACACGCAGATCTGGATCGACCGCCCCAATCTTGAAAAACGCGTCCGTGGCATTGAGCCGGCAAATCAAAAACCCGAATAGGCAGCTTGTGTGATGGAAATGGAGGGAACAAATTGGTAACTATTGCAATCGTCTTTATTATTTATCTGGGAGTCATGGTCTTTCTTGGCTTCAAATTTTTCAACAGGAACAGCAATCTATCCGATTACATTCTGGGAGGGAGAAAACTAAACAGTTGGGTCACAGCCATGTCGGCACAGGCGTCGGACATGAGTGGATGGCTGCTGATCGGTCTTCCGGGAACCGCCTATGTGCTCTATCGAGGTACGGCGGAAGCGATCTGGACCGCCATCGGTCTCATGATCGGAACCTATTTGAACTGGCTCTTCGTAGCCAAGCGTCTCAGAACCTACACCGAGGTATCGAAGAACTCCATCACATTGCCGGACTTCTTTGAAAACCGGTTTCGGGACAAACGACATCTTCTTCGCACCGTGTCCGCACTCTTTACCGTCATCTTCTTTTTGATCTATACCGCATCTCAGTTTTCTGCAGGAGGCAAGTTGTTTTCAACGGTCTTTGGTATGGATTATACCCTTGGACTGGTGATTGGCGCCCTGATCATTCTTTCCTATTCCGCCCTTGGTGGATTCACTGCTGTTTGCTGGTCGGATACCATCCAGGGCACGATCATGTTCTTCGCTCTGATCATCGTGCCGGTCATGGCTGTGGTCAGCATGGGCGGGACCGGAGAGGTTGCGATGCGATTGGCAGAGCTGACACCGGAAAGCCTGGGATTCTTTCCGATGAAAGACGGATCTATTGACACGATGCTCCTGGCTTCCGCTCTCGGCTGGGGCTTGGGTTACTTTGGTCAGCCACACATTCTGGTCCGGTTCATGGCCATCGAGTCACCGGATATGATTCGAAAATCCCGGATCATTGCTATGGTTTGGGTCATTATCACCTTAACTGCAGCTGTGCTTGTGGGCATTATCGGGAAAGCTTATATTTCGGAACTTGCTGACGGAGAAACGGTTTATATCGGCCTGATCGATGTGCTTTTCCCCGATGTAGTATCCGGTATTCTTTTGACCGCCATACTGGCAGCGATCATGAGCACTGCAAGTTCCCAGCTCCTGGTGTCGGCCTCGTCGGTGTCCAGGGACCTTTATGCGACACTCTTCAAGAAGAGCACCGAAGGAACCGATATCGTCTGGATCAGCCGGGCAACGGTGGTGATCATCACTGTGATCGCCGCGGTGATCGCTCTGGATCCCGACAGCTCAGTGTTTCGACTGGTGTCCTTTGCCTGGGGCGGATTTGGAGCCGCGTTTGGTCCACTGATCTTGTTCTCCCTGTTTTTCCGGAGGATGACATTGCCTGCAGCGATCGCCGGCATGGTCGTGGGTGGCGGGACAGATCTGTTCTGGTACATGAAAAGCGGCGGCATTTTCGATATTTATGAGATCATTCCCGGATTCCTCTTTTCCTCGATCGCGATACTGGTGGTCAGTTACCTGACAACGGTGCCGGAAGAAATCACAGAGGAATTCGACAGAGCAAAAAAATCGTTGACAAACAAATCATAGTCTCATATACTTGTTCCAATATAGTAAATGAAATGCAATGACGGAGTTTTTACAGATCTCCCAAGCGTTACAGAGAGTCGGCGTTGCTGGAAGGCCGATACGCAATGATCATGTGACCTCGCTCCCGAGCAGAACCCCCGAACCGATCAGTAAGGGGTTACGGCAGGCACCGTTATCAAGGCCAAGGGTTTGTTAGAACCTGCAGAGTGACTGGTTTCCAGTAAACAGGGTGGTACCGCGGTAGTATTATCGTCCCTGGAGTGATAGCTCCGGGGACTTTTTTATTTCACCGGAGTCGAAATGGGAAAATGGAGGACATCAAAATGTACAAGCAAATCAAAATTTTCGACACCACATTGCGTGACGGTGAACAATCTCCGGGTTGCAGCATGAACCTCAGAGAAAAAATCGAGATGGCAAAACAGCTGGAGCGGATGAAGGTTGATGTTATCGAGGCTGGCTTTGCCATTTCGTCACCGGGAGATTTCCAATCGGTGAAGACGGTGGCTGAGACCATCAAGGACTCCATCGTGGCCAGTCTGGCACGTACCACGACCGCCGACATCGACGCGGCCTGGGGGGCGATCGTCAATGCCGCTCAGCCTAGGATCCACACTTTTATCGCAACTTCGCCGATCCATATGCAATACAAACTCAATATGAAGCCGGACGATGTGGTGGAACAGGCGATCGCTATGGTAAAATATGCAAAGAAACATTGTGCAGATATCGAATTTTCTGCAGAAGACGCAACCAGAAGCGAACCGGCATTTCTGGCCAGAGTATTTGAAGGCGTCATAAAGGCGGGAGCCACGACCATCAACATCCCCGACACCGTCGGCTATACGGTTCCGGATGAATTTTATGCCTTTCTGATGAAAGTCAGAGAGCTCTGTCCGGCGCTGGACAATGTGGACATCTCCGTGCATTGCCACAATGATCTGGGATTGGGTGTTGCCAATTCGCTGGCTGCGATCCGCGCCGGTGCTACACAGATCGAGTGCACCGTCAATGGCATCGGCGAGCGCGCCGGAAATGCGGCCATGGAAGAGATCGTTATGGCACTGGCGACCAGAAGAGACGTCTATGGAGCATCAACGGGAATTGTAACAACAGAAATCATGAGAGCATCCAAACTTCTCTCCCGGATCACTGGGGTCAAAGTTCAACCGAACAAGGCCATCGTCGGTGAAAACGCGTTTGCCCATGAGGCAGGCATCCACCAGCATGGCGTTCTGAAAAACAAGGAAACCTATGAAATAATGACGCCGGAGTCGGTGGGACTGACTACCAACAACATGGTCCTCGGAAAACATTCCGGGAAACATGCTTTCCGAAGCAAGGCAAAAGAACTGGGATTCGAACTGACCGACGAAGCACTGGAACAGGCCTTTGCCAGATTCAAGATCATCGCGGACAAAAAGAAAGTCGTCTACGACAGAGACATCGAGGCGTTGGTGAGCAAAGAATCGGTACAGGTGCCGAAGACCTTCCAGATGGACAGCTTCGTAATCAACAGCGGAAACAAGATCACCTCCACTGCGGTGCTCAAACTTATGAAAGACGACAAGACGATCGAGAAGGTCTCCAGAGGCGACGGTCCCATCGATGCAGCCTTCAAAGCGATCGAAAAGATCGTCGGCATCGAGATGAAGCTTGAAGATTTTCAGTTGAATTCGGTCACGGAGGGCGAGGATGCGTTGGGGGATGCCCTGGTAAAAATCAGCGTTGGGAACAAGATGTACTCTGGACGAGGTCTGTCCACCGACATCGTAGAGGCGAGCATCCATGCCTACATCAATGCGGTCAACAAAGTGCTTTATGAAACGACAGAAAAGGAGCAGGCAGTATGAGCATGACGATGACACAAAAGATACTGGCAGCGAAGGCCGGTCTACCGGAAGTGAAAGCAGGACAGTTCATAGAAGTCGATCTGGATGTGGTTCTCGGAAACGACATCACCTCCCCCGTCGCTATCCTTGAGTTCGACAAAATGGGTGCGACGAAGGTCTTTGACAAACATAAAGTAGTATTGGTGCCGGACCACTTCACACCGAACAAGGATATCAAAGCGGCAGAACAGTGTAAAGCGCTGCGGGAATTCGCCGTCAGCCAGGAGATCTCAAACTATTTCGAAGTCGGTCAGATGGGAATCGAACATGCTTTGTTGCCTGAACTCGGGTTAGTGGTCGCCGGTGACGTAGTGATCGGAGCTGATTCCCACACTTGCACCTATGGCGCTCTTGGTGCGTTTTCCACCGGCGTGGGCTCGACGGACATGGCGGCCGGGATGGCAACAGGAAAGGCCTGGTTCAAAGTCCCTTCTGCGATCCGTTTTGAACTGACCGGTAAGCCGGGGAAGTGGGTCAGTGGAAAAGACGTGATCCTTCACATCATCGGCATGATCGGTGTTGACGGCGCTCTTTATAAGTCGATGGAGTTTGTGGGTTCCGGCCTGACACACCTTTCCATGGACGACCGGTTCACTATGGCAAACATGGCCATCGAAGCCGGCGCAAAGAATGGCATTTTTCTTGTCGATGACAAAACGAGAGAGTATTTGCGCAAGCATAAAACAAAAAACAGAGCGATGAACAAAAAAATAAAAGTATTCCGTCCGGACAAGAAGGCAGTCTATGATGAAACCTTTGTCATCGATCTTTCGACCATACGTCCCACGGTGGCCTTCCCTCATTTGCCGGAAAACACCAGAACCATCGACGAGGTCGGAGACATCCCTATCGATCAGGTGGTGATCGGCTCCTGCACCAACGGCCGACTGGAGGATATGCGCATCACAGCGAAGATCCTGAAGGGAAGAAAGGTGGCAAAAAACATGCGGCTGATCATTTTTCCCGGTACACAACAGGTGTATCTGGATTGCGTGAAGAACGGCTATGCGGAGATCTTTGTCAAGGCCGGCGCCGTGTTTTCCACTCCAACTTGTGGACCCTGCCTGGGAGGGCATATGGGGATCCTCGCCGCAGGGGAACGAGCGGTATCTACCACGAATCGAAATTTTGTCGGCCGTATGGGTCACGTGGAATCGGAGATTTATCTCGCGAGCCCAGCAGTGGCCGCGGCGTCAGCCATCACCGGCCGCATCAGCAGTCCGGAAGAACTGTAGCAGAAAGGAAAGCAACCATGGGAACGGTTTTTAAATACGGCGACAACGTCGATACAGATGTCATCATCCCCGCCCGTCACCTCAGCACGTCAGACCCCAAAGAATTGGCGGCTCACTGCATGGAAGACATCGACAAGGAGTTTGTGAAGAAGGTAAAAGAAGGCGACATCATCGTTGCCGGAAGCAACTTCGGATGTGGCTCGTCGCGAGAACACGCGCCGATCGCGATCAAAGCTTCGGGTATTCGGTGTGTGATCGCTCCGACCTTCGCCCGGATTTTCTACCGCAATTCATTCAACACAGGGTTGCCGATTTTGGAGTGCGAAGAAGCTGCGGCAAAGATCGACGCTGGGGATGAAGTGGTCGTGGACTTTACGACGGGGAAGATCACCAATGCGACTAAGAACGAAGTTTATTGGTCCGAGCCTTTCCCTCCATTCATACGTAAAATCATCGAAAGCGGCGGGTTGGTCAACTACGTAAAGGAGAATTTATAAATGGAATATAATATCGCGGTCGTATCCGGTGACGGCATCGGCCCGGACATCATAAGGGAAGCGAAAAAGACATTGACGCGAGTCGGCGACGTCTTTGGACATCAGTTCCAATTTGAAGATCTTCTCGCCGGCGGCTGTGCCTTCGATGCGCATGGCACCCCTTTGCCGGAAGAAACCGTGACCGCTTGCAAGAGAGCAGATGCGGTACTTCTGGGAGCAGTTGGCGGACCCAAATGGGATACTCTTCCCGGGCATCAGAGACCGGAGCAAGCGCTGTTGGGGTTGCGGAAACAACTGGGTCTCTTCGCCAACCTTCGGCCGGCGATCCTGTTTCCCGAGCTGGCAGATGCTTGTCTGCTCCGGAAGGAAGCGGTGGAAGGCGGACTCGATCTCATGGTCGTCCGCGAACTGACCGGCGGCATCTATTTCGGAGAAAAGGGCACAAAGGAAACCGAACAGGGACTTGCTGCCTATGATGTAGAAATTTACTCAGAGGAAGAGGTGAGGCGGATCGCCGTCGTTGCCTTTGAACTGGCAATGAAGAGAAACCGCAGATTGACCAGCGTGGACAAAGCCAACATATTGGAGAGCTCACGACTTTGGCGGAGAGTCGTCAACGAAGTGGCTCCGGCTTATCCTGAAGTCATGCTGTCTCACATGTACGTCGACAATGCGGCGATGCAACTGGTTCGGGATCCGCGACAGTTTGATGTCATAGTCACCGGCAATCTCTTTGGTGACATTCTCTCCGATGAGGCCAGCATGATCACAGGATCCATCGGGATGCTACCGTCCGCCAGCCTCAATGTAGAAAACTTTGGCATGTACGAACCGATCCACGGCAGTGCTCCTGACATTGCCGGGAAGAACGTTGCCAACCCGATGGCGACCATTCTGTCGGTGGGGATGATGCTTCGCTACACCTTTGGACTGGCAAAGGAAGCTGACGCCGTCGAAGCGGCGGTGAGAAACGTTTTGCGTCAGGGGTATCGCACCCAGGATCTGATGTCACCCGGTATGAATGCGATGGGTACGGAAGAAGCGGGAGACCGGATCGCCGCTGCAATCGGGAAGTAGAAAAAGATAAAATTTTTCGGCGAAATTTGTTAAATATATTGCAATCCTCGCGTAAATGTGTTATATTCTTCACAAGATAGGTGCGTCGCTAGATGAAAGATGTCGTTTCATCTGCCGGCAAACCGGAACACATTACACCGATCGTACTGAATCTTTAGGGTTCGTCCCGATAGAAAAGGCGAGAGATGAGGAATAAACAACAACACGTTGATCCTTATGCCTTGCCGCATAAGGATTTTTTTATCGGGTCAAAAGGAGAAATACGTTGGAATCCAGGATCGCAGTGGTTGGAATCATCGTTGAGAATCCAGAATCGACAGAAAAAATCAACGGCATCCTCCACGAGTACAGCAAGTACATCATAGGACGGATGGGGATCCCCCATCCGAGGCGCGATTTATCCGTCATCAGCGTCGTGATCGACGGCCCGGCCAATGTGATCAGCGCCATGTCGGGGAAGTTGGGAATGATTCAAGATGTCAGCATCAAAACCGTGTATGCAAAGACCGAAAGTTCGGAATAATGAGAAATATATCACAAA
This sequence comes from Firmicutes bacterium HGW-Firmicutes-11, assembly GCA_002840285.1. GTDB lineage: Bacteria > Bacillota > Clostridia > Peptostreptococcales > Anaerovoracaceae > PHAE01. The sequence goes on from PHAE01000014.1 coordinate 36,810, forward strand.
ATATCTGTTAAATAATAACAAAGAGGAAACAAAAAATGAAAAAGTGGATCAGCTTACTGATGATTTTGATCTTGATGACGATTTCCCTGCTTGGTTGCGGCACCGGTTCTTCGGCTCCCGAAGAAGAAATGCCGGCACCTGCAGATCGGACTGCGATTCGCGTCGCCTCTTTGAAGGGCCCTACGACCATGGGCATGGTCAAACTGATGAGCGACAGAGAAGCGGGATCCACGCTTCATGATTATGAATTCAATATGTATGGCACTGCGGATGAGATCGTGCCGCTGCTGATCAACGGCAGCGTCGATGTAGCACTCGTTCCTGCGAATCTGGCCAGCGTTCTTTATAACAAAACCGACGGCGCCCTTCAGGTAGCCGCAATCAATACCCTTGGCGTGATCTACGTCGTCGAAAGCGGAGACACCATAAAATCAATAGAAGACTTGCGCGGCAAAACCATCTACAGCACAGGGAAAGGCACGACTCCAGAATACGCCTTGAACTATATCCTGATGCAGAACGGAATGGAACCGGGCAAGGACGTGACTGTGGAATTCAAAAGCGAAGCCACAGAACTGGCAGTCATGCTTTCCGGTGCGGAAAACACGATCGCAGTTCTTCCCCAACCTTACGTGACCACCGTCCAGATGCAAAACGATAAAGTCAGAGTCGCGCTGAGCCTCACCGAAGAGTGGGACAAGGTAAGCAGCGACAGCGGCATGGTGACCGGTGTTCTGCTGGTCAGAAAAGAATTTGCTGAAGCCAACAAAGCGGCTTTCGACGAGTTTCTCGGGGAATACCAGGCATCGACTGCATTTACAAATGAAAGCATCGAAGATGCCGCAGCCCTCGTAGAGGCCTATGGAATCGTCCCCAAGGCAGCGATCGCCGTAAAGGCGATCCCGGCATGCAACATCGTCTATATCGACGGAGACAGCATGCAGGAAAAAATCAACGGATATCTCTCGGTTCTGTTTGCAGCCAATCCCCAATCAGTAGGAGGTGCGATCCCAAATGACGACTTCTATTATAAAAAATAAGAAAACAGGGCAGAAACTTATGATACTGGGCTTCTGGCTGATCGTCTGGCAGCTCGCCAGCATCGCCATCGGCCACGAACTGCTTATGGTATCCCCCTTGTCGGTGATTCAAACACTGTTTGGAATGGTTGGCGAATCCACCTTCTGGAGCGCCATCGCGCATTCGTTTGTAAGGATCATCAGCGGATTTTTCCTGGGGATCGCTGTCGCCACACTACTTGCAGTGATCAGCGCTGCGAACGGCTTGATCGGAAACCTCCTCTCACCCTTCTTTGGAGTGATCAAGAGCATTCCCGTTGCCAGCTTCATCATCCTGGTCCTGATCTGGTCCGGCAGCGGCAGCCTTTCGGCGGTGATCAGTTTTCTGATCGTGTTGCCGATCATATACACCAATGTTCTGGAAGGCATCCGAAACACTGACGGAAAACTGCTTGAGATGGCGGATGTGTTCCAGGTGTCATCTCTGATGAAGATCAAAGCGATCTATATCCCAGCCGTGCTTCCCTTTTTTACCTCAGCTTGCAAGGTCGCCCTCGGCCTCTGCTGGAAGAGTGGGATCGCCGCGGAAGTCATCGGACTTCCGGGAAACAGCATTGGTGAACAGCTTTACAACGCGAAGATCTTTCTGAGCACCGGCGAACTCTTTGGATGGACCCTGGTGATCGTTGCGATCAGTTTTCTGTTTGAAAAATTTTTCCTCACCATGCTTCGGCGCTTTGAGCGTCGCCTGATCGGAGGAGCCCTGGCATGATCCGCTGGGAGAGCCTCACCAAGAAGTACGGAGAGGAAGAAGTCTTGAATGAATTGACGGCGGCCTTGCCGGAAGGCGAGACCACCGTTTTGATGGCGGCCAGCGGATTCGGTAAAACGACCCTGGCCCATTTGTTATTGGGGCTGCTGACACCTGACGGGGGAACGATCAAAGGCCTGGAAGGAAAACGAATTTCCGCGGTCTTTCAGGAAGATCGTCTGTGTGAACCATTTTCCGCATTGGAAAATGTAAGGCTGGTAACAGCAAAAAAAGCTGATACAGAGCAGATCCTGCAAGAGCTCGCAGCGCTTGACCTTCCGGAAGAAATGGCCAGAAAGCCGGTCAATCAATTGTCCGGCGGGCAGAGACGGCGGGTCGCTCTGGCGCGGGCAATGGCAGCGGAAAGCGATTTCGTTTGCCTGGATGAACCCTTCAAAGGGCTTGATAAAGAGACGAAGCAAAAGGCCATGGAATATGTGAAAGAACGAGGCAAGGGAAAAACGATCCTGCTGATCACCCACGACATGGAAGAAGCGGAATTTTTCGGCGGGATCGGACTCTCGCTTTAGATCAGGAATGCGCAAAAAAGAAACGCCGGCGGTCATTGAAGATCCGTCGGCGTTTCTTGCACATCATCCCTATTCCTGGCAATAGGTGTCTCGTTGGTGATAGTGAGTATGAAGAAGCTTGTGAGACAAGTGACCATTGGGTTCGATCAGGTAGTCTGCATAGAGCTTTTGCACTTCGGGATTCTCGTGCGATTTGCGAAGCACTTGTCGCTCATCCTCAGAGTATAGAGCGTTTGCCCGGTTGATCTTGGGATTCACATCCAGCCGGTCCTTGGCTGAGACATACGATTGTCCGCCACCGTTTACACAGCCGCCGGGGCATGCCATGACCTCGATGAAATGATAGTTCTTTTCGCCGGATCTGACCGCTTCCAATACTTTTGCTGCATTCGCAGTGCCGTGGGCGACCGCGACCTTGATTTCCGTATCCACTCCATCTATTGGTAGAATGACAGAAGCTTCCTTGACACCTCCCAATCCCCTTACATCTTGATATTCGATGTCTTTGAGATCTTTTCCGCTGAGTATGTCGGCGACGGTTCGAAGCGCTGCCTCCATCACTCCGCCGGTTGCACCAAAAATAACTCCGGCACCGGTGTATTCTCCCAAAATGCTGTCTGGTTCTTCCTCCGGTAGAGCGTTGAAATTCAATCGAGCTTGCTTGATCAGATCGCCCAGCTCTCTGGTGGTCAAGGCGATGTCGACGTCCGCACGACCGTCAACGTTCATTTCTTCCCTCTTTGCTTCTGTCTTTTTCGAGGTGCAGGGCATGACGGAAACGGATACTATCTTATCTGGATCGATGCCGAATTTCTCTGCATAGTAGGTCTTCACCAGAGCCCCGAACATCTGCTGGGGCGACTTGCAGGTCGAAAGATTGTCAAGAAAATCTGGATAGTTGATTTCGCAATACCGGATCCATCCGGGAGAGCAGGATGTGATCATCGGAAGAGTTCCGCCATTTTTCACACGGTTCAAAAGCTCGGTGCCTTCTTCCAATATCGTCAGATCCGCAGAGAAATTTGTGTCAAACACCCGATCAAACCCGATCCTTCTAAGTGCCGCCACCATCTTGCCAGTGACAGGAGTGCCCACCGGTAGTCCGAATTCTTCTCCCAGAGAAGCACGAACGGCTGGTGCGGTCTGAACGATCACAAACTTGTCCGGATCGTCAATGGCCGCCCAAACTTGGTCGAGATACGTTTTTTCATGAAGAGCTGCTACCGGACAGGAGATGATGCACTGTCCGCAAAACGTGCAATTCACATCCCTCATGCTGAAGTCAAATGCTGGAGCGACTTCGGTATGGAAGCCCCGGTTGGTAAAGTCGAGCACACCGATCCCCTGGACATCCCGGCATACGCTGATGCAACGGCCGCAGAGGATGCATTTACTCGAATCTCTCACGATCGAATGGGACAGATCGTCGAAGACCGGTTTCCTCTTTTCCCCACGGTACGGAATGATCTCGATGGAGAGTTCGGAACAGAGCTTCTGAAGTTCACAGGTTCCGTTTCGCAGACAAGTCAGACATTCACAGTTGTGATTTGCCAGAATCAGCTCAACGTTTTTGCGGACCGCCCGTCTTACCTTGGGGGTGTTGGTTCGTATGTTCATGCCTTCTTGTACGGCAAGCACACAGGATGCGGGCAGATTTCGCATGGGAACCCCTTTGACATCTGCTTCAACGACGCACACACGACAAGCGGCGATCTCGTTGATGTCTTTGAGGTAGCACAGTGAGGGGATGTCGATCCCGGCTTCTCTGGCGGCGAGGAGCACTGTCGTATCGCTTGCGACGCTGAGCGATTTGCCGTTTATGGTTATATTGACCTTATCCATTGTCGAATGATCCTCCTATTTCCTGATGATTGCCTTGAATGTACAAGCGTCCATGCAGGCTCCGCATTTGATGCATTTCTTCTGATCGATCGTGTGCCGTTCTTTGACCTTTCCGGATATCGCGTCCACCGGGCATTTTTTGACGCAACGGGTGCAACCGGTGCAAGTGTGAAGGATGATGTAGTTGAGAAGTGCCTGGCAGACTCCCGCCGGACATCTTTTGTCATGGACGTGGGCGTCATACTCATCACGAAAGTGTTTCATCGTCGAAAGAACAGGGTTGGGAGCAGTCTGGCCAAGTGCGCATAGAGATGTCAACCGGATGTTATCTGCAAGTTCAGCAAGATCATCCAGATCCTCTGGCTTTGCTTCACCTGCGGTTATGAGTTCCAGAGTTTCCAGCATTCTCTTGGTGCCCTCCCGACAAGGTGTGCATTTGCCGCAGGACTCGTCAACTGTGAAATCCAGAAAGAATCTTGCAATGTCTACCATGCAATTGTCCTCGTCGACTACGATCATGCCTCCGGAGCCCATCATGGAGCCGATGGCTACCAGATTGTCAAAGTCGATCGGAGTGTCGAGATCTTTTACGGTGATACACCCGCCGGAAGGCCCGCCGGTCTGGACCGCTTTGAATGCCTTGCCATTGGGACACCCGCCACCGATGTCGTAGATGACTTCCCGGAGAGTGATCCCCATGGGGACTTCCACCAGTCCGGTATTGCTGATTTTTCCACCAAGGGCAAAAACTTTTGTTCCGGGTGATTTTTCCGTACCAAAGCTACGGAACCACTCGGAGCCGCGAAGCAGTATCTGGGGAATGTTTGCCAATGTCTCTACATTGTTGATAATGGTGGGTTTGCCCCACAATCCCTTGTTGGCAGGAAACGGCGGTTTGTTTCTGGACATGCCGCGTTTACCTTCGATGGAAGCGATCAGGGCGGTCTCTTCTCCGCAGACGAAAGCGCCTGCCCCAAGACGGATCTCGATCTCAAAGTCGAAGCCGCTGTTTAAGATATTTTTGCCCAAAAGCCCCATTTCCTTGGCTTGCTCGATGGCGATGTTCAAACGCTGGACGGCGACAGGGTATTCTGCACGTACATAGATGAATCCTTTTGTTGCGCCGATGGCGTAGCCACCGATGATCATAGCTTCCAGTATGGCATGCGGATCACCTTCCAGTACGCTCCGATCCATGAACGCTCCCGGATCTCCTTCGTCTGCGTTACATACGATATATTTCTGATCTGCTTGTGACGGTGCCGCGAAGCTCCACTTGAGCCCGGTGGAAAATCCTGCCCCGCCGCGTCCCCGCAGTCCGGAATTTCTCACAACCTCGATCACTTCCTCCCGTGTCATGGAAGTCAAGGCCAGTGCGGCTGCCTGATAGCCGTCCCTTGCGATGTATTCTCCTATGTTTTCCGGATCGATCAGTCCGCAGTTGCGAAGGACGATCCGCTCTTGCTTTTTATAAAACTGAATGTCGTTCAGATTTCTGAGCTGGCCGGTCTCTCCTCCATCTACTGTGAATTCTGCAACTGGCTTGCCCCACTTCAGGTGCTCGGTGACCACTCGGGCAGCCCGCTCGGCGTCCATGTGGATGTAAGTGACTTTTTCTTTGCCCGGCGCGAAGATCTCTACGATGGGTTCATAGACGCACATCCCGATGCAGCCGGTTTTTACGACTTCCACATTGGGCAGGTCATATTCTGCGATCTTGCCTTTGAAGGCTTCCATCACAGGTTTGGCCCCGGCGGAGATCCCGCAGGTCGCCATTCCAACGACGACACGGTATCCTTCTCCAACAGCAAGCGATTTTAGGGCGTCGCTTTTGTATTGATTCAATTCGCTGATCGTTTTCATTTTTGCTACCCCTATCTTTTGTATTTTGCGAGTATTCCAGGTATGGCGTCCATATCCTCCAGCTTTCCGTAGACGTCTTCATCTATCATCATGACCGGAGCAAGACCACAGCACCCAAGACATCTGGTTGCATCCAGCGTGAACATCCCGTCAGCAGTCGTTTCACCGACCCGGATGCCCAAGTCTTCCGATACCTTATCCAGAACCTTCTGAGACCCCTTGACATAACATGCAGTCCCTAGACAGACACCGACGTGATGCTTGCCTCTCGGCTCGATAGAAAACTGGCTGTAAAAGGTGGTGATGCCATAAAGCTCTGCAATCGGGACCCCTGTATGGTCTGATATGAATTTTTGAACCTCCAGCGGAAGGTATCCAAATATGCGCTGAGCTTCCTGTAAAATAGGCATGGCAGCGCCATCGACACCAGACATGCTGTCGATGAATGCCTTAAGATCCACGTACCGACTGTCTTCGGTCTTGTTGCAATTGCAATTGCATTTGCACTCGTTGTCCATGATTACCGTCTCCTTTGGTGTCGAAATCGCTACAAAATGATAAAATATTAACGTATATGTATTCAGTAATATCACAATTTTCTCAAAAAAACAAGTGGAATGCTATAAAAATGCACCCCACTCTGCTTAATTAATAACGTAACAAATTATGTGACATGTCAGTCGATAAACGTACAGATCTCAGACAGATCTTTCCGCCCGGGACTCTTTGCTCCATCCTCGGGAATACCGATGGCCAACATGCAGGCAAGAAAATATCCTTCCTTTGAGAATCCCGTCTCGACTTCCAACACTTTCTCGATTTCGTCTGCTGCGTAATTTTGCCCAGTCATCCAGCAGGATCCATATCCAAGCTCCACTGCTTCCAGACTCATGTTTTCGATGGCGGCGCCGATGCTCTGCATTCCCGGATTCCTTTGAAATAACTTGTCGATGGCTGACTCGGGATACTCGGCGAACCGGTACTCGTGGTATCCAGTCGGATAGTAATCGGTAGCGTAGACAACGATCAAAACAGGAGCGCCAAGATAGAACAAAGTGAAATTCTTTGCGAACTTTCGGAAGCGGTCTCCCTTTTCCCGATCCTTGCTGTCCATTGCGGTAGCGATCTCGTCGTTCTTTGCGACGATGGCGGCGGCTATTTTCTCCATCAACTCCCGGTTTCGGATGACGAGAAAGTGCCAGTTTTGGCTGTTTTTGCCCGACGGCGCCAATCGGCCGGCTTCCAGGATCTTTAATAGCGCGTCCTGTGTGACTTCACCTTTTTTGAATTTTCGTATGCTCTGCCTCTTGCGGATCGTCTCCATGCAGTCCATGTTGCATTCCTCCTTCACGAGTTTGAATCAAAATGTCGGCCAGTGCTTCGACCGCCTCTTCCATTTGGCTGATCGGGATTTTTGTATAGTAGAAGATCACCAGCGAAGCGCCGCCAACCTCCAAATAATGGGAAACCGGAGCCATGGTCAAGCCCTTGCCTGCTGCTGCCTTGCAGATCTCTTCCGTCGATTGCTCCGGCGACAGTTGAGAAAGCTCGAGAAGCATGTGAAGTCCGGAACTGTTGTTGCGTATCGTCAGAAGATCTCTTGCATCTCGCTGGATCGCCGAGGTCGCTGCCTGTATCTTCTGGGCATACAACTTTCGTAGCTTTTTCAAGTGGGTCTGGTACATACCGCTCTCCATGAAGAGAGCCAGTGTCAACTGCTCTGTCTTTGAGCAGGTTTGGGTGTATCCGCCAAGCACCGATTCAAACAAGTGATGCATCGGAGTGGGAAGCACCATGTAGCTGATTTTGATCGAAGGAAACAGTGTGGACGAAAAGGAGCCAAGATACACAACGATCTCTCTGGTGTCCAGACCCTGTAGAGAAGGGACCGGACGAGCCGAATAGCGAAGCTCGCTATTGTAATCGTCTTCGATGATCACGCTACTATTGGCTCCAGCCCAGTCCAGGAGGGCGTAACGGCGTGCGGCCGGCATGATGGAGCCAGTGGGAAACTGGTTGGAAGGACTGACGTAAACCGACGAACGTATGTTGGTCGGAAGGCGCTCGATCTTGATGCCATCCTTATCTACCGGTACGCCGGTGGACTGAAATCCACGATCCCGAAAAATACCGCGAACGGGAATGTAACCGGGTTCCTCAAAGGAGACGTGATCGATCCCCATCCGTTGAAGAATGATACAAAGGAGGCTGACCAGCTGTTGTGTGCCGGCACCGATCACCACTTGTTCCCATCGGCAGCGAACGCCACGGGACTGGTAAATGTAGTTTGCGATCTCCCGTCGAAGCGGCGCTTCTCCCCGGGGATCGCCTTCCTGAAGCAGGTGTTCCCAATGCTCGTTCAACACCTTGTTCGTGCATTTCTTCCATTTTCCGAAATCAAAGCAGGCGGGGTCGGAGTAGAGAGGGATCTTACTTTCTGTTCCATCCGACGCTCCCGTCAGGTCCTCCGGCCTCTGTGGCATCAACGGAGACAATGCTTCCTGGCGGGTATCTGCAAGGATCTGGTTGACGTAGTATCCGGACTGTGGCCGGCTATCGACGTAACCTTCAACGAGGAGCTGTTCGTAGGCGAGTTGAACTGTAGTCAGACTGAGATTCAACGATCTAGCCAAAGAACGTAATGAAGGAAGCTTGTCGCCGGGCTTGATGTCATTGGAAAGGATCGCATCCCGAATGTACAAAAAAAGCTGCTGGTACAGGGGCGTCGGCAAAGCGTCACTCAGGATCGGCGTCAGTGTAAGCATGGACAACTCCTAACTGTCGGTGAAATATGAAAATAACTGTACCTAAATGAATTCAATATTTAATCATATTAAGCTATTTGCAAAAACTGTACTTATACTAATCATCATAACTGAGTATTTTACAAAATACAATACCAAGGTATACTTTTAGTAGAAACCTAGATGGAGTGATACGATCATGGCGAATACGAAAAAGACAAATACGATCATATTGACGGGACTGATGATGGCCCTCACAACGGTTGCCACGATGGCGATTGCTGTACCGGTTCCTTTTACCAACGGTTATATCCACCTGGGAGACAGCATGATCTTCCTTTCGGTGCTGATCCTCGGTTGGAAATACGGGGCAATCGCTGCCGGTGTGGGTTCTGCTTTAGCAGATGTATTTCTTGGATACGTACACTGGGCGCCATGGACGCTTTGCATCAAGGGATTGATGGCAGTCATGATGGGATTGCTGATCCAGAAGACCGCCGGCGACCCGAAACGAACTGCAGTTGCAGTCGGTATCATCGCGGCATTTTGGCTTTCGTTCCATTATATTGTGAACCGCATCATTCTCCATGAAGGAACCAATAATCCTTCGGCGCTTCTTACAGAAGAAGTTGCAGACCTCTCGGCATTGGGAGCGTTTCTAAACGGAATGCAGAGCCAGCTGATGGTGATCGCCCTTCTCATCCCCGTATTTTTAGGATCGATCGCTTTGGTGATCCGCAAACGCGAGCACTTCATATTGCCCCTGTCCCAAATCCTGGGAATGACGTTGGCGGGCTTGATCATGGTATTTGGTTATTACATCGCCGGTGGCATCATGTATGGAAATTTTGCAGTCTCTGCGTTCAGTATACCCGCAAACATGATCCAGTTTGTGATCGGCTTTCTGGTTGCTTCCTTGCTGGTCGCAGCATTATCAAAAACGCCGGTGGAAAAGTATTTCGCACTGGCTATACGGCGACAAACTCAGAGAAAACCTTCCTTCAGCAAATAGCCCGCAACGCGGGCTTCTTCTTTGAAGAGAGCAAGCAGGGGCTTGGCCATAAGGGCATCGACGGCGGAATTGTGATGCTTAAGGAAGTCGGCAAGTATCAAGGTCGCGCTGCGACTGTTGATCATACTTAGCAATTTAGGCAGGTGCTCGATCTCCGGACGGACGCTCTTCATTCGTTCCAAAAACCCGTTGATCTCATGTTCCGCTTCTGCACGATATTGTCCAACCGAATCAGCGAGGCGCTCTAGATAGTAATTTTTCGTGTAGATCAGCTTGGGATCCAGCAGAAAGATCCGTCCTGCGGCTTCTGCCGTGTCCAGGGATCTTCGGTCCATTTCTCCTTTCGAAAAGCAATAACTGCTCCCATCGTACATCCCAAGAGCTTTCAAACCATCCAGATAACCCAGCCGGATGGATCGTCCGGCTTTTGTTCCGTCAAAATCCAAAATATTGCCAAGGTCCCATTTGCTGTGGATCATAGTAAGGTTTGCTGCTTTTTTGATGGCATCCTTTCTTTTGATGCCGGAGTCAAGATCCACTGCGAAAATACGGTCGGCCTTCTTTCGGATCGCCATTTCAACCGGAAGATTATCCGCGTAGCCGCCGTCCACATACTTCACGCTGTCGATGTCGTGGGGTCGGAATGCGGGAATCAAGGCTGCGCTTGCCTGTATGAAGTCGATCAGTTTGCCTTCTGGAATCTCTGAAAGGAAAAGATGATGGGGAGTCAGGGAGGGCAGTTCGATCGTTACCAATCCAAAGTCGATCCCACTGGCTCGGATCGCTGCTTCGTCGATATATTGCTCCAACAGTTTTCGCAGGGGACTTCGCTTGGATTTGATCAGGGAAGTGTCGATGACCATTTCCGTTTTCGCTTCTTTCCACAAAGTCACAGCCAGGTCGAAAGCATCCTGCACCACCATGGCGCCATTGATCGCTCCGACAGACGCCCCGAAGACCATGTCGATCTTCTGGCCGGTTTCCCTGAGGGCCTGCCAGACACCGATTTCATAAGCGCCCCTTGCCCCGCCGCCGCCCAGGACCAAGGCGGTCTTTTTTCTTGTCTCCATGTCACTACCTCCTGTGGCCTCTGCCTACAGTATACGACAGGTGACGCGTTTCTTCAATCCGCGGGAAACGCTTGAACATACGTTTACAAAATGATATAATAGAACAAATGTTCTTATCTTGGCAGGAGGAACGAAATATGAACCGACTGGAAAAGCTCAGGATCCTTGCAGAAGGAGCGAAGTACGACGCGTCCTGTTCCACAAGCGGCGTGGAACGAAAAAACGTCGGCAGAATGGGAAACGCTTCCTGTGCCGGCATCTGTCATTCCTGGTCTGCAGACGGAAGGTGCATTTCACTTTTGAAGGTGCTGATGTCCAACCGTTGCGTCTACGACTGCGAATACTGTGTCAATCGCAGGACCTCCGAAGTGGAGAGAGCTTCCTATGAGCCAGAGGAACTTGCTGATCTGGCCATGGAGTTTTATCGCAGAAATTACATCGAAGGTTTGTTTTTGAGCTCTGCCGTTGAAGGATCGCCGGACCGAACCTCGGAGCGAATGCTCCACTGTCTTTCCCTGCTTCGAAATGAACACGGTTTTGCCGGATACATCCACGCAAAGATCATTCCCGGAACCTCTTCTGAGCTGATCCATCGGATCGGGCTGGTTGCCGACCGAATCAGCGTCAATGTGGAACTGCCGTCACAGAAGAGTCTGGGAACTTTGGCACCCCAAAAGAAACCGGAAGGCATTTTCTTGCCGATGCGACAGATCACCGACACCCTTGCAGACCGGCGAAAGATCGGAGGAACGGTGGAAAAGGGTATCCGCGCGAAAAAGGAGACCTTTGCGCCAGCGGGGCAGACGACCCAGATGATCATCGGCGCCAGCCCGGAGACCGATCGGCAGATCGTCAAACTGTCGGAAGGTCTTTATGATCGCTACCGAATCAAGCGCGTCTACTTTTCCGCTTACATTCCGGTCCGCCAGTCGCCGCTACTGCCATCTCCTTTGACCGAGCCGCCGCTGATGAGAGAACATCGCCTGTATCAAGCGGACTGGTTGCTGCGGTTCTACGGTTTTTCCGCTGACGAGATCCTGGACGAGGGGAATCCCTATCTGGATCCCTTCCTTGATCCAAAGATCGCCTGGGCGATCCGTCATCCGGAGCGGTTCCCGGTGGAGATCAACAAAGCGTCTCTGGAAGAACTCCTTCGCATTCCCGGTGTTGGGACTCTTTCTGCAAGGCGGATCCTTCGGCAACGCAGATATGCCGCTGTCCATTACGATGATCTGAAAAAGATCGGCGTCGTGGTCAAACGGGCCAGGCACTTTATCCTCTGCTGCGGCCGATATTACGGAGACGGTACCCAGGAACCGGAGCCGTTGCGACAGCTGCTTCTGCAAGCCGGAACAGGCACGAAAAGCCAATCGCCAATAAACGATGGAAACCAGATCTCAATGTTTCAGCCCCTGGCAGCGAGAGGAATTTTGGGATGATCGATTATTTGCATGATGAGAGCTTCGAAGGGTTTTTGACCTGTGTGTTTCTACATTATTATGAGGAACCGGCTGCCGGGATCTATGCCGGAACTGTTTATCAGCCCTCGATGCTTCATACTTGGCGCCTGGTCGAAACCGACCAGGAAAAAGCAGAGAGAGTCTACGATGCCATCAGCGAAAAAATTTCCATGAGCGCGCTGAGACGGTGCTATCACCTGCACTTGTCCGATTCGCCCGACCGCTATAATGTGGCGTTTCACTACATAGTCATGGGCTTTCGTTTGGGACCGAAGGTCGGGTCTTTTCACGGAGATCCGATCGTTCACGAAGCACAACGGCTTGCCAGGAAGGTATCCTTTGAAGCCCACCGATTGACCGGATTGGTCCGATTTTCTGTCATAGCCGACGACTCCGGACAGAAGTCGGAAGAGATCTTGTATGCCCGTCTGGAACCGGATCACGATGTCCTGGAACTGCTGGGAGATCATTTTGCTGACCGGTTCCGCAACGCTCCCTTCCTCCTTCATGACATTAGAAGGAAGAAAGCATTGATTGCACAGAACGGAGAATGGGTCATTATGAAGATGAGCGAGGAGCAGACGCCGGTCCTCCGTACGGATGAAAAAGAATACCGAAGGCTTTGGAAGGTATACTACGACAGCATCGCAATAAAAGAGAGGACCAACCCCGCTTGTCAAAGGAGGATGATGCCGGTTCGATACTGGAAACACCTGACGGAACTGACCGAATTACCGGAGGATGGGTGACGTTGGTGCGAAACGATGATACAATTCTATTGAGGTGATGATAATGCAAGAGCAGCTGAAGCACATTCTGGAAAGCAGCCAACGGATCGTCTTTTTTGGAGGAGCCGGCGTGTCCACAGAGAGCGGGGTCCCGGACTTTCGTTCGGAAAACGGACTGTATCAGGCGCGGCAAGCGTTTGGAAAGAGTCCGGAAGAGATGGTTTCCTATTCTTTTTTTCGTGATCATCGGGAGACCTTTTTCCAATATTACAAGACCTTCATGGTGCATCCGGAAGCATTGCCCAACGATGCTCACCGATCCTTGGCCAAACTGGAAGAAGATGGCCGTTTGTTCGCCGTGGTCACGCAGAACATCGACGGCTTGCACCAGGCAGCAGGGAGCAAGAACGTTCTCGAACTTCATGGATCGGTGCATCGCAACAACTGTGTCAGTTGTGGGACTTTTCATGACTTGGATTATATTCTTGATCCGGACCACTGCAAAAATGAGGAGGGCGCTACCGGATGGACCCCGCGCTGCCTAAAATGCGGCGGAGTGGTAAAGCCGGATGTTGTTCTTTACGAAGAAGCCCTCGATCAACATGTGTTGAACGAAGCAGTCTCTGCGATCGCCGGCGCGGACACTCTGATCGTGGGCGGGACGTCGCTTGTGGTTTACCCTGCTGCTGGTTTGGTTCGCTATTATCGTGGCAAACATTTGATTTTGATCAACCGTAGTGAAACATCCTGCGACGATCGGGCAGATATGATCATCCGTGAGCCGATCGGGCAAGTATTGGGAGGATGCGTGTTGTGATCGACCAGAAAAAAACCACTTTGTGGACGCGACAGGACATCGCAAGCCTGCGGGATCTTATCCAGGGAGAAAATTACCGTGCGAAAGAATCTGCCATCAAAAGTTGGTACGGTGACATCACCCCTTACTATCTCGAGCTTTATCAATGGTTCGTAAAAGCAGCCGGTCAGCGGCTTGCACGGCCGGAAGGCGCGATCTATCCTATCTGGTGCTCAGTCAGCAGTCAGTATATGCTTCGCCCGATTCCCGGGACGGTGGTCTATGAGCTTTCGGTAAATTTAGATGAGGCAGTCTTTTTTGACGGAGGTCGCTGGGATATGGTCCTGAACCACAGGTTTGTCCCCGAAACACCGGAAGAGGAAGCGGCATACCAGAAGGACTTGAAAGAAAAAGGGTTCCCGGAGGGAACCACATTTATCGGTGAAGCAATGGCCAGACGGTACCCGGCAGAGAGGGAAAGGGTGATCAAGAGCTGGGAAAGGATTTTCCAGGCGGATGGACTTGATATGTTTCGACTGCAGGCCAATCTTTGGGAGATCCGCCCGGATCAGGTGGTACGGGTATCAACCGGTGATGGTGTTTACGAGAAAACCGATTTTCTCGATCTCGCACAGCATGACGTCGCCATCTTTTAAGTATTGCGGTGGATCCATCGCCATACCGACCCCTGCCGGTGTACCGGTGAGTATGATATCTCCCGGTTTCAACGGGTACCCTTTGGACAGGTCGCTGATGATGGTCGGGATATCAAAGATCATATCTCTTGTATTCGCTTCCTGCCGCAACACGTTGTTGACGTAGGAGCGGATCGGAAGTTCCAAAGGAAGAGGAAGCTGGCTCTTATGAACGATCCAGGGTCCGATGGGGCAGTGAGTGGACAGGCTTTTGCCCTTGAACCACTGGCTGTGGAATTTTTGCAGATCTCTCGCGGAAACGTCGTTTCCGATGGTGTAGCCGAAAATGTAGTCTTCGGCATTTTCTTTGGAGATGTTGATTCCTTCCTTGCCGATCACGACGGCCAGTTCCGCCTCATAATCCAACCGCCTGGTCACTCCGGCATGCAGCAGGACCGGTGAATCCTGACCGGTGATGCAATGCTCCGGTTTTGTGAAGTAGATGGGATGGGTGGGAAGGGTTTCGGAAAACAGCTGTCCTGCAAGCTCTCTGGCATGCTCGGCATAGTTTTTACCAAGGCACACAACATTTCTTTTGGGTGAAGGAATGGGGGCGATCAATCGTACATCATGCAGCGTCAAAGCGAGTTCCGGGTGGCTTCCAAAAAAGAAAGCGATTTGGTCGGTCCAATCCGGGTCATAGCCCGCAATGAGATCCTGCATGGAAGCGGGTCCCTGCTCCAGGCCCAGCACCTCTTCAAAAAACCGCGTCAGTGGGAAAACACGGCAGCCGGCACCGTCAACGGAAAATATCTGCTCTTTTCCTTCATAGATCGCAGTTGCATAAATCATTTGGTTTCCTCCTCCATGTCCAATACGCAGGAACCTGTATTTATTGCATGAACGATTCCAACCACATCATCCACAGGAAGGGAAAAGGCGAGACCACGTCCGGGAGTGTCAAGTCCGGCTTCTTTCATGATAGCCTGCATGATACATTTGGCCAGATCACGGCGCACCAAATTCAGTATGACTTCCTTTTCCGGCTGGATTTTCACTCCAAAGAAGGTTTCTACCTCATGGATGCCGGTGCCTCTCGAATAAAAGACGGTTCCACCCTGCGCGCCAGCCTTCTTTGCTGCCTCGACAGCGCAATCTGCGCAACCTCTGTTCACGATCGTGATGATAAGATCGTATTCGTGTTTTCCGTTCATTCCTTGCTCCTTTTCAGATCTGCAGTTACATAGCTATAAGCTCTCGGGCCGCTGATGCCGTTGATCGGAAGAGTAAAAGCGATCCCGTGTCCCGGCTCTGCCAGATGAAAGTGTTCTTTTGCCAAAGAGAGAGCTTCCCTGATTTTTTCATCCGCACCAACGCTGATCACCATGTCCATTTCGGTTTCTGTGAGACCGAGATAGTCGCCAAATTCAAGTCCGCCGGCGCCGTAACAGGGTGAGATCATATTGAAATTCAAGCCCAAAGTACGATAAAACGTAGAGACCTCATCGCCTTTGTCTTTGGGAATGATGGTCATCAGTATCATGATCCGGCCCAGTGCCGGATGGCCGTTCGTGGTCATTTCGATTCCTCCGATTCTCCGGGAAATGCTTCCCTTGGCCTATTTTACAACGTGGGGTTTCTATTGTCCATCATCATCCCACTCGAGCATATCTTCGCCCTGCTCTGCGGTATCCCGCATCGCATCTTGTTCCTCCAGATCCGTCTGGCGCAGCTTGATGCGGTAAACGACGCCCATGAACTGAATGGTGATCAACGGTGTCATTGCCACAAGGGAAACGATTCCAAAAGCATCGATGAGCAGATTTCCCCCAACGGCTTCGGTCGCCCCCATGGCAAAGGGAAGCAAAAAAGTTGCGGTCATCGGTCCGGAAGCTACTCCTCCTGAGTCAAAGGCGATGGCGGTGAAAATTTTAGGCGCAATCAATGCAAGTCCCAGCGCAATGATGTAACCGGGCAGAAGATAATACCAGATGCTGAAGGAATATAGGATGCGCAGCATGGAAAGCGCCAGCGCAAGTCCAACGCCTATGGACAAGCTGGCCATCATGGTCCGTTTGGAGATGGCGCCGCCGGTAATGTCACGAACTTGAATATTAAGGACATGGACCGCCGGCTCCGCAGCCACAACGAAAAACCCCATCAAAGCCGCCAGTGGAATCAAGATCCAGTTGTGGGACAGAGAGCCGATCTGCGCTCCCATCAGAGTTCCCACCGGGAGAAAACCGCCTTTGACACCGGTCAAAAAACAGACGAGTCCGACGAATGTAAACAGCATGCCGATGGACAGTTTCAGGATGCGCTGCCTGGAAAGATGGAGCACTGCAAACTGGAAGATCGCGAAAAGTACCAAGATCGGCAGCAAGGCAAGAGCCACCTCTTTGACGGTATGTAGCGCTTCTGAAAAATAAGCGGACAACAAGCCCTGAACGCTTATGATCGCTGGAATCGGATCTGGTGCATGAGCGGTCGAAGACGCATCATAGAACATGCCAAGGATCAGCACGGCCAAGATCGGACCGACGGAACAAAGCGCTACGAGACCGAAGCTGTCGTCGTGGGAGCTTCGGCCACCCAAAACAGCCGACAAACCAACTCCCAAAGCCAGAATGAAAGGAACCGTGACCGGTCCTGTTGTGACGCCACCCGAGTCAAAAGCGACCGCCAGATAGTCGACCGGGGTAAAGGCCGCCAAAAGGAAGACGAAGCCATACAATCCGATCAAGAGGTAAGAAAGCCGCAACTGAAACAGGATCCGAAGCAACGCTACCATCAGAAACAATCCCACCCCGATGGCGACGGTAAGAATTATGACGTGGTCAGGAACCGAAGGCACCTGGTTCGCAAGAACCTGAAGATCCGGCTCTGCTATAGTGATGATCGTGCCAAGAAAAAAGGTGATGGGTAGCAGGACCCACAACTTTTTAGTTTTTGTCAACCGGGAGCCGATGTATTCTCCCATAGGCATCATGGCAAGGTCAGCCCCGAGAGTGAACACAGCCATACCGAATATCACCAGTACGCTGCCCGTCAAATAGAGCATCAGGTCCCAAAAACGAAACGGAGAGAGCAGAAAATGGACGGCAAGCACGATGACGATGACGGGAAACACCGAGAGGAAAGACTCTTTGATTTTTTTAAAAAATGCTCGCATGGCTCTCCTTCCCCAACGCTGGTTCTCACAACGACAGTATATCGAAAAGCTGGGAACTCTGTCAAATGAGGTTTCAAACAGATCAAACTGATGGTATAATATGTTGATCAAGAATAGGAGGAGTCATGAAGCTATTCATTACCAACGATGACGGGATCGGCGCCGATGGGATTCGCCATCTGGTGGACGCCCTTTCTCCCTTTGCGGAGATTTATGTCTTTGCACCGGATTCTCAAAAAAGCGCCTGTGGCCACGGCATTACAGTGAATCGTCCCATCGCCGTCAATCGAGTGGACTTCCCGGGAGCCACCTTGGCGCATACTGTTTCAGGCACACCGGCAGATTGTGTAAAACTGGGCTTACGACTTCTTCGGGGCCAGGGGATCACGGTCGATTATGTGTTCTCCGGCATCAATCACGGCTCCAACCTGGGCACCGATACCTTGTATTCCGGCACGGTATCCGGGGCAATCGAAGGGGTGATCAACGGCATTCCGTCGGTCGCTTTGTCGATCTATGCCATGAAGCCCAAGGATTTTGAGCCGGCAAAGAGAATAGCGGCGCAGGCACTGCATTTGATCCAAGGAAAGTTGGACGGAGGAACGGTGTTGAACATCAACCTCCCTGACGCTTCGATGGAAGAAATCAAGGGACTGCGGGTCACCCGCCTGGGAGCCAGAGAATATGACGAGGAGTTCACTCCAAAAAGCGACGGCAACGGCAATACGAGTTATATATATTCCGGAGAACCGGTGGTCTATAGTGGCCTTTCGGAAGACATCGATGTGATAGCTGTTCAGGATGGCTGCATTTCCATCACCCCGCTTCATTACGATTTGACCAGTCACGTCCTGGTCGAAGAAGTAAAGTCTTGGGGATTTGCCTACGACCCTGTTGGCCAGAAAGTATAGATTTATCAGCATAAGGAGAAACGACATGAAACAGATGAGATGCAGAAGAGAGGAAGCGGTACTGGTTTTAGTGGACTACCAGGAACGGCTGATGCCGGCGATCAAAAGCCGGGATGATGTGGAGGAAGCGGCGGTGAAATTGGTCAACGGCTGCCAGATCCTCGGTGTTCCGATTCTTGTGACCCAACAATACACCAAAGGACTCGGTCCCACGGTGGAAACCATCGGCCAGGTACTGGGGGAGTTCCATCCGATAGAAAAGACCAGTTTCAGCATCATGGGTGAACCGGCATTTACAGAAGCGCTTGCAGCCACCGGAAAACGGTCCGTCATTCTTGCCGGTGTGGAAGCCCATGTCTGTGTGCTTCAGTCCGCACTCGATCTCCTCGAAGCAGGATATCAGGTATTTTTGGCGATCGACGCCGTCTCTTCGCGAAGCAACACAGATAAAAAATACGCCCAGCGACGCATGGCCGAAGCCGGGGCTATCGGAACCACCGTCGAATCGGTCTTGTTCGAACTGCTGGTCGGCGCCAGGGAACCGGGATTCAAAGAGATCTCGGCTCTTGTGAAATAGGAGAAACAAAAGGAATGTATATCTTTGATCAGCGGATCACCATCGAGGACCGGCCGGTCCTCGATCACTATTTGACGAGCTTTGAGTACAAGGCATCCGGCCTCACCTTCACCTCCCTGTACATGTGGAGAAACATCAATCACTTCAGTTGGGAGGTCATCGGCGATTACCTTTGTATTGCCGGGATCAGCCATCTGGAACTGGAAAATGAAGAGGTCTTTCTGTTCCCGCCGCTCACGAAAACAGGAACCTACGACAGCGAAGGCCTCCGGAAGACGATTCTGGAAGCGAAGCGCATCTTTGAAGAAAAGGGACAGAAATTTCTGCTTCGTCTGATGCCGTTTCATATGGTGGATATCCTGAAAACCGCCTTTCCCAAAGAACTGCGGTTCATTGACGATCGTCCCAA
>PHAE01000045.1 GCA_002840285.1 Firmicutes bacterium HGW-Firmicutes-11
ACTCTTGTCCTGCATCAGCATCTCCGCCACACGCTTGGTCGCACCCATCACGTTGGTGGGGTTGACCGCTTTATCGGTTGAGATGAGAACGAATTTTTCAACTGCATACCGATCCGACAGATCGATGACGTGCTTCGTGCCCAGGATGTTGTTCAGCACCGCTTCCTTTGGATTGAACTCCATCAGAGGAACGTGCTTGTGAGCTGCTGCATGAAAGACAACATGAGGCCGGTATTTGTCGAACACGTCGTCCAATCTCGCCTTGTCTCTGACGGAAGCGATGACCGTTTCGAACTCCAGGTCTTTGTACTTCGCGCACATTTCGTTTGCCAGATCGAAGATCGTATTTTCGTAAATATCAAGAGCGACCAGTTTGCGCGGTTTAAATACGGCGATCTGCCGACAAAGCTCTGAACCGATGGACCCGCCGCCGCCGGTGACCAGAACGATCTTTCCTTCCAGATAGCTGCTTATTTCCCGCAGATCTACGCTGACCGGTTCCCTGCCGAGAAGGTCTTCGATCTCGACGTCTCTCAGTTTGCTGATGCTCACTTTGCCGTCGATCAGGTCGATGTAGGCAGGCAGGATCTTCAGACGACAGCCGGTCTTGTTGCACTCATTGACCATGGTCTGGATGTCGCTTCTGCTGGCGCTGGGGATGGCAATGATGATCTCATCCACACCGAGACGCTCCGCTTCTCTGACGATGATCTCCCTTCCGCCGAGGATCTTTTTTCCAACGATCCGTTTTCCGATCTTGGATGGGTCGTCATCGATCACGCCGACGATCTCTTTCCCGGCCTGAGGGTTGTCCCGGAGTTCCTTGATCATGCTGGCTCCTGCGGAACCACCGCCGACCAGCAGGACTCGCTTGACACGATCTCCGCCTTTGGGTCCCTTTCTGCCGGACATCATGTTCCAGAACCCGTAATGCCGCAGGGTGCGCAGCGACCGGTAGCTCATCCTTGTCCCGCCGAGGAAGATGATGTCCAACAAGAAGCAGATCCCTTGAACGCCTCTGGGGATGACCTGCGCGGTCAAGTCGAGGTAGAGAAATACCAGAGCGAAAGCCCCAAGCGAGGCGAGGACGATCTTGAAGATCTCCTCCGTCCCAGCGAAGCGCCACAAGCTGTTATACAGTCCGAAAGCGGCAAACACAGCGACCTTGATCAGCGTGATGATCATCACGTTGGTGACATAGACGCCGAGGTAATGGTTGAACTGATCCGAAAACACGTTGAATTCAAAGCGAAGCAAAAGAGCAACGACATACGCCATGTTGATGCAGATAATGTCCATCAAAATCAGCAAGGCGACCCGGACGACTTTTTTCATAGGATCCTCGATTCGTATATGATTGTCACAATTCTACTATAAATTGCTCTGCCTTTCAATGGGTAGCGACCACGTCTCCAGAGAGAAGCCCTTTGAGATAGGGTCCGAAATGGGCGACGAATTTCTTCATCCCGTTCTCGTTCAAATGGCGCTGGTCGTAGAAATCAGACTCCAAGATCAGGCCGACTTCTTCGTAAAGAGTCGGGTCATTGTAATCGATAAAATCGACGCCCCGGGATTCCACCAATGAGGCGACTCCGTTGTAAAACTGTTTTTCCTCCACGGTTGCATTGGAGGGCGCTTTGAACAGCACCAGCCGGACGCCTCTTTGCTCCGCCAGATCCATCATTTTATTCAGGTAGTCGTTGTTCTTCTCGTTGGCCACAGCCGTATCCTTCACATCAGACAGATCGGTGTATACCAAATCGATCGCCGATGATGTCAGCCGGACGAAGCCCCGGTCCGGGTCGGTCTCAGTCTCGTAAATCCGTTGGTAATCTTCCTTTTTTAGTTCTTCCCAGCGATCGTGGTATTTCATCAGATGAAAGAGATAGTACCGCTGCTCGCCTTCCGGCACCGAAGCACGGATCATTTCCACCTTGTTGACTGACAACGGGATCGGGTCGATGGCCGAGTGGTTGGTCCCTTCGTCCATGAATTTTTCTTTCGAACCGGACATGTGGATCTCCACGACCAGGAGCTCCGGCTGTTGGGTTTCCAACGCTTCTACCATGTAGTGATAGGTGATCCAAAGGGGCTGCTGCTGGGTGGCAAAGATGTAGGAATTCAATCCCGTTTCTTCAGCAAAAACCGCCGGATCCACCGAACAGTACATGTGGCTGGAACCGAGAAAAACAACATCCAGTTCCCCGGGTTCCAAGGTATAGAAGCCCTTCACCTTGGCGGTCATGTTCCAACGACCTTCGATCTGCTTGTGCATCAAAAGATCCGAGGCAACGGAAAACACCCCCAAAAACAGAAGGAGGAACAGGATCGCTGCGATGATGCGTTTCACGTACTTCATTGGTCTCACCTGCTATGCTAAATGAGTTTCATCTGTTGCCTAAAATTGAAAATAGATGAACTGGCTTGCGCTGTAGCCCGGCCCGTAAATACCAAAAATAATGACTGCAAAAATCAGTCCGAGGGTGACGATCCATCGGAAGATGATCCCCTGTCTAGCAAAGGTTTCCCGTATGCGGACGCCTCTATACTGGGCGGCGCTGACCCCGATCAGGATGAGGATCGCCACGACTCCCGCCCAAAAGCTCTTTGCGGTCAAACCCAGGAGAAACAGACTGCCGTCGGTGAGGATCCAAGGGTTCCACACCGCGCCGATCCCGCTTATGATCTCCCTTGCAGCGGTCAGACTCGGTGCGCGGAAAAAGATCCATGCGAAATTCGCCAGGATAAAGGTAATGACCATCTGTCCCAGCTTGAAGCTGGCGGCGTCACGGTCGATCCCCAACTTGTCCGCCACCCATTCTTTCCAAGGCCGGGTGATCTGACCGATCACTTGGAATGCCCCGTGGAGAAAGCCCCAGATCACAAAGGTCCAGTTGGCCCCATGCCACAAACCGCTGACGATGAAGACGATCATCACGTTGAGATATTTACGCGCTGTGCCCTTTCTGCATCCTCCCAAGGGAATGTAGAGGTAATCCCGAAACCATGTGGAAAGGGATATGTGCCAACGGCGCCAGAACTCGCCGATACTCCTTGAAAAATAGGGTTGACGGAAGTTGTCCATCAGTCGGAACCCCATGACCTGAGCGCTGCCGATGGCGATCACCGAATAGGAAGCGAAATCGCAGTAGATCTGGATCCCGAAGCAGATCGTAGCAAACACCAGGGTGAGCCCTTCGTAGCTGCCGGGCTCGTTGTAGACCGTGTTGACCAGGATCGCCACCCGATCGGCGATCACCAGCTTTAAAAAGAATCCCCAGAGCATCAGCAGAAGGCCGTCGACCATCCGCTGCCAGTCGAAGGTGTGACGCTTGCTGATCTGGACCAGAAGATTCTTGGATCGCTCGATGGGGCCGGCGACCAGCTGGGGGAAAAAAGAGACGAACAAGGCATACTTGAATAAGTTCTTCTCCACATAAATCTGTCCGCGATAAACATCCATCGTGTAGGAAAGCGCTTGGAAAGTATAAAAGGAGATCCCCACCGGAAGGATCACATCAAAGGACGGATTTAGCAACTCCAACCCGGAAGATGCGAGAATCCGATTCACGTTCACGATGAAAAAGTCAAAGTACTTGAAGAAGAACAAAATGGCGAGATTGGAAGACATGGAGAGGAGCACCCAGAGTCGCTTTTTCCAAACCGCGCCACCCCCGGGCAACGCCACCTCCCGGCCGATCAAGATACCGGACAGATAGGTGATCAAAGTAGATGCCGCGATCAATACCGCATATTTGGGATTCCAGCTCATATAAAAATAGTAGCTCGCCACCAACAGCCAAAGATATCTGGCTCGGTGGGGAACCGCAAAATACAGCAACGTGACGATGGGGAAAAACAACAGAAAACTGAAGGAATTGAACAGCATGGCTCTCCTCTCGGGGGACGCGTTTCAAAGCGATCGTCTCTGCTTATGATACCCTTTTTTCGGGCCTTTCGCAAGTGCGGGAAGGCCTCGGCTCCCCTTTCATATTCTTGTTTCCTTCCCCGGGTTTTTGGGATATAATTGCGTTGATGTATCATTACAATGGTCATTCTGACAAAGGAGTTCATACACGATGGCAAAACAGGAGAAAAAAGTCCTCCCGAAAGCGGCTTCCAAAGGAGCGGTGAAGGTGGCACCAACGATACCGGAAGATGACGGCTTCGGATTTTCCGGCGGGGTGATCGCCTTTTTTACGGCATTTATCATCCTTCTGGTACGAATGCATTCTTACCAGCGCCCGATGGACCAGTTTTTCTGGAGCAACGGCAACAACAACCTTGTGGACTTCTTCAGCTATTACAAGATGCTGTTCATCCTGATCTGCGCCGGCCTGGCGGTCTTGGTCATCCTCTACCGGTTCACGACCCAGACCTTCCGGCTGCAGCGAAGCTACGCCTACTATCCGATGCTGATATACGCGGCTTTTGTGGCGCTCTCCTACGCCTTTTCTCCATATAAAGACTTCGCCTTCCTGGGCTACAATGACCGGTTCGAAGGAACCCTCACTCTCATCGCCTACATGGTGATGCTCTTCTTCATCATCAACACTATGCGCAAGGAATCTCACACCAAGTGGGTGATCTACCCCCTGGCAATCTCCAGCGCCATCCTAAGCATACTCGGCCTGACCCAGGCCTTGGACAAAGATTTTTTCCGCACCACCATCGGCAAGAAGCTCATCACCCCAAGCTCTTTTTGGGAAAACCTGGACAGTCTGAACTTCACCTTTCAAAACCGGGAGATCTACCAGACGGTGTACAACATCAACTACGTCTCCTTTTATCTCACCCTTCTGGTTCCCTTGTTTGGTATGCTTTTCATCTATGAACAGCATCTGAAGAAAAAGGTGCTATGGGGCGTACTCACCGGCCTGTTGGTCTTCAACCTGATCGGATCCGCCTCCAGCGGTGGCTTTGCCGGCCTTGCCGTCGCTGTGATCATCGCCGTGATCGTCCTGAACAAACGACTTATCGAATGGAAGCGCCCAGTCTTGATTGTCATCGCCCTAATCCTGGTGATCGGCGGCGTTACCTATCAGCGCTGGCTTCCGGAGGTATCAGGCGCCCTCAACAGCGTCCTCGGCCGTACCGCCATCGTACAGGAGACTCCAACAGTAGATGCCACCGCAGCCTCGGTGCGTCCCACCATAGATTACATCGTTACCAACGAAGACAGTGTTGAACTCAGTCTCAACGGCGAGCCTCTGAACGTCAATCTTTCCTATTATTCCGATGGCAAGGTCGAGGGCATGACCCTGGCCGACGGCGAGGGACAGCCCATTGCCATGAAGCCGGCAGCAGAAGCCGGAACCTATACCATCGAAGACGAGCGTTTCTTCGCCTTGGCGACGATCTCCTATGCCGCCGACGGGGAACAATACTACATCCTGCTCAACACCGTAGATGAGCAATTCCCCTTTGCCATCATGGAAGACGGCCTATTCTATACTACCAAGGCCGGTCGATTGGTGGACATGGACATCGTCCCTGCCATTGGATGGGAGGACAACCAACAGTTTGGATCCAACCGCGGCTACATCTGGTCGCGAACACTGCCGATGATGAAGGAAACCCTGTTGATCGGCCACGGCGCCGATACTTACAGCATCACCTTCCCTCAGAATGACTACGCCGGTAAATACAGCGTCGGATTCCCGACTAACATCATCGTTGACAAGCCTCATAATATGTATATGGGTATGGTTCTCGGCACCGGCATGCTTTCGTTGCTGGCGCTTCTGACGCTCTTCGGCATCTATCTTGTGCAGAGCTTTCGGCTCTACTACCGCGCCGCTTACACTGACTTTCTCACCTATGCCGGCGCCGGTATCTTCTTTGGGATCAGCGGCTTTCTGGTGGCAGGTCTGTTCAACGACAGCACCGTGTCGGTCATGCCGATGTTTTATGGGCTTCTCGGTACGGGCTTCGTGATCAATCGATTACTGGGGCAAAAGCAGTGAGACATCAGGCTAGGCGCGTGTTTTTCTCGGCTGTTTCGCCGGCAACTATCTTTGTAACACAAAGTAATGCCTCAAAGATAAAAATTCTTCGCCTTTTATCTTTTTCGACTTATGATTGATCGCCGCTTCGCGGCTCCTTTGGTCCCACCTATCTTTGTGACACTAAAATAGCTCTTAAAGATACGGGGTAAGCTTTCTACCCAATGGATCCGTATCTTTTTAAATAGAATTTGTGCACGAAAGATAAAAGTGAATGAAAACCGTCAAAAATCCTGCTAAAACCAAGAGGAAAGCCGCCGGATCGATGGATTCCGTATCCCCGGCGTCCAAATCTGTGCGCAGAAGATAGTTCGGCTGAATCAACAGAAAAAAGTGACCCCTGAGGGGCCACTTTTCAATTCCATTTGACATAGAATCTTCCATTTACTATTTTATTGTACTGCAGCGCTATTCGATGTCAACCTTGAGGACGCCAGCTTTTGGGTCCTGTTTTGGTACGACGATATTCAGCACACCGTTGTCCAGTTTGGCCTTGATGCCTTCCATTTTGGCATCTGCCAAATAAACGCTTCGGCTCATGGATGTGGATCTGCGCTCTTTGTGCAAGTAATTTTTGCCCGTGTCCTCGCTGGATTCTTCCCGGCTGATCGAGATGTTGAGCCTGCCGTCGTTGACTTCCAGGCCGATCTCTTCTTTTTTTACTCCCGGTACTTCCGCGTCGATCACATACTCGGTCTCATTGTCCTGCACGTCGATCTTGAAAGTGTCCAGAGCCAGGGTTCTTTTCGCTGGCCAGTTGTCGGTGAAGAAATCTTCCAGCATGTTGCTGAAATCTCCAAAACCACTGTTCACTAAACTGGCGCCCCTGCGGTTGAATGGTACCAATCCTGTCATGAAAATCACTCCTTTCTCTTTTTTGAGGGTTGATGGTTTTAGCACTCCTCGACTTGGAGTGCTAAAATTATTTTACCCGATTTTGCTCCTGTTAATCAACCACTTTTATAAATTTATCTTTCTGCCCAGGATTTTGGTTGGACCGGTTCCTGCTCGTTTGATTGGGATTCCGCTTCCATCGATCGGGCGGCTGTATCCGAGTCCGTGATCGGCGCTGTCGCTGCCGCTTTAGCTGTCGCGGCTAATTCAACAAGCTTCTCATTGGCCTGGTCCAACTTAGCCCGCAGCGCAGTATTTTCTGCTTGTAACCCGGTGACGTTCCTCTTCTCATACTTGATCTCCGAGCCCATTTTGATCTGTTTGAACAAAGACAGAAGCATCACGATCACCGCGCCGACGATGGCGGACAGCAGGATCACCAAGGCCTGGGACACCGTGACATTCCATGTGACAAAATTGATTGCGACAGACTCAGCGTTCTGGATCGCGAACAACGCAACGATCATCGCGAAAATCAATGATAAAACAAATCTCCAACCCATAGTAACACCTCTTTCTAACTATGCCTCTCCCAACGATCGGCTTCAAACGATGGACTTTATATGAAATACTGCCAAACTGCCTTCGCCGACTTGGATGTGGGCAGTTTCCCCGGTCATGAGGTTGGAAACCCCAACTGGATGAAACGCATCCAAGGTTGCGTGCTTCAATGGATAATAAAAATCGGTCAGAGTTACGTCTTTGGCTTCGGGGAGAAGCGAAAGCACCGTTACCGTATCTCCTGGCGTTCCTTGGAGGATCAGTTCATGGTTCACAAGGTGGATCGTCAGTTCCGGCGAATCAAATCGGATCCCTATTCCAGCTTTCGCATAAGGCACCGCGCTGAAAAGATTGGCTAATGTGTGGTCAAGCCGGTCCCCGGCACCGCCCCAGATCACGATCTCGCCGGCATCTCCCCGGGCTGCGATATCCATCGCAAGTTGAGTGTCGGTGACGTCTTTTTCTGCTGGAACAAGGTGAAACTCCACCTGCTGCTCCTCCATAAAACGCTGCTCTATCGGATCGATGGAGTCCATATCGCCAACGATTTGATCAGGTCTTATGTCCAACCGGCGAGCATGATTCGTCCCCCCGTCAGCACATAGTATCTTATGAAATCCTTTGCTCTGACTACGATACCAGGACTTGGTCTCCTCGCTGTCGGCTCCGTAGGAGCCGTTTGCCATGATCAGCCAGCGCTGAATTTGCGGCATAAAGATCCGTCCTTTCCAAAGCTTTCTTCCTGTCTCTATTCTATTCCCGTCGGAAGAAAGTAGCAACTATTATTTGAATACGGGATGCCGGAGCCACCGACGAAATGGCAGAAGAGCCGGCGATCGCACTTGGGATCGTCGGCTCTTTCCTGTTGAGGGATTCTGCTAAGAAACGTTTACTCCAGCTCGCTGAAGTCGTATTGCTTGTTCTTGGAATAGTAATGGGTGTGCAGGAGCTCGTGAGACTTGTGTCCCAGAGGCTCGATCAGATACTCGGCATAGAGGTTGTCCACATGAGGATTCTTGTGGGACTTCCGCAAGGGCAGATCTGCGTCGATGTTGTACAGAGACTCCATCCGCTTGGTCTTGACTGCCTTGGTCGAATAGATCGGCTGACCGCCGCCACCCAGGCAACCGCCGGGGCAGGCC
>PHAE01000046.1 GCA_002840285.1 Firmicutes bacterium HGW-Firmicutes-11
GAGGTGGCGGAATTGATATTCGACTGTCTTCGGGAAGACGGTCGTTTTAAATTGTCGCCGACCGGAGCCATCTATCCATGTCAGACCATCAATGCGACAAACGTCCTATGCCATTTAGGGTATGCCGGTGACCAGCGATTGGAAAAAACATTCCGGCATCTGCTGGACATCCAGTACCGCGACGGTGGATGGCGGTGCAACAAGTTCAGTTATGGCAAGGGTCCTGAGACAGAATACGCAAATCCGGGCCCGACGTTGACCGCCTTGAATGCTTTTCGCTTCACGGAATACTGCAACCGGGAGCCCGCTTTGGACCGGGCAGTCGAGTTTTTATTGGAGCATTGGGTCACACGCAAGCCGCTAGGGCCATGCCACTATGGGATCGGCACGTTGTTTATGCAGGTAGAATATCCCTTTGCGAATTATAATCTTTTTGTCTATACGTATGTTCTCTCATTCTACCGGCGGGCGCAGAAGGACAAACGGTTTCTGGAAGCGCTCAGCATGTTGGAATCAAAAATGATCGAGGGGAACATCGTTGTTGAACGAG
Organism: Firmicutes bacterium HGW-Firmicutes-11; assembly: GCA_002840285.1. Lineage (GTDB taxonomy): Bacteria > Bacillota > Clostridia > Peptostreptococcales > Anaerovoracaceae > PHAE01. The sequence continues at coordinate 551 of PHAE01000046.1, forward strand.
TAAATCGAGAACTGGCCGGTCTTTCCTTTTGCGAGAAGGGAAAGCCGAGCTCGTTGGCGACGGAACGTTACTTAGAACTGAGACGTAATCTAAGCGGAAGTTGAAGGACCAGTCAAACATTGCGGTAATGCGGTAATGTGATATAATCTACAATATAATTTCTTTTTTTCAAGTGCATAGGGGGAGGGGAGACAATGAAACGAAATCAGTGGACGATCTACGTACTTTTATTAATTTTGCTCTTGGTGCTGCTGGCCGGTTGTGGTGCGGAGTCTGCGCCAGAAGTGGAAGAAGCGGCGATGCCGCCGCAGGAAGAAGAGCAGGCAGGCGAGGAGCTGGGTGCGCGGCTTTCCGGACAATTTGTCGATTTGATGAGCGGTGACGAGTACCTGATGAAGTATCGAACTACGATGGATTTTGAGGGTCAAGCAATGGAGGTCGAGGCGACGGTAGCCGTTTCGGGTGAAAACACGACTATGATAAGCAAAACCAACGATATGGAAAGTACCATGATCATCAAAGGTGACAAAAGCTATGTCATCGACCATGGGAGCAAAATGGTACTGCAATTGGCGGAAGCCCCGGATGCCGGAGATTCCAGTTTTGACGAATCGACAGGGATCGTAGACGTTGATCCGGACATCACCTATCTTGGAGACGGAACAGAAGGAAGCTTGACATACGAAGAATATGCCTCCATCGATGGGACCATTCGGTACTATTTCGATGGGGACGAATTCGTTAAAATGGTAGTGAACTCCAATGGCCAAACCATCACCATGGAAATCTTGGAAATCAGCGATACGGTGCCGGATGGAATCTTTGATTTACCAGGGGATTATCAGATGATCACCATGTAGAAAGGAGAACGCGATGAAACAGATTTTGGCACTGCTGCTCGTAATGGCACTGATGTTTTCGATGGTTCCGGCCGTGGCGGCAGCGACGGATCAACCAAGTGATTGGGCGGCGCAGGAATTGAATGAGGCCAGATCGAAGGGACTTGTGATCTCCGCTGCTGATCAAAACTATCGGGGAAACATCAATCGAGAACTCTTCTGCGAATTGGTGGTCAACATGGTAGAAAAGGTAAACGGTTACGCAATTCGTTCGGAAATGGGAAACCCCTTTGCTGACACCAGCAATCTTGGAGTTCTGAAGGCATATTCTGCCGGCATTGTCGCCGGCAAGACAACAACCAGCTTCGCGCCCAACGATCCAATCACAAGAGAACAGATCGCAGCCATGATGATGCGGGCTGCACGCTACCTCGACGAAGAGAATAGCATGACCTATACGGAGGTCTCGCCTTCGTTGCTGGAGCAACTGGTCTTTGCTGATCAAACACAGATTTCCTCCTATGCGTTATCGGATATCCGCCTGGCAAATCATCTCGGCATCATGTTGGGCGTCGGTGGCAACCGGATCGATCCGAAGGGGAACACGACAGTCGAGCAAAGCATTTTGCTGATCCATCGACTGTTCGACGGATTCAAAGCCCTCCCTGGTGCGCCGATTCCCCCGGTGAACAATGCGCCGGTGGCAAAGGGAAACCCGGTGATCTTTGAGGTGACAGAGCAGACGCCATTGCTGATCGATGCCGCTCAACTTGCATCGGATCTGGACGGGGATGAGCTTGAAGTGATTGCCGTCAATGGACAGACGGCCCCGTACACGACACTCTATGGCACCGCCACACTGACCGCAGAAGGGAAAATCAGCTATACTTCAAATGACATCCCTGCTGATGTGACGGATGCCTTCGCCGCGACGGTTTCCGACGGGACTTCCATGACGCACATCAATGTCAGGATCCATGTCGACCATACCTTAGTTCTACTAATCAACAAGTCGATCAACAGCGTAAGTTTGAAAGGAACTCCGGCGATCGGAGAAACGGTCAGCTTAAATCTCATTTCGTACTTGGGTGGCGCACCATCGCCTGCTCCTACGCTCTCCTATCAGTGGATGAGTTCCGACACTGCAAACGGGACCTATACCAATATTACCGGGGCTGTTGAGAGCGATTATCTGTTGACCCAGGGCTATGTCGGCAAGTATCTCAAGCTGAAGGTGACGGCCAGTGGTTCCGCCGGAGGAACAGCCACAAGTCCAATGATCGGACCAGTGACCCATTATTCGGGAGGCGCAGGAATTTCATCTGACCCATACGTCATAACGAATGTGACACAGTTTATGCTGTTCAATTCGTTGGCTAGTTCGGGGAAATTTTACAGGCTGGCTTCCGACCTGGAATTGGAACAAGATGCATACATAACGAAGACCTTCGGTGGAAACTTAAACGGAGACGGCCATAAGATCGTAATTGATGCGAACATTCCTGACGACAAAACTTCCGCTGGACTTTTCGCATCGATCGGCACTGGAGCTTTTGTCGGCAAACTTACTGTCGAGGGAACGATCAACAGCTACATTGAAGCCGTTGGCGGCATAGCAGGAGTCAACGCCGGGACGATTTCCGGATCCAATTCAAAAGTAACCCTAACCTCCAAGGGGTATGCAGGTGGGATCGTTGGCAAAAATTCGGGCACAATAGAAAAATCCTACTCCACGACAGGCATTGTAACAGGGCGGTATATGCTGGGCGGTATTGCTGGAATCAACTATTCTTCCGGTATCGTTTCAAACAGTTATTCAAGAATGGATATCCAGCTTGAAGCCAATGCGGCAGGAGGTCTTGTTGGCTGGAACAAAGGACAGATCAGCTACTGTTATTCCACCGGAATGATATACGAAGGGCTGACAAATAAAGGTGGTCTGGTAGGATATGACGACGACGGAACGGTACAGTATTCCTTCTACGATAAGGAAACATCTGGGATGAACGACACGGGAAAAGGGATCCCAAAAACAACCATGGAAATGAAAAACGCAGCCACCTACACCGGATGGAATTTCACCAGCGTATGGAACATTGCAGCGTCCTCATATCCATGGCTTAGATAATCGTACTTAGCTAAAACAAATCGCTGCCCAGTGTCCCGACAAGAGAGGCAAGATGGGAATCCGACCGCACATGTTCCAACTCGTCCTTTGCCTCTTGTAGCCTTGTGTCGTAATGAAACGACTGGATGATCGAGCGATTGACCGGATTGGCGATAAAAGCCTCAAGATTTGAGATCTTCTTTTGAAGGAGATCGATCTCTGTTTGCTGTTTGTTCGCCAGCCTGGCCTTGTACCAATCGCTGGCAAGCACGACGTCCCTTTTGAACAGGTCGCGAACAGCGCTTGATTCAATGGTGTGGCCTTCATAATCGCCATTAGCCATGATGTGGAGCAAGGCTTTGATCGGTGGTATGGCAAACTCAATGCTGCCGTCCATGAAATAATTTGCGGCAGCTTTCTTGTGGCCGTTGACAATGTTCAGCACGCCATCCGCAAAGGCTTCCAGATCCTGCGTCTCCGGTCGCAATATCTCTTCGTTAAAAATAGTTTGCGGTTCGTCGAACACCTTCCCTAAATATTTGTAGCAGAAATCCTCCGTCATTCGATAACCCAAACGACTTGCAGGGATCGGTGTCCCATTGTATTCAAAGTCGTTCACTTTTTCAAAAGAACCTTCCCGGATCAAACGCACCGGATCCCGCTCTTCTTCCTTCAGCCGAGCCCAGATTTCCGGTATCAAAATGGAGATGTCGTGGTCGACTCTCGTGTTTGGTCCGATGTGCCCGGCCGGCGTCGTAAAGGCGGCATACCCGCCGAGGATGTAAGACAACAGAGCATTGTTCAGATCATAGATCGGAAGGAGCATGTTGAATGGACCTTTTGTCAGAGCGCCTTCCGATCCGGCGCCCATCGTTGACGGGGATTTGCCGGTCAAGCTACTGATGAAATCCATGAAAAGTTCAGGTAGCTCTTGATAATGGATCGGGTTATATACGCTCAAAGGCGGGATCTTTTTCCCGTCTTCCATACCTGGCGGGTTGTTTCTGCGTCCCGGCAATATGGCATTGACCGGCATGAGCACTGGTTTGCCCAAAGGAATTCTTCTTGCCAAACGAACACCGATCTCCGAGACCGCCAACTTGAGGGGATCCATAAAATCAGTTCGGTGCTCCAGATAGCGGGGATTCTTACTGGGTTTCCCGTCTACGATCCTTGGCTCAGAGGAAATGACACAGTATTCATCGTCGCCCTTCAGGAACGCTTCGATATGCTCTTTGACGGGATCGGTATAGTTGATGTAGCTCATGACATCTTCTTCGATCGCCTTCACGTCGGCTTTTGTGAGGGGCTCGAAGTTGGTGGCAAAGAGGTTGTTGCTGGACAGATCTTTTTCTGCCTTCTTGTCATATCCTTTATTGATCGCTTCATCCGGCCGCTGGAAAAATCGATATTCGCAGTTGGTGGAAAATTTTAGACTTCCATTTTTGTATTCGGTATTCAAATACTCCAACTGATCGGCGGGGATCAGAACGGAAGCTGTGATGTCGTCCTCCATCTGTAGTTTTTCACTGGGCATAAAATCGATGCGCAGTTTGAAAATACGCCAGGCATTGTTCTTTTCAAACCCGACCCGCAGATAGCTCGGCCGGATCTTCCTCCCATTGAAATTGATCTCGTTGCCAGGCCTTCCGTTTATCGTGTCGACAGTGAAGTGGGAACGCCAGTCGTCGCCCCAGGACGGCTGGTAAAACCGCTTGATCATGAACAGCATCGCCTTGACATGGTTGGGGATGGCGTTGATATAGGCGTTGAACTCATCGGTGTACGCAGACGATGGCGACAGAAGCTTGATCACAGAACCCAGCGTGCGCTTGTTTGAAAGGATCGGCCGGGAAGGGCGATCCCGGTCCGGGTGCTCCTTCCAGCGATTGCTGTAGTCATAGTTTAGAATGCTCTCTACGATATCCAGATCCTTTGCCAGATCGTAAGCCAGATAAGTCCCATAAATCACCGAATTGCTGATGGATTTGGAGATTTCTGATTTACCGCCACCGGACACGGTGCAGGGTTTATGACAGAAAGTCCCCTCCGCGTCTGTGCCGGTCAGTTTCCATGTGGGCGCGGTCGGGTGTTTTTCGATGTGGACCTTTTCTCCGTTGGGAAGGACATACGCAAACCCGGGGAGCAGCCTCAATGTTCGGTAGGTGTCTTTGTAAAGCCACTTGATCTCTGTTTTGTGGAGATCGATTTCCACATTTTCAGGCAAGTAGATGATTTCCTTGTTATTTTTGTCGATTCCGTAATGATCTTCGTGCACTGTCATAAGATCGCCGAAATTGGCAACCACTTCATCGAAGGAATAGCCGATCAAATCGCTGTCGTCGTTGGCGTTGTAGTTGTCACCGAGATTTTTCTGTGGAAAAGCGATCGTTCCGCCGGCATGTTCTTCTTCTACGTTTCCCATGAGATTCGCTGCAAAGCTGATCTGAGTTTTGATTTCCTTCTTGGAATAGCCATAATAGTTGTCTGCGATCAGCGTCACGCAGGTGCCGCTTTTATCACGGCAAGTGAGTTTAAAAGCTTCGCCGCCGTTGTATAATTCGCTTTCCTCTTGATAGCACATCCCGTCACGACGTTGTCTCTCTGTGGCATCGTCATAATGAGGCAGGCCAAGATCGATTTTTCGCATGGTATTTAAATGAGGGGCAAGCAATATATAGCCGGTGTGGCCGGACCAGCCGTCCACATCCAGACCCGAGTCGTTGCTGTGCAAGCTTGGATCGCCTGCATTCCCAAATACGGATTCTACAAAATCCAGGTTGGAAACCAGACTTCCTGGTGCTACAAAAAGAATTTCTGTTGTCTTTTCTTTCAGTACGCCAGGCACTGCGGGGCAGACGATCGGCTTCAGCAACAACGAGACGAAGGTCTTCGTCTGCGGATCCTGAAGGGAAGTGAAGGGAAGTGTCATCATCGTTTCCGGTGGATGGATCGCAGCTTCATAAAGCTTTTGAAACGCTTCCTTGGGAACTGCTTTCTTGTCGTTGGGCACGGCCATACCACCTTCCACGATATGAAAGGAGCCTTCGGTCGTTCGTCTGTCGTGCTTTGGATTGTGGAGAACACCCTGTTTGATCCGATAGCTGCTGACGATTTCATTTTTAAAGGTGTTGCCGTTGGCAGGAAGGGAAAGCTCTCGGGCAAGTCCGTAATGATCAAGGGAGAAATATTCTCCCACGACCTTGGGCGGATTCTCGGCGTCGCTGAAATACGAGGCGAAAAATTGGTTGATCCGCTTGTGAATGCCGACTTCATTCACGTCGACCATCCGGATCTTTTCCCTGTAGTCTTTAATGATGTCCTCAAACAAATCTGTGAAGTACGAGTTTGAAGGATCGGTATTGTCACCCTCCCGGAAGATAGGAAAACCGAGGGAAGCGAGTTTGAAGTTGATGTATTTGATTCGGTCAGCACGGCTGGTAATGGGATCGATGTTTCCAAAATCCAGTCCCAATTTTTTACGAGTATTCATAGTACCTCCTTTGGGAGCATGGGCTCCACTCTTTCCATTTTACCATTGATTGGGAAGAACGAAAAGAGTGGATGCGTGAATACCATCTCTAAGCAAGCAGACTGTAGCTTTCCAGAACCTGCGCCAACCTCTGCAAACTTATGGGGTCCATGTCGCAAAGCGGCAAGCGACAAGGCCCGACATTGAAACCACAAAGATTCAAAGCGGCTTTGACCGGGATCGGATTGACATCGGAAAACAAGACCTTGATCAAGGGAACGGCCCAGATCTGAAGCTCCGTTGCGCGAGCAACATTTCCTGCAAGGTAGCTGGCTACCATCTCGTGTGTCTCTGCAGGGATCACGTTGGCCATGACGGAGATGACACCTTTTCCGCCATAGGACAGGCACGGCAAAACCATTCCATCTTCCCCGGTGTACTGTATCAATTCATCCCCACACAGGCTGACGACATCAGCCACTTGCCCCATATTGCACTCCTTGGTCCCCACGATGTTTTCGATCTTCGACAGCTCATAATAGGTTTCCGGGTTGATGTTCATGTTTGTCCGCGAGGGCACATTGTATAAGATGATAGGTAGATCCACTGCGGCGGCGTACGCGGAAAAATGCTGGATCAGTCCACGCTGGGACGCTTTGTTGTAGTATGGCGTACAGCTGAGCAGCGCATCAGCTCCTGCCTTCTGCGCCATCTGGGACAAATGGACACCGTGGGCGGTGTCGTTGCTTCCGGTGCCGGCGATCACCGGAACACGGCGTGCAACCGTCTCAACGACGTGGCGAATGACAGACACGTGTTCTTCATCCGGCATTGTAGAGGCTTCTCCGGTCGTGCCGGCAACGACGATGGCGTCGGTTCCGTTGGCGATCTGGAATTCGCATAGTTCGGACAGTGCTTCGAAATCCACGCCATTCTCAGTAAACGGGGTGACGATGGCGACTCCGGATCCGGCAAAAACGATTTCTTTCATGACATTACTCCTTTTCCGTTCGTGACCAGGGCGCTCTTGTTGGTGTAGGCCTGTGGTTTCGGAACATAAAAAAACACCTGTCCTATAAAACAAGGACAAGCGTATGCCTGCGGTACCACCTTGATTGATGCAAAAACTGCATCCTCTCTGTAAGAGTGCCAACACACTCTCTGCCCGTTAACGCTGGCAATGCGTCGGTTGCTACTGAAATCCAGTTCCGGTGGTCCGGTTCCCTCGGATTTGTTCACCCCGCCCTCTGAGGCCTTCATGTCTGCGCTGTGTCCGCCGGGCTCCCACCATCCCCGGTTCGCTGTGCGACCAATTCGCAGTTTTTCTCCCTCATCATCG
>PHAE01000047.1 GCA_002840285.1 Firmicutes bacterium HGW-Firmicutes-11
GTCCGGCAAGGACATCGCCTTGATGTGCCGCCAGCTTTCTTCCATGCTTCTCGCCGGCGTCACGCTGGTGAAAGCTCTCAACATCCTTTATTTACAAGTGGAAAAAAAGAATATCAAGTCCAGCATCAAGATCCTCTACGAGTCAGTACAAAAGGGGGATCAGTTTTCCGAAGCGTTGCGTAAGCAGACCGGCGTCTATCCGGAACTCATGGTGCATATGGTCGAAGCTGGGGAAGCCAGCGGTAAACTGGACGAGGTTATCGGCAAGCTTGCGGACCAGTTTGAAAGCGACGTTCGTTTGAAAGCCAAGATACGTACCGCCATGACCTATCCGGCGATTTTGGTTGTCCTTTCCATTACGGTGGTTATGGTGCTGGTGACCATGATCCTCCCGATTTTTCTTGGTATGTTTACGGCAGATATGGAACTGCCCATTCCTACCAAAATACTACTTGCATTCTCAGATGCGCTACGCAACTACTGGTTTATATTCATCATCGGTGTCGGCATTCTGGTACTGGCAGGCAAATCTTATCTCTCGACAGAGGGCGGGCTTTACAACTGGCACAAGATGCTGTTGAGCATCCCGGTGCTGGGTCCCACGATCATGAAAATTTCGGCGGTACGGTTTTCCCGTACCTTGTCCACATTGCTCTCCAGTGGCATGAGTTTGATCCAGGCACTGGAGATCGTCATCAAAGTTGTCGGTAATCGGGTCGTAATGGAAGGCTTGAAGGTCACCAAGGAAGATATAAGAAAGGGCATGAATCTCTCCCAGTCCCTTCGTAAGGTTGCCGCCTTGCCGCCTCTGGTCTATTCCATGGTCGGCATCGGAGAAGAATCCGGTACCATAGAGGGTGTACTGGAGAAGTGCGCCGAGTATTATGACAACGAAGTGGACAACTCCATCCAAAAGCTTGTCAGCATGATCGAGCCCATCATGATCATCGTCATGGGCGGTATGGTTGGTTTTATCATCGTCGGTATGTTGTTGCCGATCTTCAGTATATACGAGTCCATTGCATAAGGGGAATTGATCAGGGGGGATAGGATTGCGTACTATTTTGTCCATCGATATTGGAACTCATAACATTCACATGGTGGAGGGCTCCGGCCAGAAGGATCGGGTGACCGTAACCAAATTCCGGACCTTTGCCGTACCGGCGGAATCCAGAAAAGGCGAGATGATCACCGATGTTCCGCTCTTTGCAGAAGCATTGAAAGAGCAGATCCGCGCCGGAGGATTCCAGTCCAAAGAGGTTGTGATCACCATCAATGCGATCCAGGCGGTGGTGAGAGACATCGACCTTCCCGACAGCAAACCCAAGGAACTGGAGGGAATGGTCGCCGCAGAAATGCGCAGCACCTTCCACGTGCCGGAAGATGACATCATTCAGTTCAAGGAACTGTATGCGCTGAAGACCGCCGGCGGAGAAAAGTTGAAACGCTACCGCGCAGTCTCATTCAACCGAGACATCGTCAGGTCGTATCACGAGGTGTTGTCCCACGCAAAGCTAAAACCGGTGGCGATGGACATCAATCTCAACGCCATCGATAAGCTGATGGATGGCATGGTCAACATCAATGACCGGCTGATCGGTGAAGAAGCCATCATGCTCATCGACTTTGGTCACGCCTCAACATCGGTGTTCATCGCAGCTAAGGACAACGAAATGTTCTACCGGCATTTGACCTATGGCTCGGGAGAAATCGACCAGATCATTTCCGACGAATTTCTGTCGAAGCCGGAGGAAGTGAAAAACGAAAAGGAACAAGGGGAATCCTTTTTCTCAGGAACGGAACAGGCCGACCGCTATTACACCGCATTGAAACCCTATTTTTACCGTTTCAACGACGAAATACGCAAGGTCATCGGTTTTTACAACAGCAGAACCGGCGTGGCTGCCATCAGCACCGCCTACGTCTTTGGAGAAGGCAGTTCCATGAATGGCCTTTGCGAGTATTGGGAATCGGGACTGGGGATCCCGGTGTCACAGATCAAAACCATCTCGAAACTGGACCGTCAGAGCACACCGGATGAAATCGCACCGTATCTCAACGCCATCGGCGCGCTGATACGGTATTAGGCGGAAGGGGGGATAGCCGTTATGAGAGATTACAACTTCTTTTCTGCCTTTGATAAGAAGAAGGGACTGGACATCAATCCCAAATCGCCCTACTTTATCGCACTTATTATAGTAATAGTAGCTGTACTTGCAACTGCAGGACTCGTCGTACGGAATATGCTTTTGGAATCGCAGATCGCTGATCTGAACGACGAGATCGCCACGATCCAGGCCAGTGCGGAGTATCAGGAGGCCTTGAAGCTTCAAACCGCATTGAACAACCTTGCTGCCTACGAAGAAGGTGCTGATATCGTTCTCGCAGATTTTGAAAAGAGCGACGTCTTGGGAACTGCGCTACTGGACCAGTTGTCTGCATCCCTGCCCACCACTGCAACCATGATTAGCATGAATCTCAATCATGCAACTATGACAGGGAACTTTACGGTCCCAGACAAACGCACAGCGGCCGAACTGATTCTTCGGTTGGAGGAGTCAGAACTGTTTTCTTCAGTACACGCACCGAATATTTTCCAGCAAGAGGCACAGCCGGGCTTTACTGTCATTATAGAGTGCGAAATGAAAGCAGGTGAAGTGGAATGAAAGAGAAAAGCTTAGCTGTCAGCAAACGTGACAGACAGTTGTTATCGATTCTGCTTGCATTTGTGATCGTTTTCCTTTGTTACGTGTTCATTGCGGGACCGGCATTTGACAATGGGAGCCTGTTAAAACAGGACATTTCTCTTGCCGAACAAAACTTACAGCAATATAAACTGACAGTAGAACAAGCGCCGGTTTTAGAGAAAGAAGTTTCGAAAAAGAAAGCCGAACTGACAGAGAAATACGCGATTTTCCTTTACAAAATCGATGAGGCCAGAATTCTTCATCAATTGGATGCTTTGATGACCGCCACTGGATTTGCTGTAAATCGATATCAGCAATCAGGAAAAAGCGTAAATAAAGTACAAATGCCAGTTTCCTCATATTCACCGAATCAATATCCATTACTGGAAGTGGCTCAGAAATTGAATCCTTCATTGATTGAAGTTTCTGTTGAAGGGAATAATACTGGTACATCAGAGACAAATGAAACTGCACCGCCTGACGGAGTAGAACAGATGGACTTGGGCATCGGATTTACTAACGTAGGATACGATGCTATTTATAGGTTTTTGACAGCAGTGGAAAGTTTGGAGAGGACCTTTGTTCTTAGTGATGTCGTGATCGGCAAAGATACACAAAGCGCAGGATTGCAAGGGCAATTGGTGATTCGTAGTGTATCACTTCCCAAAATTGATGAGACCAAATCCAATGATTTGATATTTCAACCAGTAGTCCCGATAGGAAAACCGAACCCGTTTTAATGGTCCCCCGTATTAATGGAGGGAGGGAAAAGTGATGAAAAGCATTTATAACAGACGTGTGAAGTCCATCAACAACAGAAAAGGTGTGGCTATTGTTGTGGTCATTTTGGTTTTTGTGGTCACTACTATTTTAGGGGCGTCTGCCGTCTCTTTGGTGTATAGCGACAATATGTTTAGTCAACATCAAGAGGAAACTAAGCAAGCTCAATTCGCTGCACGATCGGCAGTTACAGTAGTAGAGAAAGCAATCAAAGACAAACTGGCAGACTTAGAAGAAAAAGAACAGCAGATGAACGATGCGATTGCAGATTATTTGACACAGACGGAAGAGCCGGCATTGACACAGAAATATGATATTATGCAAGAGAAAATTACCACCAGAAATGATTTATTTGAAGAAATCTTTGGAACAGTGCTGTCAGATGTCGTGCTACCCTTCAGTACGGGTATAGGGGTCACTCATCAGGTTGCCGTAAGTGGAAGCGATCAGTTCGATATTGATCAAGGAAATATCATCAATGTATCTGTGACGAAACAAACAGACAATGTTTACCGACTGGAAAGCTTGACCACAGTAACTAACGGTAATAGAACAGCCAAGGGTAAGGCAATTCGTGTCATTACGATCGAGAGCAATCCAGAGATCGTTTCGACTGCACTTCCAAAAGGATGGTTTGAAGATGCTCTTTGGGCAAAGAATACCATTACTGTTGGAAATAATAACCATGTAATAACAGGCAATGTAACATATGGGATTCCGCCAGCCCCATCGGCAATCGAGATGGACGCCGGATATACGATCAGGTTACGCGACACCGAGGAAGAGCTACCACCGGAACCAATTGATTTCTTCAATACATTGATTTCTTCAAATCCTGCAATAGAAACATTAGACGATACAATAACGTTCTATTCCGGATCGGGAAACAACAAGTCAATAACGCAAGCAAACAATGCCCACTACACTAATACTTCCGCAACCAAGATAAAGTTTGATAGCACCTATCAGGTAAATACCGGCAGTACTGGCTCCGGAGACGTTATTCTGCGCATCAATTATGCGGACATCGACAGTAATAAGGTGGAGTTTATAGTATCGGGTGACAATGATTTTATTGTCTACATTGGGAGCATGTCTAGCGCACAGGACAAAAATAATGTTACATTTAAGTCCACAGGGGGGGCTGACATCTATTTGATTTTTGAAGGAGATGCAACCAATTTCACTAAAAATAACATCTATGGAAGTAATCTTTATATCTATGCACCAAATTCCGACCTCGATTTCAAGAACAATGTCGGCGGAGAAGGGAATGGCCAGGGCGTTTTCAAAGGCGCAATTATAGCAAAGTCGATCAAAATCAATAACAATGCAGACATTAAGTACGTACCGACTAAGCAAGGAAAAAATACCCTTTTTAACCGGACGACTGAGACCAACGATGGGGAAGACACAGAACAGACAATCTACAATTACAGTCCTTATTTCAGCGGGAAATGGCTGAAAGAATAACAGGATTTAATTGCATAGCTTAAGTAAAGGTGACACACATGAGATGTGAATTGGAACCAAAGAGGAAGAGTAGCAACAGTGGCATGACGCTAGTTGAAGTCATTGTCAGCATCGCCTTGCTTGGCATCGTGGCAGCAATGGCGATGCTTGTGCTGACGTCGAGTCTCTTGCTTTCAATGCGTTCGGCTGACAATACCAGACAAACAAGTAGTGCAGGAACCGTGATGAACCAAGAACTCATCGTGGTGACCTCTGGATCACCGACCCAAGCTGTGGTGACATTCAACGGTGACGGCACAAAAACTGCAACCATTGACGGTTCTTTCGTGACAACATCGTCCTCGGGTGTTTTAAGTGATGCGGAGATGAAATCCTTTGTTCCGGAGGACTGATATATGAAAACCGGAAGAAGACGCAATCAGGGATTCACGCTTGTTGAAATTATTATCGTTATGGTTCTAGTCGTTTTAATGGTAACGACGGGTTACTATATCTTTGACATAGTAACAAAGTATTATCAGACAACATCAGATCAGGTTAGTGCACAAGAAAATTTTCGACTTGTTGCTGATCAGCTTACGATAGAACTGGGAACAGCAGAGTATGTAACTCTATTGGATGATGCCTCGGATCTCCCCGTGAGTAATCTCACCGATGGAGGGATTAAAATCTATGTAGATGTAGTATCAGCAACGGAAAATGCAGTATTTCAGAGCATTTACAACTCTGCAACCTCAAGTTTCGAAGACGAGACTATGATAGGATATCCGGTGAAAGAGTTAGGCATGGAATTCAAAGCGATGGATGATACTGCCAAGATTTTAAGTATTGATTATTGGGCTGTTGAATTTGAAACCGCAGACAAGTACCTCGTGGAAAACATTCTTCTTCAAAACGGCCCTATGAGTGATATAAGTGTTTACTCCAAATATGAAGCGGTCTATTACACCAGCTATTAGCATCGGCAAGAGGTGCATTTGTGGCCAACCAATATCAAACAATCGAATCTGCGTTTGTGGAATGGAGAGATAATCCCTCGAATGCGGCAATGGATACATTAATACAAGCCTGCCAAGGGCTTGTATTTCACTATGCTAAGCTATACGGTGGCGGTTACTCTTTTGAAGATCTCTGCCAATCTGGCTACGAAGGCCTGTTGAAGGGGATTCAAAACTTTAATTCGGATATTGGTACGAAATTCGTGACCTATGCATCTCACTGTATCATCGGTGAGATTCGTCACTACGTCAGACGGGAGAGCCGGTATTATTATCCCGGCTATTTGGAAAGCTATCGCGAGCGGATGGATAAAATCATCCTTGACTCACTCGACGCTAAAGAAGAACCGATTTCTGCAGACGAGCTAGCGATTAAGTTAAACCTGCAACCCAACGCCATCTTGCCTGTCATGAGCGCCGGCTTGGTGCATCTTGGGCATATGGAGTTGTCCAGCATAAAAGCAAAGGAGATGGAAAGCTTCACACTTCCTATCGAAGACAAACTTCTTATCAGCAAATTGATGTACCGACTTACCGCTATCCAGAAGGACGTAATTGAGCTTCTCTTCCAAAAGGGAATGACCCAGGAAGAAGTGGCAAAGGAACTGGGGCTGACGCAAAAGCAAGTCTCTAGAATCAAGCAGAAAAGCTTGGATAAAATGAAGAACGGAATAAAAAAGTAGAGCGGAGGATACCTCCGCTCGCCTCTATTCCGGATAGGTTTTTGTGATACCCGGTTTGACGGGATAGGTTACCTGTATTCCGTCTGTACCATAGTTTAGTATAAAGCCAGAACCTGGATCCGATTCCAGCAAGCCGTTGTCTGCGAGCTGACTCACAGAATAATGTGCCCCCGGGCTTGTGGCCTCCGAGGCGGCTGCGGTGGAAAAAATGGTTCTCGCAATCGCCAGATTGGCGCTGTTAGATGCCCGGTCCGGCAAGCCCTTGAAAGCGGCAAGTATAATACCGGCCAAAATCCCGATGATGACGATGACGACGATGAGTTCGATCAAAGTAAAACCCTGGTTTTTTCTTTGCCGCCATTTTTTTATGGAACGATTCTCCATCTTCCAAACCCCATAATTCTGAAAAGAGTAAGGAGCAGAGTCCACCTCTGCTCCTTGTCACATATGTGAACTACTTTTGTTGCATTTGTTGTATATGGTGTCTGGCACCTATTTCAACTTCAACCTCTCAAACCATTGCAATTCGATGATTCTCTGTACACTCGTTGCATTTGGTGTCTGACACCGTTATTCCTTGTGTCTGACACCGTTATTTGAACTTCATTGTCATGGTGTGTTACACCTTACATAAATCAATTCTATTCGGGATATGTGTCAGTACCACCATCCGCTAATGGGTAGGTGACAGCAATACCAGTTGTATTATAAGTCACATCAAATCCTGCTCCGGGATCCGTTTCAAGAAACCCTTTATCAACTAAGTCGGCGATTTCGTACACAGCACCCTTGCTTGCAGCCTCGGATACTGCGGCTGCTGAGTAAACAGTGCGAGCTGATGCCAAATTTGCCTTATTAGTTGCAGTATCAGTAAACCCACTCAACCTCGGAATGATAATAGCTGCCAAAATACCAATAATAACGATAACGACGATGAGTTCGATGAGCGTGAAGCCCTTGCGGTTCTTCATGTTCTTCTTTGATTTTTCAATCATGTTGTACATTTGATTTCCTCCATTTCATTTTTTGTGGCCGAAGCCCCCCTGATAAATAGCTATATCGGCTTTTGTGAATAGATTATACCATGGTTTTAAAATTATAGACATATTTTTTTAAAATTTCAAAAATAAAATTGTACATTAAAGTAACGTTGGAATTGAAACATAAAAAAATTTTGCGGTGTACGGGTTTTCTGCTATAATATAAGGCGTAATTATTATGCTCTTATTCTACGATTCCCAGCATCCCGGAGGTATTCTGCCCATGAATGTATTCTCTTTTGAAGCGCTGCGAACGATCCATCCGCTGATCCTGGCCGGGGCCTTTCTGCCCCTCTTTGCAGGACTTCTGATATGGGCGAGGTTTTACAGCGTGTTTGCTGTGAAGGGCCTTCAGGAGATCACGCTGGCGCTGTCGAAAGCAGCGGACGTCGGGAGTCGGCTCGAAGGTTGCGCTCCGTCCAATGCAGGTGTGCTGCAACAGGCGTTGGGAACCCCGCTTCCACAGCCGCTGAAAACTGC